>CAWCKG010000066.1:0-17545 GCA_963795785.1 uncultured Actinomycetes bacterium
CGGGGGCGCCGCGGCCTACGATCTCGGTGTGATCATCGGAGGAGTTTCGCGAGTTCTGTGTGCCACTGCGCTGGCGGCCGCCACGGCGGTGGCCGGCGCCCCGGTTACCGCCGCCTCGGCGGCTCCCGTCCCGGCACCGCGGGGAGCGGCGCTGCGGCTGGGCAGCGTCCCGCTGCAGGCGTGCACGAAACGGCCACGGACGTACTGCGGGGACCTCATGGTGCCGCTGGACTACGCCGCCGCGGCGAGCCCCCGGATCCGCATCGGGTTCCGCTGGCTGCCGGCCAGCGGGCACGCGACCGGGACCGTGCTGGCCGTGGAGGGCGGGCCCGGGTTCGCCACGACCGGAACGCAGGGTGCCTACCTGGCGATGATGGGGACGCTGAAGCGGACCAGGAACCTGCTGCTGGTCAACCTCCGCGGCACCGGCAACTCCACCCCGATCAACTGCCCCGGCCTGGAGCACGCCGGGAGCAAGCAGTACGGGCAGCGGTTCGACAGCCTGGTGGCTGACTGCGGCCGGCGGCTCAACCACACCTGGCACTACCGCGGCGGCGGCTGGGTGCACGCCTCGGACCTGTTCAACACCGCCTACACGGCCAGGGACGTGTCCGGCGTCGTGCGGGCGCTGCACCTGGGCCGGGTGGACCTGTACGGCGACTCCTACGGAAGCTGGTTCTCGCAGGTCTTCGCCTCCCGCTACGCCAGCCAGCTGCGGTCGGTGACGCTGGACTCCACCTACCAGGTGCTCGGCCTGGATCCGTGGTACACGACCACCGTGGTCACCGCCCGGCGCGCGTTCGAGCAGGCCTGCCGCCTGTCGGCGGCCTGCGCGGCGGCCACCGGGGGCGGCGGTGGTGCCTGGGCCAGGATCGGTGCGCTGGCGGCGCGGCTCGCCCGCTCGCCGGTCACCGGCCGGGCCATGCTGCCCGACGGCACCCGGGGCAGCCTCACCGTGACCGTGCTGACCCTGGTGAACCTGGTCAACAACGCCGGCTTCGACCCGGTCGTCTACCGGGACCTGGACGCGGCCGGGCGGGCCCTGGTGGCCCACAACGACGCGGCGCCGCTGCTGCGGCTGGCCGCGCTGTCGCTGGGCTTCGACGACACCAACTACCCGCTGCCCGAGTTCAGCGACGGGCTGTACTTCGCCGTCGGCTGCACCGACTACGTGCAGCTGTTCAGCAGGACCGCCCCGCCCGCGGCCCGGGCCCGGCAGTACCAGGCGGCGCTGCGCCGCGAGCCCGCCGGCACGTTCGCGCCGTTCACGCTGCGCCAGTGGACGTCGCTGGACCAGTACACCGAGGCGTACAGCGCGTGCCTGCGCTGGCCGTCGCCGTCGCGGCTGGTCCCGCCGATCACGCGCAAGCCCCCGCTGGTCCCGCGCCGGCTGCCGGTGCTGATCCTGTCCGGCACGCTCGACTCGCTCACCCCGAAGCTGCACGGCGCCACGCTCGTCGCCCGGCAGATGGGGCCCTCGGCGCGGCTGGTCACGGTCGCCAACCTGACCCACGTCGCGCTGCAGGACGCCAACGACGCCTGCCCGGCCTCGATCTTCCAGCGGTTCGTCCTCGACCCGGGGAACCTTCAGCACGAGAACACCTCCTGCGCGGCGCAGGTCACCCCGGTGCACACGGTCGGCGCCTACCCGCTGCGCCTGGCGGGCGTGGCACCGGCCACGCCCGCGCCCGGCAACGCCGCGGGCCGCACCGCCAGGCAGGCCGCCGCGGCCGCGCTGGCCAGCGCCGCCGACGAGCTGAGCCGGTTCCCGCTGCTGAGCGGGAACCGCGACCGGGGGCTGCGCGGCGGCACGGTGACGTTCAGCTCCGGGCACGGGCTCCTGGTCACGCTGCATAACGTGGCCTGGGTCACCGGCGCCCGGACCGATGGCACCGCCCGCTGGGACCCATCCTCGGGCTGGGTGACCGCGCATCTGTCGGTCCGTTACGGCGCCGGGGCGGCCGTCCGGCTGACCGCGCGCTGGCGGCTGTTCGCCGCGCAGGACCAGCCCGCGGCGATCACCGGGATGGCGGGCACCCGGCGCCTGGCCGCGACCCTGCGCCGCACCGCTGATCACTGCGGGGGACAGGACCGGGGCCGCGGCGGTGTCCGGCCGGTTCGCGGTGATCCACGCGTCGATGCGCTGCCACCAGTCGTAGAGCCACTGCACCTGGCTCTCGTGGTCGGCCTCGCGCGGCACCTCCCCGACCGGGACGCGCCACCACTTCGCGTGCACGACCTGGTCCATCGGCAGGCTCCGCCAGACATCGGCGATGGTGACCAGCTGGTCCAGGCCGGCGTGCGCGACGAAGATCACGTCGGCCCCGGGGCAGGCGGTGATGGCCGCGAGTGCCCCGCCGGCCCGCGGCGGCAGCAGGTTGGGCATGCTCCGGGCCCGGGCGGCCAGGTCGCGGCGGCCTAGCTGTTCCAGCCGCCGGATGCCGCGCTGCCACCGGCCCGGGGTCCAGTTGCCGCCCTCCGGGAAGATCACCAGCGCGCCGGCCTGGTCGAGGCCGCGGGCCAGCCGGTCGATCTGGTCGGTGAAGAGCCGCTCACCGGCGTGACGGCGGGAGATGAACACGTTCGGCAGCCGGTTGGCCATGACGTCCAGGCTGGGGTCGTACTGCAGCGACGCCTTCATGACCACCCGCGGGCGGCGGCCGTACACGGTGAGCAGCTGGTGGACCAGCAGGAACGAGTCGCCCGGCCCGGCGTGCCTGCTGAGCACGATGACCGGCCGGGCCAGCCGGGCGGCCTGCTCGGCCGGGGTGAGTTCCGGCTCGTCCACGGTGACCCGTACCCGGAAGGTCTTCGTGGCCGACCGGTACAGCCGGCCGAGGAACCACCTCATGACCGCGTAGTGCCGGGCCTGGTACGGCTCGGTGCGCAGCCGCCCGCCGAACCCGCTGGCGACCCACAGGCCGAGGCACACGAACAGCGCCGCCGTCTCCGCGGTGAGCCAGATCAGCGCGAAGAACAGCAGCCGCAGCGCCCGCATCCGGCCCGGCCGCGACCGCCCCACCGCCCCGAAGATCAGCGCCAGCAGGGCGAGCAGCGGAAACAGCACGAGGAACGCCACGGCGATGACGACCGCCAGCGGCGCCAGCACGAGCCGGCGGATCGGCCGGGGTGGGAGCATGGCCGCCTCCCGTCCTCGATGCCGCGCCGTCAGGGCACCGGACCGTCCGGCCGGGATGATCAGGCCGGCACAGTTACCTGAGCACAGTCAGATAAGCACAGTCAGGCCTGTTCGGCGAGATACCGCGCGGATGCCTGGAATGCGCGCTCCATGCTGGCCACGACGCTGGTCTTGTCCCGGTACCGGAGCTGGGCGAGGTCCGGCGGGCGCTTGTCGGCCCCGGACGGCAGCACGTGCACCTGGACGTCACCGGGCAGGGCCGCCATCTCCTCGTGGAACCGGTGCCGCCGGGCGATCTCGAATGCCACCAGGCCCACCTCCCAGGGGCGGCGCGGCACCGTCAGCGGCCGCTCGATCCGGCCCACATGCAGCACGTACACCGTGCTGGCGCCCAGGGCCAGCGCCCTGCCCACGGGGATGGAGTCCACCAGCCCGCCGTCGAAGAAGTGCTCACCGTCGACCGCCACGGGCGGCAGCAGCCCGGGCACCGCGCAGGAGGCCAGCACCGCGGGCACGACCGGCCCGGCGGAGAACCAGTGCGCGCTGGCCCGCTCGATGCTCGCCGCGACGCAGTGGAACGGCAGCCGCAGGTCGGCGAAGTCGGGGCCGGGCAGCGCCGCCTCGAGCATCTGCGCGCAGCGGTTCGAGCGAGTGCAGGTGCGTGCCCGAGCGGGCCAGCCGGGCCACCTGGCCGAAGATCGTCTCGCTGAACGCCTGCTGCAGCGCTTCACCCTGCCAGGCGCCGGCCAGCCACGCCGCGGCGCCCGCCGGGTCGGCGGCCACGAACACGCCGTTGATCGCCCCCACGGATGTGCCCACGACGACGTCCGGGGCGATGCCGGCCTCGGACAGCGCGCGGAGCATGCCCACCTCGTGGGCGCCGAGCACCCCGCCGCCGCCGAGCACGAACGCGGTCTTCACCCCTGCGGCCTCCTCGCGTCAAGCAAAGCAGAGCGGGCATCCCGCCGGACCGGCAGGCCCGGGGCTACCGGGCCGCCGAACGGGTCAGGCCAGCGAGCGCAGCAGGTCCGCGCGGGAGGGGCCAGGTATCACGAAGGCCTCGCGGCCTGCCACGGACTTGGCGAGCCGCTCGGCGAAGCCGGGCCTGGCCATGATCTCCCGGGCAGCGCGAGCAGCGAGATGATCTCCATGAAGGCGCGGAACACCTCGGCGTCGTACAGCATGCCCACCTGGATCTCCGCCAGTCCGGGTGGGTCCCCGCCGTCGTGACCGGGCGGAGCGGCCTGCGGCGCCGCGGGGGCGCCCGCGATGGACGCGTCGATCTCCCGCTTGCGCTCCCGGTCCAGCTCGACCGTCTGCCGGTACCAGGGGATGATCCGGTCCTGGCTCATCCGGTCGTGTGCGGCGGCGAGCGCGAGCGGGTCGCCCAGGTGTTCCCTGACCACCTCGGCGGTGCCCGCGGCGTGCATGAACCCCATCGTCATGCCCCGGCCGAGGGACGGGTTCGTGCAGCACAGCGCGTCGCCGACGGGAAGGATCCCGGTGGCCACCGGGGTGCCGTCCAGCACCAGGCGGCGGCTCCGGTCCACGATGCCGCTCATCGCGAGGATCTCGCTGACCGGCTCGCCGTCCAGCAGGTGCGCGTGCAGCGGGCAGGCGGCGACCAGGCCGGTCCAGTTGTCCTCGTGCCGCAGGTCCTTCAGCGCCTGGTCCCTGGAGGAGATGTACACGGTCACCGACCAGGTCCCGGCGTCGCCCGGGAGCGTCAGCAGGGAGAAGCGAGTCGAACGGCGTCAGCAGGCCGGTGATGAAGGCCGGGGTCTCACCCGCCGGCGACCGGAAGTAGCGGGTGTAGTAGGTGAACCCGGAGTCCTCCGCCTCCTCGGTGAGCGGCCTGGCGCCCAGCGCCGCCAGCCAGCGGGGCAGCTCGCTGCGCCGGCCCATCGCGTCGATGACCAGGTCGCAGGCCAGTTCTTCGCCGCCGGACGTGCGCACGCCGGTCACGTGCGGCACGCCAGGCGCGGCGGAAACGCCGGTGAGCAGTTCGGTGACCGTGACGCCGCGGCGGATGTCCAGGTGGCGCTGCGCGGTGCTGGCGACCGCGTACTCGATCACCGGGCGCCGGGCGGTCGTCGTGACGAACCGCTCGTCGCCCGCCCGCGGCGCCCGGTCCTCGATGAACGGGGGCAGCATGGGCATCACGTCGAACCGTGTCGCGCCGGAGTCCCGCAGCGCCTGCGCCACGTCGGGCAGCACGGCGGTCAGCACGTGGCTTCCGCCCGCCTGCAGGTAATGCGGCTGCCGGAACTGCGCGATGCCGCGGCGATCCCAGTCCCGCCAGGCGTCCCCCGGCGAGCCGGGCACCGCCGCGTTGTCCCGCTCCAGGACGGTGACCTCGCAGCCGTCCTTGGCCAGCATCATCCCGGCCGCCATTCCGATGAGGCCGCCACCAACTACGACGATCTTCGGCATCAGATTCCCCCGATCTGTCGTATTGCACAATAAACCGGCTACCGCCGGCGGGGTCAGCCGGTCAGCGCCTGGTAGACGAGCTGGCGGAGCTGCGGCCGGATCCGGTAGGTGCTGGATGGCAGCAGCTGGGTGTAGAACGACACGGCCAGTTCCTCGCGCCGGTCGAGCCAGAACGTGGTGCTCGCCGCGCCGCCCCAGGTCAGCTCGCCTTCGGAGCACACCACCCGGCTGAGCACCGGATCGATGACCACGCCGAAGCCGAGGCCGAAACCCACCCCGGCGAACGGGGACTCGGCGTACAGCGGCCTGCCGAAGGCCTCCAGGTCCAGGCCCCCGGGCAGGTGGTTGCGGCCCATGTAGCCGACGGTGCGTGGACTGAGCAGCCGGGTGCCGTCCAGTTCGCCCGCCGGGCTGCCCGGGGTGTCCAGCAGCATGTGCAGGAAGCGGTGGTAGTCGCCCGCCGTCGAGAGCAGGCCGGCGCCGCCGAGGTGGATCCGCGCCTGCCCGTGCGCCACCCGGCCCAGGGTGTCCAGCCGGGCGGTCTTGCCGCCCGCGGCGGGCATGTACAGCGCGGCGAGCCGCCCGGCGCTGTCGTCGTCGACGTGAAAGGCCGTGTCGGTCATGCCGAGCGGGCCGAGGATCCTGCGTCCGGAAGAACTCGCCGAGGCGCTGCCCGGAGACGACCTCGACCACCCGGCCGAGCACGTCGGTCGCGACCGAGTAGTTCCATTCCGTCCCGGGCTGGAACAGCAGCGGGAAGCCCGCCCACGCCTCGCATGCCTGGGCCAGGTCCATGCCCGCGGGCACGGACCATTCGAACCCGGCGCCCCGGTACACCGCGTCCACCGGGTGCACCCGGAGGAACCCGTAGGTGAGCCCGGCGGTGTGGGTGAGCAGGTGCCAGATCCGCACCGGTTCGGCGGCCGGGACCGTGACCTGCCGCTGGTCGGACCCGCCGGTGTAGACGCGAACGCCGGCGAAGGCGGGGATGAACGCGCTGACCGGGTCGCTGAGCTCGAAGGCGCCCTCCTCGTAGAGCATCATCGCGGCGACCGAGGTGACGGGCTTGGTCATCGAGTAGATGCGCCACAGCGTGTCCGGCTCGACCGGCAGCCCGGCTTCGATGTCGCGCGACCCGTACCAGGACACGTGCGCCAGGCGGCCCCGGCGGCTCACCGCGACCAGCCAGCCCGGCAGGCGGCCGTCGTCCACGTACCGGGCGAAGTGCCGGTCGATCCGCTGCAGCCGCCCGGCGTCCAGGCCCACCTCGGCCGGGTCGACCTCGGCCTTGAGTTCGCTCATGCCACCGCCTTCCCGATGCCGGCGCCGCCATCGGCGCCGGCCGCGCCCGCTCCCACTGGCACCGATTCTGCGTGCTGCGGCTGCGCGCGGTCCAGTGCGGCGGTTCGCGCCGGATGGCCTGTCCGGCCTGGGCGTGGTCACCGGCGGTCATCGTCGCGCCCGGCGGGCGTCGCGCGATTGCTTTCCGTGCCCTAATCAATGATCATGTTTCATAACGTTGAAGGCGCGATGAGCGGCGCATCTTCACCCGGCCCTGATGCCGTTCCAGGGAGGTGCGGTGGCGGCTCCGCAGCGGCCCGGTTCCGCGCCGGATCGCCGTGGTTCCCCGCTGACCGGCAGCCGTCCACCGAAGGCGGCGATGCTGGTGGCGCAGCGGATCGTGCGCGACATCGGGCGCGGCGGACTGCGCCCGGGTGACCTGCTCCCGCCGGAACGGGTGATGCTGGAGACCTACGAGACCGGCCGCGGGACGCTGCGCGAGGCGCTGCGGCTGCTGGAATTCCAGGGCGTCATCGCGCTCAAGCCGGGGCCCGGCGGCGGGCCCATCCTGATGAACCCGGCGGCCGCCCACCTGGCCGGCACCCTGCAACTGCTGCTGCAGCTCAACCAGGCGCCGTACCGGATGCTCGTGGAGGCCCGCGCGGCACTGGAACCGGTGCTCAGCCGCCTCGCGGCCGAGCGCATCGGCGCGCATGACCTCGCCGAGCTGGCCGCGAGCATCGCACGGATGCGCGAGAGCACCGGCGACCGGGAGGCGTTCCGGGACAGCAACAAGCGCTTCCACGAGGTGCTCGCCTGGTCGTCCGGCAACGTCCTGTTCGCCTACGTCGTGGACGCGGTGCTCGGCATCCTCGACGGCACCGTGATCGGGATCGACGACCCCGGCGACCGCCGGGCCGCCATCCTCCGCGCCCACGAGGAGATCTACGCGGCGATCGCGCAGCACGACGCCGACGGCGCCGCGGAGCGGATGCGCGAGCACATCGAATCCCGCGCCCGCCACACGCGGCGCAAGTTCCCCGAGTTCCTGGATCAGACAGTCACCTGGGACCGGCTGCTGCCCTGACGCCGCGGCAGGCTCACGTAGGCTTTGCTGTCATGCCCGCCGACACTCCCACGATCCTCGCCACCTCCGGTGGCCTGCGCCGCGGCCGCCGCACCGAAGTCGAGTTCAGCCCGCTGGTGCTGCATGCCATCGAACTGTCGGGCGTCACCGGCCGGGCACCCCGGCTGTGCCACGTCGGCACCGCCGGCGGCGACCAGCGCTGGTTCCAGGCCTGGCTCAGCGACGCGGGCCGGGCGCAGGGCATCGACGTGACCCACCTGAGCCTGTTCTCCATGCCCAGCACCGGCGACATGACCGGGATGCTGCTGGAGCAGGACGTGGTCTGGGTCGGCGGGGGCAGCGTGGCGAACCTGCTCGCGCTGTGGCGGCTGCACGGCCTGGACCAGAGTTTCCGCCAGGTGTGGGAGGCGGGCGTGGTGCTCGCCGGGGTCTCCGCGGGCTCCATCTGCTGGCACGTCGGCGGCACCACGGACTCGTTCGGGCCTGACCTGCGGCCGGTGACCAACGGACTGGGCCTGCTGCCGTACTCCAACGGGGTGCACTACGACTCCGAGGCGCAGCGCCGGCCGCTCTACCAGGGCCTGGTCGCCGACGGGACGCTGCCCGGCGGCTATGCCACCGACGACGGGACCGGCCTGCTGTACCGCGGCACGGAGCTGGCCGAGACGCTGAGCGAGGTCAAGGGGAAGGGCACCTACCAGGTCACCCGCGACGGTGACAAGGCGCGCGAGGAGCGGATCGAGCCGCGGGTCCTGCCCGGCGCGGACTGACCGCCGCCATGAAGTATGTGCTGATCTACGAGTCCGCGGAGGACGTCGCGCAGACCGCGCCGGTGCATTTCGCGGCGCACCGGGCCCGCTGGCAGGAGTTCCAGGCCGAAGGCACCCTGCTGCTCATCGGGCCGTACTCCGACCGGAGCGGTGCGCTGGCCGTGTTCACCACGCGCGAGGCCGCGGAACGGTTCGCCCGCGGCGACCCGTTCGTGCTGAACGGTGTCATCCGGGCCTGGTCGGTGCGGGAGTGGGCCGAGGCGCTCGGCAGCCCCTGAGCCTGGGCCCGCCTCGCGCCGGGCGGGTCAGGCGCGCCCGGCGGTGGCCAGGTCGCCGGGCGCGGCGGCCGCGCCGATGAAGCCGGTGAGGACCTTCTGGAAGAGTTCGGGTGAGGTGGACGGCCAGCTGTGCCCCTGGTGCGGCGCGATCCAGAGCTGTCCCGCGGGGAGCCCGCCGGCCAGCTCGCAGGCGGCCGTCATGGCGCGCCAGTCGCGGGAGCCGCAGACGACCATCGCGCGGGCGGTGACCTGCGGCAGGTAGCCGCGCAGGTCGGTGTGTTCCAGCTCGTCGAGCATCCGCAGCCATTCCCGGCGCCCGCCGACATCGGAGAACAACGGCAGCAGCGGCCCCGGCAGCCGCCGGAGCCGGCGCAGCGCCGCCGGCAGGTCACGGGCCGGCACGACCGGGGTGCCGGTGACCATCAGGCTGGCCACCTGGGAGCCGAGTTGCGCGGCGACGCGTATCGCGATCACGCCGCCCAGCGACAGGCCGCACAGGTGCACCGGCGCGGTCTGCACCGCGATCATGTCGCCCACCGCCTGGGCCGCGCCCGCGACCGTGAACGGCCCCGCGGACCGGCCGAATCCCGGCAGGTCCGGGGCGAGGACATGCCACCCGCCGGACAGGCCGGTCAGTGCCGGGCCCCACATGCGCCCCGCCCGCCCCGAGCCGTGCAGCAGCACCACCACCGGCGCCGTGGCCGCCCCGGCCTGCTGGATGCGCATTCCCACGGGCACCATTCTCGCCAGGCCGGCGCCGCCGCGGTAGCCGTCCAGCGGGTCAGGTTGCCGGCCGGGGTCAGCGGGCCGGAGGAAGCCGGCCCGGATCAGCGGCCGGAGGAAGACCGGCCGGGATCAGCGGGGGAGGCCGTACTGGCGGCGCAGCACCGAGTCGTAGGCGCGCGCCGGGAGGATCCGGTTCATCGCCACGATGCTCTTGGCCACCGGGTTGATCAGGTACCGGGGCCGCGGCCGCCGCGCGGTGACCGCCTGCGTGATGACCCTGGCGATGTCCTCCGAGGTGGAGCCGAGGCGCCCCATCAGGCCCGCCTGGGTCCGGGCGAACGAGGCGCCGACCGCGGCCTTGTACGCCCGGTACGGATCGCCGTCCGCGGCCGGCGCCGGGCCGGGCGGCGCGCCATCCGGGCCCGCGGCCGGTACCGCCCCGCCGCCCGGGCCGCGGTGGCGGACGGCGCGGCCGTCGACAGTGACGCGGCGGCCACGTCGTTCCACGGTGTCTTCACCGGTCCCGGCTCGATCAGCACGACGTCGATGCCGAACTGGGCGACCTCCATCCGCAGCGCGTCACTGAGCGCCTCGACCGCGTACTTCGATGCGTGGTAGAACGCCCCGCCGGGCAGGGTGATCCGGCCGCCCATCGAGGAGACGTTCAGGATCCGGCCCCGGCCCTGGCGGCGCATCCCGGGCAGGACCAGCTGGGTCAGCCGGACCAGGCCGAAGAAGTTGGTCTCGAACTGGCGCCGTATCTCGGCCATCGGCTGCTGCTCGACGGGCCCGTACAGCCCGTAACCCGCGTTGTTGATCAGCACGCGGACCGCTCCGGCGTCGGCTTCGACGGCGGCCACGGCCTGCGTCATGGACTCCTCGTCCGTGACATCCAGCGCCAGCGTGCGCAGGCCGAGGCCGCTCAGCTCGGCGAGGGCGCTGGTCTGCCTGGCCGTCGCGTACACGGTGAAGCCCGCCTGGTGCAGGCTGAGCGCCGCCGCGCGGCCGATCCCCGACGAGCAGCCGGTGATCAGCACCGGTCCCGGGCGCGTTGTGCCGACCATGATGTAAGCCCCTTTCGCATCGCCGTCAGGGACCAGACAATCACCCCCGGCCGGCGTGCGCCCAGCCGCCCCCGGTTCTCAGCGGCCCTCGGGGATCGCCATCTCGCCGAGCAGGGACCAGTCGTCCTGCGGCAGGGTCATGTTGACGATCTTCGGTGTCCGCGCGAGGAAGGGTGGCAGCGTCCGCTGGGCGGCTCTTGAAGTGCTCGGACTGGACGTGCGCGGCCCCGGCATCGCCGTCGCGGAACGCCTCGACCAGCACATACTCGGCCGGGTCCGCCAGGCTCCTGGACCAGTCGAACCACAGGCAGCCCGGTTCGGCGCGGGTCGCCTCGGTGAACTCGGCGGAGATCTGCGGCCAGGCGTCGGCGTGCTCGGGCAGTACCTGGAACTTGGCGGTGATGAAGATCATCGGACTCCTCTGCCGTACGGGCTCGCCCCATCGTCGCGCAGCGCCCGGCGGCCACGCCAGGGGCGGCACGTCTGGAATAGGAGCCACTCAGTTGGAACTGTAGGGGGAGTTCCTCAGGTCCGGGGCCGGCGTGGCGGTGAGGGTGCGCAGCATGGTCAGCTCGCGGGACAGCAGGGTGCGCTCGGCGGCCAGCCGGTGCAGCGCGTCGGGCTCGGCGAGCAGCGTCTGCCGGTCGCTGAGGTCGATGATCATCGAGGCGCCGACCAGGTAGGACAGGGTGACCGGGTCGGCGGGCAGTTCGGGAGCGCTGATCTGGGTGACGCCGCGCTCGGCGAGGGAACTCAGGTACGCGCGGAACCCGTCCCGGACCACCCGCGCCGCCTGGCCCGCCGCGGTTTCCTCGCCGGCCTCCTCGGTGAGCAGGTCCACCTCCCCCTGCAGGTAGGGCCTGGAGTCGTCCACGCTCACCAGCCGGAACCGGTCCGCGCCGACCGTGACGATGTCGTACCGGCCGTCGTCAAGCTCCTTGACCTGGCGCAGCGTCGCGGTGCAGCCGATCTCGTGCAGCGCCTGGATCCCGTCCACGCCCGTCTCGCGGCCCTGGCGGATCGCGATCACGCCGAACCGGCGCGGCTCCGGCCCCGCCGTCAGGTCACGGACGAGCTGCCGGTAGCGCTCCTCGAAGATGTGCAGCGGCAGCAGCAGGCCGGGGAAGAGCACCGTGCCGAGTGGGAACAACGGCAACGTTTCGCTCATGGTCCGACACTATTGCGGACCGGACAGGGCGGCCAGCATTTGCCGCAAACGTTCTCATCATGTCGCCGGGCGGCCCAGCCGGTAGGCCACGTGCGGGCGCAGCGGATGGCCGGGCTCGATCCTCGGGTGGTCGAAGTACGCCTGCAGCGTCATGCCAAGCCGCCGCATCACGGCCTGGGACGGTTCGTTGCTGACGGCCGTCATGGACCAGATCTCGGCCAGCCCGGCCCCGCCGAAACCCACGCCGACCGCGGCGGTGGCTGCCTCGGTGGCGAACCCCTGGTGCCAGGCGTGCGCGGCCAGCCGCCAGCCCACCTCCATGCCGCCCGCGCCGGGCACGCCCGGTGGCATCGGGTTCAGCCCGGTGAACCCGAGGAACCGGCCGGTCGCCGCCTCCTCCAGCGCCCACAGCCCGAACCCCTGGCGCTGGAACAGTGCCTCCATCCGGTCGATGTAGCCGTCGCTGGCCGCGCGGTCCAGGGCGGCCGGGAAGTAGCGCATGACCTCCGGGTCGGCGTTCATCGCCGCGAACGGCCCGCGGTCGGCGTCCCGCCAGCGCCGCATCAGCAGGCGCTCGGTACGGATGCTGTCGAACTGGGCTGCCACCTGCGGCAGTGTAGCCGCGCTTGACAGCGGCGCCGGGCTTCATATCATTTACCTATGACTATAGATAAACAGATCGAGCCGGCCGGGCCGGGGGAGCGCGGATCGGCCTCGCCGATCGTGTTCCGGCTGGACCACGCCAGCGGCGTGCCGACCTACCTGCAGCTCGTGCAGCAGGTGGAGCACGCGCTCCGGCTCGGTTACCTGGGGCAGGGGGACCGGCTGCCCACCGTCAAGGAGGTGGTCAGCTCGCTGGCCATCAACCCGAACACGGTGCTGAAGGCCTACCGCGAGCTGGAACACCGGGGGCTGGCGGCCGGCCGGCCGGGGCAGGGCACGTTCGTGCGGGGCACCCCGGGCACCGTCGGGCTGCCCGAGCTGACCGCGTTGCGCAAGACCCTGCTGATCTGGCTGCGCACCGCCGACGCCGCCGGGCTGGACGAGGCGGGGATGGTCGCACTGTTCACCAGCGCGCTGCGGGATTTCGGGGGGATCGGGGGGTCGTCCCCCCGGAACAGCAGCGCCATGACCGTCGCGGCGAGACCCCGGTGCCTGGCGCTCGTGACGGCGGCCGCAGCCAGGCAGGTAGGCCTGCGGAGGGAGTGGCATGAACGTCATCGAGACCTCCGGGCTCGGCAAGCGCTACGGGCGGACCTGGGCGCTGAAGGACGCCGCGCTCGCGATCCCGGCCGGCTACGTCGTGGCGCTGGTCGGCCCGAACGGCGCGGGCAAGACCACGCTGCTGCACATGTCGGTCGGCCTGACCACGCCGACCACCGGCCGGATCACGGTGCTGGGCAGCGAGCCCGCCGGGTCACCGGCCGCCCTGGACCAGATCGCGTTCGTGGCCCAGGACGCGCCGCTGTACAAGAACCTGTCCGTGGCCGACATGCTGCACCTGACCCGGAACCTGAACCGGCGCTGGGACCAGCAGCGCGCCGAGACCCGGCTGAAGGAGCTGGGCATCCCGCTGGGCCGCAAGGTCGGCAAGCTGTCCGGCGGCCAGCAGGCCCAGCTCGCGCTCACCGTCGCGGTGGCCAGGCGGCCCCGGCTGCTGGTCCTCGACGAGCCGCTGTCCAGCCTCGACCCGCTGGCCCGGCACGACTTCATGGCCTCGCTCATGGCGGCGGTGGCCGAGGACGGGCTGTCGGTGGTGCTGTCCTCGCACGTGATCGCCGACCTGGAGCGGTTGGCCGACTACCTGATCGTGCTGTCCCACGGCCAGGTGCAGGTGGCCGGAGAGGTAGAGGGACTGCTGGCCGGGCACAGCACGCTGACCGGCCCGGCGGCGGCAGCCGACGATGTGGCAGAACGGCTGGCGGTGGTGTATGCCCGCCGCGCCGGAACCGTGGCCCACCTGCTGGTCAGGAACAAGACGGCGGCGGAGCCGGCGCCGTCCGGCTGGGAGGCCCACCCGGTTGGCCTGGAGGAACTCGTCCTGGCCTACCTGCGTGAGCCGGGCGCCGTCGCGCTGCCCGGGCCGGTGGCGCGGGTGGCGCACGGCAGCGGGGTCACGGCATGACCGCCGTCGCCGCGCCCGCGCCACCGGCCACCCGGCCGCGCCCGGTGCCGTGGACCAGGCTGGTCTGGGTCACCTGGCGGCAGCACCGGGTGGCGCTGGCCGGGGTGGCCGTGCTGCTCGGCGGCGTGGGCCTGTACCTGCTGGTCATGGGCCTGAAGATCCACAGTGGCTACGCCAGCGTGACGTCCTGCCACCCGGCCAGGTCCGCGGCTTGCGGGTTGACCAGCGAGCCTGGTCACCAGCGACTACTACCCCACCGCGCAGACCATGACCGGCTTCTTGCAGGTGATCCCGGTGCTCGTCGGGGTGTTCGTCGGCGGGCCGGTGCTGGCGCGGGAGCTGGAGACCGGGACGTTCCGGTTCGCCTGGACCCAGGGGTGCGGGCGGACGCGCTGGGTGATCGCCAAGCTGGCGCTGCTCGCCGTCACGGTCACCGTGGCGGCCGAAGCGTTCAGCCTGCTGTTCTCCTGGTACTTCCAGCCGTGGTTCGCCCAGGGCCTGGACGGCGGGCTCGCGCCGCAGCTGTTCGACCTGCGCGGGGTCGACTTCGCGGCGTGGACCCTGCTGGCCTTCGCGCTCGGCGTGGCCGCCGGGGCGCTGATCAGGCGCACGGTGCCCGCCATGGCCGCCGCGATGGCCGCCTGGACCGGGCTCTTCTTCGCGACGTTCGTGTTTCTGCGCAAGCACTACCAGGCGCCGCTGGTCGCCGGGAGCGCCAAGGCCAGCACCCCCAGCTTCGCCAACAACTGGTCGTGGGCCCAGTGGTACACCGGCCCGAACGGCAAGCCGGTGAGCCAGCAGACGGTCGAGAACGTGATGGCGCACGCGCCGGTATCCGTGCAGAACTCGAAGAACCCGAACGTGGGGACGGCCTACCTCGCTGCCCACCACTACACGCAGTGGTGGCTCTACCAGCCGGTGAGCAGGTACTGGCACTTCCAGCTCATCGAGGGCGGCTGGCTGCTCGCGCTGTCGCTGATCCTGCTCGCGGGCACCGTCTGGCTGGTCCGCAACAAGGCCGCCTGAGCCCGGACGAGGAGAAGCGCTTCGATGGCGACAACCGCACACCCGCCCGCCTCGCTGGGCTCGGCTCCGCGGTTCGGCATGGGCTGGGTTACCTGGCGGCAGCACCGTGCCGCGCTCGCCGGAGCCTGCGGCGTGCTCGGCCTGATGATCGGCTACATGCTGGTCACCGGGCTGCACATGCGCTCGGCGCTGAGCAGCCTCGGCCTGGACACCTGCCACCCGCTCACCGCTGCCCGGTGCGCCACGGCGGTGGGGGTGTTCAACAACGACTACGACGTCTGGCGCAACAACGGGCTCGTCCTCATGCAGATCGTGCCGCTGTTCGTGGGCGTGTTCACCGGGGCGCCGCTACTGGCCCGCGAGCTGGAGACCGGGACGTTCCGGTTCGCCTGGACCCAGGGCACCGGGCGGACCCGGTGGGTGATCGCCAAGCTGGTGCTGGTCGCCGCGGTGGTGACCGTTGCCGCGGGGGCCACCAGCCTGACGCTCTCCTGGTGGGTCGCGCCGTTCTTCGCGCAGGGCTGGAGCCTGATGGCGCCCAACGTCTTCGCGCTGACCGGGATCGTCTTCCCGGCCTGGACGCTGATCGCCTTCGCCCTCGGCGCGTTCGCCGGCGTGGCGATCCGGCGGACCGTGCCCGCGATGGCCACGGCGATGGCGGCCTGGGCCGGGCTGGCCATCGTCACCGCGACGTTCCTGCGCTGGCGGTACCAGGCCGCGATCACCGTGAAGGCCCTCGGCCACGGGGCGGCCACCGTGCCGGCCCGCGCCTGGATCCACGTTCGCTGGAGCGGGCCTGGCGGGGGGCCGGTCAACATGTCGGCGCTGCACGCGCTGCTGTTCCAGCCGAAGGGTGCCACCGCCACGACGAGCGCGCTGCAGGCCCGGCTGGCGCGGAGCGGTTACACCGAGTGGATCAGCTACCAGCCGGAGAGCCGGTTCTGGCACTTCCAGCTCATCGAGGGTGGCTGGCTGCTGGCCCTGGCCCTGCTGCTCGGCGCCGCGACCATCTGGCTGGTCCGGCACCGCGCGGCATGACCGGGCCGAAGCGCCCGGTTGGTCCGCCGCCGCGTGGCGTGAACCGTTTCTCCTGGTGTGTGCCGCCCGCTACGCCGGTGTCATGAGTTGTTCAGCGGCTCCTGCGAACCTGCTCGCGACTGCCCGTGCCGTCCCGCCGGAACGCTTCGCAGCCTGCCGGGGCGGCGCTCTCGTGAGGAGGAACGAGTGCTGCACATCCGGCATCTGCTGCGACACCGCGGAAAGCTGGCGGCCACCGTGACCGCGGCCGTGCTCCCGGTCTCGCTGGCCTGGGCGGGAATGGCGACCGCGGGCACCACGCCCCAGCCGTTCCAGCTGCCCCCGATCAAGCACGTCTGGGTCATCGAGCTGGAGAACGAGGGTCTCAGCCAGAGCTTCGGCGACCCGTCGGCCGACCCGTACCTGGCGAAGATCCTGCGGTCACGAGGGCGCGCTGCTCAAGAACTACTTCGCCGTCGGCCACGACAGCCTCGACAACTACATCGCCCAGATCAGCGGGCAGGCGCCGGACCACGCCACGCAGAACGACTGCGGGGTGTGGACCCCGTTCAAGCCGGCCGACGTGATCGAGACGCCGTTCACCAGCTGGTCGGCAACGGCTGCGTCTACCCGGCGTCGGTGCTGACGCTCGGCAACCAGCTGTCGGCCGCCCACTTGACCTGGAAGGCCTACCTCCAGGACATGGGCAACGAGCCCGGCCCGCGACCACACCACGCAGACCAAGCAGGGCCCGGCCTGCGGCCACCCGAAGGTGGGCAAGCCCGACGACACCGAGGGCGCCACCGCCGCCGACCAGTACGCGGCCCGGCACGAGGGCTTCATGTACTTCGAGTCGGTGATCGGCAACCAGGCCTACTGCGACGCGCACATCCTGTCGTTCCAGCCGCTGCTGAGGGACCTGTCCAAGGCGCGCAGCACGCCGAACTTCTCGTGGCTCTCGCCGAACCTGTGCATCGACGGCCACGACGCGCCCGTGCGCCAACGGCGAGCCCGGCGGCCTGACCGAGATCGACGCCTTCCTGCAGATGTGGATCCCGGAGATCATGCACTCGCCCGCCTACAAGGACGGGCTCATCATCATCACCTTCGACGAGGGCAGCACCAGCACGGCCTGCTGCGGCGAGACCCCGGGCAAGTCGGCGTCGCACCCGAACGCGGCCGAGCCGGGCATGAGCGGGCCGGGCGGCGGCGCGTCGGCGCGGTGCTGCTGTCGCCGTTCATCAAGCCGGGGACGGTCAGCACCGTCGACTACAACCACTACTCGATGCTGCGCACGCATCGAGGACATCTTCGGGCTGTCGCACCTCGGTGACGCGGCGATGCCGCAGGTCAAGCCGTTCGGCTCGGACGTCTTCACGAACTCCTGACCGACTGGGCGAAGAAGCGGGCCGGCGCCCGCCAGGGCGCCGG
>CAWCKG010000067.1:0-14993 GCA_963795785.1 uncultured Actinomycetes bacterium
GCGTAGCCGCCTGGTTACGCTGGAACCAGGATCAATCCACCAGGTTGCCAGCTTTCGCCCGGGCCCGTGGGGCACGATGAGGTGCAGGCGCCTCGACGGGATGGGCGCTGGCGGACTCCACCGCCCACGCTGGCGGGAGGGAGCGGCACCATGGCGCGCGCCGGTACGGCACTGCGGCGGAGCCCGGGGGAAGCGGAGCCCGGGGTAGCGCCGCGCCGCAGCCGTCCCGTGCGGCTCATCCGGTCCTGTCGCTGCTCGGCCGCCGGGCCGCCGTCGGAGTGTTCACGCTATTCGTCGTCTCGGTGGTGGTGTTCCTGGCCACCGAGATGCTGCCGGGCAACGCGGCCTATGCGGTCCTCGGGCGCAACGGCGACGCCGGCCCGGCGTGCACGCGCTGGAGAAGCTGCATCTCAACCGCGGGTCTGTTCGACCAGTACTGGATCTGGTTGTCCGGGCTGTTCACCGGCAAGCTCGGCAACTCGCTCGCCAACGGTGAGCCGTGTGGGGCCAGGTCGCCCCGAGGCTGGTCGACTCCTCGGGGCTCGTGTTCATCGCCGGGGGGATCGGCACTGTCCTCGGCATGGCACTCGGAGCGCTCGCGGCGCTCCGCAAGGACGGCTGGTTCGACCATGTCGCCTCGGTCGTCGCCCTCGCGGTAACGTCGCTGCCGGAGTTCGTCGTCGGCATCGCCCTCATCATCCTCTTCTCGACCAACGTCAGCCACCTGTTCCGGCGGTGTCGCTCCTCCCCCGGGCACGTACTTCTGGAGCCAGCCGGGCTCTTGGTCCTGCCGGTAGCGACGCTCGTTATCGTGATCGCCCCCTACATCTTCCGGATGATGCGCGCCGCGATGGTCGAGTCCCTCGAGTCGGACTACGTGGAGATGGCCCGCCTGAAGGGCATCCCGGCGTGGAAGATCGTGGTCAAGCACGCCCTGCCGAACGCCATCGCGCCCGACGATCCAGGTCATCGGGCTGAGCTTCCTCTACCTGGCGGGCGGCATCGTCATCGTCGAGAACGTCTTTGCCTACCCCGGCATCGGCCAGGGGCTCGACTACGCCGTCCAGAATCGTGACATCCCGGTGATCCAGCTCATCGTCGTGATACTGGCGGCGTTCTACGTCTTCATGAACATCCTCACCGACGTGATCGCCCTGCTCGCCAGCCCGCGGCGACCGGATTGCCCGTTAGCGATGGCCGTCGACGCAACCCGCTGCCCGCCGGCAGGCCGAGGCCGCTCGCCACCCGGATGCGGCGACACCAGTGGCTCACGGTGCTCGGCCGGGCGGTCCGTACGCCGCGGGGCGCCATCGGCCTGGCCTCGCCGGCCTCGTCGTGCTGATCGCGGTCATCGGCCCGTCGGTGGCCCCGCACCGCCCGACGCCTTCGTCGCCCTGGCCTTCGCGCAAGCCGTCCGGGCAGTTCCTGCTCGGCGCTGACTTCTCGGGCGCGACGTGCTCTCCCGGGTGCTCGACGGCGGCTGGGTGCTGCTCGTGATGGCCGCTGCGCGACGGTGTTCGGGATCGCGGTCGGCGCCACCGCCGGGGTGTCGGCCGCCTATCTGCGCGGGCGGAGCGACGGACTGATCATGCGGACCGTCGACATCGTTCTGGCCTTCCCGCAGCTCGTCTTCGCTCTGCTGCTGGTCAGCATCGTCGGGCCGAAGCTGTGGCTCATCGTGCTGGCGGTGGGCTTCTCACATGCGCCCGCCGTCGCCCGGGTGCTGCGGTCGGCCACGCTGGACATCTCCGAGCGTGACTTCGTCAAGGCCGTCGAGCTGCAGGGGATGCGCCCGGCAAGGTGATGGCCAAGGAGATCATCCCCAACCTGAGTCGCGCCGCTCATGGTCGAGACCGGCCTCCGGCTGACGTACTCGATCGTGATCATCGCCGGGCTGGCCTTCCTCGGCTTCGGCCAGCCGCCGCCGGCGCCCGAACTGGGGGACCATGATCAACGAGAACCAGACCGGGCTGCCGCCAACCCGTGGGCGGTCGTCGTCCCGGCCGCGCTGATCGCGCTGCTCACCATCGGCACGAACACCTTCACCGACGCGGTCGCCAGAGTGGCGATCGGCGTCGACCGCAGGCCCGAGGAGGCGGCCCTGCTCGACGACCTCGGGCTGCCGGAGGCAGGACGACGTGAGCGCCGGACGGGGCGCGGGCCGGCGGCACCGGACCCCGCCGGCCAGCCGGCCGGGCGGCCCGGCTCGAGGTGCGCGACCTGGAGGTCGGCCTGCGGCCGCCGCGGGCCGACGTGGTCAGCGAGGTCTCGTTCGCCGTGCGGGCCGGCGAGGTGCTCGGCCTGGTGGGCGAGTCGGGGTCGGGCAAGACCACGGTCGCCCTGGCCCTGCTTGGCCACGCCCGCCGCGGGCTGTCACATCAGCGGCGGCGCGGTCCTGCTGGACGGGATCGACCTGCTCGCGCTCACCCGGCGCGCTGCGGCGGCTGCGCGGGGCCAAGGTCAGCTACGTGCCCCAGGACCCGTCGGCCGCGCTCAACCCGACGCTGCGGATCGGGAGCCAGCTGCGCGAGGCGCTGCGGGTGCACGCCGGGGCCGGGCTGACCCCGAGGCCCGGGTGGCCGAGGTCCTGCGGGAGGTGCGCCTCGAGCCGCGCCGGGCATGCTGCGGCGGTACCCGCACCAGCTCTCCGGCGGCCAGCAGCAGCGGGTCGCGCTGGCCATGGCCTTCGCCTGCCGGCCGTCGCTGATCGTGCTGGACGAGCCGACGACCGGCCTCGACGTATCGACCCAGCGCCACGTGCTCGACACGTGCGCAGCCTGTGCCATCGTACGGGGTGGCGGCCGTCTATGTCAGCCACGACCTGGCGGTGGTCAGCGGACTGGCGGCCGAGGTGGCGGTCATGTACGCGGGGCGGATCGTGGAGGTCGGGCCACGCGTCGCTCGCTGTTCCGCCGGCCGCTGCACCCCTATACCCGCGGGCTGCTCGCCGCGGTGCCCTCGCCCGAGCGGCGCCGAGGCTGCTGACCGGGATACACGGGCAGCAGCCCGCGCCCGGGCAGCGCGGCCGCGGCTGCAGCTTCGCGCCCCGCTGCGCGCTGGCGCTGGCGCAGTGCCGGGACCGCGGCCGGAGCCAGATCATCGTCGCCGGCCGGACGGTGCGCTGCTGGCGGGCGGCGGAATGCGCGGCCGGGCAGCCGGCCCGCGCGGCGCTCCCGGCCCTGGGTACCGCCGAGCCGGGCACGGCGGTGCTGTCGCTGCGCGGCGTGTGCGCCAGCTACGGTGCACGTGCCGGTGCTGTTCGACATCGACCTGGACGTGCCCCGGGGTCCTGCATCGCGATCGTCGGCGAATCCGGCTCCGGCAAGACGACGCTGGCCCGGTGCATCGTCGGGCTGCACCGCAACTGGACCGGCGAGATCGCCTTGCACGGCAGCCCGCTGGCGCACGGCGCCCGGCACCGCCCCAAGCGGTGCTGAAGCGGATCCAGTACGTCTTCCAGAACCCGTACACCTCCCTCAACCCGCGGAAGACGATCGGCCAGATCGTCGCCGAGCCGCTGCAGCGTTTCCTGGGCCTGTCCCGCGGTGAGCAGGCCGGCCGCGTGGTCGCCGCGCTCGGCGACGTGTCGCTGGGCAGCAGGTTCCTGGACCGGTATCCCGATCAGCTCTCCGGCGGGGAACGGCAGCGGGTCGCGATCGCCCGCGCCCTGGTGGTGGAGCCGGACCTGCTGGTGTGCGACGAGGTCACCTCGGCCCTGGACGTCTCGGTGCAGGCGGTCATTGTGGAACTGCTCCGCACCGTGACCGCCAGGCGCCAGCTCGCCATGGTCTTCATCACGCATAACCTCGCGCTGGTGCGCAGCGTCGCCCAGGTCGCCGTGGTGCTGCGGCAGGGCGAGATCGTCGAGGCGGGGCCCGCCGGGCAGGTCCTGGCCCACCCCGCCAGCGACTACACCGCGCGGCTGATGGCCGACGTGCCCAGGCTGGCGGGGCCGGCGGCAGCGGGCTAGCGGCGGTTCAGCCGGCTGCGGGGAGCACCGGGATGACCAGCCGGGAAGCGAACCGGCCGCCGGTGTGCAGGACGTGCGGGCCGTTGTTGACGGTGTCCTCGTGCCGGGCATACACGGCCGGCCTGGGGTAGCGGTTCACGTCGGTGCCCTGGACCACCAGCAGCAGCTTCTCGCCCGCTTCGAAACGCGTGCCCGAGGGCAGCACCTCGATGTCGAGCCGGACGATCTCACCGGCCGGTACCGGCAGCGCGCGCTGGTGCGCCAGCACCGGCAGGTACGGCGTGGACCGCGCGGGATCGAGTTCCCGGTGTGAGGCCCGCTGCCAGCCGACCGCCGCCGGGCCGTCCTCGAACTGGGCGTAGTACGGGAAGCCCACCTGCGCCCCGCCAGCGTCCAGCTTGAACAGTGCCACGAAGACGTCGAGGTCCTCCGCCTCCGGCGAGGACAGGTACAGCGTGGCCGTCGTGTGGCCGATCAGCTCGGCCGGGGCGGCGAAGGTGATCTCGAACTCGGCCCGGCGCGGCGCCAGACCGGAGCCCAGACTGTCGTAGCTGACCTGCTCCAGCGTGCCGCCCGGCTCGGCCGCCAGGGTGCCCGGCGCGCCCGCGCCCGCCGCGCCCGCGCCCGCCGGGGCGCGCAGGTAGAGCGTGCGGTACTCGGTCTCGGCCGGCGGCCACTGGCTGGCCGTCCGGTGCCTGCCCCGGTAGTACGACTCGCGTGCCTCCATCCGGACGGCCGGCCAGTCCACCGGCCCGGGCCCCCGGCCGAGCAGGAAGTAGTCGAAGAAGACCCGCTGGCGCTCGACCGAGTCCGGGTCGTAGTAGTAGGCCCACTTCTTGCGGCCGTGCACGTCGAGCCACTTGTGCGCCGAGGAGATCCGCCGGAACCCTTCGAGGGTGCCGCGGGAGTGCAGCCCGTGGTCGGACCAGCTCGCCACGACGAAGGCCGGCACGGTGATCTTCTCCAGGTCCGCGCTCTTGGACCGCCAGAAGCCGTCGTAGAACGGGTGGGCGGCGGTCTCGGCGGCCAGGTCCTCGATCTCGGTCACGCTGGCGCCCCAGCGCTGCCAGATGTACGGCCAGAACCACGTCTCCGGGATCCCGCCGTGCCTGACGACCTCACGGTAGGTGTCGGACCAGCCCTCCCATGGGTTGATCGCCGCCAGGTGCGGCGGGCTCAGCTCGGCGACCCGCCACTGCGAGGTGGTCAGGTACGACACCCCGGACAGGCCCACCCGCCCGTTGCTCCACGGCTGGGTCCCGGCCCACTCGATGAGCTGCGCGAACGCCTGCGCCTCCGCCGGCGAGCAGTAGGTCGCCCGGCCACGGGAGTACCAGGTGCCCGGGATGTCCGCGACGACGATCGCGTACCCGTGCGGCACCCAGTACTGCGGGTCGGGAGCCTCGAAGGTGGTGAGCGGTGAGGTGTGCTCGGCCTTGACGCCGCTGCGGGGGTAGAGGATGCCGATCGGTGCCGGGTTGTGTTTGCCATACGGCGACCAGGCGATCAGTGGTGCCGCGGGAACCGGCGAGTCGGGGCGGTAGACGTCGGCGTAGAGAGGCTCACCCGGAGAAACCGGCACGGCCACGTCGCGGTCGATCAGCATCCCGGGATGAGTCTCCGTGCGGGGCCGGGGCGGCCGGCCCGCCCGTGACTCGGGTGCGGCGTACGGCGGCCGGAACACATAGCCGGTCACTGCCTCGCCATCCATCCGGGTCAGCCGGCGGCGGCCGCGGGTGCCGCCGGCGCGCGGTGCCGGTAGACGAAGTACGCCCGGTCGGATTCGTCGTTCGCCGGGCGGCCCTCGGTGTTGGTCACCTCAAGCAGGTCGAAGCGGGGCGCGAGCGCCTCGTGGATCCTGGCGAGCGGCACGCCGAGTTCCCCGATCCGCTCGTGGTGCAGCCGGAACGTATCGCCCTCGACCCGCTCGAAGATCCGCACGTCCCAGGGGAACACGCCGTTCTCGCCCGCCGCCACGTCCATGACCAGCGTGTGCGGGCCGAAGTCCTCGACATAGCCGGGGGCGGCTGCCAGCCGGCGCAGCCGGCCGACCGTGTTGACGTCGAAGACGAACAGGCCCCCCTCCACCAGGTGCGCGTCCACCTGGCCGAACATCGCCACCCAGGCATCGAACGTCGGCAGGTGGTTGAGCGTGTCGAAGACGCAGATCACCACGTCGAACCGGGTGCCGAGGGAGAACCCGGTGATGTCCGCCGCCACCAGGCGCACCCCGGTGAGCTTCGCCGCGGCGGCGGCGAGCATCTCCGGCGACAGGTCGATGCCGGTGAGGTCCAGCCCGCCGGGCAGCCCGGCGAGCACAGCACCGGTGCCGCAGCCCAGTTCCAGCAGCGAGCCGGCGTCCGGCTGGTAGCGCCGCAGATAGCCACGGACCCGCTCGATGATGGCGCTGCGGTCGCCCATGATCTGGTCGTAGAACAGAGCGAAGTGCGCGTAGGACGGCACGCCGCCATCATGCCCGATGGCCGCTCGCCAGCCCGGGGGGACGACCCCCCGGAACCCCCCGCTGGCCTACAGGCCCCGTTCCTCCGTCACGGGGCCTGGGCCGTGCCAGCCCGGGGACGCCCCCCTGGCTCCGTGGTCAGTGGCTGCCGGGCGCGGTGACGAAGTCGATCAGTTCCTCGACCTGGCGCAGGAACACCGGTTCGAGGTCGGCGAAGCTGGTCACCGCGCGGAGGATCCGCTGCCATGCCGCGGCGGTGTCCGGCGGCCAGCCGAGCGCCGCCAGCACGCCTTCCTTCCACGGGGTGCCCGGGGGAATCCGCGGCCAGCCGGTGATGCCCAGCGCGGCCGGCTTGACCGCCGCCCACACATCGATGAAGGGATGGCCGACCACGAGCACGTCCGGGGATTGCACGGCGGCGGCGAGCCGGCTCTCCTTCGACCCGGCCACCAGGTGGTCGACCAGGACGCCCAGCCTGCACCTGGGCTCGGGGCGGAACTGCGCCACGATCGCGGGCAGGTCGTCGATGCCGCCGAGGTATTCGACGACCACGCCGACATCGCGCAGATCATCCCCCCAGATCTTCTCCACCAGTTCCGCGTCGTGGCGGCCCTCGACATAGATCCGGCTCGCCCGGGCCACTCTGGCCCGGCCGGGCGGGGCGGCGACCGAGCCGGAAGCGGTGCGCGCCGCGGCGCCCGCCCGCAGCGCCGCTGGCGGGCCTGACCAGCATGACCGGCTCACCTTCCAGCAGGAACGCGGCCTGGCCGAGCGGGAACACCCGCCGGTTGCCGTGCCGGTCCTCCAGGGTGACCGCGTCCTTCTCGCATAGCACCACGGCCCCGCAGAACCGGCCGGTGGCATCCTCGACGACCAGGCCGTGCTCCGCCGGGATCCGCGGCAGTTCCCTGGCCCGGCGCTGCCTGCCCGCCGCGAGCACGTCCTGGCCGTACTGCCTGCTGTGCACTGGGACCTCCTGTTGAGAAGGAGCCTATTTGCCTGCGGGCCCGCGTGGTCTACGCTTCGCTCGATGGCGACCTTGCCAGGCGCGACGTGCACCGGCCAGGACGTGGCGCAGCGGCTGACCAGCGACGGCTACGTGATCGTCACCGGGCTGATGAGCGACCGGGACGTCGCGGACGCCCGGGCCGACCTGGGCCGGATCCTGGCCGCGACCCCGGCGGGCCGCAACGAGTTCGAGGGCTTCGACACCCAGCGGGTGTATGCCCTGTTCGCCAAGACCCGGACGTTCGACCGGCTGGCGGTGCATCCGCTGCTGCTCGCGGTGCTTGACCAGGTGCTCGGGCACTACCAGCTCAGCGCCCCGGTGGGCATCCGCATCGGGCCCGGGGAGAGCGCGCAGATGCTGCACCGGGACGACGCGATCTACCCGCTGCCGGAGCCGCACCCGCCGGTCGTGCTCAACACGATGTGGCCGCTCGATGAGTTCACCGAGGAGAACGGCGCCACCAGGTACGTTCCGGGCAGCCACCGGTGGGAGCCCGGGCGGCAGCCAGGTCCCGGGGATCCGGTCCTGGCCGCGGCGATGTCACCGGGCTCGGCCATGTTCTACCTCGGCAGCCTCTGGCACGGCGGCGGGGCCAACCAGACCAGCAGGCCGCGACTCGGGGTGATCTTGGAGTACGCGGCCGCCTGGCTGCGCCCGCAGGAGAACCACTGCCTCGCCGTGCCCCGCGACATCGTCCGCCAGCTGCCGGAACGGCTCCAGGAACTGCTGGGCTACAACATCTACCCGCCGTTCGTGGGTTACGTCGACGGCTCGCACCCCCGCAAGGTGCTGCGCGCGGCGGAATGACTCCGGGCCGTCAGTCCGGGCCGGTCAGGAGCTTGCGCAGGTAGGCGGCCGACTCCTGGTACCCCAGCGCGCGGTAGAACGGCGCCGCCCGCCGGGTCGCGAGCGCGGCGAGCGCGCAGCCGCGCCGCTGCGCCCAGTCTTCGAACGCAGCCATCAGGGCCCGGCCGATGCCGCGCCCGCGCAGGTCGCCGCGGACGAACACCTCCTCCACCCAGGCCACCCGGCCGTTCGCGTAGAAGGTCAGGTGCTCGAAGCCCAGCAGGTACCCGGCGCAGTCCGCCCCCGTGTCCGCGACGAGCAGGCAGGCGTGCCCGGCCGCGAGCAGCGCCGGGTAGTGCTCGTCGAAGCTGGCCCTGGCGAAGGCGAACGACTGGGCCAGTTCCCCGGCGAGGCCGGCCACCGCGCCCGCGTCGGCCGCGGTCGCCGGCCTGACACGGGCCGCTACGCCGGCCATCGTCCCCGTCTGCTCAGCCGGGAAGGTTGGCCTCGATGGCGGAGACGAGTGCCGGGTCCTCGGGCTCGGTCAGCGGGCGGAACCGGGCGATGACCGTCCCGTCCGGGGCGACCAGGAACTTCTCGAAGTTCCACTGGATGTCGCCCGCCTCGCCGGCTTCGTCGGGCACCGTGGTCAGCTCGGTGTAGAGCGGGTGCCGGCCCGGGCCGTTGACCTCGATCTTCTCGAACATCGGGAAGCTGACCCCGTAGTTGACCGAGCAGAACTCACCGATCTCTTCCGGGGTGCCGGGCTCCTGGCCGCCGAACTGGTTGCAGGGGAAGCCGACGACCGCGAACCCGCGCTCGCTGAACTGGTCGTGCAGCCGCTGCAGCCCGGCGTACTGCGGGGTCAGGCCGCACTTCGACGCGACGTTCACCACGAGCAGGGTGTTGCCGGCCAGATCGCCCAGGGACGCGTCCTGGCCGCTGAGGGTTTTGACGGCTATGTCATGCACGGTCACGGGAATTGGCCCCTCGGGGTAGGCGGGACTGCGACGCTTCAGCCAACAGTGGCGGCGCCGCGATTATGCCCTGCCCTGCGGCACCGGCCAGGTGCGGGGCGGCCGGCCTGGCCCGCTGGCCGCCTGGTCTCAATGCTGCTAACGTTCTCATATCTGAGAGTGGCGGTGGGTCTGCTGCCGCCGCAGCCGGGCTGACGAGTTCCTGGTGGGCAAGCGAGCCGTGCAGAGGTGCCGTTCATGCCGAACAACCTGCTAGCGGCCGCGGCCGGTGGCGCGGGCGAGACCGCAGGCCGGCCTGCTGCTCGCGCTGGTGCCGCTGCTCGTGCTGGTCGTCGCGCTCGACGTCTACTGCCTGATCGACCTGGCCAGGGCCAAGTCCGTGCGCAACGTGCCCAAGTGGGTCTGGGTGCTCGTGATCCTGTTCATCAGCGCTCCGATCGGTGCGCTGATCTACCTGTTCGTCGGCCGTGACCGGGGCCAGGACGGTCAGGTGGCGTCGGCGCAGCAGGTTCCGGCGCAGCAGGCTCCGGCGGAGCCGACGTCACCGGGGGAGCCTCGGCCGCCCGTGGTGGGGCGCCCGCCCGTGGCGGGGCGCTCACCCGCTGAGGGGCGCCCGCTGGTGACGCCTGGGGCGCCTGGCGAGGGGCTGCCCGCCGGCTGCCAGCCGGTCGTGACCACGAGCGGGCTCACCAGGGACTACGGCGGGGCTGGACTGTTCGACGTCGACCTGGTGGTGCCGCGCGGCTCGGTCTACGGGCTCGTCGGGCCGAACGGTGCGGGCAAGACGACGCTGCTGTCGCTGCTGTCGGCGATCCGGCGGCCCGACCGCGGCACGATCGGCTTGCGCATCGCGCGCAACCGGGTCGCGGTCTGCCCGGACGTGCCCGAGTTCGACGGCTGGCTGACCGCCGCCGAGGTGACGGACCTGGCCAGATCGCTCGTCGCGCCCGCCGCGGGGAGCGCGGCGGTAGCCACCGCGCTGGCGGCCGCGGGCCTCGCCGGCGTGGCTGGCCCGCGGGTCGGCGGATTCTCCCGCGGCATGGTCCAGCGACTGGGG
Source organism: uncultured Actinomycetes bacterium (assembly GCA_963795785.1). Taxonomy (GTDB): domain Bacteria; phylum Actinomycetota; class Actinomycetes; order Streptosporangiales; family Streptosporangiaceae; genus DASXKD01. The sequence continues at coordinate 10,261 of CAWCKG010000067.1, forward strand.
CTGGCCTGTGCCCTGGTCGGCGAGCCCGAGTTGCTGATACTCGACGAGCCGACCTCGGCGCTGGACCCGGCCGGGCGCGCGGAAATGCTCAGCCTGGTCGCCGCGATGCGCGGGCGCCGGACCGTGATCTTCTCCAGCCACATCCTGTCCGACGTGCAGCGGATCGCCGACCAGGTGGGCATCCTGCGTGACGGCCGGCTGCTCTACCAGGGCGCCACCAAGGACCTCATCGACACCTACCTGGAGCCGAGCTGGCTGGTCCGCATCGCCGGCGACCTGCGCCCGGTAGCCGCCGCGCTGGCCGGGGAGCCGTGGGCGACCCGGGCCGAGCCGGTCGACGCCGACACCCTCAGGGTCGACGCCACCAGCATCGAGGCGGGTGAGCGGGGCATCCCCGCGGTGATCGCCGCCTGCGGCGCGCGCCAGGTTTCCTGCGAGCCGGTGGCCGCCGACCTGGAATCGGCGTTCCTGGCCCTGACCGTCGCCGGTCCGGGGGAGTGAGATGGCCAGCACGACGGCACGGCTGCCGCGGCACCGGATGAACCTGTGGCGCCTGGAGTGGCTGCGGCTGCGGCGGACGCCGCGTGCCCTCACCCTGGCCGCGGTCTTCGTCTTCTTCGGGCTGCTCGAACCGGTACTCACCAGATACCAGAGCCAGCTTTTCCGCCATGTCGGCAACGGAGTCCGCATCTCGTTCCCGCCGCCCACCCCCGCGGCCGGCTGAGCGGCTACTTCGGCGAACTGGCCGGCATCGGGCTCATCGTGGTGGTCGTCATCGCGGCCGGCGCCTTCACCTTCGACGCCCATCGCGGCCTGGCGATCTTCCTGCGCACCAGGGTCACCGGGTTCTGGCAGCTCGTCATGCCGCGGTTCACCGTGAACGCGGTGGCCGCCGCCCTCGCCTACATTCTCGGCACGCTCGCCGCGTGGTACGAGACCGATCTGCTGATCGGCGCGCCCGCGGCCGGCCGGATGCTCGCCGGGATGCTGTGCGGTGCCGTCTACCTGGGGTACGCCGTCGCCGTGACCGCCTTCGCGGCGAGCATCGTCCGCAGCACGCTGGCGGCCGCCGGCATTGCGCTCGCCGTGCTGTTCGTGCTCCCGGTCGCGGGTGTCTACCACCCCGTCTCCGGCTGGCTGCCCAGCGCCCTGACCGACGCCCCGGCCGCCCTGATCAGCGGAACGCAGCACCTGTCGCACTACCTGCCGGCCTTCGTGGTGGCGGTCGCGGCCAGCGGGGCGGCGGTGGCGGTCGCCGTACTCCGGCTGCGGGCCAGGGAGATCTGACCCGAGCCAGCGGTCAGGTCAGCAGGACGATCTTGCCGCGGACGTGGCCCGCTGCGAGCAGCCGGTAGGCGTCGCGCACCTGAGCCAGCGGGAAGGTCGCGGCCACGGGACCTCCAGCTCGCCCGCGTCGATCAGCCCGGCCAGCTCGGCGAGCACCGCGGCGCTGGCGCCCGCGGCGTTGCCCTCAGCCTTGACCCCGTACTGCTGCACCGCGTCGAAACGAACGATCGTGTCGATGCGGGACGGCTCGACACCGAGGTCAAGCGCGAGCTCGACATAGTTCGCGCCGAACGTGTCGATGAACGCGTCGACCTTTGCCGCGGCCTGCCGGATCCGGTCCGCGGCACCGTCGCCGTAGCTGACCGGAATAACCCCATGCCCAGCCAGCCAGTCGTGGTTGGCCGGCAGGCCAGGCCGATCACGGTGGCGCCCGCCCGCCGGGCAAGCTGGACGGCGATCGAGCCGACGCCGCCCGCCGCCCCGGACACGGCGACCGTGTCCCCCGCGGTCAGCGCCACCGCCCGCACGGCGGCATAGGCGGTGGCCCCGGCCACGAACAGCGAGCCCGCGACCTGCCACGGCACGCCGGCCGGCTTGGCGGTCAGGTGCCCGGCCTCGATCAGGGCGTACTCGGCCTGGCTGGCCCGGTCGTCGGTGAACCCGATGACCTCGTCGCCCGCGGCGAACCCGGTCACGCCCGGGCCGGGCCGTGCCACGATCCCGGCCAGGTCGCTGCCCTGCCCGGACGGGAACGTGGCGGGCCACCGGGCATGCAGCATGCCTTCGCGGATCTTGGCCTCGCCGGGGTTGATGCCGGCCGCCTTCACCCGGACCAGCACCTGGCCCGGTCCCGGCTCGGGCATCGGGACCTCGACCACGTTGAGGACATCGATACCGCCGTACTCCTCGAACCGCACTGCCTTCGGCATGACACTTGCCGTTCTCTCCGGCCGGCCTTAACCACCTGACAGGAACTGCAGGACACTGCTAACCACCGGGCCAGGCGCGGTTATGCCGCGCCGGTGCCGGACGCGGTTCGCCGGTCAGGTGACCCGGAGGGTGACCGCGCCGAGCCGGTCCACCTCAGCCAGGTAGGACTGACCCGGGGCGACGTCCAGGGCCGCGTGCAGTGCGCCGGTCATGATGAACTGCCCTGCTCGCAGCGATTCACCAGGCGGGCCAGCGTCCGGGCCGGCCAGCGGCCGCCTGCAGCGGGCCGCCGAGCGCCGCCGCGCCAGCGCCGGTCGCGACCACATCGCCGTCGCGGGTGAACACCATCCCGGCCAGCCGCAGGCGGCGGTGCCGTCCACCGGCCTGCTCGGCCTCGGCCCGGGGATGGATGAAGCCGCCCGCCGCGACCCCGGCGCCGTCGGGGTGCACATGCGAGGCGAGGACCGGGGCGAAGTCCGGGGAATCCAGGCCGAACATGCGCTGAATCGGCGTGCTGGTCAGGCCGAGCTTGTAACCGGCGATGCGGTCGCCGTCGGCCAGCAGGCGGGCCAGCAGGTTCTGCTGGACCCGGTAGGCGTCGTGCACCGACATCGCCGGATGAGCATCGGTCAGCGGCTCGATCGGTATGCCGGAACGGCGCGCGGCACAGAGCGCGGCGGCCATTTCGGCGACGGACGTATCGGACAGGCCGGTCATGTTCGGTCCCTTCCGGGACCGAAGCCTAAGGCACGCCCCCGTGCCGGGAGTTATCGGCGGGCGCGACTAGTGCGATCTCACACGCCCCCTCGCCAGGAGGTTTCACTTAGAGTGATTCAATCCGTACTGTATGTTACATGACACATGACACTGGGTATCCGGTACACGATGCCCTCGATGTCAGCTCCGCGGGGGTGCGGGCGATGCGGGAACTGACCGACCGCCGGTTCCTTGGACTGCTGGAAGCGGCGCCGGACGCGATGATCTGCGTCAGGGTGACGGCCGGATTGCGCTGGTCAACGCGCAGGTCGAGCGGCTGTTCGGATACCACAGGGACGATCTGGTCGGGCAGACGGTGGAGTCCTGGTGCCCGAGATCATGCGGGTCATGCGTCCGGGCCACCGGGCCGGATACGCCGCGGGTCCCCGGCCCCGGCCTATGCGGGCAGGTGTGAGACTCGCCGGGCGGCGCCGTGACGGCAGCACGTTCCCGGCGGAGATCTCCCTGTCGGCCATCGACGCCGGGGAAGGCATCCTGATCACGGCGGCCATACGGGACGCGACCGAGCGGCTGGCCGGTGGCGGCAGAGCGGGAACGGCTGCGGGGGCCGAGGCCGAGCGCGACCGGCTGGAGCGGCAACTGCACCAGTCGCAGCGGCTGGAGAGCCTGGGCCAGCCAGTGGGCGAGGTGGCGCATGGCTTCAACAACCTGCTCGGCGTCATCTCCAGCTATGCGGCTTTTGTGGCCGAGGAGGCGAGAGCGGCACTGCCCGGGTGGAGGCCTGGGAAGCCGTCCGGGCAGACATCGAGCAGGTGATGCGGGCCGCCGACCGCGCCGCCGGGCTGGTCCCGAAGCTTCTATTTTTGCGCGGCGGGAGGTGGTCCAGCCGCGTGTCCTGGATCTGAACGAGACGGTGGCGAGCTTCGAGCAACTGCTGGCGCACCCTCGGCGAGCACGTCGAGACTGTGGCGGTCGAGCAGGGCGACCTGTGCCCGGTGCTCGCGGAGCCCGGGCAGATCGAGCAGGTGCTGGTCAACCTCGCCGTCAACGCCCGCGATGCCATGCCCGGCGGGGGGGAAGCCAGCCGTCGGACCCGCGAACACCGACGTGGACCAGGTCTATACCGTCGACCAGCCGGGCCTGGCCGTCGGCCGGTTATGTCACGGTGAAAGTGAGCGACACCGGCGCCGGGATGTCCTGCCGAGGTGGTGGACCGGGCATTCGAGCCGTTCTATAGCACCAAGCCCAAGGGCGAGGGATCCGGCCTCGGGCTGGCGACCGTGTACGGGATCATCACCCAGGCCGGGGGGAGCGCCCGGATCTATTCCGAGCCCGGCATCGGCACGACCGTCAGGCTGCTGCTCCCCGGTCAGCCGACCTGGCTCTCCCCGTCCAGCTGCTCGCCAGAGCCGCCACCCAGGCCGGTGCGCGGCCGCGGCGAGGTCGTGCTCATCGTGGAGGACGAGGCGGCCCTGCGGGAGGTAACCCGGCGGATTCTCGCCCGCAATGGCTACGAGGTGCTGGTGGCGTCCAACGGCTATCAGGCGATCAACCTGGCGACCGCGGGCACGGCAGCGCCTGGACGTGCTGCTCACCGACGTCGTGATGCCCGGAATGCAGGGCAAGGAAGTCGCCGAGCGCGTTCCGCGGGCTGCGGCCGCAGGGTCCGGGTGCTCTATATGTCCGGCTACACCCACGGCCTGCTTGGCCTCCAGGGAGTACTGGAACCCGACGTCCATCTCCTCGAAAAACCCTTTTCCGAAACCTCCCTGCTTGCCAAGCTGCACGTCGTGCTCGGC
>CAWCKG010000068.1:0-38056 GCA_963795785.1 uncultured Actinomycetes bacterium
ACCTCGGCGGCTACTCGGCCAAGGAGATGGGCCGCCGGCTGCGGTGATCCTCGGGCCCGGCCCGGGGCCAGTCGGCGCGCTGCGGCGCGGTCCGGGACTGGGCGATCAGATACTGCACGCCCGCCGGCGGGGCGCTGCGCCGCGGCGTGGCGCGGACCGGCATGCAGCGGCGGGCCAGCACCGCGACGACGGCGAACGCGACGAGCCCGGCCAGGATGTAGGCGTTGCCCGCGAGCCAGTCAAGACCGTGCCAGTGGTACTCGCTGTTCCACGGATGGCTGCCCGCGGCGCCGCTGCCCGGCGCGTACCAGATCAGCCCCCACGGCACCAGCGGGCCCGGCCGGCCCAGCATCGGCCACGCCCCGTACACCGCCGCCAGCGCGGCCAGCAGCGCCCAGCACGCCCACCGCGCGGCACGCGTGGCCCGGACCGCGGAATCGGCGAGCACCGCCAGCGCGGGGGCCACCCACACCCAGTGGTGGTCCCAGCTCACCGGCGACACGATCAGCCCGGTGAGCGCGCAGGCGAGCCAGCCGTGCACCGGCCGGCCTGACCGGTGCAGCCGGGCGGCGGTGATCAGCCCGGCCGCCGCGGCCAGGCCGGCCGCGGCCGCCCACCACCACAGGCCGCCGGCCAGGCTGCCGGACTGCCGGGTGAACATGCCGCGCAGCGACTGGTTCGCCAGGAAGCCGACGAAGCCGGTACGGCCGGCCCGCAGGAAGTCGCGGCCCGAACCACCACTGCCACGAGGCCTGCGGCAGCACCGCGAAGCCCGCGCCGGCCAGCGCGCCGAACGTCAGCGTGGCCACCGCCGCCTGGCGGAACCGGCGGGTGAGCAGCAGGTAAGGGATGAAGATCAGCGGCACCAGCTTGATGCCGGCCGCCAGGCCGATCCCGGCGCCCTGCCACCACCGCCGGTCGGCCAGGCACAGGTCCGCGATCACCAGGGCCATCAGCAGCAGTTCGATCTGGCCCAGGTGCAGGGTGCGCTGCACCGGCTCGGTCCACAGCGCGACCGCGCTCAGCGCGAGCACCCCGGCCAGCCTGCGCCGGCCACGCCAGCCCAGCGCGCCGAGGGTCAGCCACACCGCCAGCCCGAGCGCGGCCACGCTGGCGGCCAGCATCAGCCAGGTCAGCGTGGCCCACGGCACCCAGGCCCAGACGGCGAAGACCAGCGCCGCGAAGGGCGTGTAGGTGAACTGGAAGCCCGGCATCATCGGCCGGACGTAGAGCAGGCCGGGCGCGTGCGCCGCCGTGTTCCCCGCGGCCACGTACACCCGCAGGTCGAACCAGGTCAGCATGTCGCGGAGCGGGTGCAGCGCCACCTCCGCCGCGTAGCCGGCCAGCGCGAGCGCGAGCAGGGCCGCGGCCGCCAGCACCGCCCGCCTGCTCCCGGTGCGGGCGGGCCGGCCCGGGCGCGGCGCGGGCGGGGCCGGCACCAGCGCGGGCGCACGGGTGGTCCGGGGGCTGGCGAGCAGCAGCACGCGTCACTCCTCGGGAACTCTGAGTCTTCGTCACGGACAGCACTCAGAGCATAACGAAGTGTGACGGAAGCGGAGTGGCCGCGCTGCCTGCCAGGTCAAGGACGGGCGGCTGGCCTGAGACCCGGTCACACCGGGTACGTCACGCCGGTAAGCCGCTCGGACTCGGCCCAGAGCCGCTGCTGGGCGGCCCGGTCGCGGGACCTGGCGTTCGAGGAGACCCGCACCGGGTAGCCCTTGAACTGCACCAGCCCGCCCGGCCCGTCGTACTCGCCACCCGCCGCCGCCGGGTCGGTGGCCGCGCGCAGGGTGGGCAGTGCGCCCATGGCGGCGCTCTGGCTGAACAGCCCGCCGATGGCCGGGTAGGTCGCCTTGATCACGCCGGGCAGGTTGCGGGTCAGTTCGGTGAACGCCGCGCCGGGATGCGCGGCCAGGGCCGCCGTCGGCGCTCCGGCGGCGTGCAGCCGCCGCTGCAGCTCATAGGTGAACATGAGGTTCGCCAGCTTCGACTGGGCGTAGGCGGCCATCCGGCCGTAGCGCCGCTCGGACTGCAGGTCGGCGAAGTTGATCCGGCCGGTGCGGTGGCCGTTGCTGCTCACCGTGACCACCCGGGAGCCGGGCACCGGCAGCATCGCCTCCAGCACGAGGCCGGTGAGCGCGAAGTGGCCAAGGTGATTGGTACCGAACTGCAACTCAAAGCCGTCGGCGGTCTTGCCGTAGGGCGGCCACATCAGCCCGGCGTTGTTGATGAGCAGGTCAATCTGGTTGCAGGTGGCGAGGATCTGGTCGGCGGCGGCGCGGATGGAGTCCAGCGAGGCCAGGTCCAGCCGCACCACCGGGACGCTGGCCCCCGGCGCGGCCGCCGAGATCCGGGCCGCGGCGGCCTCCGCCTTGCCGGTGTCGCGGCAGGCCAGCACGGTGCGGGCGCCGCGCCGGGCGAGTATCGCCGCCGCCTCGAACCCGATTCCTGAGTTCGCGCCGGTCACCACCGCGGTGCGGCCGCTCTGGTCCGGCACGTCCGCCGCCGTCCAAGGGCCCTGCCTGACGCTCATCGGCGCGTGTCCTCCCGCGGTCCCGGCCCCCTGTCCAGATGGATAAGGGTCTCGCGGTTACCCCGTCGTGTCGAGACCGGGCCGGGGCGGGCCTGGCGGGCGCGCCGCACGCCCCCGCCGGGGGCCGCTACGCTCGGAACCATGGCCATGCATATCCCCAGCCCGTCGGTCAACGGCTTCCATCTTGGGCCGGTGTTTGTCCACTACTACGGGCTGATGTATGTGATCGGGATCACCCTCGCGATCATCATCACCCAGCGCCGCTGGCAGCGGATGGGCGGCGATCCGGGGCTGGTCGGGGATGTCGCGCTGTGGGCGGTGCCGGCCGGCATCATCGGCGGCCGGATCTATTTCGACATCACCACGCCCAAGTACATCCCGCACCACTGGTACGGGATCTTCGCGGTCTGGGACGGCGGGCTGGGCATCTGGGGCGGGATCGCACTCGGCGCGGCCGCCGGGATCTGGCGGGTGCGCAGGCACGGTGCCGACGGGGGGCTGTTCGCCGACGCGGTCGCCCCCGCCCTGCTGGTGGCGCAGGCGATCGGCCGGGTCGGCAACTACTTCAACAAGGAACTGTTCGGCGGGCCGACCAGCCTGCCGTGGGGGCTGTACATCCCGCCGAGCTACCGCCCGCCGGGCTATCTCGGCTTCCAGACCTTCCAGCCGACGTTCCTGTACGAGCTGATCTTCGACCTGGCGCTGGCGGCCGCCCTGGTGTGGCTGGGCCACCACCGCGGCATCAAGGCGCCCGGCCTGTTCGCGCTGTACGTCACCGGGTACTCGGCGTTCCGCATCTTCGAGGAGTCGCTGCGGGTGGACCCGTCCGAGCACTTCCTCGGCCTGCGGCTGAACATGTACGTGGCGATCGTGGGGACCATCGCGGGCGGCGTGTGGTTCTGGTACACCCAGCGCTACGGCAAGGGCGTGCCCGCCACGGACGGCGCCGTCACGCGGGCGGGCCGGTGAGGCCGGTGCCGGGCCGACGGTGCCGGGCCGACGGCGCCGCGGCCGGCGAGGGGGAGCCGGCCGGTGACGCGGCCGCCGAAGAGGCGGCCGAGCCCGCGGCGCAGGCCGGCCCGGTGGCGAACCGCCCGCCGAGGTCGGCGCGGACGCGGGCGGCGACCAGTCCGCCGAAACCCCGCCCGCCTCCTGTCACGGGCGGATGAGCCGTCAGACCCCGCTCAGCGGGCCCTCGGTGCACAGGCAGAACGGGTGGCCGGCCGGGTCGGCGTACACCCGGAAGTGGTCGCCGGGCTGGAAGTCGTACTTGGTCGCGCCGGCCGCCAGCACCCGGGCCTCGGCCGCGTCCGCGTCGTCGACGTCGAAGTCCAGGTGCATCTGCATGGACGAGGACGGGTCGGGCCAGGCCGGCGGCTGGTAGCCGGGGGCGGTCTGGAAGTCGATCCGGCCGCCCGGGCCCTTGACGACGGCCCAGTCCTCGTCCTGATAGGTCACCGTGCCGCCGGTGATCTCCGCGTAGAACGCGGCCAGCCGCCCGGCGTCCGGGCAGTCGAGCGCGACCGAGCCCAGCTTGATTGAGTCAGACATGCGGACCAGTATCCCCGCCCCGTCCGACAGCCACTTCCGCGCCGTGATCCGGGCCGCCGATATCTCATATTCCGGACAGTTATGATCAGAATATGGATGCGGGCGGGTCGCGGCGCTGGCTGACTCTCGCGGCCGGGACGATCGCACTGACCGCCGGGTGCACGTTCCAGTACGGGCTGGCCTACCTCATCCCGGCCCTGCGGGCGCAGGGCCTGTCCCTGGAGCAGGCGGGCATCCTGGTCGCCTGCCCCACCGTGGGGCTGCTGCTCACCCTGGTCGCCTGGGGGGCGGCGGCGGACCGGTTCGGGGAGCGCGTGGTCCTGGCCAGCGGCCTGGCCGGTGCGGGCGTGGTGCTGCTCGCCGCCGCGCATGTCCGCGGCACCGCCGCGCTCGGCGCGTGCCTGGTGGCCGCGGGTGCCTCCGGCGGCTCTGTGTACGCGGCGAGCGGCCGGCTCATCCTCGGCTGGTTCGCCGCGTCGCAGCGCGGGCTGGCGATGGGCATCCGGCAGAGCGCCCAGCCCCTCGGCGTCGCGGTGGCGGCGGTCAGCCTGCCCTCACTGGCGGCCCGCGGGCTCGCCGCGGGCCTGACGTTCCTGGGCACGTTCTGCCTGGCCGCGGTGCTGCTGGTGATCGTGGTGGTGCGGGACCCGGCGCACCAGGCCCGGGCCGGGGCGCACCGGGACGGCTCGCCCTACCGGGCCCCGGCGCTGTGGCGGATCCACGCGGCGAGCGCGCTGCTCGTCGTCCCCCAGTTCACCGTGGCCACGTTCGCGCTGGTCTTCCTGGTCACCACCCGGCACTGGGCGGCCCCGGCCGCCGGGGCGCTGCTGGCGGTCGCCGCGACCGCCGGCGCCGCGTCGCGGCTGGCCGCCGGGTACTGGTCGGACCGGGCCGGGAGCCGGATGCGGCCGATGCGGGCGCTGGCCCTGGTCATCTCGGCGGTCCTGGTGGCCCTGGCCGCCGCCGCGGGGGCGGCCTCGGTGCTGACGGTGCCCGCGCTGCTCGCCGCCGCCGTGCTGGTGGTCAGCACGAACGGGCTGGCCTTCACCGCGGTGGCCGAGTACGCCGGGCCGGACTGGGCCGGGCGCGCCCTGGGCATCCAGAACACCGGGCAGAACCTGCTGGCCGCGGCGACCCCGCCGGTCATGGCCGTGCTGATCGCCGCGCACGGCTACGCGGCGGCGTTCGCGGCCGCCGCGGTCCTGCCGCTGGTGGCCGCGGCGCTGGTGCCGGTCGCGGCCGTGGACGCGGTCGCGTGGATGCTACGGCGCGGCCGGGGTGAGGCCGGTCGCCGCGGGGGCCAGGCCGTTGCCCGCGTGCTCGCGCTCCCGGTCCAGCCACCACCGCTGGCCCTCGGCGGGCAGGGTGTGGATCGGGTCGTAGTAGGCGTACTCCCGGCGCAGCGCGAGCGGGTCGTCGGCCTCCACCGCGGTCCGGTAGTTCTTGGTCCAGTACGAGATGCCCAGCTCGGTGTCGTACCTGGACACCTGGTGCACCCAGCGCTTGCCCACGTACGGCACATCGCAGACGATCCGCGGCGTGGCGAACCCGGGCAGATAGCCCATGATCTGGTGCTGCAGGCCCTGGGCCTGCGCCAGGGACACCCGCCAGTGCTCGCTGCCGGGGATCATGTCGCACATGTAGAAGTAGTAGGGCATGATGCCCGCCCCGTCGAGCAGCGTGAAGGACAGGTCCAGCAGGGCCTTCGCGCTGTCGTTCACGCCGCACAGCAGCACGCCCTGATTCCGCACGTCCCGGATGCCGGTGTCCAGCATCGCCCGGGTGGCCTTCGCGACCAGCGGCGTCACCGACTGGGCCGCGTTCACGTGGGTGTGGATCGCGATGCTCACGCCCCGGTCCCGCGCCGTGGCACCGAGGCGGCCCATGCCCGCCCGGACCTCGTCGCTGAGCCAGAACTGCGGCAGCCCCATCAGGGCCTTGCTGGCCAGCCGGATGTCGCGGATGTTGTCGATCTCCAGCAGCGCGGCCACGAAGGCCTCCAGCCGCGGCCAGGGCAGGTTGGCCACGTCGCCGCCGGATACCACCACGTCCCGCACGCCGGGGGTGGCCCGCAGGTAGGCGAGCATGGCGTCGAGCCGGTCCTCACGGGCCAGCGTGAACTTGTGCTTGACGACCACCGGGGTCGGGTTGCCGACCAGGTCCATGCGCGTGCAGTGGCCGCAGTACTGCGGGCAGGTGGGCAGCACCTCGGCGAGCACCTTGGTGGGGTAGCGGTGGGTGAGGCCCTCCACCGCCCACATCTCCGCCTCGTGCAGCGAGTCCCGGCTCGCGTACGGGTGCGACGGGTAGTCCGTGCGGCGGTCGCTGAACACCGGGATCATGTACCGGCGCACCGGGTCGGCGTAGAACGCCGCGGTGAAGCCCGGATCGTCCGCAGGCGTCCCCGGCGCCATCGTGTTGACCATCTGCGGCGGCACGAGCATGGACATGGTCGCCCGCTCGCGCTGGTCACGCTCCAGGTCCGCGCAGAACTCCTCGCTCAGCCCGGCGCCGAGCACCTGGCGGAGCTGCTTGATGTTCTTCACGCAGTGCGCCCGCTGCCACTGGGCGGACTCCCACTCCTCGCGGGTCACCTGCGCCCAGCCGGGGAGCCGCGTCCAGTCGGGCTCGGCGAGCTCAGCGCGCCGGTACACGTACGGCTGCTCGATCACGGGTCACCACCGTTCTGGGCCTAGAAGACGGGACGATAGCCTTATATAAACGAAGGATACGAAAGAACCTAGTGAGAAAATAGTATGCAACGACAAGACTTCCCGGGTTCACCGCTGGGGCTGCACCGCGTCATCGAGCCGGCCGGCGCGCTGCCCCAGGCCGCCTGGCGGCTGGATCCAAGTCCCGGGCTGTGGCCGGACGAGGTCCGGGTGCGGGTGGACAGGCTGAACCTGGATGCCGCGTCATTCCGCCAGCTCAGCGAGGCCGCGGCTGGGACGGAAGGGGCCGGCGCGGACGGCGGGCACGCCGCCGCGATGCGCGCCGCGGTGCTCGGCATCGTCGCCGAGCGGGGCAAGATGCAGAATCCGGTGACCGGCTCGGGCGGGATGCTCACCGGCGTCGTGGCAGAGGCCGGGCCACAGTCGCCGCTGGGCCTGGCCCCCGGCGACCGGGTCGCCACGCTGGTGTCGCTCAGCCTCACCCCGCTGGCCATCACCGACGGGCTGGCCCGCTGGGACGGCCGCAGTGAGCAGGTCCCGTGTGACGGCCATGCGATCCTGTTCGGCCGCTCGATCGCCGCGGTGCTCCCCGGCGACATGCCGGTCCCGCTCGCGCTCGCGGTGATGGACGTGTGCGGGGCACCGGCGCTGACCGCCCGGGTGGTGCGGCAGGCCCGGGCCGGCGGCACTCCGCCGGTGGTGGCCATCCTCGGCGCGGCGGGCAAGAGCGGCAGCCTGTCCGCGGCGGCGGCCCGCGAGGCCGGTGCACGTGCGGTGATCGGGCTGGTGCCCACCCAGGCCGAGGCCGGCCTGCTGACCAAGTCCGGCCTGGCCGACCAGGTGGTGATCGCGGACGCGCGGGATCCCGCGGCGGTCGCCGAAGCGGTCCGCGCGGCGGGCGGCCCCGCCCAGGTGACCGTGGTGTGCGTGGACGTGCCCGGCTGCGAGGGAGGCGCGGTCCTGGCGACCGCGGACGGTGGCACCGTGATCTTCTTCTCCATGGCGACCTCATTCAGCGCGGCCGCGCTCGGCGCCGAAGGAGTCGCCGCCGACATCACCATGCTCATCGGTAACGGGTATGTACCGGGACATGCCGCCTTCGCGCTGGACCTGGTCCGTGCCGAGCCGGGGGTGCGGCAGATCTTCGAGAGCCGGACGGCGGAAGGGTGAGGCGTCATGCCGGGTAGCGATCACACGGGCGGCACAGCGATGCCCGTGCTCAACCTGGACCCCGCGATGGTCCGCCAGGCGCGCGAGCTGGCCGCCGTCGCGGGCCAGCCCATCGTGGAGATGGCCCGCACGCACACCACGGTGTCGGTGGAGCGGGCGGTGCTGCGGCTCGGCGGCCTGGACGGCGCCGACCCCGGCGACGGCATGCCCTGGGTGAACCATCTCGTGGACGCGGTGGCCGACGGCTGCGGGCTGCAGCACGGCGTGGCGCTGCCCGCCTGGGACGCGCTGGTCACCGGCGGCTATCCCAGCCTCGCCGCGCTGGCCAGCGACGCGGCCGCGGGCAAGGTGAAGTTCCGGCGGCCCGAGGGCGGCGACGCCGCGGCAGCCAGGGCGGCGGCCACCGCGGCGCTCTCCGACGGCATCGCCCGGATCGACGCCCGCAGGGCGGAGCGCGACGCGATGATCGCGGCCACCGCCGACCCGCCGAAACCGTGGATCTACCTGATCGTCGCCACCGGCGACATCTACGAGGACATCCCGCAGGCGCAGGCGGCGGCGCGGGAAGGCGCGGACATCATCGCGGTGATCCGGTCCACCGGCCAGTCGCTGCTGGACTACGTGCCCGAGGGCGCCACCCGCGAGGGCTTCGCGGGCACCTACGCGACCAGGGAGAACTTCCGGCTGATGCGGGCCGCGCTGGACGACGTCTCCCGCGAGCTGGGCCGGTACGTGCGGCTCACCAACTACGCCTCGGGGCTGTGCATGCCGGAGATCGCGGCGCTGGCCGGGCTCGAGCGCCTCGACATGATGCTGAACGACTGCATGTACGGGATCATCTTCCGCGACATCAACCCCCGCCGTACCTTCATCGACCAGCGATTCTCCCGGCAGATCCACGCCCGTGCCGGGATCATCATCAACACCGGCGAGGACAACTACCTGACCACCGCCGACGCGGTGGACGCCGCGCACACGGTCATGGTCAGCCAGCTGCTCAACGAGTACTTCGGCCGGGAGGCCGGCCTGGCCACCTGGCAGCTCGGGCTCGGGCACGCGTTCGAGATCAACCCCGCGGTGCCGGACTCGTTCCTGCTCGAACTGGCGCATGCCCAGCTGGTGCGGCAGCTGTTCCCGGGCGCGCCGCTGAAGTACATGCCGCCGACCAAGTACATGACCGGCAACGTGTTCGCCGGCTACCTGCTGGACGCGTTCTTCAACCTGTGCGGCGCGCTGACCGACCAGTCGATCCTGCTCATCGGCATGATGACCGAGGGCATCCACACGCCGTTCCTGTCCGACCGCGACCTGGCCCTGGAGAACGTGCGCTACGTGCTGCGGGCGGCCGGGCGGCTCGGCGAGAACTTCCGGCCACCGCCGGGCGGGTTCGTCGAGAAGCGGGCCCAGCAGGTCCTGGCCGAGTCGGTGGACCTGCTGCGCCGGATCACCGCCGAGGGGCTGCTGAACGCCATCGCCGACGGCACGTTCGGGGTGACCCGCCGCCCGGCCGACGGCGGCCGCGGCCTGGACGGCGTCGTCGAGCGCGCCGAGCGGCTACTTCAACCCCGCCAGCGAGTTCCTCGAAGGCCGGGAGCAGTTCCTGGAAGCGGGACGGTCATGAGCGCCGCGGAGCAGGGCCGGACGGTGATCCGGCCGTACGGGGACACCACCGGCGACGGGCGCATCCAGGTCTCGTTCACGCTGCCGCTGCCGTCGGGCACCGAGGAGGAGCGGGCCCTCGCGGAGGGCGCCGCGGCTCAGCTCGCGGCCAAGATGGGCCTGGAGCCGGCCATGGTGGTGCACGCCAAGGCGATGGGCCCGGACTTCACCTTCTTCATCGTCTACGGCACCGCCGGCACCTGGTGGACCTCGCCGACGTCAAGGTCGCGCGGCGCGAGTTCCCGCTGATGCCCGCCGCCGAGGTGAACCGGCGGATCCGCGCCGCCCTCGGCCGGGAGCTTGTCGTGGTCGGCGCGACCGTCGGCGTGGACGCGCACACCGTCGGCATCGACGCCATCCTCAACGTCAAGGGCCACGCGGGGGAGAAGGGCCTGGAGTCCTACGCGGAGATCCAGGTGGTCAACCTGGGCGCCCAGGTGGCGGTGTCGGACCTGGTCGACCGGGCCGGGGCCGCGCACGCGGACGCGGTGCTGGTCAGCCAGGTGGTCACCCAGCGGGACGCGCACATCAAGGCCGCCAGGGAGATCTCCGCGGCGTTCACCGCCGCCCGCGGCCCGGCCCGGCCGCTGCTCGTCGTCGGCGGGCCCAGGTTCGACCCGGCGATGGCGGGCGAACTGGGCGTGGACCGGGTGTTCGGCCGCGGCACGACGCCCCGCGAGGTCGCCAGCTACCTGGTCCACACGCTGGCCCCCGAGCCGCAGGGAAACGCCGCGTGACCGCGCGCGAGGGCCTGAGCGTCACGCAGCGCCGGTACGTGTCCGCCGCCGACGCCCACTACGGCGGGAACCTCGTCGACGGGGCGTACGTGCTGGCCCTGTTCGGCGACGTGGCCACGGAAGCCTGCATCGTCATGGACGGCGACGAGGGCCTGTTCGCGTCCTACTCCGACGTCCAGTTCCGCGCGCCGCTCCTGGGCGGCGACGTCATCGAGACCACCGCCACCGTGACCCGGGTCGGGCGGCGCAGCCGGGAGCTTGCCTTCGAGGCCCGCGTCGTGTGCCGGGCCGACCCGGAGCGCGGTCCCTCCGCCTCATCGGTGCTCGACCCACCGCTCACCGTCGTGACCGCCAGGGGGACCGTCGTCGTCCCCGCGCCGCCAGGCTGACCCAAAAAACTGGGAGTAACTCGGGCTTGCGTGACGCTTCAAACTGACAGTAGCATTCAAATTAGAGAAGCTACTGGATGGTGGTGAGTGTCATGAGCATGACGGGCGCACGGAGCGCGGGGGCGCGGAAGTGGTGGGCGCTGGCGGGATTGACGCTCGGGGTGCTGGCGGTCGGGCTGGACGCGACGGTGCTGAGCGTGGCACTGCCGACCCTGGCGGTTTCGCTGCACGCCTCGGCGACCGACCTGCAGTGGTTCGTGTCCTCGTACACGCTGGCGCTGGCGGTGGGGCTGCTGCCCGGCGGGCTGCTGGGGGACCGGTTCGGGCGCAAGAAGGTCATGATGATCACCCTGGTCATGTTCGGGCTCAGCTCGGTGGCCTGCGCCTTTGCGACCGGGCCGGGGGAGTTCATCGCCGCGCGGACGGTGCTCGGGCTGAGTGCGGGCTTCATGATCCCGCTGGTCCTGTCGGTGATCACGGTGCTGTTCAGCGACGCGGAGCGGAGCAGGGCGGTGGGGATCTGGGCGGCGGCCAACTTCCTGGCCCTGCCGATCGGCCCGATCCTGGGCGGCTGGCTGCTGTCCAACTACTGGTGGGGCTGGGTGTTCCTGATGAACCTGCCGGTGGTGGCGGTCGGCCTGGTCGCGATGGCGGTGCTGGTGCCGGAGTCCCGGGCCGCCGAGCGCCCGGGGATGGACCCGGCGGGGATCGCGGCCTCGTGCGGCGGCATGGCGCTGCTCATCTACGGGTTCATCGCGGCCGGGCAGTACGGCTGGTCCTCGGGGATCGCGATCGCCGCGATGGCGGGCGGCGCGGCGATCCTGGCGGCGTTCGTGGCGTGGGAGCGCTGGCTCACCCGGCGCGGCGGGCAGCCACTGGTGGACCTGGGGCTGTTCCGGTCCGCCCGGTTCACCTGGGGGACGGTGCTGCAGGCGCTCGGCATCTTCGCGATGTTCGGCCTGCTGTTCGGGGCGCCCCAGTTCTTCCAGGCCATCCTGGGCGCGTCGGCGATGGGCAGCGGGGTGCGGCTGCTGCCGCTGATGGTGGGCCTGGCGCTGGGCGCCGGGCTGGCCGACCGGGTGGCCGCGCGGCTGACCACGAAGCTCACCGCCGCGCTGGGATTCACGCTGCTGACCTGCGGCCTGGTGCTCGGCGCGACGATGACCGTGGCCAGCGGGAACGCGTTCATCGCCACCTGGACCGCGATCACCGGGGTCGGCTTCGGGCTGGCGCTGGCCACCGCGGCCACCACCGCCCTGGTGGACCTGCCCAAGGCCCGCGCGGGCACCGGCTCGGCGGTGATGCAGGCGGTGCAGAAGGCGGGCGCCCCGCTGTCGGCGGCGATCCTGGGCAGCGTCCTGTCCGCGGCGTACCTCTCCCGGCTCGACCTGGCGGGGCTGCCCGCTCCCGCCGCGAGCGCGGTGCGCAGCAGCGTGTTCGCCGGTCTCGCGGTGGCCCGCACGACGGGCTCGGCAGCGCTGCTCGGCTCGGTGCGGTCCGCGTTCGTGCACGGCATCGACGCGATGCTGTGGGTCAGCGCCGGGCTGGCGGTGACCGGGATCGTGCTGGCGCTGGCGTTCCTGCCCTGGCGCGCCGTGCCGGACACGGAGCCGGTGGCTGCTACCGGCCCGGGCATCGAAGGAGCAGAATCGCCCCATGAGCGTGTTGCCTGACGCCACGGCCCGGCCCGGCCTGCGGGAGCGCAAGAAGGCCAGAACGCGTGCTGCCATCCGGGAGCACGCGCTCCGGCTTATCCGGGAGCAGGGGTACGACGCCACCACGGTGGAGCAGATCGCCGAGGCCGCCGAGGTGTCCCCGAGCACGTTCTTCCGCTATTTCCCCACCAAGGAAGACGTCGTCCTGCAGGACGACATGGAACTGCTCTGGATGGACGTGTTCCTGGGCCAGCCGTCCGACATGGGGCCGATCGCGGCCCTGCGCACCGCGATCCACGCGGCCTTCGACGGCATGGGCGCGGCGGAGCTTGCGCAACTGCGGGAAACCATGGACATGGCCATCGCGGTGCCCGCCGTCCAGGCCCGGATGCTGGCGGAGTTCGCCCGGACCACCCAGGTCATCGCGCAGGCGGTGGCCGAGCGGACCGGGAAGGACGCGAGCGACTTCGCGGTCCGGACGCTCGCCGGGGCCGTCGTCGGGATCGCGATGGCCGCCTGGTTCGACCAGCCCAGTGACCTGGCCGGGTTCGGCGACAGGCTCGAGCGCGGCCTGGCCCTCCTGGAGGCGGGCCTGCCGCTGTAACGCGGTGCTAGGGTGACCAGATACGTTCGGTTCGGTGAGCCTGGCGGCCGATTCGTCGGCGGCCAGCGTGCATGGCGGGCGTGGAACACGATCTGCCCGCCATGGCCCATGCCGTTTAGGGCCTGTCGATTATTAGCGCGCTGGCTTGGTCTTTGGCGTAAGCGTGATGCCGTGGGCTGATCCGTACGCGGTGAGGTCGGCCATGGTGATGAGCGGGGTGGAGGCGTGCTCGATGAGAATGTGGCTGGTCTGCCCTTGCCGCTACGGACTTGTTGCCTTTGACCTTGTTGTGGTGGCCCTTGTTCATGACCGGCTTGCCGCTGTTGGGTACGGCTTGTGGAGACTGGCACCTGATGAAGTTGTGCAGCACCCGGTTGAAGCTCGTCCGCCGGATAGCCGCACGCCGGCTCGCCGTTACCGCTGATGATGTTGATGGGCGCCCGCTGGTGTTCCCGATGGAGTTCCGGCGTGCGTGGCCGCTGATGAGCACCCGCCCTTGCCGTTGCCTAGCGCCAGGGGCCGCCCACATTGGTGCCGATCACCGTCCTGAACACGCTGTTGCGGTGAGCGGAGCTGGTGATTACCAGCCCGTAGCCGTCGTTGCCGGAGAACGTGTTCTGCGGGATCACGGACAGCCGGTGGCCGCCGATCGTGTTGTGGTGCGCGGAGTCGTCGAGCAGCACACCGTCACCGCCGTTGGGCAGGACGGTGTCGCCCTTGGTCGTCAGTCATGATGTTGGGGTCGATGGTTACCGTGGGCGTGACCGCCGACCTCGATGCCGTTCCCGGTGTTGCCGGAGAACACGTTGGTGCGCGCCACGATGTGGCCGCCGGTGGCGATGATGAGCAGGCCGTCGCGGCCGTTCGGCGCCGCCCCCTTGAACGCCAGCAGCCCGCCGAAGGTGTTGAAGGTGATGAAGTGGCTCGCCTTCCCAGCCACGTCGATGCCGTTGAGCTTGTTGAACCTGGTCACGTTGCCGAGCGGGATGACCCCGCCGACCACGGTTCCGTTCGAGGAGCCGTTGACCGCGATGCCGTTGAGGCCGTTGGCGACGGTGCTGGTGTTGTTGGCGCCCACGCCGAAGAAGTTCACCTGGACCTTGGTCCCGTTGGCGTCGGTGACGAGCAGGCCGTTGAGCCTGTTACCGCTCATCACGTTGTAGTAGACGAACGGGTTGTTGACGAACTGGCAGCCCACCAGGGAATTGTCGTTGGCCGCCTTGATGTTGACACCGTTCCACCCGTTCCCGAGGGCGGCGTCACCGTCGGCGGTGGTGCCGATGAAGTTCCCGTTGAGTGTGTTGTGCGTCGAGTGGCTGTCTATCCGGACACCGTTGTGGCTGTTGCCCGAGACCAGGTTGCCCAGCGGCGGGATGACGAACACCGGCGTGACGGTCCCCTTGGAGCCCGTGGGGTTGTTCTGCTGGCCGGTCGCGGCGTCTGTGAACTCGGTGCCGCCGATCTCGTTGCCGCGGAGCCGCGAGTGAGCCAGACGCCGTCGCCGCCGTTGGGGATGGCGGCGGTGCCCGCCGGGTTCGTCCTGATGCGGTTGGCGACCACGGTGTCCATGTCGGATCCAAACAGTTCCACCCGGGGCCCGGGTTGCCCGAGATCACGTTGCGACGGTGCCGGAGTCACCGGAGGTGTTGAGCCCGATCAGCTCGGACGATGAGCCGGCCGCGGCGTAGACACCGGCGCCCCGGTTGGCGTCCGCGGTGCCGGTGGTGCCGAGGCCGATGTAGTCATCGTTGAGGGTGACGGAGGCCGCGTGCAGCGTGACGCCGTCGCGCTCGCGTTCACACGGAGACCCCCAGCAGCTGGGCGCCGACGGCCCGCGGCATAACCCAGCCCGGTGTAGCTCCCAGTCGATCCCACGACAGGCGCCCGCGCTGATGTAGCCGGGCGCGGTGGTGCCGTCGATCGCCACTGCTGGGTGATCGCGGGCAGCGGCGGCCAGAGTGATGGTGCCGCGACGGAGAAGCTGATCTCGGTAGCGGCGCCAGGCGGCGTGCGAGGCGATGGCCGCCGGCAGCGACCCGGACGGAGTCCGACAAGGTGGTGACGGCGAAGTCTGGGGGGATGCCGCATATGCCCGGTGCCGAGACGCACTGGTGGCGCTGGCACCCCGCCGGCGCGAGCATGGCGCCACCGCGACGACACCGGCGGCCCGAGCCGCCTGGTCCGTCCGGCCGGACTCGCGCTGGTCCCTGCCTTGGGAGCGAACATGGCTCCTCCGTGGGTCAGAACGGTTCCGGCGATGGCCCGATGGGTTGACCGGGGCCGCCCGCAGGCTGATCTCCTGGCTGAGGCCAGTTACTAAGAGTAATATCATTACTGAACGCAACAAACGGTGCACGGTGATCTTCGATCCGCCGGGCCGACGCGGCACGCGGACCTCGATCCGCTCGCGTCAGCGGCTTCCTGCGCGCTAGCCCTGGGTGACGCGAGATTCCCCCGGACCCCTCGCTGGCTCGCGGCCCCGTGCCTCCGTCACGGGGCCTTGGCCGGCTCAGCCCGGGGGCGACCCCCGGAACCCCCGCTGGCTAAGCCCTGTTCTTCGTCACGGGGCCTGGCCGTGCTAGCCCGGGGGCGACCCCCGGAACCCCCGCTGGCTCAAGGCCGTTCTTCGTAGGGGCTTGGCCGCGGGCCCGTGCAGCGGGAGCCGGAGGGTCACCGTGGTCCCCTCGCCCTCCTGGGACTCCAGGCTCAGCTCGCCACCGTGGCCGGTCACGATGGTGCGCGACGATCGTCAGGCCCAGGCCGGTGCCGGGGATCCGGCGGGCGATCGCGTTCGAGGCCCGGTAGAACCGGGTGAACAGCTCCTTCTGGTCGTGCTCGGGGATGCCGATGCCGGTGTCGCGGACCCGGATGACCGCCAGGCCGTCGTCCGCTGCCGCGTCCACCTCGACCTCGCCCGGCGCCGGGGTGAACTTGACCGCGTTCGACAGCAGGTTGATCAGCACCCGCTCCAGCTGGCCCGGGTTTCCCGAGACGATCAGGTCCGCGGCGGGCGGCGGGCAGCTCAGCCGCAGTTTCGCGGCCGCCGCCGAGGGCCGCACGGCCTCCACCGCGCCGGCGACCACGTCCGCCACCCGCAGCGGGCGCATCTCGGCCCGGAACGCGCTCGACTCCAGCTTCGCCAGCGTGAACACGTCGTCGACCAGGTTGTGCAGCCGGGTGGCGCTGCGGCCGATCGTGGCCAGCATGGTGCGCTGCCGCGGGGTGACCGGGTCGGCGTCGTCGTCGTCGAGCATCTCCAGGTAGCCCTCGATCGTGGTCAGCGGCGACCGCAGCTCGTGGGACACCGTGGCGAAGAAGTCCGACTTCGCCGCGTCCAGCGCCTTCAGGTCCCCGACGAGGCGGTTCTCGGCCTCGTAGAGCCGGGCATGGTTGAGGCCGCGGCCGAGGTCGGCCGCGATCGACTCCACCGCGTCCACCTCGGCTGGCGTCCAGGCGTGGCCGACATGGATGCGCTGCGCGACGATGGTGCCCAGCAGTTCGGAGCCCACCCCGAACGGGGTGATCAGCAGCGAGTGGACTCCCGCCAGCCGGGCGAGCTCCAGCAGCTCGGGGGAGTAGAGCGCGGCGAGCTTTTCCCCTTCGGCCCCCTGGATGTCCCGGATCACCAGGCTCGTCTGCGCCCGGAACAGATCATGCAGCCCGCCCAAGGTGCTGTCCGGGACGCGCAGTGGACCGCGTCGTAGGCGGCGACGGTCTCGGGCGAAGTCATGGCCGACCCGGCCTGCCAGCCGCCCGTCCTCCACCAGGCGCAGGTAGACGAAGTCGGCCTGGAGATTCCGCTGGACGGCGGCCTGCGCCTCGGACAGGACGTCGGCGGCGGCCAGATGCTCCCGGATGCGCAGGCCCGCCTCCCGCGCCACGGTGCGCAGGCGGTTGTACTCGGCCTGCTGCCCGCGCAGCCGGTCGGCCTCGTCGGCCTGGGCGTTGACCGACCGGGCCACCTCCCGCACCTCCGCCGAGCCGGTCACCGCCGCACGGACGCTCCGGTCGCCCGCGGTGAGCCGCCGCACCGTCGCCGTCAGGGCCCGCAGCGGCCGGGTGATCGTCCACACGGTGCTGAGCGATCCGGCCAGTACCAGCAGCAGGGCGATGCCCAGCGCCGCCGCGCTCCAGGCGAGGCCGGTCCGCAGCGCATGCGCGCTGCTATCGGTGAGCTGGCCGAACTGGCGGCCGACATGCTCCTGGAACTCGTAGTTAGCCTGGTAGAACCGGCCCGCGACGGGCGGCAGCCCGGCGGCCAGCGCCTGCGCCGCGGCGGACCGGGGCGGCAGCCGGGCGACCTGCCTGGCAACAGCGAACAGCCGTGCCCCGGCCTGCTGCTGATCGGTGACGAAGCCCTGGAGGCTTGTTGGCCGCCGTTGCCCGCAGCGCGGCCACGTTACCCGCATAGCCCGTTTCCTGGCTCCGCAGCGGCACCAGGTCGGACCGGCGCCCGGACAGCGCGTACCCGTTCACCGCGACCTGGGCGACGTCGAACTCCACCTGCATCAGCCCGGCCTCGTGCTGGAGCAGGTAGTCCTGCACGGTCAGCTGCTTGGCCGTGGCGTCCTGCCTGGTCACCCCGGTGTAGCCGAAGATGGCCGCGATTCCGATCAGGCCGGCGCACACCGCGAACACGACGAGAAGCTGGCCGATGATCGACGCCCGCGCCCTCATGCGATGACTCTACGCGATCGGCTATAACGCTCTGAAATCAGGCCCGGGCCCCAGATGGCTGAGGCCCGGCGCTGGAGCCCTCGGCTGAGGGGCACGGACGGTTCTAGGATTCGGTGCCGAAGGCCTGGATTTCGGCTTTTTCGGTGTCGGAGAGTTCGCGGGGGGTGTCGCCTTTGGCGACTTTGGCGGCCTGGACGTGGTGGCGGATGCCGTCGACGACTTCGGGGTTGGCCAGGGTGGTGACGTCGCCGACGTCGGTGAAGTTGGACACCGCGGCGATGACCCGGCGCATGATCTTCCCGGACCGGGTCTTGGGCATGTCCGCGCACGATCCACACGTTCTTCGGCCGGGCGATCTTCCCGATCTCGGTCTCGATCGCCTTGGTCACCTTGGCGGCCATCGCGTCGCTGGCCTCCACGCCGGGCTTGAGGGAGACATACACCTCGACCGCCCGGCCGCGGATGTCGTCGATCACCGGCACCGCGGCGGCTTCGGCGACCTCGGGGACGGTGAGGGCGGCGGACTCGATTTCCTTGGTGCCCAGCCGGTGCCCGGCGACGTTGATCACGTCATCGATCCGGCCCAGGATCCGGATAGTAGCCGTCGGCCGCCTGGACGGCGCCGTCACCGCACAGGAACGGCCAGTCGTGCCAGTCCTTGCTGTCCGGCTTGATGTTGTACTTCGCGGAAGTACACGTCGAGGAAGCGCTCGGGCTGCCCCCAGACGGTCTGCATGATGCCCGGCCACGGATAACGGATGCAGATGTTGCCCGGCTTTGCCGCTGCCCGGGCGGATCTCGTTGCCGTCCTCGTCGTAGATCACCGGGAAGATGCCCAGAGACGCCGGGCCGCAACTGCCCGGCTTCATCGGCTGCAACGCCGGCAACGTGCTTCCCAGGAAACCGCCGGTCTCGGTCATCCACCAGGTGTCGGTGATGACCGCCTCGCCCTTGCCGACCTCGGAGTGATACCAGCGCCACACCTCGGGCTCGATCGGCTCACCCACGGTCGTCATGGACTTGAACTGGTAGTTGTACTTCTCCGGCTCCTCGGGGCCCACCTTGCGGAGCATCCGGATGGCCGTGGGCGAGGTGTGGAAGATGTTCACCCCCAGCTGCTCGGCGATCCGCCACGGCCGGCCGCCGTCGGGGTAGTTGGGCACGCCCTCGTAGATCACCGTGGTCGTGCCCAGCGCCAGCGGGCCGTAGACGATGTAGGAGTGCCCGGTGATCCAGCCGATGTCGGCCATGCACCAGTAGACGTCGTCCGGATGGATGTCGAGGTAGTACTTCGACGTCCCGGCGACGTAGGACAGGTAGCCGCCGGTGGAATGCTGGGCGCCCTTGGGGCGGCCGGTCGTCCCGCTGGTGTACATGAGGAACAGCGGCGCCTCGGCGGGCATCGGCACCGGGGCCACCTCCGCGCCGCTGTAGCTGGGCCAGCAGCTCATCGACGAAGAAGTCCCGGCCTTCGGCCATCGGCGTCTGCGAGGCGTACTGGCCGGGCTGCCGCCGCCAGACGAGCACCTTGTCCACCTCCTGGCCCTGCCTGGCCGCCTCGGCCAGCGCCTCGTCGGCCTTGACCTTGTGATCGGTCAGCGCGCCGGCCCGGTAGTAACCGTCCATCGTGATCAGGACCCTGCTGCCTGAGTCGGCGATGCGGGTCCCGCAGGCCTGGCCGCTGAAGCCGCCGAACACCTGGGAGTGGATGACGCCAAGCCGGGCACAGGCCAGCATCGTGACCGCGGCCTCGGGCACCATCGGCATGTGCAGCGTCACCCGGTCGCCGGCCTTGAGGCCCGCGGAGTCGCGCAGCAGCGCAGCAAACTCATTGACCTGGCGAAGCAGCTCGCCATAGCTGACCCGCACAGGCTCGTCGGATTCCAGCTCGGGAACGAAGATGATCGCCGTCTTGTCCGGGCTGGCGGCCGCATGCCGGTCCACGCAGTTGTACGAGGCGTTCAGTTTCCCCCCAGCGAACCACTTCCAGAACGGGGCGTCGCTGGTGTCGAGCACCGTGTGCCACGGCTCGTCCCAGTGCAGCAGGTCCGCGTACTCGGTGAAACAGTCCGGGTACTTGTCCTCCGTGAAACGCTCCAGGATGGCCGGGTCATGGGCGTTCGCCTGCCGCACGAATGCCTCCGGCGGCTGGATGTACTCCTCCTCCCGCCAATGCACCGCAATCTGCGACTCAGAAACCTGCGGCTCTTCGTTATCTGACATCGCTGAACCTCCTGCGGGAAGATCACTGCTCGGATCGGCTGGGCTTGCTCGCCCTAGCCTGAGCGTTCGGGCACCGGTCGCAACCACACGATGCGGTCCAGGGCACAGGGCGCCAGGAGATGCGGACGAAGGCATGCCGTGTGCTGGTGAGCCAATCCGGTGACCCCGCTGTCCGGCAACGTCATCGTTGCCGCGCGCCTGACACTGCTGCCATGCCGCCCCTCACCTGGAAGGGCTTAATCGTACCGCTGCCGGCCCGGCCGGAACAGGGCCCAGCCCGGTGCGCACCGGGCGGGACCGGCCGCCGCGGCCACTGTTGACACGGCCGGCGCCGTGCTCCTAGGTTACTGCGAAGTCCGGCACCGGGCTGGCCGCCGGGGCTGTCCCTGGCAGGCGATGGCTGGACTTGGAAAGGGGCCCGGGCACCCAGTAGACAACGGGGCCGGTCTCGTGGCCGACGGGGTGGACTCCGGTCCGAAGGGCGGCCCGGGCCCTCCTTCACCTTGTTCCGCTTGGCGCGGTGACTGCCTCCCCGGCGGCCGCCCGCCGGGGAGCACGGTAACCTGCAGGGACGCCCACCGCTGGGCAGCGGCAGGCGTGCCCCGCACGGCAGGGACGCGAGATACCGGGCAGGCAGGGAGTCTTGACAGGCATGGACGCGCACGAGCAGCCCATCGGGCGTGTTGCCGTCGTCATCCCCACCTACAACGAGCGCGCCAACATCGAGACGACGGCGGGCCGGATCCGCCGTGCCGTGCCGGATGCCGACCTGCTGGTCGTGGACGACAACAGCCCGGACGGCACCGGCGAGATCGCCGACAAGCTCGCCGCCGAGGACAGCCATATCCATGTGCTGCACCGCACCGAGAAGGCGGGCCTCGGCGCCGCCTACATCGCGGGCTTCCACTGGGCCCTGGCCGAGGGCTACGGCGTGCTGGTCGAGATGGACGCCGACGGTTCGCACCAGCCAGAGGAACTCCCGCTCCTGCTGGACGCGCTGGCCGGTGCCGACCTGGTGCTCGGCTCCCGCTGGGTGGCCGGCGGCACCGTGCGCAACTGGCCGAAGTCACGGGAACTGCTGTCACGCGGCGGCAACACCTACGCCCGGCTGATGCTCGGCATCGGGCTCAAGGACGCCACCGGCGGCTACCGCGCCTACCGGGCCACCACGCTGCGCGCGGTCGCGCTCGACGAGGTGGAGTCCCAGGGGTACTGCTTCCAGATCGACCTGGCCATGCGGGCGATCCGGGCCGGGCTCCGGGTGGTGGAGGTGCCGATCACGTTCGTCGAACGGGTGCACGGCACGTCAAAGATGAGCCGCGCGATCGTCGTGGAGGCGCTCTGGCGGGTCACCATCTGGGGCGTCACCGGCCGCGGCCGCAGGTTCCGGCCCGCCGGCAAGGCTGACGCCTCCAGGCCAGCTTCAGGGCATGGCTGCGCCGGGCACATCCATCGGATGCGGGCTGCGTGCTGACTATGCGCTCTTGCGCTGACTCGCGGACCGGCCGGAACCATCGCCGTCGCGGTCACCGCGGATCAGGGCCAGCCGCTCGGCCAGCACCTGCTCCAGGTCGGCGATGGACCGGCGCTCGCGCAGCATGTCCCAGTGGCTGCGCGGCGGCTTGGCCTTCTTAGGCGTGGGCAGGTCCGCGGCGGAGGTGAACGCAACAGCGCCGCATACCCGGCATTCCCATGTCGCGGGAACCTCGGCCTCGGCGGCGAACGGAACGCTAAAGTGATGCCCCTTAGGGCAGTCAAAAGCTATTTCCTGGCGTGGTGCCAAGTCCGTGTTACGGTCGTTCTCATAGCTCGTTGCTCCGAGCCGGGTGCCGCGTAGTGCACGTTCGGCCATGTGGCATTGCCTCCCAGGCGGTCAGCCTTCCCCGACATCAACGCTGGCTACGCGTTCAAGATTCCCGCTCTGTCCCGATCCAACCGCGGGATGGGCAACGCACTGCCGCCCCGGGCTTACCCGCCGGGACGCGGATGCCACTGGCCGCGGGCGGTGAGCACCTCGCGCAGCGCCACGGTCTCGTCGGTCATGATGCCGTCGGCGCCCAGGTCGAGCAGCCGTTCCATGGTGGGCCGGTCGTTGACCGTCCAGGCGTGGACCTGGAGGCCCAGTGCGTGGGCGCGGCCGATGAAGGACTCGGTGGCCATCGAGGCGGGCACCTGGACACAGCGGACCCCGGTGCGGGTGAGCCAGTCGGTGAGCGGCCACTGCTGACGGGGCGGGCGAGGCCGCCGCGGGCCCTGCTGGCCGGGCCCGGGCCGGTCGTGCCGGCCGCGCGGCCCGCCGAACCGCACCATGGCGGTGCCCAGCGGCGAGGCGGCCATGCAGACCGGGCGGCCGAGGGCACGGCGGGTGGCGCGCAGCCGGCTTGCCGAGAACGACACCAGGCACACCCGGTCCCAGGCGTTGGTACGGCGCAGCACCTCCGGCAGCGGCGCGATCGCCGGTACGTCCTTCACGTCGAGGTTGAACCGGACGTCGGGCCAGGCGGCGAGCAGGTCCTCCAGCAGCGGGATCGGCTCGGTGCCGTCGATCCTGGCGGCGGACAGCTCGGCATGGCTGAGCCTGCGCACCTGGCCGTCCTGGCCGCAGACCCGGGTCAGCGTCTTGTCGTGGAAGGTGACCAGCACCCCGTCCGCGGTCGCCTGGAGGTCGGTTTCCAGGTACCGGTAGCCGAGCCCCACGGCGTGCTCGAACGCGCGCCAGGAGTTCTCCGGGGCATGGGCCGCGCCGCCGCGGTGAGCAAAGGCCAGCGGGCCGGGCGCGTCGAGGAAGGCGGTCGCCATACCTGGGATTATGCGCTACCGGCGGGGCGAAGGCGAAGACGGAGCGTGCCCATCCGGTGAACGCGCAGTGACGTCCGCCAGGGCCGGCTCGATGTAGCGGACCCGGATCCGGTGCTCCACGATGAACGTCATCACCGGGATCGTGCCGGCCAGCAGTACCCCCACCGTCGGCCACGCCGGACAGCCGCAGCCTGCGGGTGAGCGGGTAGGAGACGCACAGGTACACGATGTACAGCAGCCCGTGGATCGTGCCGATGACGTTGACGATCGCGCTGTCGTTGGTGAACGCCTGGGCGATCGCGAACAGGCACAGCACGATGAGGACCACACCGGTCACATAGGCCATCACCCGGTACAGGGTGACGTTGAGGCGCACGCGCCCCACCTCCTTGGTTTGTCGCAGAACGCTGTCGCCCGGCGGCTATCGCAGGCCGTGCCACTTGCCGTGGCCCTTCACTTCCTGGTGCAGCCGGGCGAGGTAGGCGTTGTAGGCGGCGAGTTCCGCCGCCTCCTCCGGGGTCGCCGGGTCCTCGGCCGGGGCGGCGGCACCCTGGCGGGGCACGCGCGGCCATGGCCCCGGCGGGCAGGTCGATGTCCTCGTCGCCGGGCCCGCGGTGACCGGCGGGTGGAACTCGTCCCGGATCGTCTTGGCCCAGAACACCACGGCGAACACGGCGAAAATCGGCCACTCGAACGTGTAGGCCCAGCTCAGCGCGTTGCCCGATTCGGCGCGATGCAACTGCCAGTCACCGAGCAGGAGCATTCCGTAGACCGAGCCGACCATGAAGACATGCCAGCCGAGCCACTTGGGCGTGATCAGGAAGCGCCAGCGGGGCGCCTCGGTGCCGGGCATGGGCAGAGTGTAGCCCTCGAACCTGGAACCTCCCGCGCCACGCCCAGCGCGGGATCGCCGTGCGGGACCGGGCTCGCGGTGA
The DNA here is from genome assembly GCA_963795785.1 of uncultured Actinomycetes bacterium. Classification (GTDB taxonomy): domain Bacteria; phylum Actinomycetota; class Actinomycetes; order Streptosporangiales; family Streptosporangiaceae; genus DASXKD01. The sequence goes on from CAWCKG010000068.1 coordinate 23,605, forward strand.
TAATTGGGAACATGTCGTTGACGGATCTGCTCCGCCGCGGGCAGGGCGGCGCCATGGCACGCCGGCTGCCCGACAGCCTGGACGACCTCCACGGGCCCGAGCGGGGGGTGGTCGTGCTGCCCCGGCACCTGTGCCCGCCGGGCCTGCGCGAGTTCGACGTGGCCGACGACGCCAGGCGCCGCAGCCTGTACGGGATCGTGCTCACCCGGGGCCGCCGCAACGACCTGGCGCGGTTCGTCAACGCACGGCTGCTGCGCCAGGACTGGCAGGTGCTCAGCGACTCGCTCGACCCCAAGATCCGCCGGGGCTGCGAGCGGTGGCTGAACCAGGCCAGTTAAAAGCCTGAATTCATGCGTTACGCGGCCGCGTGGGGGGCGGGGCCACCGGCTGAAGGGATCCGGGGTTGCGCAACGACGGTGTCGGCTCGTGGATGGCCCGGCGCGCCCGCCGCACCCCCGGCCGGGTCGCGGTCATGCATGCCGGGGACCGGCTGACCTACGCCCAGGTGCATGACCGGGTCACCCGGCTGGCGCACGGCCTGCGCGGGCTCGGCGTGCGCCGCGGCGACCGGGTCGCCTACCTCGGCCCCAACCACCCCGCGTTCCTGGAGACACTGTTCGCCGCGGGAACCCTGGGCGCGATCCTGGTCCCGCTGAACACCCGGCTGGCCGTGCCGGAACTCGCCCGCCACCTGGCGGACTCGGGCACGCAGGCGCTGATCTACGGGGCCGGGCAGGCGGAGGCGGCGGCCGCGCTGCGGGACGCGGTGCCGGGGATCCGGGACGTGGTCGCGCTGGGGGAGCCGGCCAGCGGGGAAACCGGCTACCAGGGCCTGCTCGCCGCCGCCGACGGGACGGGCATCGACGAGCCGGTCAGCCTGGACGACCCGTGCCTGATCATGTACACGTCGGGGACGACCGGCGGGGCCAAGGGAGCCACGCTCAGCCACGGCAACATCACCTGGAACGCGCTCAACGTGGTGGTGGATGCCGACTTCCGGCAGGACGAGATCGCGCTGGTCGTGGCGCCGCTGTTCCACACCGCGGCGCTGAACATGCTCTGCCTGCCGACCCTGCTCAAGGGCGGCGCGGTGCTCATCGAACCGGGGTTCGAGCCGGGCCGTGCCCTGGAGGCGATCGAGGCGCACCGGGTGACCTCGCTGTTCGGCGTGCCCGCGGTGTACGACGCGATGGCCGCGCATCCCCGGTGGCCGGACGCCGACCTGTCCAGCCTGCGCATGCTGCTGTGCGGCGGTGCGCCGGTGCCCGAGGCGACGATCCGCGGCTACACCCGCCGCGGCCTGACGTTCATCCAGGGCTACGGGATGACCGAGACCTCCCCGGGGGCGCTGCTGCTGGACGCCGCGCACGTGGAGTCCAAGGCGGGCTCCGCCGGGGTGCCGCACTTCTTCACCGAGGTCCAGGTGGTGCGGCCGGACCTCACGCCGGCCCCGGCGGGGGAGACCGGGGAGATCGTCGTGGCCGGGCCCAACGTCATGCAGGGCTACTGGGGCCAGCCCGAAACCACCTCGCGAGCGCTGGCCGGCGGGACCTGGCTGAGGTCGGGAGACGCGGGGACCACCGACGCCGACGGCTACGTGTTCGTGGTGGACCGGATCAAGGACATGATCATCTCGGGCGGGGAGAACGTGTACCCGGCCGAGGTGGAGAACGTGCTGCGGGAGCACCCGGCGGTCGCGGACTGCGGCGTGATCGGCGTCCCGGACGCCCGGTGGGGTGAGGTCGGCCGGGCGGTGGTGGTACTGCGGCCCGGGGCGCAGGCCACCGAGGCGGACCTGCTGCGGTTCCTGGACGGCAGGATCGCCCGCTTCAAGATCCCCAAGTCGGTGCGGTTCACCGGGGAACTGCCGCGCACCGGCACCGGCAAGATCCTCAAGAAGCGGCTCCGGGAGACCCACGGCGGCATGAACCGACCGGGTTCAGCCGGTTGCGCCGGTATGCGAAGGTAACTGCATGCGGAAATACGTCATCATGGGGGTGCCCGGCAGCGGCAAGAGCTCACAGGGCGCGCTGCTCGCCGCCGACCTGGACCTGGTCCACATCAGCGTCGGCGACATCTTCCGCTGGAACGTGCAGCAGCACACGAAGATGGGCGCCCAGGTGCGCCGCATCATGGCGGGCGGCGAACTGGTCGGCGACGACCTGGCCGAGGCGGTCACGGCGGAGCGGCTCGCCCAGCACGACTGGAACTACGGGTTCGTCATCGACGGGTTCCCCCGTAACGCCAGGCAGGCGGAGTTCTTCCTGGAGAGCTACGACATCGACAGCGTCATCCACCTGGACATGCCCGACTCCGAGGTCCGCCGCCGGGTGCTGGCCCGGCGGCTGTGCACCGGCTGCGGGATGGACTACAACCTCATCCAGGGGCGCCCGAAGCAGGACGGCATCTGCGACGTGTGCGGGGGCACCCTGGTCACCCGGGAGGACGACACCGAGGAAGCCCTGGTCGTGCGGCTGCGCGACTACCACGACAAGACCGACCCCGTGCTGGACCTGTTCCGCCGCAAGGAGTACGTGGCGGTCATCGACGCCACCCCCAGCAAGGACGAGGTCCAGCAGGCCATCCGGGACAAGCTCGGGCTGCCGCCGTACAAGCCGGGAAACGCCGCGGCGAGCTAGGGCCGGGACGACGCCGTGCGGGTGCTGATCGCGCCCGACTCGTTCAAGGGCAGCCTCGGTGCCGCCGCGGTCGGCGGCCGCGCTGGCCGAGGGGTGGCTCGGCGTGCGGCCGGGGGACCAGGTGACCCGGCTGCCGCTGGCCGACGGCGGCGAGGGAACCCTGGACGTGCTGGCGGCCACGGTGCCCGGGGCCCGCTGGCACCGGGCCCGCGTCACCGGGCCAGGTGGCGCGCCGGTCATCGCTCGCTGGCTTGAGCTGCCGGCCGAGTCGCTGGGCCTGCGCCGGTCAGGGCGCGGGGGAATGGTGGCGCCGGCTGCGTGCCGGGTAGCGGCGCTGCGGCGACGTCGCGGGACTGCCTCCCCTCGGTGCCAAAACGGCGGTAGTGGAACTTGCGCGCGCTAGTGGGCTGCCGTTGCTGGCGCGGCCGGATCCGATGGGGGCGCAGACGACCGGGCTGGGTGAGCTGCTGGGGCGCGCCCTGGATGCGGGGGTGGGAAAGATCTTGGTCGGGCTCGGGGGGTCGGCGGCTACCGATGGGGGGACCGGGGCGCTGGCGGCGCTGGGGGCCCGGTTTCTCGATGCCGCAGGGGAGCCGTTGCCGCCGGGTGGCGGGAGCGCTGGCGGAGCTGGCGCGGGTGGATCTGAGTGGGCTGCGGGGGCCGCCGGGGGGCGGGGTGATGTGCCTGACCGATGTGACTGCGCCGTTGCTGGGGGCGCGCGGGGCGGCGGCGGTGTTCGGGCCGCAGAAGGGGGCGGACGGGGCAGCAGATCGCGCGGCTGGAGGCGGGGCTGGCCCGGCTGGCGGAGATGCTCGGGGGTGATCCTGAAGCCGCGGGGGCCGGGGCCGCGGGGGGGACCGGTTACGGGCTGGCGGCTGCCTGGGGAGCGGAACTGGTTCCGGGGGCGGTGGAGCTGGGCCGGGTTGCCGGGCTGGACCGGGCGCTGGCCGGGGCGGACCTGGTCATCACGGGGGAGGGACGGTTCGACGAGACCTCGCTGACCGGGAAGACGTGCGGGACCGTGATCGCCGCCGCCGCGGCGGCGGGGGTGCCGGTGGCGGTGGTCGCCGGCCAGGTGAGCACCGGGCGTCGCGGCGCCCTGCGCCGTCCTCACCCTGGCCGGGCTGGCCGGGGGGACCGGCGCCGCGCTGGCCAGCCCGCGGCGCTGGCTGCGCCGGGCGGCGGGAGCGGCTCGCCAGCGATGTCGGGCGGAAAGTTCCCGGGGCTAGCCGGAGATCTACCAGGCATGGGCAACCCACCAGACAGCGGCCGCGCGGGCGACAGGAGCCGCCATGGCAGCCGCTGACCAGGACCGGGACCAGGCCGAACTCCGGTTCCGCGAGCTGTACCAGGCCAACTTCCGGCCGGTGCAGGGCTACGCGGTGAACCGGCTCGGGGGCGCCGACGACGTCCCCGACGTCGTCGCGGAGGTCTTCACGATCGCCTGGCGGCGGCTGGCCGATATCCCGCCGCCGCCGGCCGACCGCTTCTGGCTGTACGGCACGGCCCGGCGGGTGATCGCGCGGCGGCACCGCAGCGCCGGCCGGCTGCGGAACCTGCTCGGCCGCCTCGCGGCGGAGCGGTATCCCGCGCAGCAACCGCCGGCCGGGGCGAGCGATCCGGTCACCGAGCAGCGTGCTCGCGGCGCTGGCCACACTGAAGCCCGCCGACCGGGAGGCGCTGCTGCTGGTGCACTGGGAGCAGCTCAGCTACGCCGAGGCCGCCCAGGCGCTCGGCTGCTCGGCGAACGCCGTGGGGATCCGGGTGCACAAGGCGAAGGCACGGATGCGCGCGCTGCTTGGCGAGGAAACCGGGGGCGGCCGGCGTGTCGCCGTCATCAGGCCGAACGGAGCCACCGATGGATCTTGACACCATGCTCACCGAGGCCGCCCCGGCCCGGCACCTGCCCCTCGACGGCCCGGATTCCCCGGCCGCCGTCCGCCTCTACCAGCAGATCACCGCGCGGCCACCGGCGGCAGGCCGGGCGCCCGCATCGCCGCCGCCTTCCGCCCTCATCGGCGTGGCCGCGGCCGCGGTGGCCGCCGCCGTGGCGCTGGCCCTGGTGCCCGGCTCCCCGGCCGGCCACCGCGGCGGCCAGGGCGGGGTGACCCTCGCGGCCTGGTCGGTCGTCAAGGAACGGCACGGCCTGATCAAGGTGACCATCCGCCAACTGCGCGACCCGGCCGGGCTGGAGCAGACGCTGCGTGCGGACGGAGTCCCGGCGAACGTGCGCTTCGTGCACCGCTTCTTCCAGCCGTCGAACTCGAACGACGTCCCCAAGGGCTGCCTGCCCCCGCACCTGTCCAGCCGAGCCATGGCCAAAGTGGACGAGAAACTCATCCCCAATGTGACTGTGCCGGAGGCCGATGCGGCCATTATCCGCCCGTCGGCCCTCCCGCACGGGATCGGCCTGTACCTGAAGGCGTGGGCGGCGAACCCCGGCACGCACTCCGCCGCCTCGCTCAGCATGGAAATCAACCTGGTCCAGGCCACCCCCCAATGCACCGGCTCATAGCGGGCTGACCCAGGTAACCCGCCGGGTTACCAGTTAGCCTGGTCGGCGTGCGTGAGATCGCGGTATTCAGCGGAAGTGCCCATCCCGAGCTGGCGGCCGAGATCTGTGCGGAGCTGGGCGAGCCCCTGCTCCCGGCACGGCTGGGCCGGTTCGCCAACGACTGCCTGGAAGTGCAGTTGCAGTCCAACTGCCGGGAGCGTGACGTCTTCCTGATCCAGCCGCTGAGCCCGCCGGTGCAGGACCACCTGGTCGAACTGCTGCTCATGCTGGACGCCGCCCGCGGTGCCTCGGCGGCCCGGGTCACCGCGGTGATACCGCACTACGCCTATGCGCGCAGCGACAAGAAGCACATGCCCCGGGTCTCGATCGGCGCCCGGATGGTGGCCGACCTGCTGGTCAGCGCCGGGGCCAACCGGGTGCTCACGATGACACTGCACGCCAGCCAGGTACATGGGTTCTTCTCGGTGCCGGTGGACCACCTGCACGCGCTGCGGGAACTGGCCGGGCACTTCCACGGCCAGGACCTCACCGGCACCGTGGTGGTGTCCCCGGACCTCGGCAACGCCAAGAGCGCGGCCGCGTTCGCCAGCCGGCTCGGCCTGCCGGTCGCGGCGGGCGCCAAGGAGCGCATCGACGACCGGCACGTCCGCATCACCTCGATCATCGGTGACGTGGACGACCGGGACGTGATCGTGCTCGACGACGAGATCGCCCGGGGCACCACGCTGATCGAGATACTGGACAAGCTGCGCGAGCGCCGGGTCAAGTCGGTGCGCGTCGCGTGCACCCACGGGCTGTTCGCCGACGGGGCGCTGGAGCGGATCGCCGCCGCGCCCGAGGTCACCGAGATCGTCTCCACCAACACCCTGCCGCCGCCGCTGGCCGGGCACTCCGCCAAGCTCACCGTGCTGTCGGTCGCGCCGGCCCTGGCCGAGGCGATCCGGCGGATCCACGTCGGGGAGTCGGTCAGCGCCCTGTTCGGCCAGCATTAGTGCCGGGGGTCAGCCGGTGCGGGTGACGTCGGCTGCGACGATCTTCCCGCCGCGGATGGTGTCGGTCCCGGTGAAGTGCTGGGCCGCGCCGCTGCAGTCGCTGACCACCGCCAGGCTGAAACTGACCTGGTGACCGGACTGGCCCAGCTTGGCGGGGTGCTCGGTACCTGTGCAGGCGTATCCGGCCACGAACTGCTGGTAGGTCTGACCAGTCGCCAGGCCCGAACTGATCAGCGCCCATGCCTTCGCGTAATGGCGGGCGTCGACGTCCCGGTAGTAGGCGCGGACCACGGCCCAGGGACCGGTGATGTCTGGCCTTGGCCGGGCGGCCTGCCGAGGGGTGACTGTGGCCCGCGGACTGCTGCTGGCCGCGCTGGTGATGGCCGGTGCGGGCGCGGCCGTCGGCCTGAGGGTCGCGATCGTATCCGGTGGCGCCGTCAGCGCGGGCGGAGCCGCATGGGCAACGAGCAACCCGGCCGCGCCGAGAATGGCAGGCACGATGATCACTGCCAGCGGCCAGAGCAGTCTCTTCATGATCACTCGCTCAGTGGGTAGGCGAGAGCTGGTTGCGCTCGCAGGCCACTAGCAGTTGTACCCACTGAGACAGCGGGCGGTCAGCTTTCCTCGATCGCGCGGATCACCTGCTCGCGGGTGAGCGGCAGGTCGCGCACCCGCACGCCGGCCGCCTGCGCCAGCGCGTTGCCGATCGCGGCCGCGACCGGGCCCTGGGCGAGTTCGCCCGCGCCGGTCTCCGGCTGGCCGGACGCGACGATCCGCACGGCCACGGCGGGCACCTCGGTGAACCGCAGCACCGGGTAGGTGTCCCAGCTCAGCGACGTGATCCTGGCCCGGTCGAAGGTCACCCGCTCCCTGGTGGCCCAGCTCGCACTCTGCACCGCGCCGCCCTCGACCTGGTTGATCACCCCGTCCGGGTTGATGACCGTGCCGACGTCGACCGCCAGCCACAGGCGGCGGACGCGCACGTCGTCCACGGCCTCGACCTCCGCCACCGCGGCGCAGTACCCGGCGAGGCCCTTGTACCTGGCGTAGCCGATCCCGTAGCCGGTGCCCTCGCCGCGGGGGCGGCCGGCCCAGCCGGAGAACTCCGCCACCTCCTCGATCACCCGCACCGCGCGCGGGTCGGTCAGGTGCGCCAGCCGGAACGCGACCGGGTCCGCCCCGGCGCATTCGGCCAGCTCGTCCATGAACGACTCGATCGCGAACACGTTGAGGAACGCACCCAGGGAGCGCAGCGAGGAGGTCCTGATCGGCATGGTGAGCAGCCGGTGCCGGACCACCTCCAGGTCGGGGATGTCGTAGCCGGGCACCGCGTTACGGGTGGAGCCCATGGCGCCGGTCGGCGGGCCGTCCGGGGCGGGCGGCATCGGCGTGCCCCCGGCCAGGTGCGCCAGGGCCAGCAGCCGCGGGTCGCCGCCGCGGCCGGGGCGGCCGATGAACCCGTTGCTCCACACGTCCTGGCGCCAGGTCACGATCCTGCCCCGGGCGTCGAGCCCCGCGGACAGCCGGGCCAGCATGGCCGGCCCGAGCGGCGCCCAGCTCATCTCGTCCTCGCGGGACCACAGCACCCGGACCGGCCGGCCCGGCACGGCCCGGGCGAGCAGCACCGCGTCCAGGGCGGCGTCGTCGGCGCCGTTGTGGCCGTAGGCACCGGCGCCCTCGGCGTGGTGCACGGTCACCTGGGCCGGATCCAGGCGCAGCCCGGCCGCGAGCGCGTCGCGCAGCGCGAACACGCCCTGGCTGTGGCTCCACACCGTGACCTGCTCCCCGTCCCAGCGGGCGATCGCGCAGCTTGGCGCCATCGAGGCGTGCGCGAGGAAGGGGCGGGTGTACTCGGCGGTGCGGGCCGTCGTGGCCGTGCCCGCGGCACCGGCGTCGCGGCGGGACTCCACCGGCACATCCTCGGCCGGGGCGGACAGCAGGAAGCCCTTGAGGTCGCGGTCGTCGGGCAGCGACTCGGTGACCTGCCACCTGGCTGCCTTCGCCACCAGGCGCGCGGCCCGCAGCGCGGTGGCGTCGGCGGGGGCCACGACGCCGAGGAACGAGCCGTCCCGCACGGCGACCACGTCCGGCGGCAGGCCCGGGTCGCCGGGGCTGAGCAGTTCCGCCACGGCGGCGGGCGGCCTGACCACGCGGCCGTAGAGCATGCCGGGCAGCACCAGGTCGTGCAGGAACCGGGGCCGGCCGGTGACCTTGTCCGGCAGGTCGAGCCGGGGGGCGCTGCGGCCGGCCACCGACCACTCCTCCGGCGGCTTGACCGGCACCGGCTCGCCGGCCTCCCGGTCCAGCAGCCCGGGGCTGGCCAGCGACCAGTAGCTGAGCCCGGTGGGCTCCCCGGCGGCGAGGATCTGGCCATCCTCGACGGTCAGCGCGGTGGTGCCGAGCTTCGCGGCGGCCTCGGCCAGCAGCAGGGCACGGGCCTGGGCGCAGGCCTGGCGCAGCGCCGAGCCGGAATGCTGGATGGACAGGCTGCCCGAGGTGACCCCCTCGTCCGGGCTGGCGCCGGTGCTCACCGGCGCGACCGTCACCCGGGCCAGCGCCACGTCGAGTTCCTCGGCCGCGACCTGGGCCAGCGCCGTCCAGACTCCCTGGCCGTACTCCACCTTGCCGGAGCAGATCGTGACCGTGCCGCCGGGGGAGAAGGTCAGCCAGGAACTGAGCACGGGGTTGGCGGCGAGGCTCGGGTAGGCGGCCAGGCCGGCCGGCGGCGGGGGAGTCCCGCCGGGGATCCGGGGCGGCGTGACCGTCACCGCACCGCCTGCCCGCTGCCCCGGCGCGCGGTGTCACCGCCGTCCTCGTGCCCGCGTCAGCCGGCCGCCCGCAGCACAGCGGCCACGACCCGGCCGTGCGTGCCGCAGCGGCACAGGTTCCCGTCGAGCGCCGCGCGGACCTCCTGCTCGGTTGGCGCCGGGTTGGCCGCCAGCAGCGCGGCCGCGGCGACGACCATCCCCGAGGTGCAGTAGCCGCACTGCGCCGCCTGCTCGGCGAGGAACGCCTGCTGCACCGCGTGCAGCGCGCCGTCCTTTCGCAGGCCCTCGACCGTGGTCACCGAGGTCCCCTCGGCAGCCCAGGCCGGGTAGTCGCAGGAGGACCTGGCCTTGCCGTCGATGATCACCATGCAGGCGCCGCACAGGCCCAGGCCGCAGCCGAACCGTGGCCCGGCCAGGCCCAGCCCGGACCGCAGCACGTCAAGCAGCGGGAGGTCCGGATCGCAGGCCACGGCATGCTCCTGGCCGTTGACGGTCACGTGCAGTTCCTGCTGTTCCATCACGCTCTCCCTGTACCCAGGTTGACCTGGGCCTGCCCTAGAGAGTATGCATTCGTTTGCAGATCTCGCCAGCGAACGACGAGGAGGGCTCGTGGACGAACGGGTAGCCATGGCGATCTCGCACTGGGCGCCGCGGTTCACCATGAACGGGGTGACCGCCGGTGATTTCGAGCGGATCACCAGCGGGCTGGACTCGTGGAACGACTGGTGCGCGGCCTGGAGCGCGGTCGCGGCCGAGCACGAGCAGCTCGGGCGCGACGCCCTGGCCGACGGCCGGGACATGTCCGCGGGTGCCCACCTGTCCCAGGCCGCGGTGTACTACCACTTCGCGAAGTTCCTGTTCGTGAACGACCTGGACCAGATGCGCGAGGCGCACGCCAAGGCGGTCAGGTGCCTGACCGAGGCGCTGCCCTACCTCGACCCGCCGGGCAAGCGGGTGGAGATCGCCTTCGAGGGCTCGCACATCGTCGGGATCCTGCGCGAGCCGCACGGCCGCGGCCCGCATCCGGTGATGATCATGATTCCCGGGCTGGACTCGACCAAGGAAGAGCTGCGCAGCACCGAGGAACTGTTCCTGGAGCGGGGCATCGCCACCCTCAGCGTGGACGGCCCCGGGCAGGGCGAGGCCGAGTACGACCTGGCCATCCGCGGTGACTGGGAGGTCCCCGGCGGCGCGATCATCGACTACCTGATCACCGAGCCGTCCCTGGACCCGAGCCGGATCGGGGTCTGGGGGGTCAGCCTGGGCGGCTACTACGCGCCCCGCGTCGCCAGCGGCGACGAGCGGATCCAGGCCTGCATCGCCCTGGCCGGGCCGTTCACGTTCGCCGACAACTGGGACAACCTGCCGAGCCTGACCAGGGAGGCGTTCCGGGTCAGGTCCAAGTCGCCGGACGCGGAGACGGCCAGGGTCAAGGCGGCCGAGCTGACCATGGCCGGCCGCGCGGAGCGGATCCGCTGCCCGCTGCTCGCCGTGATGGGCAAGCTCGACCGGCTGATCCCCTGGCAGCAGGCGGAGCGCCTGGTCGACGAGGCCGGCGGCCCGGCCGCGCTGCTGCTGCTGGAGCAGGGCAACCACGGGTGCGCCAACCTGGCGCCGTTCCACCGGTACCGCACCGCCGACTGGGCGGCGGAGAAACTCGGCGCCCGGGCCAGCCGGACGGGGTCGGGCCGTGATCGGACGAGCGGGGCCGCCGGTCATGACGCCGGGGCCGGCGCCGCGCACCGCGAGCGCCGCGGGCCTGCGCCTGGCCGGCCACCACGACCTGGCCGGGCACGGCGACGGCATGCAGGTGATCCGGCACGGCGACGCCGTCTACGTGGGGCACACCGGCACCACCGGAGCCGGGACCTCGGTGCTGGACGCCGCCGACCCGGCGCGGCCGGTGCTGGTCACCCAGTGGCCCGCCCCGCCGCGCAGCCACACCCACAAGGTGCAGGTGGCGGGCGGCCTGCTGCTGGTCAACCACGAGAAGTTCCCCTACCGCGCGCCGGACACCGGCCCGGTGTCGGCCGGGCTGGCCGTCTACCGGCTGACCGACCCGCTGCGCCCCGAGCAGATCGCCTTCTGGCGCAGCGGGGGCAGGGGAGTGCACCGGGTCGTCTGGACCGGCGGCCGGTACGCGCACATGTCCGCCATCCCGGACCACTTCCGCGACCGCATCTGGGTGGTGGTGGACCTGGCCGACCCCGCGAACCCGGTGGCGGCGGCCCGGTGGTGGTGGCCCGGCCAGCGGGACGACGAGCAGCCCGGCTGGCCCGCGGGGGAGCGGTACGCCGCGCACCACGCCCTCATCGCGGGTGACCGGGCCTACCTCGGCTACGACGACGCCGGCATGGTGGTGCTGGACGTGACCGACATGACCCGGCCCCGCCAGGCGGGCCTGGCGCAGTGGGCGGGCGGGTCCACGCACACCTGCCTGCCGCTGCCCGGCCGGGGCCTGGTGGTCGCCACCGACGAGCAGGTCCACGACGGGCCGCACGCGCCGCGGCGGGCGATCCACGTGCTGGACGTCTCCGGCGCCAGCCCGGTGCTGCTGGCGCAGTGCCCGCACCCGGACGGCTTCGGCCATCTGCCGCTGCGGTTCGGCGCGCACAACCTGCACGAGAACCAGGCGGGCTCCTACCGCAGCGAGCGCCTGGTGTTCGCCACCTACTTCAGCGCGGGGGTACGGGTCTATGACCTGGCCGATCCCGGTCACCCGGCCGAGGTGGCGCACTGGATCCCCGAGCCGCCGCCCGGCCAGCCGGTGGCCCAGATCAACGACCTGTTCGTGGACTCCGGCGGCCTGATCTGGGTGACCGACCGCATCGGCGGCGGCCTCTACGTCCTGGAACCCGAGCCGCCCCTGGCCGCGCTGATGGACTCGGCGCGGATCTAAGAGCCTGCTGAACATCCTCTTTTGGTGGTCGCGGGCCAGATCGTCGATGTGGCATGGCCTGACAGCGCGCCCGCAGCTTTATCCTTTGTCCTATGGATATAGATAAAGGGATCGGGCGGGACAGTGGCGTCTCCCCGCCCGGCTCCGGCGGGGGTGACACGGCCCCGTCCGGGAGGATGGCGGCCGGGTCGCCTATAGCGTTCCGCCTGGATCCGGCCTCCGGGGTGCCGACCTACCTGCAGCTTGTGCAGCAGGTGGAGCACGCGCTGCGGCTGGGCTACCTCAAGCCGGGCGATCAGCTGCCGAAGGTCAGGGACGTGGTCGCCTCCCTGGCGATCAACCCGAACACGGTGCTGAAGGCCTACAAGGAGCTGGAGGTCAAGGGCCTGGTGGCCGGCCGGCCCGGTCAGGGCACGTTCGTCCGGGCCACCCTCAGCCAGATCGCGCTTCCTGAGCTGACCGGGCTGCGCAAGGCCCTGCTCGGCTGGCTGACCGCCGCGGATAAGGCGGGACTGGACCAGGACGGGATGGTCGCGTTGTTCACAAGCGCACTGCGGGATTTCCATGAGCGCGGGGGCACAGGGGTGCGCCGCGGCGCGGCGAGCGGCGAAAAGGAGGACATCGCATGAACATCAACGTGATCGAGGCCAGCGGCCTGGGCAAGCGCTACGGCCGGACCTGGGCGCTGCGCGAGTGCGCGCTGGCGGTCCCGGCTGGGCATGTGACCGCGCTGATCGGCCCGAACGGCGCCGGCAAGACCACACTGCTGAACCTGGCGGCCGGGCTGGCGTCCCCGTCCGCTGGCACGATCTCGGTGCTCGGCGGCTTGGCAGCCGGGTCGCGGGCCGCGCTGGACGGCATCGCGTTCGTCGCCCAGGACACGCCGGTGTACAAGAACCTGTCCGCCGCCGACATGCTGCACCTGACGGCCACCCTGAACCGGCGCTTCGACAAACCCTACGCCCGCGCCCGGCTGGCCGAGCTCGGCATCCCGCTGGACCGCAAGGCCGGGAAGCTGTCCGGCGGGCAGCGGGCACAGCTCGCGCTGACCGTGGCGCTGGCCCGCCGGCCGAAGCTGCTCATCCTCGATGAGCCGGTGTCGATGCTGGACCCGATCGCCCGGCACGACTTCATGGCCAACGTGATGACCGCGGCGGCTGCCGACGGCGTGTCGGTGGTGCTGTCCTCGCACGTGCTGGCCGACTTGGAGCGGGTGGCCGACTACCTGATCCTGCTGTCCAGGGGCCAGGTGCAGGTGGCCGGCCAGGTCGATGACGTGCTCGCCAGCCACCGCATGCTGACCGGCCCCGCCGCCGACGCCGACACCTACACCCAGCGGCCAGTGGTGCACGTCCGCCGCGGCACGGCGCAGGCTCACCTGCTGGTCCGCGCCACGGCCGGCGACCCGGTCCCGCCCGGCTGGGAGGCGCACCCGGTCGGCCTTGAAGAACTCGCCCTGGCCTACCTGCGCGAGCCCGGCGCCGCAGCGCTGCCCGGCCCGGCCCGCAGCCGGCAGGCCGAACCATCGAAGGTGATCAGATGATCGCGCCGACCATACCCGCCCGCCCGGGGGAGGACGCGCGCCTGCGGCCGCTGCCATTGCGGCGGATGGCCTGGGCCACCTGGCGGCAGCACCGGGCCGCGCTGGGCGCCGTGGCCGCCTTCCTCGGCGCGGTCGCTGTGTACCTGTGGCTGACCGGCCTGCAGATGCACCACGCCGAGGCGACCTACTGCCACCCGGCCAGCTCAATCGCCTGCAGCATCAACTTCACCGGCAAATACGGCGAGACCGCGATCCTGGTCAGCATCGCCTTGCAGGCGGTGCCGGCGCTGATCGGGGCGTTCATCGGGGCGCCGATGCTGGCCCGGGAGCTGGAAACCGGCACCTTCCAGTACGCCTGGACCCAGGGCATCGGCCGGCTCCGCTGGACAGTCGGCAAGCTGGTGCCGCTCGCGGTCGCGGTGACAGCCGCGGCCGGGGCGCTCACCGTGCTGTTTGCCTGGTACAACCAGCCATGGGCCGCCGCGGGCTACGTGACCCCGTTCTCTCCCCGCGTGTTCGGCTTGCTCGGGGTCGCGTTCGCCGCCTGGGCCCTGGCCGCCTTCGCGATCGGCGTCCTGGCCGGGATGGTTATCCGCCGGGCCGTCCCCGCGATCGCCGCCACCCTGGCCGTCTACGCCGGGCTCGCGTTCGCTACCGGCCTGTGGCTGCGCGAGCACTACATCACACCGCTGGTCACCAGTAACCCGAACGCGCCCGGCTCGGCGTGGGTCATCAGCGGGTGGTACACCAAGGGCGGCACGTTCGCGTTCAGCGACCATGGCAACGGGCTAGTCAACACAGTCGGGCAGCTCTGCGGCGCCGTGGGCAGGCGCGTGCTCCACGAGGGCGGGCGCGTGGAGCGCGTGCTCAACGTCCGGCAGTGCCTGGCCCAGCACGGCTACACGCACTGGACCAGCTACCAGCCCGGCAGCCGGTTCTGGCCGTTCCAGTGGATCGAGGGCGGCTGGCTGCTCGCCCTGTCGGTGCTGCTGATCGCCGCCACCATCTGGCTGGTCCGCCGCCACGCCACCTGACCCCGCATGGCGGGCTACAGGCTCTAAGGCAGGGTCAGGATTCTTGGGCCGTCCTTGGTGAT
>CAWCKG010000069.1:0-14898 GCA_963795785.1 uncultured Actinomycetes bacterium
CGTTCAATGCCTGCGTTATCTGGTCGACCGGCAGGTGAGGCGGGTTTCGGTGGACACCTCGCGGTGACCGGGCTGGCTGGCTCGCTCAGCTACGCCCAGCTCGCGGAGCGGGCCGCGGTGCTGGCCGCCGGGTTCCAGGCCTCGGGCGTGCGGCCGGAGGAACGGGTGCTGCTGGTGGCCACCGACCGGCCGGAGACCGTGATCACATTCTTGCGCTCTGCTGCGGATGGGCGCCGTGCCGGTGCCGGTATCCACCATGTACCGCGGCGAGGAACTGGGTGAGCTGCTGCGTGACTGCCGGGCCCGCACGGTCGTGGCCACGCCGGAGTGCGCGGACGTCGCCCGCACCGCGATCGGCCTGGCCCCCGAGGCGCGCACGCTGGTGCTCACCGAGGAGGCCGAGTCGCAGGACCTGGACCAGACGGGTGTCCCGGCCGGGGTGACGGTCCGGGCCTGGGACGACCTGCTCGCGGAGGGGCAGGAGGCCGGGCCGGCCGAGCCCTACGGCACCTGGTTCGACTCCCCCGCGTTCTGGCTCTACACCTCGGGCACGACTGGCAGGCCGAAGGCGGCGATGCACCGCCACGGCAGCGTGGCGAGGGTCTGTGAGACCTACGCCCATCAGGTTCTCGGCATCACCCAGCAGGACCGGTGCTATTCGGTGGCGAAGCTGTTCTTCGCCTACGGGCTCGGCAACTCGCTGCTGTTCCCGTTCTCGGTCGGGGCCACATCGGTGCTCGACCCCGCGCGGGCCACGCCCGGCGGTGCGGTCACCCGGCTGACCGAGGACCAGCCCACGCTGTTCTTCGCGGGCCCGGCCTTCTTCGCCGCCCTGCTGAACACCGATGCTCCCGCGGACGCGTTCGGCACGGTGCGGCTGGCGGCCTCGGCCGGTGAGGCGCTGCCCGCCGAGATCTACCGGCGGTTCACCGAGCGGTACGGCGTGGACATCATCGACGGGCTCGGTTCCACCGAGGCGCTGCACATCTTCATCTCCAACCGGCCCGGCGCGGTGCGCCCGGGGACCTCCGGGACCGTCGTGCCGGGGTACGAGGCCCGGCTGGTGGGCGAAACCGGCGGCCCGGTGGCCGACGGCGAGCCGGGGCACCTGCTGGTCCGCGGTGACTCGATAGCCACCGGGTACTGGTGCCGTACCGCGGTCACACGCGAGGTGTTCCAGGGCGAGTGGCTGCGCACCGGCGACACCTACACCCGTTCGGCGGACGGTTTCTACACCTGCCTCGGCCGGTCCAACGACATGATCAAGGCCGGTGGCATCTGGGTGTCCCCCATGGAGGTGGAGGGGCGCCTGCTGCAGCACCCGAGCGTGTCCGAGTGCGCGGTCGTCGGCCACCGGGATGCCGAAGGACTGGAGGAGGTCGTCGCCTGCGTGGTGCCCGCCACGGGGGGCCCCGTGGACGCGGGCGAGCTCATCGCGTTCTGCCGGGAGGGCCTCGCTTCGTTCAAGCGCCCCCGCGAGGTGCTGACCATGGACGGCCTGCCCAAGACCGCCACCGGTAAGATCCAGCGCGACGTGGTCAGGGAGATCGTCGCGGACAAGCTCGGGAAGTGATGCGGTGCCCGTATACGCGCTCGACGACATGGTCCCCGCCATCGACCCCGAAGCCTACGTGCACCCGGACGCGGTGGTGATCGGTGCGGTGGAACTCGCCGCCGGGGCGTCCGTATGGCCCACCGCCGTCCTGCGCGGCGACCACGGCGTGATCAGGATCGGCGAGCGAACCTCGATCCAGGACGGGACGATCGTGCACACCACGCACGACTGGCCGACCGTGATCGGTGCCGACTGCGTGGTCGGTCACCGCGCGCACCTGGAAGGCTGCGTGGTCGAGGACGGCTGCCTGATCGGCTCGGGCGCCCTGGTGCTGAACCGGGCAACGGTGCGGACCGGCGCCGTGGTCGCCGCCGCCGCGCTGATCCGGGAGGACATGGTGGTTCCCCCCGGCGCCCTCGCCCTGGGCGTGCCCGCCACCATCAGGGAGGGCGCCGGGCTGCGCCAGCGGGAGTGGATCGCCCGCGCGGTGAAGTCCTACGTGCGGACCGCCAACCAGCACCGCGCCGGAACGCGCCGCATCCACCCCTGACGTCACCTTCGGCCCGCACGGGGCCGTTGCCGTCAGTGCGGACTCGCCGCCGGGCCGGTCCCGCTGCCACAGTTGCTCGCCGTCGTCGAAGTGGCCGGTGGGCACCAGCCCGGCCCGCCGGGCCACCGCGGCAGACGCCGCGTGCTCGCGGGTGGATGTGCGCCCGGACGGTGGTGACGCCGCGCGAGTCCAGCCAGCCACGAGGGCCCGCGCGGCCTCGGCGGCGTATCCCTGCCCCTGCCAGTCCAGGCCGACGACCCAGGCGATCTCCGCCTGCCTTCCGTCGTCCATGATCGTCGCCTGGACATACCCGACCGCCTGCCCGCCGGGCTCGCGGCGGATGATCCAGTTGCGCCACTCCTGGCTGCCGTCCGGTGACCGGCCGGCAACCTGCCTGGCATAGCGGGCGCGCAGCTCATCCAGGCGCGGTGGGTCGCCGCCGGTGAAGGTGTACAGGGCCGCCGCGCTCAGCACCCCCGCCATCTCGGCGGCGTCACTCACCGCCAGCGGGACAAGCCAGAGCCGCGCAGGACGATATCTTGTCGTTCGTCATGCTCCCGCCGAGCAGGCCCCGGCCGCGGGCGCGTCGGGCAGGCCCGGCGGCCATGCCCTGGCAGAAGGTTACATAGTAGCCCTGCGACGGCTACGCCCGGCTATTGAGAAACCCGGATAAAGACGGCAAAGTCATAGCTGACGTCATCGCAAAGCAGAGAAAGTAGCCATCTTTCAGTAGCGAAGCTGTCATCTAAGAGCCCCGCCCAGGCGTCGCTCAGGCGGGGGAATTCACGCTCCCGGCGGAATCGTAGTTGCCGGATCGGACGACCTGGGGGGGTCATTCCATGGGCATTGCGTGTCGTGTTCGCCTGCGCGGTTTCGGGGCCGGCCGGTACGGCGGTCCTTTCCTCGGCCGCCCTGGCAGCGGGCCTGACGGTGCTGGCCGGAGCCGGGCCGACCGCCGCGGCGGCACGCCCTGCCGCAGCGCGCCTGGGCGGGCGCGCGGCCGGGCGCCAGGTTCCGCGCCGCAGGGGACGATCACCACGGTCGCCGGGGGCGTGGGCGGCCCGGCCGCGGGCACCGCGGTGAACCTGGGCGTGTCCACGCCGATCGCCGGCATCGCCAGCGCACCGTGCGGCGTCTCGTTCGCCCGGGGCAGCTTCTCGTCGCCGACAACTGGACCGTGCGCAGCATCGACCCGTCATCCGGCAGGCTGACCACGGCGGCGGGGACCGCTGCCAGCGGGCCGTTCAGCGATCGGCGGCCCGGCCGTCAGCACCCCGGTGGACACCTGCGCCGTGGCCGTGGACCCCTCGGGCAACCTGGTCCTCGCCGACGTGGCGAACGACCGGATCCGGGTGGTCGCGGCGAGCAGCGGCACGTTCTACGGCCAGCACATGACCCGCGGCGACATCTACACGGTCGCCGGAACCGGGAGCTACGGGTACTCCGGTGACGGCGGCCCCGCGACCAGCGCCCAGCTCAGCGACCCGGCGGGCGTGGCGGTCGACGCCGCGGGCAACCTGGTGCTCGCCAGCACGTCCGCCAACCGGATCCGGGTGGTCGCGGAAAGCACCGGCACGTTCTACGGCCAGCAGATGACCGCCGGCGACATCTACACGATCGCCGGCACCGGCACCGCCGGGTACACCGGCGACGGCGGCCCCGCCGCCAGTGCCGCGCTCGACAGCCCCCAGAGCGTCACGGTGGACAGTGCCGGGAACCTGGTCATCGCCGACACCGGCAACAGCGCCGTCCGGGTGGTCGCGGCGGGCACCGGCACCTTCTACGGCCAGCACATGACCGCCGGCGACATCTACACGATCGCCGGCACCGGCACCGCCGGGTACACCGGCGACGGCGGCCCCGCCGCCAGCGCGCAGGTCAGCGTCCCGGGCGGGGTGGCGGCCGACGAATCCGGCAACCTGCTGATCGCGGACACCGGCAACAGCGCGGTCCGGGTGGTCGCGGCGGGCACCGGCACCTTCTACGGCCAGCACATGACCGCCGGCGACATCTACACGATCGCCGGCACCGGCACCGCCGGGTACACCGGCGACGGGGGCCCCGCCGTCCATGCCGAACTCAACGGCCCGCAGGCCCTGACGGTCGACGGGTCCGGGAACGTCGTGGTCGCCGACACCGGCAACGACCGGGTACGGGTGATCGCGGCCGGCACCGGCACGTTCTACGGGAAGCCGATGACCGCCGGTGACATCTACACCGTGGCCGGGGGCAGTACCAAGGGCCTGCTCGGCGACGGAGGGCTGGCGGCGGCGACCCGGCTCAGCCTGCCCTACGGCGCCGCGGTGGACACCGACGGGAACGTGGTTGTCGCCGACACCGGCAATAACCGCATCCGGGTCGTGGCCGGTGCCACCGGCACCTTCTACGGCCAGCAGATGACCGGCGGCCACATCTACACCGTCGCCGGCACCGGCGCCCCGGGCTTCGCCGGCGACGGCCACCCCGCGACCGCGGCCAAGATCAACGCCGCCGAAGGGGTCGCGGTCGGCGTGGCGGGCAACCTGGTGCTCGCGGACACCGGCAACAACCGGATCCGGGTCGTGGCCGGTGCCACCGGCACCTTCTACGGCCAGCACATGACCGCGGGCGACATCTACACCGTGGCCGGTACCGGCACCGCCGGGGACACCGGCAACGGCGGCCCGGCGGCCAGCGCCCGGCTGGACGCCCCGGCCAGTGCCGCGGTGGACAGCACCGGGAACCTGGTCATCGCCGACAGCGCCAGCAACGCCATCCGGGTGGTCGCCGCGGGCACCGGCACCTTCTACGGCCAGCACATGACCGCCGGCGACATCTACACGATCGCCGGCACCGGCGCCCAGGGCTTCTCCGGCGACGGCGACCCCGCGACCGGCGCCACGCTCTACTACCCGCAGGGCGTCACGGTGGACAGTGCCGGGAACGTCGTCATCGCCGACACCGGCAACAACGTCATCCGGGTGGTCGCCGCGGGCACCGGCACCTTCTACGGCCAGCACATGACCGCCGGCGACATCTACACGATCGCCGGCACCGGCGCCCAGGGCTTCTCCGGCGACGGCGGGCCGGCCACCAGCGCCGGGCTGGCCGTGCCGGACAGTGTCGCGGTGGACGCCGCGGGGAACCTGGTCATCGCCGACTACGGCGACAACCGGGTCCGGGTCGTGGCGGCCGGCGCCGGGACGTACTACGGCCAGCAGATGACCGCCGGCGACATCTACACGATCGCCGGCACCGGCACCCAGGGCTTCTCCGGCGACGGCGGGCCGGCTGCCAGCGCCACGCTGCATTACCCGCAGGGCGTGGCGGTGGACGGCAGCGGCAATGTGCTGGTGACCGACTCCGGCAACAACCGGCTCCGGATGATCACCGGCTCGAGCTCCGGGGCCGCGGCGGCCCGCCGGCGGGCCGGCGGCCGCGCGCGCCGGCGCCGCCGGGCGCACCCGGCGGCCGGGCCGGGCCGCCGGCAGCGGCCGTGCCGCCACCTCAGGCCCCTTCGTGACGCTGCTGTTCTCGCGCAGCGAGACCGCCGCGGCCGACAACTGCGTGCCCGACGACAGCGGGATCGCGCCCCTGGACACGGTGGTGGCGCCCTATCTGCGCTCACTGGGCCTCACCGGCACCGGCAGCCTGGTCACCGGCGTGACCCAGGCGACGGCCCCGGACTGCACGCACTCCGGCGACTCGCTCACCTCATCGTGGGCGGATGCGGCCAACCTCGCGACGAACTTCGGCTGGTCGTTCGTGTCCCACACCGCGACCTACCCGTCGCAGCTCGGCAAGCTGACGCCGACCCAGTCGTACGCGGAAACCTGCGGTTCCGCGGCCGCCCTCGACGCGCACGGCCTGCCCGGCGGCCACGGGCTCATCGCGTACCCAGGGGTGCAGAATCCCCCGTCCGCGCTGCAGAGCAACTACGGGGCGAAC
The DNA here is from genome assembly GCA_963795785.1 of uncultured Actinomycetes bacterium. Lineage (GTDB taxonomy): Bacteria > Actinomycetota > Actinomycetes > Streptosporangiales > Streptosporangiaceae > DASXKD01. The sequence continues at coordinate 6,033 of CAWCKG010000069.1, forward strand.
TGCTTCGCCTGGGGGCGGACCTACAACAAGTCGGGGACGACGCTCGCCTCGGCCGGCACCACCCCGCCGTACTGGCAGCAGACCGAGGCGGTCAACGGCGGCGCCTGCCATGTCAAGAGCGCGCCGTGCTACAACGTCGCCGCGGGTGCTGGTGGCAATCTGCGCTACGACGAGCCGGGCGCGATCATCGCCAAGATCCAGGCGCTCAAGCCCGGCCAGTGGTTCACCCTGCAGGCATACATCCTGGTCACCGGCAGCAGCCCCAGCTACGCACACAACACCGACCAGTGGGACTGCACGTCGCCGAACCCGGCGCTGCACTGGACCAACGACAACGAGCGGTATTGCTACTCCGACTGGCAGCAGATCGTCAGCGCCATCGCCGCCATGCCGGACGTCACCGTGACCGACCCGCTCACGGTCGGCGTGGCGTTCGGCCGCCCGGCCACCTACCCATAAGCCCGGGCCGCCGGCCCGGGCACGGGCGATGGCCGGCCCACCATGGCACGCGCTACCGTCGTGCCGTGCCGAACAGCGATTGCGACGTCCTTGTGGTGGGCGCCGGGGTGAGCGGCCTCACCACGGCGATCTGCCTGGCCGAGTCCGGAGCGCGGACACTCATCCGTACGGCTGCTCCCCCGCCCGAGACCACCTCCTCGGTGGCCGGGGCTATCTACGGGCCGCACCTGGTCGAGGAAAGCGCCCGGACCGCGCGGTGGAGCAGGGAGACCCTGGCCGTCCTGCGGGCACTCGCCGCCGACCCGGCGACCGGGGTGCGGACCGTGACCGGCGTGGAGGCGGCCCGCGGCGCCCCGCCGCCCCCCGGCTCGCCAGAAGGCGCCCCGGCGGCAGGCGCCCCGGCGGCGGCGCAGCAGCCGCCGGACTGGCTGGCCGACCTCGGCGGGGCCGTGCCGTGCCGCGCCGCGGACCTGCCCGCCGGGTTCGCCAGCGGCTGGCGGTACTCCGCGCCGCTGGCGCACATGCCCACCTACCTCGGCTACCTGCGCGCCCGGTTCGAGACCGCTGGGGGACGCGTCGAGGCGGGCACGGTGCGCTCGCTGCCGGCCGCGGCCGCCGAGCACGGCGCCCGTGCCGTGGTCAACTGCACCGGAACCGGGGCCCGCGACCTGCTGCCGGACCCGGCGCTGAAGCCGTTCCGCGGCCAGGTGGTGATCGTGGAGAACCCCGGGCTCAGCGAGTTCTTCATCGGGCTACCCGATGACACCACCGAACTGGTGTACCTGTTCCCGCACGGCGACACCGTGGTCCTCGGCGGTACCGAGGTCGGCGGCGACTGGAACACCGAGCCGGTCCCGGCGGTTGCCGAGCGTATCCTGCGCGACTGCGCCGCCGTCGAGCCGCGGCTGAACGGCGCCCGGGTGCTCCGCCACCGCGTCGGGCTGCGCCCGTACCGGCCGCAGGTCCGGCTGGAGGCCGAGCCCGCAGGCCAGGGACCGGGCAGCGCCGGCCACGGTTCCGGCCCGCTTGTGGTGCACAACTACGGCCACGGCGGCGCCGGCGTCACCCTGTCCTGGGGCTGCGCCCGCGAGGCCGCGGCCCTCGCCACCCAAGCACTCGGCTAAGCCAGCAAGCCAAGCCCGGGCCAGGGTCGCCCCCGTTACATCCCTGGGAACACCGCGCGCGCCCGGTCCAGCAGCCCGGGATCCCCGCTGATCTCCACCGGCGGGGTGTGCCCGGGGTCGAGCCGCCCGTACACCAGCCGCAGCAGCGCCTCGGCGGGCAGCTGGACCTGGCCGTCAGCGGTGGCGCCCGCGGGGCCTTCGCCCGGCCACGGCCCCAGGCTCACCTTGTCGGCCACCTCAAGCAGGAAGTCGGCCTCTGGCTCGGTGCCGCGCAGCCGCAGCCGGAACGGCCCGCCGTCGGTCTTCCCGGTCCATCCGGCGATCATCGGCAGCTGGGCCATGAGCAGTTCCACCGCGTCCGGTGCCACCTCGGCCGCGTCGTCGAGGGCCACGGCCACGTCCCAGGTGTGCACCGCGTGCTCGGACAGCCGCATCCGGACCAGCCCGGCCGCGTCGAGCTTCCTGCCGAAGAAGTCGGCGGAGATCCCGTCCAGTTCCGCGTCGGACAGCCCTTCGAGCCGCTTGATCTGCGCCTCGTCGGCGGGCAGGCAGTCCGCCGCCTGCTGCTGCGGGGTCTTGGCGTTCCAGGTGTCCCAGATGGGGCCCATGGCGTCCCGGTCCAGCGGCTCGCCCGCCAGCGTGGCCTCCAGCATCAGCATCGCGATCTCGGCACCGCTGCCCAGATGGGACAGCACCTGCGCGACGGTCCAGTCCCGGCAGTACGACTGGCCGGTGATCTGGTTATCGCCCATGGCCGCGAGCAGCGAGGCGAGCCGCTCGTGGGAGTTGCGCAGGGCGGCGATGTAGCTGCGGGCGTCGTTGTCCACGAGGGCTCCGTTTGGTCAGAAGGTGCAGGAAGGGGGCCAAGGTGGCCTCGCCCAGCTTACGGTCACCGCCCGCGGCGCGCGGGCGCGCCCTAGGGTTGTCCCCATGAGAATCGGTTTCGGTGCACCCGTGTCCGGCGCCTGGGCAACCCCGCAGTACCTGAGCCGCTTCGCCGCCGAGGCCGAAGCCGCCGGTTACCGGTCACTGTGGACATTTCAGCGGCTGCTGGTGCCAGAGGGCTCGGCGATGGAGCCGGTGTATCACAGCGTGCTGGACCCGATGGTGGCGCTCGGCTACGCGGCGGCGGTGACCTCCCGGATCCGGCTCGGGGCAGCGGTGGTCAACATGCCCTACCTCGCGCCCGCCTACCTGGCGAAACTGGCCGCGTCCGTGGACGTGCTGTCGGAGGGCCGGCTGGACCTGGGGCTCGGCCTGGGCTGGATGCCCGAGGAGTTCGAGGCGGCCGGCGCCGTCATGGCCGGCCGCGGCGCCCGCACCGCCGAGTACCTGGGGGTACTGCGCCACCTCTGGGCCCGCGAGGTGGCCGGGTTCCACGGCGAGCACTACACGGTGCCGGCGGGCCGGGCGGCACCGCTGCCGGTGCAGCGCCCCGGCCCCCCGGTGCTGCTCGGCGGGACGGTGCCCCGGGCGCTGCAGCGGATAGGCAGGCTGGCCGACGGGTGGATCACCTCCAGCCGGGCCGATCTGTCGCGGATCCGCGAGGGCATCGACGTGATCAAGACCGCGGCGGCCGATGCGGGCCGGGATCCGGGCGCGCTGCGGGTCATCTGCCGCGGCGTGGTCCGCTGGGGCGCCCCGGTGACCGTGCCGGAGGGCGGCGGCCGGATGCTGCTGTCGGGCAGCTTCGGCGACATCCGCGCGGATGTCGAGTGGCTCGCGGAACAAGGCGTGACCGAGGTCTTCTACGACCTGAACTGGGACCCGCTGGTGGGCGCGCCGGACGTGGATCGGGCCGGGGCGGCGGCCCGGGCGGCCGAAATCCTCGAAGGGCTCGCTCCAGGCCGTTGACCTGCTGTTTACCGCTCCGCAGGTGCATCACGCCACAAGCGGGTAAGAACCCCTCGGACGGCAGGCGAGTCTTATCGGGGAGGAGATGGCTCCGCATGGAGACCGAAACGGCCGTTTCCTATCGGGCCGCGGTATCCGGAGCGCCGGTACTGACCCGGTCCGGCAGGAGATCGGCACGCTTGAACACGTGCTCGAAGTACCCAGCCTGGACCTCTTTGACGGAATAGTCGTCGCGACCGACTGGGGCCTGCGGTTCATCAACGCCGGCCGGGTCGAGCTGATCACGATCCGCAGCGTCCGGTGCAGCCTGGACGACGCGGAGGCGGACCGGCTGCCGCCGCCAGACGGGGCCGCCGTCTACACGGTCAGCGCGCTGGACGAGATCGGCGACTCGCTGCACGAGCGGCTGGCCGGATGTTCCGCCGCCCGCACTGGACCCAGGAGCAGCCGCCGCCCGGGCCGCCCGGCCGGCCCGGTGGGTCATCCGTGACGGCATCCTGGCCGCCTCCGCTATCCTTGGCGGCATGAGTACCGACTCCCATGCGCCTGGCGCGCAGCAGGCCAGCCTCGTGCCGGACAAGCCCTCGCTTGACGGCGTCGAGGACAAGTGGTCTCGCCGTGGGAACTCAGGTGTAGTAGAGTTTGACCGCTCCGCGTCGCGTGGCGAGGTTTACGCCATCGACACACCCCCGCTGACTGTCAGCGGGAAGCTGCACATCGGGCACGTCTGCTCGTTCAGCCAGACCGACATCGTCGCGCGGTATCAGCGCATGCGCGGCAAAAAGGTGTTCTACCCCATCGGCTGGGATGACAACGGGCTGTCGACCGAGCGCCGGGTGCAGAACTACTACCACGTGCGGTGGATCCGGCTCTGCCCTACGACCGGGTTCTCCCCGCCGGCCAGTCCCGGCACCGACCAATGCCCATCTCCGCCGCGACTTCATCGAACTGTGCCAGCGGCTCACCGACCTGGACGAGCAGGCGTTCGAGGAGGTGTGGCGGCGGCTGGGCCTGTCGGTGGACTGGTCCACCTTGTACCGGACCATCGACGACGGCTCGCGGGCCATCTCGCAGCGCGCCTTCCTGCGCAACCTGGCCAGGGGCGAGGCCTACCTGGCCGAGGCGCCGTCGCTGTGGGACGTGACGTTCCGGACCGCGGTGGCCCAGGCCGAGGTCGAGGACCGGGAGGTGGCCGCTCACGCACACGTCGCGTTCCGCCGCCCGGACGGGACGCCTGTCCCGGTCGTGACGACCCGCGGAACTGCTGCGCGTGCTGGCGCTGGTCGCCCATCGGGGACGAGCGTTACGCCGCGCTGACGGGGACGACCGTGCGACGCCGCTGTTCGGCGTGGAGGTGCCGGTGCTGGCGCACCACCTGGCCGACCCGGCCAAGGGCACCGGCATCGCCATGGTGTGCACGTTCGGCGACAGCAGCGACGTGACCTGGTGGCGGGACCTGCGGCTGCCGCACGCCCGGTGATGGGGCGCGACGGGCGGCTGCTGCGACGCCGCCGGCCGCGATCACGTCCCGCGCGGGCCGGACCGCCTACCGGCAACTGGCGGGCGACACCGCGCAGGCGGCGCGCAAGCGGACCGCCGTGATGCTCGGCGCGGCCGGGGACCTGCTGTCCGGGCCCGATCCCATCCGGCACGCGGTGAACTTCTACGAGCGGGGCACCCAGCCGCTGGAGATCGTCACCACCAGGCAGTGGTACATCCGCAACGGCGCCCACGACGAGAAGCTGCGCGCCGCGCTGCTGGCCCGCGGCGGGCAGATCGACTGGCATCCGCCGCACATGCAGGTCCGGTACGAGAACTGGGTGGGCGGCCTGGCCGGGGACTGGCTGATCAGCCGGAGCGGTTCTTCGGCGTGCCGGTCCCGGTGTGGTATCCGCTGGACGACGCGGGCCGGCCCGGGTACGACGCGCCGATCGTCCCGGACGACGCCGCGCTGCCGGTGGACCCGGCGGCCGATGCCCCGCCGGGCTACGCACCCGGGCAGCGCGGCGAGCCGGGCGGGTTCGCCGGGGATCCGGACGTGATGGACACCTGGGCCACCTCGTCACTGACCCCGCAGCTGGCCACGCGCTGGACCTGGACGGCGACCTGCTGGACCAGGTGTACCCGATGGACCTGCGGCCGCAGGCCCACGAGATCATCCGGACCTGGCTGTTCTACACGCTGCTGCGGTCCCATCTCGAACGCGGCGTGCTGCCGTGGCGGCACGCCGCGATCTCCGGCTGGGTGCTCGACCCGGACCGGAAGAAGATGTCCAAGTCGGTCGGCAACGTGGTCACGCCCATGGACTCGCTGCGCAGGTACGGCAGCGACGCGGTCCGCTACTGGGCCGCGGGCGGCCGGCTCGGCGCCGACGTCACGTTCGACCATGCCCAGCTGCGGGTCGGCCGCCGGCTGGCGATCAAGATACTTGACGCGAGCCGCTTCGTGCTGGGCCTCGCCCCGCGGACGGGGAACGTGGCGATGACGCCGGTGCCCGGGAGGCGGTCCCAGCGAGCCGCTCGACGTGGCGATGCTGGAGCGGCTCGCCGTGGTGATCGGGCAGTGCACCAGGGCCCTGGACGGCTACGACCACACCGCGGCGCTGGCCGCCGCCGAGGAGTTCTTCTGGTTCTTCTGCGACGACTACCTCGAACTGGTGAAGGGCCGTGCCTACGGCGAGCGGGGCGAGGGGCCGGGTGCCAGCGCCCGGGCCGCGCTGCGGCTGGCCCTCGCGGTCATCCTCCGCCTGTTCGCGCCGTTCCTGCCGTTCGTCACCGAAGAGGTGTGGTCATGGTGGCAGGACGGTTCGGTGCACGCCGCGGCCTGGCCTACCGCCGGCGAGGTGACGCCGGAGCCGGATCAGGCGGACGGGCCGGGCCGGCCACGCTGGCCGCGGCGTCCGGCGCCATCGCCGCGATCCGGGGGGCCAAGTCGGGTGCCCGGGTATCGATGCGGACGCCGGTGCGGACGCTGGTGGTGACGGCGCGACGGGACCACCTGGACGCGGTGCTTGCGGTGCTGCCCGACGTGCAGGCGGCAGGCCGGGTGGAGCACACCGAGCTACGGGCGGGTGACCAGGCAGAACCGGCCTACCAGGTCACGATCTGACGCCCTACTCCTCCGCGGGGTCGGCGGTGAGCAGGCTGATCCACTCGTCGGCCGCGTCGGGTTCCGCGGGCAGGTCCGCGGCGGCCCGCCTGGACCTGGCCCGGCGCGCCTCGCGGCCCGACGGCGCGCGCTCCGGCTGACCGGGCCCGGCCGGCCCGGACCCGGTGCCCTCGGTCGGCGCCGCCGCGGGCAGGTCCGCGGCCGCCAGGTCTTCGCCCGCTGGGGCAGGCTTTTCCGCCAGGCCGCTTTCCACTGCCGGGCGCGGCCTCGGCAGCCCGGGGTCGGTCTGGGCATCGTCCTCGAACGGGCCGCTGGCCGTCCCGGGGGCGGTAGCGCCGGCCAGCAGCCCGCTGCGCACCGCGGTGTGCAGCGGCGGGCCAGGCCATTCGTTGGCCACCTCGGTGTCGGTCTGTGCGCGCCACCGCGCCGCCTGGGCGCCGGCGGCCCGCGCCCGGGCGGCGGCCTGCGCGCCCGCGGCCAGCCGCTCCCAGTCCGCCGCCGGGTCCACCTCGGGCGCTATGCCGCCAGCGGCCGGCTTGGCCCAGTCCCCGAGGACCGGCGCGGGCGACCAATGCCCGCCGGTCCCGTTCTGGTCCACGGCTCCCTCCGCCGCAGGTTCCGCCGCCGGGGCTTCCTTCGCCGCGGGTTTCGCCGGGGCGCTCTCCCGCCCCGCAGGCTCGTCCCCGGCAGGCCCAGGGTCCGCTGACTCTGGGCGCCCTGGTTCCGGGCGCCCAGGTTCCGGCCCGGCGAGCGCAGCCGCGATCGACCCGCCCATGGGGGGCTCGGCTCCGGCCTCGATCCCGCCGGCTCGATTCCGGCGGCTCAGGCGAATCGGCTTCGGCGGGCTCGGGCAGGCCAGCGCGTTCCCGGTCGCCGGCCGTGGGCGCCGCCGCCCAGCCGGGCTCGTCGTCATCGTCGGCAGCCAGCGCTGCCACCCACCCGGCATCATCGTCCCCGGAGGCCGGCCAGCCCAGGTCCTGCTCTCCGCCTGCCGTGGCGGGCCCGGCGGGCTCCTCATCGCCGGGTGCCGCGCCGGCCACTGCGGCTCCTCGTCCGTGGCCGCGGGAACCTGCCAGGAGGGCGGTTCCTCCTCCGCCGTGGCTGGCCAGCCGGAGGCGCCCTCCCTGTCCCGGGCTCCGGCCAGCCGGGCTCACCGTCCGCGGGAGCCCACGGGGGCGTCCCGGTGCCCGCCCAGCCGGCCTGCTCGTCCGGCCAGGGCGCAGGCTCCTCGCCGGACGCGCCGGACCAGTCCCGCTCGGTGATGTGCAGGTCGTGGAACGTCACCCGGAACCCCGGCCCTCCGGTGCGGCGGCCATCACCCCAGCCAGCACCTCGCGGTCCGGCGGCATGAACACCAGCGCAGCCAGCTCGGCGGGGCCATCCTCGATCACATACCTGACCTCCACCGCGTCCCCGCGGCGGGACACCCGCAGCACGATCTCGTCGGTGCCTGCGGGCAGGTCGGTCACCATCCAGCTGGACCGGCCGTGCGTCAGCACGGTGCTCAGCCTGCCCGGCCTCGAAGAATTCCACGCCGGTCTTCAGCCAGGTGCGCTCGTCGGCGCGCAGCATGACGCCCGCCTGGTCGTACTGCGCGCTGAGCGTGCAGCGCAGCCGGACGGACACGTCGAGGTCCCCGGCGAGCACCTCGCCGTACACATGACCGCTGTCCCTGATGTAGCCGTAACCGGTCTCACGCCAGAAATCTGTGCCTGGATCGACACTCACCGTGAGCACATCACCCGTGCGCTGCCAGCTGGCGGGCTCGTTCAGCCACTCCAGAGGCCCTCCGCGGTGTCTGTCGTATCCACGGTATCGGTATCCGGCGAGGTAGTCTCGGCCACATGGACAAGGTCCAGCGAACCGACCTGCAGTGGCGCGAAATGCTTACCCCGGATGAGTATCAAGTACTCCGGGAGGCAGGCACCGAGGCGCCCTGGGCCGGCGAGTACACCGACACCAAGGTCGAGGGCGTCTATCGGTGCCGCGCGTGCGGTGCCGAACTGTTCCGCTCCAGGGAGAAGTTCGAGTCCCATTGCGGCTGGCCGAGCTTCTACCAGCCGACCAGCAACGACGCCGTCGAGCTGATCGAGGACCGGTCGCTGGGCACGGTGCGCACCGAGGTCAGGTGCGCCCGGTGTGACTCCCGCCTCGGCCACGTGTTCGAGGGAGAGGGCTACCCGGTCCCGACCGACCAGCGCTGGTGCATCAATTCGATCTCGCTGACCCTGGAGCCCGTACCGGACGAGTGACCTGGTCCCCGGGCCACCTGGGGTCCCGGGGAAGCCGGCGCTAGCCGAGTGCCGCGATCAGCTCCCTGG
>CAWCKG010000070.1:0-40425 GCA_963795785.1 uncultured Actinomycetes bacterium
GTAAGGACTGGCGGGACTGGCCGTATTTCGCCGGGGACAGCGCGGTCCGCGCCCCCGACGGGTACTACCGGATCCTCGGCCGGGTCGATGATGTGATCAACGTGGCCGGGCACCGGCCGGGCACCAAGGAAGTCGAATCCGCGTCGCTGACCGTGCCGGAGGTCGCCGAGGCCGCCGCGGTGCCGGTGATCGACGACATCCGCGGCCGGGTCGTGGAGGTTTACGTCTCCCTCAAACCCGGCGCCGGGGCCAGCCGATGAGATGGCCCGGAAGGTCACCACCGCGATCGAGACCGAGATCGGGAAGATCGCCCGGCCGAAGAACGTGTGGATCGTGCCGGACATGCCCAAAACCCGGTCCGGGAAGATCATTCGCCGGGTCATCGCCGCGGTGTCCAACTTCACCGACGTCGGCGACGTCACCACCCTGGCCAACCCCGAAATCGTCAACGGCATCCGCCACCAAGTCCAAACCGCCAAAGTCGCCAAAGGCGACACCCCCCGCGAACTCACCAACACCGAAAAAGCCGAAATCCAAGCCTTCGGCACCGAAACCTAAGCCAAACCCGCCAGGATCATCCCGGGCAATCCCGGCCGACGTTACAGCGGCAGGCCAGCCTCCAGCAGGGCCAGGCCGCGCTCGAACCTGCCGCCGAACCCATCCAGGTCACCGGGGTGGTCGAACCAGGCAGCCATCGCGATCCCGACGACGGCACCGGCGAGCGCCTTACCGCGAAGTCGCTCGCGTCCTTTCCTGACCGTTCGGCCAACGCCTCCGCGATGCGCTCGGTGGTCCGGGCAAATTCCTCCATCATCCGGGCCTGGACGGCGGGAATCGCCATGGTCATGTCCATGGTTTCCCGCAGTTGGTCAAGCTCGCTCGCGGCCATGCCCTCGAAGGCCGTGTGGACCGCGGTGCGCATGGCGGCGATGGGCCCGAGGTCCGGTGGCTGAGCCCGGAAGACATCCATCCAGAGCAGGTCCATGTCGTCCTGCAGGACCACGTCTTCCTTGGTGGGGAAATAGCGGAAGAACGTGCTTGGGGACACCTCGGCGGCCTCGGCGATCTGCTCCACCGTGGTGGCGTCGTACCCCTGCTCACGGAAAAGCCGGAGCGCGTGCTCCCGGATGGCAGCACGCGTCCTGGCCTTCTTGCGCTCCCGCAGGCCCGGCCGGCCCGGCGCGGCGTCTGGCAACACGCTCATGGGGCATTCTGCTCCTTCGAGGCCCTCGCCGGTAGCAGCTACCGGCTCGCGCGTCCGGGATGGCGCGCCAGGGCAGAAACGCAGCGCCAGCACGATCCCGGCCACGCCGACACCGGCGCTGACCCACAGCATCGCGTCGGTCCCGTGCACGAACGCGGACCGCACCGAGTCCAGCAGCGCCGCCGAGCCGGTCCCGCGGGCCACCGCGAGACCCGAGAACACGCCGCTGCGGACCGCGCTCGCCGCGGGCGCGGGCAGCCCCGCCAGGTCGAGCTGGGAGTGGTACGCCACGGACAGCACGCTGCCCAGGATCGCGGCCGACAGCGGGGCACCTGCCTTCTGCACCGCCTGCATGACCGCCGAGCCGACCCCCGCGCGGTCCTTGGGCAGGTCCACCAGGGCGGTGGAGGCCGCGGTGGCCAGTGCCAGCCCGAAGCCGACCCCGGTGATCGCGGTCCAGGTGGCGATGAACGCGTTCCCGCTGGCCACGGTCATCGTGGCGCCCAGCACCAGGCCACAGGTCAGCAGGGTGAACCCCAGCGCAGCGGTCAGCTTGGTGGTCACCCGCGCGGCCACCCGGTCGGCCAGGACGGCGCCGAGCGCCAGGCCCGCCATCAGCGGCAGCAGCCGCACCCCGCTGCCCATCGCCGACACGCCAGGATCGCCTGGAAGTACTGGGGCGCCGCGAACAGCAGGCCGAACATCGCGAAGATGCCGAGCGCCTGGAGCACCGTCCCCCAGGTGAACCGGGCAGACCGGAACAGGCCCAGATCCACCAGTGGGTGCCCGCCGTGCTGGTTGAGCCAAAGCTCCCACAGCACGAAGGCCGTCAAGATGGCCGCACCGCCTGCCATGGCCGCGATCGCGGTCACCGAGGACCAGCCGTACTGCCCGGCCGCGATGAAGCCGTACACCAGCAGCGCCAGGCCGCCACACGAGGCCACGATCCCGCCCCGGTCCAAGCCCGGGCGCTCGGCGGCACGGGACTCGGGCACCAGCAGCGCCATCGCGGCCAAGCCGACCGCCACCACCGGCAGGTTCATCAGGAACACCCAGCCCCACCAGTAGTTCGACAGCAGCCAGCCGCCAAGGATCGGCCCAATCGGCAGCGCCAGGAAGTTGGCCGCCGCCCAGATTCCCACCGCCCTGGTCCGCTCATCGTCGGCGAACATCACCGTGATCACGGAAAGGACCAGCGGAATCATGAAGCCCGCGCTCAGCCCGAGTACCGTCCTGGCCGCGATGAACTCTCCGGCGCCCGTGGAGAACGCGCAGGCCAGCGAGCTCAGCCCGAACGCGGCCAGGGTGATCATCATGACCTTCTTGCGGCCGAACCGGTCCCCCAGCAGCCCGCCGGGCAGCAGCCCCACGGCCAGCCCCAGGGTGTACGCCGACACGAACCACTGCAGGTCGGTCGCGGAGGCGTGCAGCGACCCCGCCAGCGTCGGCAGCGCCACGCTCAGCACGGTCGCGTCCAGCCCGACCGCCAGCACGCCGAGCGTCAGCCCGGCCAGCGCCCACCACTTCCCCGCCGCTCCCCCGATGCCAGCGCCCTTCGTCATCACGCTCATGACACTCACCACCATCCAGTAGCATCTCTAATCTGAATGCTACTATCATTTTAAAGTGTCACGCAAGCAGGAGCTACCTTCAGCTTTCGGGCAGGGGGTGGTGGCGGACGGCACAGGCCTGGCGAAGAACTGCCCGGCGCCTGCGGGTCGCCGGCGCCAGCGGTGGCGGCTAGGCGCCCGCCATCACGCGCAGGACCACATCGCGGCGGGCGTGGGCGGCGGCATCCAGGACCACGGCGAGTTCCTCCCGCAGTTCCTCGGCGGCCTGAACGATGATCACCAGTGGCCCGGTGCCGGCGGCGCTGCCGGATGACGTCCCGGACCTCCTGCTGGTCCCGGGTCAGCGCCTCGGGGGAAAGGACCGACATGACAACCTCGCCGGTCTCCGGAGGCCCCAGGCGCCCATCCGGCTCGGCTGCCACCTGGTCAAGAACCACCCGCCCGGACGCGAGGCCCGGCGGCGGGTATGCGCGCAGGTACTGGTCCACCGTGCTGCCGCGTGGCAGCTGCACGATCACAACGGCATCACTCGTCATAGCGCCGCAAGCTTAGTCGCCGCATCGTCAGCGAGCACGGTAACCTGCGTAAGCCCGCCGGGGCAGGCACGACCACCGTCCCCCGCGCGGTCACCACGACCACCGGCTCCTCCAGCACGTCCGAGGCCGACGGCCCGCGTTCCGGTGTGGCACGGCACACGACGCGGGCCTCGAAGGCCATCCGGCTGGGCGCCCGGCCCGGGTCACGGTCGCCGTCGTCTCGATCACGTCGCCGCGAGGACCGGTGCACGGAACTGGACGTCGGAGTAGGAGGCGAACAGGCCTTCGTCGCCGTCCATGCGGATGCAGGCCTCCGTGGCGACGTCGCCGAACAGGGCCAGCACGTAGGCTCCGTCCACCAGGTTCCCGCCGTAGTGGGCGTCGGCCGCGGACACGTACCGGCGCTGGGTGACGGTCAGGCCCTCGGCCGCGGTCACGCCGCGTTTCCCTGCGGCTCGGGGGCCAGCGTGTGGACCAGGTAGCTGGCGACCTCGCGGGACGTGGTGCGCGCCGAACACCGGTCGACGCAGTTCACGGGCATCGCCGGGTCGAACCTGGGGCCGCCGACGACGAGCAGCGGCCGGGCCGGGCCGCGCGCTGCGGTGAATGCCTCAGAGATCTCCCTGGCGGCCTTGATGTGCGCGTCCCGCTGGGTGACCACCTGGCTGACCAGCACCGCGTCCGCGTGCGCGGCATCGGCCCGGCCGACCAGGTCCGCCACCGCGACCTGGGAGCCCAGGTTGACCACCCGGATCTCCGCGTAGGACTCCGGCCCTTGTTCCCCGCGTGACCCTTGACGTTGAGGATGGCGTCGATGCCGACGGTGTGCGCGTCGACGCCGACGGTCGCGCCGACCACCACGAGTTCCCGGCCCAGGCCCGACCTGATCCGCCGGTTGACCTCGGCGGCGGGTAGATCAGCGGGAACTCGCAGGCGCGCGACCTTCACGTCGGCGAGGTCGACCAGGTGCCGGACGGTGCCGTAGACGATGAAGAAGGTGAAGTCCGGGCCCATCGCCTTGGCGTGCACCACCATGGCCGGTTCCCAGGCCCATCTTGGCCGCGAGCTGCGCCGCGGCACCTTCGGCGAGCGCCCGTTCCTCTTCGGTGCCCGACGGCAGCGGCAGCGTGAGAACCAGACCTCGATCCGCCCGTCGCCGGTGGTGTCCCCGTACGGCCGGATCACCGTGTGGCCCTGCTCCGTGGCGCTCATGACCGGCCCGCTTCCAGGAACTGCTCCAGGCCTTCCAGGAACTCGCTGGCGGGATTGAAGTAGCCGTCGGCGCGCTCGATGACGCCGTCCAGGCCGCGGCCGCCATCGGCTAAGGACGTAGGGTCACCCCGAACGTGCCATCGGCGATGGCGTTCAGCAGCCCCTCGGCGGTGATCCGGCGCAGCAGGTCCACCGACTCGGCCAGGACCTGCTGGGCCCGCTTCTCCACGAACCCGCCTGGCGGCGGCCGGAAGTTCTCGCCGAGGCGTCCCGCGGCCCGCAGCACGTAACGGACGTTCTCCAGGGCCAGGTCGCGGTCGGACAGGAACGGAGTGTGGATGCCCTCGGTCATCATGCCGATGAGCAGGATCGACTGGTCGGTCAGCGCGCCGCACAGGTTGAAGAACGCGTCAAGCAGGTACCCGGCGAACACGTTGCCTGTCATGTATTTGGTCGGCGGCATGTACTTCAGCGGCGCACCGGGGAACAGCTGCCTGACCAGCTGGGCGTGCGCCAGTTCGAGCAGGAACGAGTCCGGCACCTCGGGGTTGATCTCGAACGCGTGCCCGACCCAGAGCTGCCAGTCGGCCAGGGGGGCCTCCCGGCCGAAGTACTCGTTGAGAAGCTGGCTGACCATGACCGTGTGCGCGGCGTCCACCCCGCCGGCGGTGGTCAGGTAGTTGTCCTCGCCGGTGTTGATGATGATCCCGGCGCGGGCGTGGATCTGCCGGGAAACCGCTGGTCGATGAAGGTACGGCGGGGGTTGATGTCGCGGAAGATGATTCCGTACATGCAGTCGTTCAGCATCATGTCGAGGCGCTCGAGCCCGGCCAGCGCCGCGATCTCGGGCATGCACAGCCCCGAAGCGTAGTTGGTGAGCCACACACGTACCGGCCGAGCTCGCGGGAGACGTCGTCAAGCGCGGCGCGCATCAGGCGGAAGTTCTCCCTGGTCGCGTAGGTGCCCGCGAAGCCTTCGCGGGTGGCGCCCTCGGGAACGTAGTCAAGCAGCGACTGTCCGGTGGACCGGATCACCGCGATGATGTCCGCGCCTTCGACGCGCCGCGGCCTGCGCCTGCGGCCTGCGCCTGCGGGATGTCCTCGTAGATGTCGCCGGTGGCGACGATCAGGTAGATCCACGGTTTCGGCGGGTCGGCGGTGGCCTGGATCATCGCCTCGGCGCTCTGCCCTCCTGGTGTCGATCCGGGCGAAGCCGTCGGTCAGCGCCGCGGTCGCCGCCGTGCGCGCCGCCACCGCGGCACGCCTTCGGGCAGGCGGAATTCACTTTTCCCGCGGCGGCGTCGCGGGCCAGCGCGGCGAGGCTGGAATAGCCGCCGGTCACCAGCGCGTCCCAGGCGGGCAGTGCCACGCCGTGCTCAGCTCGCAGCCGTCGGCACCGCGTCCGCGAGAGGGTTCACCCACGGCATGCCGTCGCCGGGGTCGGCGCCGTCCAGGCCGCCGAGCCGCAGCACCGCCCGTTCGACCGACACCGTGGTGTGCATGCGGGCCATCTCCACGATGGGCTGGCCCGCGACGCGGCCAGTGCCCGCGCCCTGCGGACCATCGCGGGGTCAAGGCTGAGCGCGTCTCTGCGTTCGCTACCCGGCATGGCCATCAGCCTTCCGCCGTCCGGCTGTCGAAGATCTGCCGCACCCCGGGCTCGGCACGGACAGATCCAGCGCGAGTTCGGCATGCCCCGGGTCATAGCCGTCGCCGATGAGCATGGTCGGTCGGCGGCGACCCCTTCGGCGCCGAGCGCGGCGGCGCTGAACAAGGTCGCCATCGAGAAGAAGATCACGGTCCCGCGGTCGGCGGTAGCCAGCACCGCGCCGCCCTCGCAGCCGGGACGTCCACACACACCACGGTCACCTGGGCGGGGCCAGCACCGGCGGCACGGACCGATTCGGCGACCGCCGCTGGAACCCCGGGCGTCGGCGATCACCACCTTGTCGGCCAGGCCGGAGGCGGTGAGCAGGTCCGCCTCGGCCTGCGTGGGCACCAGCCCGATCACCAGGCCGTGCGCAGGGCCTCGCGGGCCGCCGGCACGGACAGGCTGCCGCTCTTGCCTGCCGCGCCGAGGATCGCCACCACCGGCGCGGTGCCGCCAGTCCCAGGCTTGTCGCACCACCCGGGCGGTCAGCGCCGGCGCACCGCACACGTCCAGCACCGCCAGCGCAAGCGGGACCGGCATGTCCGCGGGGAGCACCGCGGCGATGGAGCGGCCGAACAGGATCGCATGGCCGTCGCACGGGACCTGCTCGCTGCGGCCGTCCCAGCGGGCCAGCCCGTCGGTGATGGCCAGCGGGGTGAGGCTGAGCGACGCCAGGGTGGCGATCCGGTCGCCCGGGGCCAGGCCGAGCGGCGAGTCCGGCCCGACCTCGTCCACGACGCCGGTGAGCATCCCACCGAGCCGGTCACCGGGTTCTGCATCTTGCCCCGCTCGGCGACGATGCCGAGCACCGCGGCGCGCATCGCGGCCGCGTGGCCGCCGTCCGTGCCCGGTGCGTTCCCGTTCACGGCCTCGCTGAGCTGGCGGAACGATGCGGCGTCCAGGTTCGCCCGGTCCACCCGCACCCGGGCCTCGTCCGGCCACAGGCCGGGGCTCGGATCCACCCGCCAGGCCGCCTGGGGCAGTGCGCCGGCCGGTTCGATGACGCGGTGCAGGCCCAGCGGCGAGCCCGGGAAGTCTTGTCGTTGCATACTATTTTCTCACAAGGTTCTTTCGTATCCTTCGTTTATATAAGGCTATGGTTCCGTCCTCCAGGCCCAGAACGGTGGTGATCTCGTGATCGAGCAGCCGTACGTGTACCGGCGTGCTGAGCTCGCCGAGCCCGATTGGACCCGGCTCCCAGGCTGGGCGCAGGTGACTCGCGAGGAGTGGGAGTCGGCGCAGTGGCAGCGAGCCCACTGCGTGAAGAACATCAAGCAACTCCGCCAGGTGCTCGGCGCCGGGCTGAGCGAGGAGTTCTGCGCGGACCTGGAGCGCGACCAGCGGGAGCGGGCGACCATGTCCATGCTGGTGCCGCCGCAGATGGTGAACACGATGGCACCGGGCACCGCCGCGGACGAGCCGGGCTTCACCGAGGCGTTCTACGCCGACCCGGTGCGCCGGTACATGATCCCGGTGTTCAGCGACCGCCGCGCGGACTTCCCCTCGCACCCGTATTCGAGCCGGGACTCGCTGCATGAGGCGGAGATGTGGGCGGTGGAGGGCCTCACCCACCGCTACCCGACCAAGGTGCTGCATGCCGAGGTGCTGCCCACCTGCCCCCAGTATTGCGGCCACTGCACGCGCATGGACCTGGTCGGCAACCCGACCCCGACGATCGCCGACGGCTGCCGTGTCCTGGCCCGCGAGGACCGGCTGGACGCCATGCTCGCCTACCTCGGGCCACGCCCGTGGTCCGGGACGTGAGGGTGGTGTCCGGCGGGGACGTGGCCAACCTGCCCTGGCCGCGGCTCGAGGGCTTCGTGGCCGCCCTGCTGGAGATCGACAACATCCGCGACATCCGGCTGGCCAGCAAGGCGCTGATGGGGCTGCCGCAGTTCTGGCTCAGCGACGAGGTACAAACAGGCCTGGGGCGGCTCGGCGCGACGGCGCGGGAGCGGGGGCGTCAGCGTCGCAATCCACGCCCATGTCGAACGCGGCCCAGTCGGTGACGCCACTGGTGGCCAAGGCCACCCGGGCGATGCTGGATACCGGCATCCGGGACGTGCGGAACCAGGGCGTGCTGCTGTGCGGCGTGAACGACAGCGCGGAGGCCCTGCTCGACCTGTCCTTCATGCTGCTCGACAGGGGCGGGGGGCGTGCCGCTACTACTTCTACATGTGCGACATGATCCCCGGCAGCGAGGGCTGGCGGATCTCCCTGGCGCGAGGCCCAGCACCTGCAGCACCAGATCATGGGCTACCTGCCCGGGTTCGCCACGCCGCGGATCGTCTGCGACGTGCCTTACGTGGGCAAGCGGTGGGTGCACCAGGTGTCCAGGTACGACACCCAGCTGGGCATCTCCTCTGGACCAAGAACTACCGGACCGCGGTGGAGGCAGACGACCCGCTCGCGCTGGACTCGCCGGGAGTACGCCTACTACGACCCGATCCACACCCTGCCCGCCGACGGCCAGCAGTGGTGGCTGGACCGCGAGCGTGACAGCGCCGAGGGCGGCCTGGCACCGCTCGGGACCGGCCTCACCCCGGCCGCGCCATAGCGGCGTCTGGCGCCGCGACCGGCACCAGCGCCGCGGCGATCAGCGGCAGGATGCCGGCGGCCGCGAACGCGATCGCATAGCCGTGCGCGGCGATCAGCGCTGCCATGACCGGCGGCGTCGCGGCTGCCAGCAGGTTCTGCCCGGTGTTCTGGATGCCCAGGGCGCGGCCCGCCCAGTCCGGACCGGCGTACTCGGCCACCGCGGTGAAGGCGAGCCGTTGGTGCTCGGCCGCCAGCACGGCGGCGGCGAGCAGCGCGGGCACCGCCAGCGGCGAGCTGGCCGCCGTGGCGGCAGCCAGCGCGACCAGAATCGCCGAGATGGCCAGGGCCAAGGCCCGCATCGGCCGCATCCGGCTACCGGCCCGGTCCGACCAGTACCCGGCGGCCAGCCGCGACGCGGCACCGGCGGTCGCGGTGACCGCCAGCAGCGCCCCGGCGCCCGGGGCCGACCAGCGGCGGGCGGTGACCAGGAAGACCAGGGCAAACGTGGCCACGGTGAACTGCGGGACGACCAGCAGCGCGCTCGCCGCGTCGATCCGCCGGGGCGCCGGGGCCCGGTAGGGCGAGCCGTCCCGCTGCGTCCCGCCCCCGGGCCTGGTGCGCCGGGTCCCGGACCACCACGATCACCAGTAGCACCGCTGCCAGGCAGAACACGCCAAGGAAGGTCAGGGCCGCGGCGAGCCCGCGGGTGGCCAGCGTGGGCAGGCTGACCGCCGCCACCGCCACGCCGAGCGGCTGGGCGCTCTGCCGGATGCCCATCGCCAGCCCGCGCTGCGACGCCGCGAACCAGCCGAGGATGAGCCTGCCCGCTCGCCGCGTACACCGAACCGCCCGCGGCCCCGGCGGCCACCAGGCACGCGCCGAGAGCGCGGCCGGTCCGTGGACATGCGCGGCGGCGAGGAGCACCACGCCGGCCCCCGGCCAGGCCGCTGGCCAGCACCAGGCGCTCGCCAACCGGTCCGCGGCCGCTCCCCAGGCGATCAGGGTGAGCAGCAGGCCCACGGTGGGGCAGGCGACCAGGATGCCGGCCTGTCCCAGGGACAGGCCCTGTGCCCGCAGCGCGGGATGAGGTAGGCGAGCCCGTACTGGAACGTCGTGCCGGCGGTCAGCGCGATCGTCCCGGCGGCGAGCGTAGCCAACGCCGTGATCCGCCATCATCCACATGATGATCATAGCCGTCCGCTATATGAGACAAAGGCCGGGCGACGGCGGTGCGGGCGGCTGGGTGAAGGGGGTGGTGGTGCCCGCGCCCTGGGAGGTTGCCCTACCGGCGGCGGAACGCGGCGTCCAGCGCCGTCGTGCTGAAGTTCCACATGTTGTCGGCGACGTTGATCGTGACTCCGGGAGGAACGATCTGGTCGATGCGGTCAAGCAGATCGCTGGGCAGGTCGATCCCGTCGGCGGC
Organism: uncultured Actinomycetes bacterium; assembly: GCA_963795785.1. GTDB lineage: Bacteria > Actinomycetota > Actinomycetes > Streptosporangiales > Streptosporangiaceae > DASXKD01. The sequence continues at coordinate 10,135 of CAWCKG010000070.1, forward strand.
GAGGTAGGCGTCCAGGTGCTCCATGGTGCGCGGGCCGATGATCGCGGAGGTGACCGCGGGGTGGCGGGTGGCGAACGCGATCGCCATCTGGATGAGGGTGATCCCGGTCTCGCCGGCGAGAGCGCCGAGCGCGTCGGCGGCGTCGAGTTTGTCGGCGTTTGACGGGTCGCTGGCGTCGTAGCGCCCGGGGAAACGCTGCGACCGCGCGGCGGAGCCTGGCCCGCTGACCTCCTGGCCCTTGCGGTATTTGCCCGACAGCCAGCCCCCGGCCAGCGGGCTGTAGGTCATGACGCCCATTCCGTGGCGCTGGCAGGTGGGCAGCACGTCGTATTCGATCGCCCGGGTCAGCAGGGAGTAGGGGGGCTGTTCGGTGCGGAACCGCCCGTGGCCGCGGCGATCGGCGGTCCACTGAGCCTCGACGATCTCGGAGGCGGGGACCTTGGACGCGCCGAAGGAGCGGATCTTGCCGGCGCGCACGAGGTCAGACAGGGCGCCGAGGGTCTCGTCGATATCGGTGTTCGGGTCGGGAACCCCTACCTGGTAGAGGTCGATCCGGTCGGTTCGAAGCCGGCGCAGCGAGCCCTCGACCGCCTCCGTGATCCACCGCCGCGACGCTCCGCGGTGGTTGGGGTCCCCGTCGAAAGGAACGCCGAACTTGACGGCGAGCACCACGTTCTCGCGCAGTCCGCCCGCCAGTGCCTTGCCGACGATCTCTTCTGACTCGCCGGCTGAGTAGCCGTCGGCGGTGTCGATGAAGTTGATCCCGGCGTCCAGGGCGCGGTGGATGATCTTGATCGACGCGTCGTGATCGGGGTTGCCAAAGGCGCCGAACATCATCGCGCCCAGGCACATCTGGCTGACCGAGACGCCGGTGCGTCCCAGTGGCCGGTAGTCCATGAAGAAACTCCCTGAGTCGCCGCGAGTCAGTCGCGGCAGGTGGGTAGGATCAGATACGCCAGCAGGCGGATAGCCTGTCCACTTCACTGTAGCGACTAGCGGATAGCCTGTCCACTTGGATTGCCAATGCCCCCGGACCAGTTCCCAGCACCGACGAGACGAGCCGACGCCGAGCGCAACCGCGACAAGATCCTCGCGGCCGCCCGTTCCGCGTTCGCCGATCCTGAGGCTGAAATATCGATGGCCGAGATCTCGCGGCGCGCGGGAGTCGGCATGGCGACCCTGTACCGCAACTTCCCCGGGCGCCGGGAGCTTCTCGAGGCCCTCTACACCGACGAGGTCAACGCCGTCTGCAAGGCCGCCGAGACCGTCGAAGGCGAGACGCCCGGAGCGATTCTCACGGCTTGGCTGCACCGGTTCTTCGCCTTTGTCACCAGCAAGCACCACATCGCCGCCGAGCTGCTCGAGCACACCGACCGCAGCAATCCCCTGTTCGACAACAACCGCGCCCGGGTGATCGCCGCCGGCCGGCCGCTCCTCGCCGCCGCGCAGCGCGCTCACGAGATCCGCGACGACCTCGCCCTCGAGCAGGTCCTCGACATGGTCATCGCCATCGCCACGATCCACGGCGACACCCGCTATCTCGGGCCAATCCTCCAGACCGCACTCGACGGCCTGCGCCCCCCGGCCGATGTGAAGCCCGCACAGGACGAGGCGGCTGTCAGAGGCGGCGGGAATACTGGCCCGCATGCCTGACTCGATCAAGATCGGCTCGGTCGCGCTCGACTGCCCGGATGCCAGGCGGCTGGCCGCGTTCTACGCGGAGATCATCGGCGGCACGGTGACCTACGCCGACGAGGACTGGGCGGTGGTCAAGGGCCCGGGCGGCAGGCTCGACTTCCAGACCGCGCCCGGTTACCAGCCACCGGCCTGGCCCGACCCGTCCTCGTCCATGCAGATGCACCTGGACTTCGACGTCGACGACGCGGACGCGGCCGAGGCGCGGGTGCTGGCGGCCGGCGCGACGAAGTTCGGCTTCCAGCCCGGTGACCACTTCCGGGTGTACGCAGACCCGGCCGGCCACCCGTTCTGCCTGTGCACCGAGGGCCCGCTGAGCGGGGTCTGACGGCCCGCGTAAGGCCCGGTGCCGTTGATCATGGCCCGCGCGGTAGCCCCATCACCCAGCAGGCGGGTTATGGGGTGGTCCGGGCCCTGGCCTGTCATCCCCCCATGACCAGGAGGAGGGCGGGGTTTCGGCGGAATGCTCGCCGCTCACGTCCGCGCCGACCTCGGCGGGCGGTTCGCCACCGGGGCCGGCCTGCGCCGCGGGCTCGGCCGCCTCTTCCGAGGCCGCCCCTTCGGCGGCCGTCCCTTCGGCGGCCGCCTCACCGGCCGGCTCCCCGCCGCGCCGGCGGGCTGCTCCTCCTCGCTGGCCGCGGCACCGTCGGCCCCGGCACCGTCACCGGCCCCGGCGGCTGCCCGTGCGACGGCGCCGTCCGTGGCGGGCACGCCCTTGCCGTGGCGCTGGGTGTACCAGAACCACACGCCGCCCGCGATGGTCCCCGCGATCGCCACGAACATGTTCAGCCGCAGGCCGAGGAAGTGCTCGGACGGGTCGACCCGCAGCGACTCCTCGAAGATGCGGAACGCCGAGTACCCGGTGACGTACAGCGCGAACAGCCCGGGCGCCTTGATGCCGCGGTGGTGGCCCAGCCACACCAGGGCGGCCGCGAGTGCCAGGTCGAAGATCAGCTCGTACAGGAACGTGGGCTGGAAGGTCTGGAAGCCGAGGTAGCCGGCGGCCGGAAGCTCGGCGGGATGTACAGCCCCCACGGCAGGCTGGTCGGCCCGCCGAACAGTTCCTTGTTGAAGTAGTTGCCGATCCGGCCGATCGCCTGCGCCACCAGCAGGGCCGGGGCGACCGCGTCGGCGAACAGCCCGGCGTCGGCGCCGTGCCTGCGCACCCGCCAGATCCCGGCGGCCGCGCCCAGCGCGATCCCGCCCCAGATGCCCAGCCCGCCGTCCCAGACCGCGAAGATCCCGTACCAGTGATGCGGGATGTACTTCGGCGTGGTGATGTCGAAGTAGATCCGGCCGCCGATGATGCCGGCCGGCACCGCCCACAGCGCGACGTCCCCGACGAGCCCAGGATCGCCGCCCATGCGCTGCCAGCGGCGCTGGGTGATGAGAATCGCGAGGGTGATCCCGATCACATACATCAGCCCGTAGTAGTGCACGAACACCGCGCCGATATGGAAGCCGTTGTCCGACGGGCTGGGGATATGCATGGCCATGGTTCCGAGCGTAGCCGCCCCTGCCGGGGCCGCGCGGCCCGCCCGCCAGGCCCGCGCCCGGCCAGGCACGGCGCGGCCTCGACACGGCCCGGGCAACCACGAGACCCTTATCCGTCTAGAAGGGGGCCCGGACCGCGGAAGGACACGCGCCGATGAGCGTCAGGCAGGGGCCTTGGACGGCCGCGGACGTGCCGGACCAGAGCGGCCGTATCGCGGTCGTTACCGGCGCGAACTCAGGAATCGGGTTCGAGGCGGCCGCGGTGCTAGCGCGGCGCGGCGCGCACACCGTGCTGGCGTGCCGCGACGCGGGCAAGGCGGAGGACGCGGTGGCCCGGCTGTCGGCGGCCGTGCCGGAGGCCAGCGTCTCTGTGGTGCGGCTGGACCTGGCCTCGCTGGAGTCCGTCCGCGCCGCCGCCGACCAGATCCTGGCCGCCCACGACCGGATTGACCTGCTCATCAACAACGCCGGGCTGATGTGGCCGCCCTACGGCAAGACCACCGACGGCTTTGAGTTGCAGTTCGGTACCAATCACTTGGGCCACTTCGCGCTCACCGGCCTGGTGCTGGAGGCGATGCTGCCGGTGCCCGGGTCCCGGGTGGTCACCGTGAGCAGCACCGGCCACCGGGCCGGCCGGATCAACTTCGCCGACCTGCAGTCCGAGCGGCACTACGGCCGGATGGCCGCCTACGCGCAGTCCAAGCTCGCGAACCTCATGTTCACCTACGAACTGCAGCGGCGGCATGCACGCCGCCGGGGCGCCGACGGCCGCCCTGGCCGCGCATCCTGGCGTGGCCTTCACCGAGCTGACCCGCAACCTGCCCGGCGTGATCCAGGCGACCTACCCGGCCATCGGGGGACTGTTCACCCAGAGCGCCGCGATGGGCGCGCTGCCCACCCTGCGTGCGGCCACCGACCCGGCCGCCGCGGGCGGCGAGTACTACGGGCCCGGCGGGCTGTGGCAGGCCAAGGGCTATCCGGTGCGGGTCACTTCCAATGCCAAGTCCCGCGACCAGGCCGCACAGCAGCGGCTGTGGGACGAGTCCGTGCGGCTCACCGGCGTGACGTACCCGGTGTGACCGGGCTTCAGGCCAGCTGCCCGTCCTTGACCTGGCGGAGGAACGCCTGCCATTCGCCGCGCGTTGCGCGAATCGTTGTTGGCGGGTGCGGGGCACGGTAGCCTTGCGCCCGTGCTGAGGCAGGTCGCGGAGGGTGTGCTGATCCACCAGAGCGAGTTCTGCCAGAGCAACGCCGTTGTCGTGCACGGCCGGGCTGGCGTGTTGCTCATCGACCCCGGGATACTCGGCTACGAAATGGCCTGCCTTGCGAACGACCTTTCCGAATCGGGCCAGACCGTTGTGGCAGGCTTCTCGACGCATCCGCATTGGGATCACCTGCTCTGGCACGCCAGGCTCGGCACGGCGCCCCGTTACGGCACGGCGCGCTGCGCGGCCACTATCCGAGATCGGCTGTCAGACCCGCGCTGGACGGCCCGCATCGCCGAGCTGATACCGCCCGACATCGCCGGGCAGGTACCGCTGGACCTGCTCGGCCTCATTACCGGCCTGCCCGCCGAGATGGCGCAGATTCCCTGGGATGGCCCTCAAGTCCGGATTGCCGGGCATCAAGGGCATGCCCCGGGCCATGCGGCGCTGTTGATCGAGGAACGCGGGGTTCTCGTCGCCGGCGACATGCTTTCCGATGTCTTGATTCCGATGCTCGACCTGAACGGCACCGCTGACCCGATCGGGGACTACCTCGCCGCGCTGCGGCTGCTCGAGGGCGTGGCAGGCGACGTCGATGTCCTCATCCCCGGCCACGGGTCCATCGGCGGAGCTGATCAGGTACACGCGCGGATCGACCAGGACCGGGCGTACGTGCACGCCTTGCGTGACGCCCGTGTTCCCAGCGACCGCGGGCCGGCCCATCGGCCAAGGACGGCTGGGACTGGGTCGGCCGGCGTGCACGCACGGCAACTCCAGCGCCTCGCCCAAAGAAGCGAGCGCAACGGGACGCCCGGCTAGCGATCCCCTTAAGGCCGGTCACCGACCCGGCGGCCGCAGCCGCAAGATCAGCAGCGTGCTGCGCGCCACGCTCCAGCCCGCCCGCGGCTGATTCCCCGGAGGATCACCGCAGCCGCACGGCCCATCTCCTTGGCCGAGTAGCCGCCGAGGTCGGTGACCGCCGCCTGGAACCGGTCCGAGGCAAGCAGCGCCCACAGCGGGGCCAGCAGCGGGCCGTCCATCGCGTCCGGGGCCACCACCAGGTCGTAGGGCTCCCGGGTGACCGGCACGAAGTCCAGGCCGAACGCGCGCGCGGCCGCCAGGATGCCCAGGCCCGCGTCACCGCGGCCGGCGGCCACGGCCGCCGCCACCGCCAGGTGGGTGGGCTCCTCCCTGGCATAGCCGTCCACGTCGGCCGGGGCGACGCCGAGCGCCGCCAGCTCATGGTCCAGCAGCACCCGGGTGCCCGCACCGCGCTGCCGGTTGACATAACGCACCCCGGGGCGGGCCAGGTCGCCGATCCCGCCCAGCCGCAGCGGGTTGCCGGGCGCGACGATCAGCCCCTGATCCCGGTGCACCAGCCGCACCACGGCCACGTCGGCATCACCGAGGACCCGCCGGACGTAGGGCATCGTGTACTCACCGGTGGCCGGGTCCAGCAGGTGCGACCCGGCCAGGTGGCACAGCCCGTCGCGGAGCGCCACCAGCCCGCCCAGCGAGCCGACGTTCGAGGACGCGAGCGTGACCGCCGGATCGTCGGCGCGCAGCGCGGAGGCGGCCAGGTCGAGCACCAGGTCGTGGGAGCCGATCGCGACGATCGTCCGCTCGATCTCGTCCAGGCTGCGCAGCAGCGCGATATCCACCTCGTCCCCGGGATGGTGCCCCTCCTGCCCGGCCGGCACGACCAGCAGCCCGTCGGCGCGGACCAGGGAGGTGAGCACCCCGGCGCCGCGGGGCAGCGGCGTGGCGACCATGGTGCCGCCGACCACGCCCAGCCGCACCCGCACCCAGTCGTCCATGCCGAGCGGGGACGCCAGCTTGCGGGCCAGCCGGGCCCGGGCCCGGGGGCGGCTGCGCGGCACCGCCCCCTCCAGCTCGGCCAGCAGCGGCTCGGCGAAGATATCGAAGGTCAGCGCGGCGGACACCGGGTAGCCCGGCGCCCCGAGCACCGGCGTGCCGTCCACCACGCCGAGCACCACCGGGTGACCGGGCCGCACCGCGACCCCGTGCACCGCCAGCGTGCCGAGCTCGGCCACGATCTGTGCGGTGTAGTCGTCCCGGCCCGCGCTCGACCCGGCCACGATGATGAGCAGGTCGCACGAGGCCACCGCGGCGCTGACCGCCCTGGCCAGCCCGGCCGGGTCGTCCGGCTCGATCGGCAGCGCGTGCGCCTCGCAGCCGGCCTCCCTGGCCTGCACGGTCGAGCATCAGCGAGTTGGTGTCGAGGATCTCGCCGGGGCCGGTCTGCGTGCCGACCGGCCGCACCTCGTCCCCGGTGGGGAGCACCGCCACCACCGGCCGGCGGCGTACAAGCAGTTCGGTGGCCCCCGCGGCCGCGGCGGCGGCCACGTCCACCGCCCGCAGCCGGTGGCCTTCGGGCAGCAGCAGCTCGGCGGTGCTGACGTCCTCGCCGATGGACCGCACATGCTGGTAGGGCGGCACGGCCGCGCGCAGCTCGGCGGAGCCGCCCGCGTAGTGCACGTGCTCGCGCATGACCACGGCGTCCCGGCCGCCGGGCATCGGGTCGCCGGTGTCCACCACGTCGTAGGCGCCCGGTTCCAGGAAGACGGGGGTGGTCTCGCTGGCGCCGAGGGTGTCGGCGGCGCGCACCGCGATCCCGTCCATGCCCGCCGCGTCGAACGGCGGCGAGGAGCGGGTGGCCCACACCGGCTCGGCCGTGACCCGGCCCGCGGCCTGCTCCAGCGGCACCCGGTGCGCCGGGAGCCTGGCCGGGCAGCCCGCAGCCTCGCGCGCGGCGCGCCAGGCATCGAGCGCGCGGGCGGCGGGGACATCGCGGATGAACGGGCTGCCGGTCATGATCGTGGTCAACGGTACAGCGTGACGTCCACGTCCGTGCCGGAGCCAAGGCCCGTCGCCTCCTCGGGCACCACGACGTACCCGTCGGCCGCGGTGAGGATGGACAGCAGTGCCGACAGGCCGAACAGCGGCACGGCGAGGCCGTCCTCCAGCCGGACCTGGACCACGTCGAGCCGCCCGGCGGCCGAGGCTACGTCCCTGGCCAGGCGGGCCCGCACCACCGGCTCGGCGGGCGGGCTGGTGCACCCGCCGGCCCGGCGCACCAGCGGCATCCCGATCAGCCGGAACACCACCAGCGCCGAGCGCGGGTTCCCGGGCAGCCCGATCACCGGCACCCCGGCGCACTCGGCCAGCAGGGTGGGCTTGCCCGGCCGGATGGCCAGGCCGTGGCACCAGATGCCGGGCGGGCCGAGCCGGGCCACCGCCACGGCGGTCTCGTCGCGCGCGCCCACCGAGGAACCGGCCGAGACCACGATCATGTCGGTGGCGGGCAGCGCGCCGCGCAGCGCGGCCTCCAGCGCCGCCTGGTCGTCGGGGATGATGCCGCCCTGGCACGCCTCGCCGCCCGCCTGCGCGATCAGCCCGGCGAGCGCGGTCGCCGTGGCGTCGCGGACCTGCCCGGGGCGCAGTTCCTGCGTCTGCGGTGGCACCACCTCGTCGCCGGTGGAGAACACCGTCACCCGGGGCCGGGCGTGCACGCTCACCTGCGTGACCCCGGCGGCGGCCAGCATGCCCAGGTCCTGGGCGCGCAGCGGGCGCCCCGCCGGTACCAGCTCGTCTCCGGCGGCCGCGTCCTCGTCGGCGCGCACCACGCCCTCGCCCGGCGCCACCGGCCGGGTCACCTCGATGGTGCCCGGCATCGCCTCCTGCGTGTACTCGACCATGACCACCGCGTCCGCGCCGGGCGGCAGCACCCCGCCGGTGGGCATGACCGCCACCGTCCCCGGGCCGACCGTGACCTCCGGCTCGGTGCCCATCTGCACCACGCCGGCCACGTCCAGGTATCCGGGCAGGCCCTCGGACACGCCGTAGGTGTCCGCGGCCCGCACCGCGTAGCCGTCCACGGTCGAGCGGGCGAACCCGGGCAGCGGGTGCGGCGACGTGACCGGCGCCGCCGGGACCCGGTGCAGCGCCTCGCCCAGCGGGATCGTCTCGGCCCCGGTACGCCGGGCCGGCCGGAACCCGGCGAGTGCCTCGGCGACCGTCCGGGTGGTGAAGAACTCCCGGCCCGCGTGGCCGCGGAAGTCAGCCTCTGTGGCCATTCCCCCGGCCGTTCAGCCGCACCACGCTCATCACCGGGCCCAGGGCCACCTGGCCGAGCCCGCAGATCGAGGTGCGCCGCATCGTCTCCTCCAGCTGAACGAATCCGCTCGTCCACGTCGCCGGGGCCGCCGCCGGATGCGAGCAGGTCGCTGAGGATCCGGTGGGCCTTGGCAGAGCCGGCCCGGCACGGCACGCACTTGCCGCACGACTCGTCGCGGAAGAACCGCAGCACGTTCGTGGCCGCGGCGAGCAGATCGGTGCCCTCGGCCAGCACCACGAGCGCGCCCGAGCCGAGCATCGAGCCCGCCTTGGCCACCGCGTCGAAGTCCAGCGGCACGTCCAGGCCCTCGGGCCCGAGGAAGTTGGACGAGGCGCCGCCCGGCTGGATCGCGCCCAGCGCCCGGCCCCCGGACACGCCGCCGGCCAGTTCCAGGAGCCGCCGGGCGGTGCTGCCCATCGGCACGCAGTAGACGCCGGGCCGCTCGACGTGGCCGGACACCGCGAAGAACTTCAGCCCGGTGCCGCCGTTCACGCCCTGCGCCTGCCACCACTGGGCGCCGCGCTCGGCGATGACCGGGACGTGCGCGAACGTCTCCACCGAGTTCATCAGCGTCGGCTTGCCCCACAGGCCGTAGATGCCGGGGAACGGCGGCTTGTTGCGCGGCTCGCCGCGGTGGCCTTCCATGCACTCGATCAGCGCCGATTCCTCGCCGAGGATGTAGCCGCCCGGTGAGGTGAACACCTCGACCGAGAGCCGCCGGCCGCTGCCGCCCGCATCCGGCCCGACCAGGCCCGCGGCGCGCAGCGACTCGATCTCGCGGCGGATCACGGCCTCCTCGGGGCCGTACTCGTGCCGGATGAACACCCAGCCTTCCTCGGCGCCGACCGCGACCATGCCGAGCAGCAGGCCCTCCAGCACCAGGTGCGGCTGCTCGGCGAGGATCTGCCGGTCCTTGAACGTGCCCGGCTCGGATTCGTCGGCGTTGCAGATCGCGTACTTCGGCTGAGCCGCCTGCGCCGCGACCAGCTCCCACTTACGGCCGGTGGGGAAGCCGGCCCCGCCCATGCCGCGCAGCCCCGCGTCCTTCAGCGCGGCGGTGACCCGCTCGGCGTCCAGTTCCCCGGACAGCACCGAGCGCAGCACCCGGTACCGCTCCTCGCCCGCCGCGTAGGGGTCGTTCGGCCACGGCGAGTCTGGCGCCCTGAACCCCCGGGGCCGAGGCTCCGTGCTCGTCACGGGGCCGTCCCGCGACCGGGCCGCGCCGATCACCGCGCCGAGGTCCGCCGCCGCGGCGGCCACCGGGATCTCGTTGACCGCGACCGCGGGTGCCACGTCGCACCGGCCGATGCAGGACACCTCGGTGACCTCCACGTCGGCGTCGCGGTCGTACCGGTCCCGCAGTTCGGCGATCCGCCGGTCCGCGCCCTGCAGCCAGCAGGACAGGTCGTGGCAGGCGTGCACCTCCACCTTCACCGGCGGCCTGGTGCGGAAGTGCGGGTAGAACGAGATCAGCCCCTCGATCTCGTACAGCGGGCGGCGGACGTCACGGGACAGCGTTACCAGTTCCTCGCGCGGCAGCCAGCCGACCCGTTCCTGGATCGCCTGCAGCGCCGGGATCAGGCTGGGGCCGGGGAACTTGCCCGCCCTCGCCTCGACACCCGGCACCCGCTCCTGGGCCCGGGCCATCACCGGTCCCCGGCCGGCGCGGGCTCGATCCGGACGGCGCAGAACTTGAACTCGGGGATCTTGCCGAACGGGTCGATCTCGTCGATGGTCAGCAGGTTGGCCGCTGCCTCGCGGAAGTGGAACGGGATGAAGCAGTTGCCGCGCGCCTCCCGGTACGAGATCCGCGTGGCCAGCTCGATCGTGCCGCGGCGCGAGGTCACCTGGGCCATGTCGCCGTCGGCCAGGCCCAGCTCCGCCGCGTCGTCCGGGTTCACGTACACCTCCGCCCGCGGGCTGATGGCGTCCAGCGCGAACGACCGGCGGGTCATCGACCCGGTGTGCCAGTGCTGCAGCAGCCGCCCGGTGTTCAGCACGAACGGGTACTCCGGGCTCGGCAGCTCCTTGGCCGGCAGCCACTCGGCGGGCACCAGGTGGGCCAGGCCGTCGTCGGTGTTGAACCGCTCCCCGAACATCACCACGGTGCCGTCGCTGTGCTCCGGGTCGGGGTTCGGGTACAGCTTGCCGGTCAGCCCGAGGTTGTCGTAGCTCAGGTTCTTGTAGCTGGCCATCACCGAGACGATCTCCTCGAAGATCTCCCGGGCGGAGCCGTAGTGCCAGTCCAGCCCGATCCGGTTGGCGATGTCCTGGATCACCTCCCAGTCCACCCGCGCCTGGCCCGGCGGATCCAGGACCTTGCGGCCGAGCTGGACCCGGCGGTCGGTGTTGGTGTAGGTGCCGTCCTTCTCCAGGTAGGAGGAGGCGGGCAGGATCACGTCGGCGAACTCGGCGGTCTCGGTGAGGAAGATGTCCTGCACCACCAGGAAGTCCAGCGCCGACAGCGCCTTGCGGACCTTGTTGATGTTGGGGTCGGACAGGAACGGGTTCTCCCCCATCATGTACATCCCGCGCACCCCGCCCTTGAGCGCGGAGCCGATGATCTCGGTGACCGTCAGGCCGCGCTTCGGGATCCAGGTCCGGGGTGTCCCACAGTCCCTCGAACCTGGCCCGGACGCCGGGGTCGTCGGCCTTCTTGTAGTCCGGGTAGAACATCGGGATCAGGCCCATGTCCGAGGCGCCCTGCACGTTGTTCTGCCCGCGCAGCGGGTGCAGCCCGGAGCCCGGCCGGCCCACGTTCCCGGTGATCGCGCACATGGCGATGAGGCAGCGGGCGTTGTCGGTGCCGGTGGTGTGCTGGGAGATCCCCATGCCCCAGAAGATGACCCCGGCCCGCGCCTCGCCCCAGGCCCGGGCCACCCGCCGGATGGTGTCGGCGGGCACGCCGGTGATCTGCTCGGCCCGCTCCGGCGGGTAGTTCGCGACGTTGCTGGCCAGCGCGTCGTAGTTGCTGGTACGGCGGGCGATGAAGTCCGCGGTCGGTCAGCCCCAGCCGGATCACCTCGTGCATCACGCCGTTGTAGAACGCGACGTCGGTGCCCGGCTTGAGCTGGCAGAAGATGTCGGCGTGGTCGGACATCTTGTCGGCCCGGGGGTCCACGTAGATGATCGTGGTGCCGTTGCGCCTGGCCTGCTTGAAGAACGACGACGCGACCGGGTGGTTGGCCGTCGGGTTGCTGCCGGTGACGATCGCCACGTCGGAGTTCACCACGTCGCCGTAGGTGGTGGAGACGGCGCCGGAGCCGATGCCCTCGAACAGCGCGGCCACGCTGGAGGCGTGGCACAGCCGGGTGCAGTGGTCCACGTTGTTGGTGTGGAACCCGGTCCTGATCAGCTTCTGGAAGAGGTAGGCCTCCTCGTTGGAGCACTTGGCCGAGCCGAAGCCGGCGATCGCCCCGGGCCCGCCGTCGGCGTAGATCTCGGTCAGCCGCCTGGCGACGAGGTCCAGCGCCTCCTCCCAGGTCGCCTCGCGGAAGTGCGGCAGCACCTCGGCGTAGTCGACCAGGCCACCGGGCCTGCGCCTGCGCCGCCGCTCGCCTTCCTTGCCGCCCTTGCGGCCGTCGCCCGCGGGCCTGCCGCCGTTCTCGCCCGGCGGCCGGTTCATCTCGCCGCGGACGTCGGTGGACAGCGCCCCCTTGGGGTAGGCCGAGTCCCGGCGGATCAGCGGCGTGGTGAGGCGCTGCGGCGAGGCGGCGTAGTCCCAGCCGTACCGGCCCTTCACGCACAGGCGGCTCTTCGAGCCGGGCTGGTCGCGGCCCTCGGCGAAGGCGATCGCGCCGCGCTCGCGGTCCACGTTGAAGGTGAGGGCGCAGCCGACGCCGCAGTACGGGCAGACGCTGTCCACCTGGTCAAGCTCGGTGCGCGGGCGGATCGGGATGTCGCGGATCGGCTTGTTGGTCAGCGCGCCGGTCGGGCACGCCGCGACGCACTCACCGCAGGTGACGCAGGACGACTTGCCCATGGGGTCGTTCAGGTCGAACGCGATGCGGGTCGCGGCGCCCTTGCCGCTGCGCCCGATGACGTCGTTGCCCTGGATGTCGTCGCAGGCCCGGACGCACCGGTCGCAGAGGATGCAGGCGTCATGGTCCACCGCGATGACCGGGTTCGAGGTGTCGGTGCCGCGGCCGGAGGACAGCGGCAGCCCGCCCTCGCGGGTCACCCCGTACCGCTCCGCCAGGGCGAGCAGCTCGTTGTCGCCGGTGGTGGTCTGCTTGGGGTCGCGGCCGGCCGGCGGCTGGTCGGCGAGCAGCAGCTCGGTCAGCGTCGCCCTGCTGCGCTCCACGTCGGGGGTCGCGGTCTTGACCTCCATCCCGTCTTCGCAGGGCCGCACGCAGGCCGCGGCGTAGGCGCGGGCGCCGGTGTCCACGACGCACATGCGGCAGACCCCGACCGGGTCATAGCGCTCGTCGTGGCACAGCACCGGAATGTCGATGCCCGCCGCCTTGGCCGCGGCCCAGATGGTGGTGCCGTCGGGAACTGTGATCTGCTGCCCGTCGATGGTGAGCGTGACGGTCCGCGTAGTGGCAAGGACCATAAGGACAGTATCTGTCGCGGTCCGACCTACCTCAACCTGAGATCGGCGAGGTCGGCCGGTGCCGGGCGGCCGTCTGCGTCCAGCCCCCGCGCGGCGTAGTAGCCGCCGATCATGGCGCGCAGCCGCTCCGGCGTCAGCGCCGCGACCCGGCCGGAGGCGGTCTCCAGCGGCTGGGACAGCAGCCGCTCCGGCAGCCAGTCGTCGCTGGGCTGCCAGCCCTCGCGGAGGTTGAACACCCGCTTGGCCAGGACGATCCGCCGCGCCGTCCGGCGCAGTTCCGCGCCGTCGACGTCCCAGCCGGTCACCGCGGACAGCAGCGCCGCCCACTCGTCGAACGGCTCGCGGAACACCCCGCGCAGGAACTTGCACAAGATCATGGAGTCCATCACCGCGGCCCGGTCCTCGGTCTCCACCGCCGCCGCGACGTGGGCGTCGCCGCCGGCGAACCGGTCGAGGTCGCCGGACAGGTCCGCCTCGTAGGCACCGGAACGGTTGTGGTCGGCGCCCCGGGAGTTCACCGCCAGGCCCAGCGCCATGGCGTGCATGGTGCGCGGCTCGTAGCCGGGCAGTTCCAGGCCCTTGACGTGCGGCGCGAACTCCGCCGAGCCGCCGCCGACCTGCTCCGCCGCCCGCCGCGAGCCCTCGGCGAGCAGGGCACCGAGGCCGTCACGCGCGCTGATCTCCGTCAGCGCCCGGATCAGCGCGCCCGCGTCGCCGAACCGCAGCCACGGCGCATCGATCAGGCCACGCTCGGCGCACTCCATCGCCCAGGCGATCGTGCCGCCCGCGGAGATGGTGTCCAGGCCCAGCTCGTCACACAGGCCGCTGGCGGCGAGCACCGCGTCGGGATCCGACACCCCGCACATCGGGCCGAGCGCGAACACGTTCTCGTACTCCACCCGCATCTTCTTGCCGCCGCCGGAGTAGATGTGCTCGCAGCCGATGGTGCAGGACGCGCAGCTGTTGCGCGCCACGGTGCGCAGCTCGGCGAGTTCCTCGGCGGCCAGCTGCGGCGCCCCGGCGAACGTGGCGGCCTGGAAGTTGCGCGTCGGCAGGGCACTGATCGCGTTGAACGCGAGCAGGTTGGCCAGCGTGCCGAGTTCCCGGTACTTCGCCGTGGCCGGGCCGAACGAGCGGGCCCGCAGGTCCCGCGCGGCCGCGAGCACCGCGTCCGGGTCGGCCGGCGCGACCTTGGTGGCGGCGCGCACCGCGACCGCCTTGAGCCGCTTGGCGCCGAGCACCGCGCCCAGCCCGCCGCGCCCGGCGTGCCGCCCGTCGTGGGAGATCGTCGCGTAGCGGACCTGCGCTTCCCCGGCCGGCCCGATCGCGGCGGCCCGCCAGCCGCGGCCCAGCCGTTCCCGCAGCCGGGCCTCCGCCTCGTGCGGCGGGCAGCCCCCACAGGTCCGCGGCGTCCTCCAGCCGCGCGCCGTCGCCGTCCACGAGCAGCACCGACGGCCGGTCGCAGGCACCGCGCACCACGATCGCGTCGTGGCCGGTGAGCTTGCCGGAGATGGCGAAGTGGCTGGACGAGAGGGCGTCGTTGAGCATTCCGGTGAGCGGGGACTTGGCGACCACCGCGAACTTGGCACTGGTGGTCAGCGGGGTGCCGACCAGGGGGGAGAACACGAACGCCAGCGGTGCCTGCTCGCCCAGCGGGTCCGCGCCGGGCGGGGCGAGCCGGTGCATCAGCCAGGTCCCGAGGCCGGCCCCGCCGAGGTAGCCGCGCAGCACCTCCTCGGGCAGTGGCAGCACGCTGGCATCGCCCGTCCCGGCGTCCACGACGAGCGCCCTGCCGAAATAGCCGCCCGGGGCCATCGGCTCAGCCGCCCGCGTCCGCCGACAGGAAGAACACCGTGTCCCCGGCCGCCAGCGGCATTTCGCCGTCCCTGGTGATCTGCTCCCCGTTCAGCGCCGCCACCACGTGCCCGTCCAGCGCCACCCCGGAGGCGGCCGCGGCCGCGGCGACGGTCGCCGCGCGCACCAGGTGCGGGCCGCGGTGCCCGTCGGCCAGGATGCCGAACCGCTGGACGGTCACCTCCGGGGCCGGGCGGGCCCGGGCGCCGGTGTAGTCGTCCGGGGAGTTGACGTTGACCACCGAGTCCAGGCCGGGATCCAGCGCCGCCAGCACCGGGTCAGCGCGCAGCGCGGCCTCGTCCAGCCGGGTGACCTGGCACTCCTCGAACAGGAAGGCCGGCCGCAGCCGCTGCTGCCCGACCAGCCGCGCGGCCAGCGGTGCCAGCGTGACCCGGTAGGCGGCCGCCAGCGGCTGCGGGTAGCCGCGGGCCAGCGGCAGGCCCACGTCCGCGCCGTCCGCCGCGGCGCGCAGCACCCGCCGGACGAACGCCGGGTGCAGGAACGGCATGTCGGTGGAGCTGACGAACGCGATGTCCGCCCGGCCGGAGAGCGCGGCCAGCCCGGCGGCCAGGCCCTGCACCGGGCCCAGGCCCTCGGCGGGGTCCTCGACGACCTCGACCTGCGGCGGCAGCGCGGGCAGTTCCTGCCCGGGGCGCAGACCACCAGCACCGGCCCGCCGGTCACCCGGGCCAGGATGCCGGCCGTGCGGCGCAGCAGCGTCGAGCCATGCCATTCCAGGGCCGCCTTGGGCGTGCCCATCCGGGACGAGCGCCCACCGGCCAGCACGATTCCCGCGGTATCCGGCACAGTTTCGATGGTACGGGCCGGTGCGGCGGGCCAGGCGCCATCGCCCGCGGGCCACCGCCGGCCGGTGCGGCCAGGCGGAGCTGCCCGGGCGCCAGCGGCTCGCGGCGGGCCTGATGCGGTGCGTTACGCCGACGCGGGGTCGGTCATCCCCCGGCGCCGCCGGAGCACGGCGTCGGCCTTGCTGAACAGCATGTCGATCACGATGCCCAGCGCCAGGATGACGATCATGATGGCGATCGCGCTGGGCATGTCGGCCTGGTCCTGGTCGGCGGACAGCAGGGTCCCGATCGACACCTGGCCGAGGATGATCACCAGCAGTTCGCCGGCCAGCAGGCTGCGCCAGGCGAACGCCCAGGCCTGCTTGAGGCCGGACACGAAGGCCGGCAGTGCGGCCGGCAGGATCAGGTACCGGAAGGTGGCGATCCGGGACAGGCCCATGGTCTTCCCGGCGCGCAGCAGCAGCGGCGGGATGTAGTCCACCCCGGTGATCAGCCCGTTGGCCACCGACGGCGCGGAGCCGAGCACGATCACGAAGATGATCGCGTTCGTGGTGACGCCGAACAGGATGATCGCGAACGGGAACCAGGCGATCGACGGCATCGTCTGCAATCGCGGTGATCATCGAGCCGACGGCCGCGCGCAGCGGCTTGATCCGGGACACCAGCGCCCCGACCACCGCGCCGATGAGCACCGACAGGGCGAACCCGATCACGGCCCGGTGCATCGTGACGTCGATGGCCTGCCAGAGCACGGCGTGGTGCATCTGGCCCCACAGGTTGGCGAAGACCGTGGCAGGGCCGGGTAGCACGTACTTCTTCCAGCCGGTGAGGTGGATGATCTCCCAGATCCCGAGGACCAGGCCGATCGCCAGCAGCTTCGGCCAGACGACGGCCCAGATGCTGCGGGCGCTCCAGGGATGCCTGCCCGTGGTGGGCAGCTCCAGGTTGTCCAGGCCGGCGAGGGCGGCGGCTTCGGGGTCGGCCACCGTGGCCAGCGCCGGCGCCGGCGCCGCGGCTAGTGAGCCTGACCATGACGCCCCATCTCCTCCCGCAGCCGGTCGGTGATCTTGCCGGCGAGCTCCGCGACCTGCGGGGAGTCGATCCGGCGCGGCCCGGGGATCGGCACCGCGAACTCGTCGATGACCCGGCCGGGCCTGCTGGACAGCACCACGACCCGGTCACCGAGCCGTACCGCCTCCCGCACGTTGTGCGTGACGAACAGCACGGTCAGGCCCCGGTCCATGCAGATCCGGTCCAGCTCGTCGTGCAGCAGGTCCCTGGTCATGGCGTCCAGCGCGCCGAACGGCTCGTCCATGAGCAGCACGTCGGCGCTGGTGGCCAGCGCCCGGGCCATCGCCACCCGCTGGCGCATGCCGCCGGACAGCTCGTGCGGCCGCTTGTCGCCAAAGCCATCCAGGTGCACCGCTTCCAGCAGTTCCGCGGCCCGGTCACGGCGGGCCTTCCTGGCCATGCCGCTCGGGCGCAGCGCAAGTTCCACGTTCTTGGCCGCGGTCAGCCACGGGAACAGGGCCGGCTCCTGGAACATGAGCGCGACCTTCCGGCCGAAGGTGCCGATCGTGCCCGCGGTCGGCGTGTCCAGGCCGGCCACCAGCGACAGCAGCGTGCTCTTGCCGCAGCCGGACGCGCCGATGAGGCAGACGAACTCGCCGAGCGTCACGTCCAGCGACACCCGGTCGAGGGCGTGCACCGTGGTCTTGCCGTGGCCGAAGGCCTTGGACACCTCGCTGATCGAGATGGCGGTGGTGCCGTCCGCCCCGTCGAGGCTGTCGGTCATGGTGCCGGAACGGGCTGACGCCCCCGGGAGGTGTCCCGGGGGCGCAGCCTGACGCTGGTCAAGGCTCATGAACTCACCTGTGGTTGCCCGTCCGCTTTCAGCAGTGCGTTGAGCGGGCCGAGGTCGTAGATGCCGGACAGGTTCTTCACCGGCGTGAGCAGGCCCGACCGCCACCGCGTGCTGGGCGTCGGCGGCCAGCGACGACGCGATGGGGTTGTCGGTGAAGTGGATGTACGGCAGCGCCGCGGCGAGCACGTTCGGCTTCAGGCCCTTGCCGAGCAGCTTGGTCAGCTCGGCGTTGGCCACGCTGGCCGCGGCGGTGCCGTTGGCGTTGATGTAGGAGTTCGCCTGGATCTGCCCCTTGAGCAGGCCGTTCACCGTGGACGGGTGGGCCTTCAGGAACGACTGGGTGACCACGAGGTTCGTGGTGACGAACTGGCCGCCGGGCCACAGGCTGGCCTCGTTCACCAGCCGGGTCCCGCCGTCGAGCACCATCTCGGTGGCGTACGGCTCGGGCTCCCAGCCGCCGTCGATCTGGCCGGACTGGAACTCCAGCACCGCGGCCGAGTTCGGCTTGATCGGCTTGATGGCCACGTCACCGCCGCCGGTCGGCGTGGTGGTCAGGCCGTGCTGCTTGAGCCAGTAGCGCAGCGCCACGTCCTGGGTGTTGCCCAGCGACGGCGTGGCGAGCGACTTGCCCTTGAGCTGGGCGGCACTGGTGATGCCCTTCTTCACGACCAGGGAGGCGCCCCCCGAGGCCGCGCCCGAGATGATCTTGATGGCCGTGCCGTTGGACTTCTGCCAGGCGTTGATCGCCGGGTTGGGGCCGACGTAGGCCGCGTCGAGCTGGCCCGCCAGCAGGGCCGTGGTCTCCTCGGTGCCGGTGCTGAAGACCGATGGTCTTCAGCGTGACGTTCTTGCCCAGGTCCTTGGTGAAGAAGCCCTTCGCTATGCCCACCAGCGCGGGCTCGTGCGTGATGTTCGCCAGGAAGCCCAGCCGCAGCACCACGGGCGACGAGCTTGAACCCGACGCCCCGGTCGCGGATGAAGCACAGCCCGCCGCCAAGAGGCTGACAGCAGCTACTCCTGCCGTGAGTAGCACACGCCTCATTTAGTTCCACCTTTCCCGATCACTTTAATATCCAGATCAACTTAATAGAGAATATGCCAGAGCACAACTTGATTCGGCCAGATTCCCAGGTCACAAGGTCGTTACAGGCTGGGGCAGGCGGCTGGCGCCGCTCAGGGCGTGGCGCTGACCTTGGGCGCCTGCACCTGGTGGCCCCGGAACAGGATCGCCGCCACCTGGGTCAGCGTGTCCGTGCCCGCGTGGTAGCCGCCGTGCCCGTCGAGGCTGTTCATCATCGCCAGCGTGTACCGCTGCCCCGGCCCGGCGAACCCGACCGAGTTGATGATCCAGCCGGGCTTCTCCACCGACCAGCCGTCCTTGTTGCCCGGGTGGCTGGCGCTGCCCGCGCCCCACACCCCGAAGTGCTGGTCGGCGGCGACGTGGCTCAGCGTGGTGACCAGGTAGCCGCGCAGCGGCGCCGGCATGTCGTCGAGCACGTAGGTGATCACCCGGCTCAGGTCCGCGGCCGAGCAGAGCATCTCCCCCCAGTACGGCGGGGTGATGCCCGGTGCCGCCACGTACCGCGCCGTGGCCAGCCCGATCCGCGGGAAGTAACTGGTGTAGAACGGGGCGCCGAACTTGAACCACAGCGTGTCGGCCGCGGTGTCCGAGCTGACGTGCAGCATGTCGTGCAGCACCGACATGTCCGCGGGGGAAAGGTGGATCACCCCGGCCTGGTTCTGCATGAGCAGGGTGACCGCCATCGCCAGCTTGCTGGTGGAGGCCATATAGATATGCGTGTGCGCGTGCGCGTTCTCCCAGACCGCGCCGGTGCTCCGGTCCCGCAGCACCACGCCCACCACGCCGGGCCGGTGCCGCAGGTAGGCCTGCACCGCCGCGATCCGGGTGCGCATCGCGCAGGAGAACCCGGCCGGGGCGGCCGGGCAGGCCGGCGCGGCGACGGCGACGGCGGAGCACCGGTCGCGGGGCCGGCCCAGGGCCCTCCCCCGCGCCCTGCGGGGCCGGCGCCGGCGTGGCGAGCAGCCCGCAGCCGGCCAGCGCGGCCAGGGCGGCCGCCGCCGCGCCGAGCCGCCACAGCGGCCCGGCGGCCGACCGAAGCGTCACGGCTGGCAAGCCTATTCGGTCAGCCAGCGGCCGGACCGGCGAACCAGATGCCGCCGGCCAGAGGGAAACGCGGCCGGCTGGAACTGGCTGGCGGGCCTCAGTCTCCCGAGGGACTGGAGAACTCGATGCCGACGACCGAGGGGAACCGCTGCAGGCACTGCTGCAGCCGGGCCAGCTGGGCGTCGCTGGCGTTGCCGACCTCGTACCTGATGTCGTCGGGCAGGTCCACCGGCAGCGCGTGCTTCGGGATCGGCTCGGGGAACGCGCCGGCCACGTGCATGCAGCCGGCCCGGGCCTTCAGCATGGCCGAGACCGGCGTGTTCGGCTGGAACTGCACCACGGCCTCCTGCTTGCCGAACGCCCGGTCGAACTCGGCGCAGCCGGCGGCGGCCAGGCACGAGCGCCGCGACGGCCGGCCGTCGACCGCCAGGGCCCGCGCCGGGTGAGATACATGCACGGGTACGAGCTTAGGGCGCGGCAGGCGGTGAACGGCCGCGGGCCGGGCACGGCGGGAAGTGGCCCGCAGGCCATGCGGAACGGTGCACGGGCCGACGCGCGGCGGGCCCGGCAGGTACGGTTGACCGGCAGAGGAGCACGGAGGCACCGGTGGCGGGACTGATCGAGGACTACGCGCTCATCGGCGACATGCAGACGGCCGCGCTGGTCGGCAAGGACGGCTCGATCGACTGGCTGTGCCTGCCCCGGTTCGACTCCCCCGCCTGCTTCACCCGCCTGCTCGGCACCGACGACCACGGCTACTGGCGGATCGGCCCGGCCGGGGAACCCGGGAGCGCCGAGGTGACCCGCCACTACGAGGGCGACACGCTGATCCTGCGGACCGAGTGGCGGACCGCCACGGGCACGGTGCGGCTGACCGACTTCATGCCGCCGCGGGACGGCAAGCCGCCGGTGCTGGCCCGGATCGTGGAAGGCGTCCACGGGCACGTGGACATGGAATGCACGGTGCGATGCGGCTCGGCTACGGCTCGATCGTCCCCTGGGTGCGGCGCAAGGACGGCAGGATCTGCGCGGTGGCCGGGCCGGACTCGCTGTGGCTGGACACGCCGGTCACCCTGGCCGGCCGCAACATGGCCCACCACGCGGGCTTCCGGGTGGCCGCGGGCGAGCACGTGCCGTTCGTGCTGACCTGGCAGCCCTCCCACGAGGGCGCCCCGGAAGCCGGCCGACCCCGCCGCCGAGCTGAGCCTGACCACCCGGTTCTGGCGCGACTGGGCGTCCCGCTGCACCTACGAGGGGCCGCACCGGGACGCCGTGGTCCGGTCCCTGATCACCCTCAAGGCGCTCACCTACGCCCCCACCGGCGGGATCGTGGCGGCGGCCACCACCTCGCTGCCCGAGGACATCGGCGGGGTGCGCAACTGGGACTACCGGTACTGCTGGCTCCGCGACGCCACCATCACCCTCGAAGCGCTGCTGCGCACCGGGTACACCGAGGAGGCGGCGGCGTGGCGGGCCTGGCTGGAGCGGGCGGTCGCCGGGGACCCGAAGGACGTCCAGATCATGTACGGGGTGGCCGGCGAGCGCCGGCTGGCCGAATGGGAAGCGGAGTGGCTGCCCGGCTACGAGAACTCGGCGCCGGTCAGGATCGGCAACGCGGCGGTCGGCCAGCGCCAGCTTGACGTCTACGGCGAGGTGATCGACGCGCTCAGCCTCTGCCGGGCCGCCGGGATCAGCTTCGACCGGCACGCCTGGTCGCTGCAGCGGGCGCTGCTCGGCTTCCTGGAGAAGAACTGGGACCAGCCCGACGAGGGCATCTGGGAGGTGCGCGGGCCGCGGCGGCACTTCGTGCACTCCAAGGTGATGGCGTGGGTCGCCTTCGACCGCGCCTGGCGCGCGACCACGCAGGGCATGCCGGGCCCGGGTGACCACTGGCGCGAGATCGCGGGCAAGATCCACGACGAGGTGTGCGCCCAGGGCTACGACGAGAAGCGCGGCGCGTTCACCCAGTACTACGGGTCCGCGGACGCTGGACGCCTCCGTCCTGCTCATCCCCGAGGTGGGTTTCCTGCCCGCGGACGACCCGCGGGTGGTGTCCACCGTCGAGACGATCGCCCGGGACCTCGTCTCCGACGGCCTGGTCCGCCGCTACCAGCTCGCCGCCGGCCAGTCGCAGGTCGACGGCCTGTCCGGCAGCGAGGGCGCGTTCCTCGCCTGCAGTTTCTGGCTGGTCAACGCGCTGCAGATGATCGGCCACGAGGACCGGGCGCACGAGCTGTTCGACAAGCTGCTCGGCCTCCGCAACGACGTCGGCCTGCTCAGCGAGGAGTACGACCCCCGGTACGGGCGCCAGGTCGGGAACACGCCGCAGGCGTTCAGCCACGTCCCGCTCATCCAGGCCGCGCTCAACCTGGCGGCGCACGAGCCCGACCACTGCCGGCGCTCCGGCGGGCGCGCCACGGGGCGCGGCCAGCGGTGACCACGATCCCCCGCCCCGCGCAAGGGACGGGTGGCCCCGGCTCACCGCCCGAGGGCGCCGTCCCCGGCGATCCGCGCCCGCCAGCGTCCCGCCCGCACATCCTGGTCGTCAACGGGCGCAAGGTGCGCAACCCGGTGTTCGTGATCGGCGCGCCCGGCGCGGGCACCGAGATGCTGGCGCGGGCGGTCAAGCGCTCACCGGGATTCCACATCACGCTCGGGCAGCGCTGGGTCCTGCCCGTGGTGCAGGCCTTCGCGCGCACCCCGTCGCTGGCCCGCGGCCACCCCGAGGCGGCCGCCACCGTGCTGCGCGACGCCTTCGCCCAGGGCTGGCAGGTCGGCCCGGACTGCTGCCTGGGCTGCACGCTGGCCTGCCGCGAGGCGGGCGGGACCCCGGGTAACCGGCCGTGCGTCGCCGAGCAGGCCATCACCAGGTACGGCGACGCCAGCCCGGAGCTGCTCTACTGTGCCGATTCGCTGGTGGACGCCTTCCCGGACGCGCGGCTGGTGCAGATCGTCCGCGACGGCCGGGACGTGGTCGCGGGGATGCTCGCCGATCCCGCGGCGCTGGCGTGGTTCCGGCCCGGTTTCGTCAACCTGGACGCCGAGGTCACCCATCCGCTGCTCGGCGTGGACAACGGCGCGGACCGGAGCCTGTGGGCCGAGTCGTCGGTGGCGGGAAAGTGCGCCATGCGCTGGCGCGGCACCATCCGGCTGATGGCCAGGCTGCGCACCCGGCTGTCCGCCGAGCAACTGGTCACCCTGCGGTATGAGGAGATGGTCCGGCAGCCGGCCACCGCCGCGACCGCGCTGTCGGCGTTCACCGGGGCGCAGATCCGCCCGGTGGAGCCGCAGCTGGCCGGCTCGCCGCTGGAGCCGGGCGCCTGGCGCAGGCTGCTCACCTCGTCCCAGGTGGCCGAGGTCGAGAACGTGGCCGGCGAGGAACTGCGCCGGGTCGGCTACGGCAGCTGAAGCGCCGGACCCGCGGGTGCCAGCGGCTCCTGGTGCGCGAACTGGGTCTGGTACAGCTCGGCGTACAGGCCGCCGGCGGCGAGGAGTTCCTCGTGCTGGCCGCGCTCGCGGATCTGCCCGCCCTCGATGACCAGGATCTGGTCGGCCTCCCTGATCGTGGACAGCCGGTGCGCGATCACCAGCGAGGTCCGGCCGGCCAGCGCGGTCTTCAGCGCATGCTGCACCGCGACCTCCGACTCGGAGTCCAGGTGCGCGGTGGCCTCGTCCAGCACCACCACGGCGGGCCCCTTGAGCAGCAGCCGGGCGATGGCCAGGCGCTGCTTCTCCCCGCCGGACAGCCGGTAGCCGCGGTCGCCGACCACGGTGTCCAGCCCGTCCGGGAGCGTTTCGATCAGGCCCCAGATCTGCGCCGCCCGGCAGGCCCCGATCAGCTCGCCCTCGGTGGCCCCGGGCTGGGCATAGAGCAGGTTGGCCCGGATCGTGTCGTGGAACATGTGCGCGTCCTGGGTGACCACCCCCACGGCCTCGCGCAGCGAGTCCAGGGTGAGATCGGCGACGTCGTGCCCGCCGATGCGGACCACGCCGGTGCGGGGATCGTAAAGCCGCGACACCAGGTGGGTGATGGTCGTCTTGCCCGCCCCCGAGGGGCCGACCAGCGCGGTGAGCTGCCCGGCCGGGGCGGTGAAGCTCACGTCGCGCAGCACGTCCTGGCTGGCCGCGGCCCGCTCCGGGCACCTTCAGCGCGATCGACTCCAGGGACGCCAGCGACACCTCGCTGGCGGTCGGGTAGCTGAACGAGACGTGGTCGAACTGGACCGCGAGCGGCTGCGCGGGCGCCCCGTGGCCCCGGCCGGTCCAGGGCAGCGCCACCGCGCCCGGCCGCTCGGCGATCAGCGGCTTGAGGTCGAGCACCTCGAAGACCCGGTCGAAGCTCACCAGCGCGGTCATCACGTCCACCTGCACGTTGGACAGCGCGGTGATCGGGCCGTAGAGCCTGCTCAGCAGCGCGGCCAGCGCCACCAGCGTGCCCAGCTGGATGGCGCCGTGGATCACCAGGCCGCCGCCGAGGCCGTACACCACGGCGGTGGCCATGGAGGCGAGCAGGCTCAGCGCGATGAACAGCGTGCTGCCGTACATCGCGGTGGTCACGCCGATATCCCTGACCCTGGCCGCCCGGCCGGCGAACACGCGGGCCTCGTCCGCCGGGTGGCCGAACAGCTTGACCAGCATCGCCCCGGCAACGTTGAAGCGCTCCGTCATGGTGGAGCCCATCTCGGCGTCGAGCTGCATCGATTCCCGGGTGAGCCGCTGCAGCCTGCGGCCGACCAGGCGGGCCGGGATGATGAAGAACGGCATCATCACCAGCGTGACGACGGTGACCAGCCAGGACAGGTAGAGCATCGCCGCGAGCACCAGGATCAGGCCGATCGCGTTGGCGATCACCGACGACAGCGTCGAGGTGATCGCCTGCTGTGCGCCGATCACGTCGCTGTTCAGCCGGCTGACCAGGGATCCCGTCTGGGCCCTGACGAAGAACGCCAGCGGCTGCCGCTGGACGTGCTCGTACACCTCGGTGCGCAGGTCGTAGATGAGCCCTTCCCCGATGCGCGCCGAGAACCAGCGGGTGGCGATCGAGAGCACGGCGCCCACCAGGGCGAGCGCCGGCCACCGCCCCGGCGACCCACAGCACGACCGCCATGTTCCTTGGGCAGGATGCCCCGGTCGATGATGGTCTGCATCAGCAGCGGCACGGCCACCGCGACCACTGAGGACACCGCGGTCAACGTCAGGAAGATGACCAGGTCCAGCCGGTAGGGGCGGGCATACGACGCGATCCGCCGCACGAGGCCACGGCTCAGCCGCTGCTGGGTGACCGACTTGTCCCGTGTGAACGAGCGCATCGCGTGCCACTGGGCCTGGTACATGTCACCCGCAACACCGGCGCCGGCGCTGCTCTTCCCCGGTGCGCTCAGGGCGAACGTGCCCAGGATAGGCTATCCGAGATTAGGGGGAACGAGCCAGCCGTGACCGCCGACGCCAGGGCCATCGCCCGCGAGTGGGCCGAGCCGGGCGTCTACCCGGTCGCTCCCGGGGTGCACCGGGTCCCGCTGCCCCTGCCCACCGACGGCCTGCGGGCGGTGAACGTCTACGTCATCGAGGCCGGCGGCGGCCTGGTGCTGATCGACAGCGGCTGGGCCCTTGACGTGGCCCGCAAGGCCCTCACCACGGCACTGGCCAGCCTGGGCGCCGGGCTCGGGGACATCCGCTCGTTCCTGGTCACCCACGTGCACCGGGACCACTACACGCTGGCGGTCCAGCTGCGCCGGGAGTTCGGCGGCACGGTGTCCCTCGGCCTCGGCGAGCGGAAGGCCATCGCGGCGCTGTCCGGCGGCACGGCCGAGCCGTTCGCGCCGCAGCTGGCGGAGCTGCGCGCCAGCGGGGCGGCCGGGCTCATCGCCGGGCTCGGCGACACCGCCCGCGCCCTGCCCGGCGGCGCCGCCGACTGGGAGGAGCCGGACCGGTGGCTCACCCCGCACCAGGAGATCGGCGCCGGCGACCGCACCCTGACCGTCATCCCCACGCCCGGGCACACCCGGGGCCATGTGGTGTTCCGCGACCCCGCCGCGGGCCTGCTGTTCGCGGGTGACCACGTGCTGCCGCACATCACCCCGTCGATCGGGTTCGAGGCGGTGCCGTCCCCGCACCCGCTGCAGGACTTCCTCCAGTCCCTGCAGCTGGTCCGCAGCCTGCCCGACATGCGGCTGCTGCCCGCGCACGGGCCGGTCACGCCGAGCGCCCACGCCCGGATCGACGAACTGTTCGCGCACCATGACGACCGGCTCGGCCGCTGCCTGGCCGCGGTGCAGGCCGGCGCGGCCACCGCGTACGAGGCCGCCGGGTCCCTGCGGTGGACCCGCCGGGAGCGCCAGCTCGCAGAGCTGGACCCGTTCAACCAGATGCTGGCCGTGATCGAGACGCGGGCGCACCTGGAACTGCTGGCGGCGCAGGGCCGGCTCACCAGCTCCGTCCAGGACGGCGTCGTGTACTACGAGGTGCCGCCGGCCCCGGAGGCTTAGCGCGCGCGGAGCGCCTTCGGCTCCCTGGCATGCCGGGACCGAGCAGCGCGGCCTGCGCCTTGCGCTCGGCCGCGGCCTGCTGCTCCAGGGTGCGGCCTGCCGCACCGGCCAGCAGCTCCTTGGTGGCCCTGGCCGCCGCGGGATCGACGGCGAGCAGCGCGGCGACCAGGTCGGCCACGGCGCCGTCCAGCTCCGCGGGCGGCACCACCAGCTCGGCCAGGCGCAGCTCCAGGGCCTCCTCGGCCGGCACCGACCGCCCGGTGAGGCACATCTCCAGTGCCCTGGGCAGGCCGACAATGTCGACAAGTGGCTTTGTCCCCATGAGGTCGGGCACCAGGCCGAGCGAGGGCTCTTTCATGCAGAGCATCGCGTCGTCGGCGAGCACCCGCAGGTCACAGCCGAGGGCTAGCTGGAAACCGGCGCCGATGGCGTGCCCGCGGACCGCCGCGACCGAGACGATCGACGGGCTGCGCAGCCAGGCGAACCCCTCCTGGCAGGCCGCGACCCAGTCTTCGAAGCCCGGGTCCGCCGGGCTCGGCACCCGGTCCGCCTCGTCGGTCCCGTCCCCCGCCAGGATCCGCAGGTCGATGCCGGATGAGAAAGAAGGCCCCGCTCCCCGTACCACCACCACCCGGATGTCTGCCGGGAGGGACCGGCCGATCGCGGCCAGCCCCCGCCACATCCGGGGGGTCATGGCGTTGCGCCGCTCGGGGCGCGACAGCGTCACCGTGGCCGCGCCTGGGCACGGCTCACCAAGGTCGAATCGCAGGCCCGCGCGGTCCAGATCGGCCGGGCGGGAGGTCACCGCACCCTCAGCGCTTCGCCTTGGCCTTGCCGCGCGTGGCACCGCCCCGTCCGCGCAGCGATACCCCGTTCTCGGTCAGGATCCGGTGCACGAAGCCGTAGGAACGGCCGGTCGTCGCAGCGAGCGCGCGGATGCTCTCCCCGGAGTCGTACCTCTTCTTCAGGTCGGCTGCCAGCTTGGCGCGATCGGCCCCGGTCACCCGGGTGCCTTTCTTGAGGGTTTCGGCCACGCGTACCTCCCGTGAGCTGAGCTGACCGCTGCGTCACCGTCTCCCGCCATGATCACGCATTAGCACCTAATCGGCTACCCACATCCAGGTAAGTGATCACTACTTTTCGCGTGCTGCCAGGTCAGGCCAGGGCTACCAGATCGGACAGATCTTCGCTCCAGGAGTCCTCGACACCGTCGGGCAGCAGGATCACCCGCTCGGGTGACAGCGCCTCGACAGCGCCCTCATCGTGGGTCACCAGGACGATCGCCCCCCGGTAGCGGCGCAGGGCGCCGAGGATCTCGTTCCTGCTCAGCGGGTCGAGGTTGTTGGTGGGCTCGTCCAGCAGCAGCACGTTCGCGCCGGACACCACCAGCAGGGCCAGGGCCAGCCGGGTCCGCTCCCCGCCGGACAGGACCGCGGCGGGCTTGGCCACGTCGTCCCCGGGGAACAGGAACGAGCCCAGCACGCGGCGCTGCTCCGGCTCGCTCAGTTCCGGCGCGGCCGAGGCCATGTTCTCCAGCACGGTCCGGTCCAGGTCAAGGGTCTCGTGCTCCTGGGCGTAATAGCCCAGCCGCAGCCCGTGCCCGGGTATCACCTCGCCGGTGTCCGGCGGCTCCAGCCCGGATATCAGCCGCAGCAGGGTGGTCTTGCCCGCCCCGTTCAGGCCGAGCACGACGATCCTGGCCCCGCGGTCCACCGCCATGTCGACGTCGGTGAACACCTCCAGCGAGCCGTAGGACTTGGACAGGCCCCTGGCCGCCAGCGGTGTCTTGCCGCACGGCGCGGGCTCGGGGAAGCGCAGCTTCGCCACCCGCTGGCCCCGGCGCTCCTCGGCCACGCCGGCCAGCAGCCGCTCCGCGCGGCGCTCCATCCCCTGCGCGGCCTTGGCCTTGGTTGCCTTCGCCCGCATCCGGTCCGCCTGCGCCTGCAGCACGGCCGCCTGGCGGCGGGCGCCGGCCGCCTCCCGGTGGCGGCGCCGGGCGTCGGTCTCCCGCTGCGCCAGGTACGTCTTCCAGCCGACGTTGTAGATGTCCAGGGTGGTCCGCTCGGCGTCGAGGTGGAACACCTTGTTCGCCACCGCTTCGAGCAGGGCCGAGTTGTGGCTGATGACCATCAGGCCGCCGCGGAAGGCCTTCAGGTGGTCGCGGAGCCAGCTGACCGAGTCCGCGTCCAGGTGGTTGGTGGGCTCGTCGAGCAGCAGGGTCTGCGCGCCGGAGAACAGGATCCTGGCCAGTTCCACCCGCCGCCGCTGCCCGCCGGACAGGGTCTGCAGTGGCTGGGACAGCACCCGGCCGGGCAGCCCCAGGCTGGCCGCGATCGACGCGGCCTCGGACTCCGCGGCGTAACCGCCGAGACCGTGCAGCCGCTCCTCGGCGTTGCCGTAGCGGCGGACGGCCGCGTCCCGGCGGGCCGGATCCGGGTCGGCCATCTGCGCCTCGGCGCTGCGCATCGCGGCCCGGACCTCGTCCAGGCCGCGGGCGGACAGCACCCGGTCCATGGCCAGCCCGGTCAGGTCACCGGCCCGGGAGTCCTGCGGGAGGTAGCCGATCGTGCTGGTCCGGCTCACCGTGCCGCCCGCGGGCAGGGCCTCCCCCGCCAGCACCCGGGCGAGCGTGGTCTTGCCCGCCCCGTTCCGTCCCACCAGGCCGATCTTGTCGCCGGGGGCAACCTGGAAGCTCGCGCCCTCAAGCAGCAACTGCGCGCCCGCGCGCAGCTCAAGGCCGCTTGCCACGATCACGAGTACCCACTCCCCGCATGCGTCCGGTATCTGGTCCCAGGCAGCCCCGCGTCCCCGGGGCGCGGCATCACGGCAGCAGTGACAGCGGGAGCAGCGGCATGCAGCCAGGGTACCCGAGCGGATCCCGGCCGCGCGAAGCATAAACCAGGCGCCCGCCAGCAGCCGAGGCAGCGCGAGGGCCTCAGGGCCAGGGGGGTCGTCCCGCAGGGCCAGCGCCTTCCAGTTCCAGGTCCGGGTCGTAGCGGCCGTGCAGCGCCGCGACGTTCATCGCCACCCGGCGGGCCAGGGCCTGCTGCCCGGCGGCCCAG
This sequence comes from uncultured Actinomycetes bacterium, assembly GCA_963795785.1. GTDB lineage: Bacteria > Actinomycetota > Actinomycetes > Streptosporangiales > Streptosporangiaceae > DASXKD01. Next base: position 39,418 of record CAWCKG010000070.1, read on the forward strand.
CAGCGGGGGTCGCCGTGCCAGGCGGTGAGCGCCCGGCTGGTCAGGGCGCGGCCGAAGCAGAACGTGAGCGGCCAGATGCTCGGCAGCCGCTGCATCGCGGCGAGGTTCGCGGTGGCCGTCTCCGGCTGCTGGCACCCGGCGCCGAAGGCGAGGCCCGCCACGGTGGCCGGCAGGCCGTTGAGCGCGCCGAGGGTGGCCTCCGCCACCTCGGCGGGCGCGGCACCGGTGCCGTGGTGCGTCCCGGGCAGCACCATCGCGGGCGCCACCACCATCGCGGCGAAGTCCGCCAGGTACTCGTGCAGTTCGCTCATCACCTCCAGCAGCCCAGGGAGGCGACCGACTCGCACGCGCCGAGGGAATGCGTGCCCGCCGCGGCGACCCGTGACGCCACCACGGGCACCAGCCCCGCATCCTGGCAGGCCGCCGCGTACCGGCCCAGCGCCTGCGCGTTGGCCCTGATGGCGACCGCCGACGGGAGGCCGGGCCCGGTCCGCAGCGCGGCCCGCCACACCGCGAACCGCGCGCCGAGCCGGGCGTAGCCACGGAGCCTGGACGGCAGCCCGTCCAGGCCCTCGGTGACCGTCTCCCCCGGGTGCCCGGCAGCGGCGCGGGCCCGGTGTCCGCCGTGACACCGGCCAGCAGGCCGCGATCGCGCAGCGCCGCCGGGAAGCTCTCGCCGGTGCTGACGCGGGCGCGCAGTGTCTCCTCGCCGAGGATCACCCCGCTGATGCCGCTGGCCAGTCCCGGGGTGGTCACCAGCAGTTCCCGGTAGGCGTGCCGGTTCTCCTGTGTGGTGCGGACCCCGGCGGCGGCCAGCAGGGCCGTGACGGCCTGGGCGCTCTCGCCGGCGGCGAGGATGCCCTTGCCCGGTGCCACCAGGGCCGCGGCCCGGCCTGCCAGGGATCCCATGCAGGCCGACGCTAGGCCGCCGGGCCGGGCCTGGCATCCCCCGGACGGGGGCCGGGACCGGGAAAGGCCGGGCGGCATGGCCGGGCGCGGGTTACCCCG
>CAWCKG010000071.1:0-29854 GCA_963795785.1 uncultured Actinomycetes bacterium
CCTGACCGTGATAACGCCGTTGTCGTCCATGCCACCCAGCATCCCGCCGGACCAGCGCGCCCGCCGGTGCCCGCCATCACCAGTCCCGGTGACATCCGCCCAGGCCGCCCATGACAAACCTCACCGCCCGCCCGGACGCCGGACCAGGCCGCTGTTCCCAGCCGGCCCCCGCATCACGACCGCACAAACGCCAGCGCCGCTGGCCACGGCCAGCAGCGCAAGCACCCGCAGCTCCCGAAACGCCGCGATCAGCGGGTACGGACGGGCAGGCGGAACCACCGCCGGACGCAGCGACCGCGACCACCGCGACCCCCGCCCCCGCGATCGCGAGGGCTCGCCGCTGCCAGGCCGGCCGCAGGCCGGCAGATCCCGTCAACGAGATCGTGACATCCAAGGCCGCCGCTTCCCGGAGGCCACTGCGCCGACGACGGCGATGGTTATCAGCACCGGGGACCACGTGGCATTCTGGCTAGCGGACGCGAACCACCCCGCCCACACCAGCGCCCCGGTCAGGACAAGAACGAACGCCACCGCAACAGGCGCACGCTGGGCTTCTCCCGGTCCGACCAGCGGCGCATCCAGGCAGTACCGGCACGATCATCCTGAGATCCAGCGAGTTGCGAGTTCTTCATGTCAGACTCCGTTTGGTCACGTCCCGGGATGAACCCGGGCTCATAGGTCCAGCATCGCGGCGAACCAGGACTCCCGCCCGTGCCCGCCATCACCAGTCCCGGTGACATCCACCCGGCCCGGCCATGACAAACCACACGTCCCGCGCCTGGATCCCATAGCGGGACGGTCGCGTCCCATGATCGCGAAGGGAGAAACCGCGGCGGTGCCGCACGACTCCGCCGGTAGCGGATAGCGCTGAGGCCGCCCCGAACGGGCTGATCTGTGCTTAATAGGGCGACGACGGCCACCCTCGGAGAGATGTAAATATTCGGCAGTAACGGCTGAGATGTCCGGAGACGTGGGCGCTCTCGCTCTGAGTAAGCGGCACCGTCGGCTGGCGGCTGCGATCGTGGAGAGGCCCTCCGTTCTTCTGAAAGTGTCGCGTTACAGCGTCATGGCCGGACGTAACGGTGGCCCGGTCGACACCGACGCCTGCCGCCTGCACCCGAAGACCCGTTCTTGCCAGAAGTCGACATCGGGTAATGCCAGCACGTCCTTTGACCCACAATTTGAGGTCATCTGACCTGAGTTTATCCTGGACGGGCGATAGCAGGAATTGAATCAGTAGAATTTATGGTGTCAAGGCAGCGGTCTTGACCTATAAAACGGCGCCTACACGACTCGTGACCTGCGGAGATGCGCGGCTTAGCCGTATCCAATTTACCCGGGATGAAACCCCCGGTTCCCCGCGGCGTCCTAGGGCCACTGTAGGGCCACTTGTAGGGCCACGCGGCCTAGCAACAATCGGGCCTTGCGGGCACATAACCTGGACGCTACAGTACGGGGCTGCCGGAATTACTCTTCTGAGGCCAATGGGCCCGATGTGACTGCTCTGGCAGCACCCATCGCCACCTCGTGATGTGCCTCGCCGACGATGAGCGCATCGAGCCACCCAGCCCCAGAACGCGAACTTCGACTTACCCCGCCGCAGCCCGACTCGCCAGGAATGACACATGACACCCGTGACCATCGCGCAGCTCCGCGCCGCCCCCACCGTCGATCTGATGACCGCCGCCTGCGCGCTCGGCCTGGGCCGCACCAAGGCCTATGGTCTCGCCCGCCGGCAGCAGTTTCCCTGCCGGGTCCTCCGCATCGGCGACACCTACCGTGTCCCCACAGCCGGCCTGCTCGAACTTCTCGGCCTCGCTCCTGACGAGCCAGACCGCACGCCCGCCGGCAGGCGAGGCTGAGGACGCCAAGCCTGGCGATGCTTATCGGCTCCCGTGCGGGGCCCACTACGAGATCGTGAAGGTCGCCGGCCACCTCGAGTCGACCCGACTGTTCGGTCCCGCCGACCTTCAGCGGCTCGAAGCCGGCCGTTCGGATCAACCGCTCGACTTCCTCGCCAGCACGGTCGTCGTTGGTCGCGTAGAACAGGACCGCCGGCTCCGTTGACCCGGTTGCTAGAGGACTCCAAGAGATCGGCCGACAGGGTCGGCTTTCATGACCCGCCTTCACCGCGCCCGGCGCCGGCGGTGCCTTCGGCGGCGGCGAGCCGGGCGGGGTCGAGGTCGGCGGTGAACACCTTCTGCAGCATGTGCCAGTCCTGCGGATGGGCCCTGATACCGGCCTCGAAGAGGCGTGCGACCTGCTGGGTCATCGCCGCTGTCTTCTGCGTGGTGTCCCCTTCGGCGGGCACGCGGATCTCCTCATGGACGTGCACGCCCCAGCCATCGCCCTCGAACCACAAGATCGCGGGCATCAGTGCCGCGCCGGTCTGCACGGCCAGCGCGGCCGGGCCGCCCATCATCCGGGCCTTCTCGCCGAAGAACTCCACCTCGATGCCGCCGCCGGTGACATCGCGGTCACAGATCAGGCCGACAACCTTGCCGGCCCGCAGCCGCTGGGCCAGGATGGGAAACCGTTGCGTCCCGCCGCTGGCCGGCAGCACCTCCATGCCGAACCCCTCGCGGAACGCGACGAACCTGTCATAGACCGACTCCGGCTTCACCCGCTCGATCACCGCGGTCACCGAGCCGGCCCCCTGGGCGATGATCCAGGCGCACGCCAGGTCGTAGTTGCCCATGTGCGGCAAGGCGAAAACCACCCCGCGCCCGGCCGCCAGGTACCCGAACGCGGTCTCGATGTGCCCGGTGGCGCGCATCCCTGCGGCCAGCCGCCCGGCCGGCATCACCGGCAGCCGGAAGGCCTCGAGCCAGTACCGCGCGTACGACCGCATCGCCTCCCTCGACAGCGCGCGCAGCTGCCCGCCGGGCGCCTGGGCGCCGATCACCCGGCGCAGGTTGCCCTCAAGCACCCGGACCCCCGTGCCCCGGCGGCGCCAGGCACGGTCGGCGGCACACCGGAAACCCCACCGGGCCCAGGACTCGGGCAGCCGGCACACCACAGACCAGCCCAGACCATACCCGGCATCGGTCAGCCTGTCCCTCACCCCGGCCACCCCTCACCTCCCGGGCCGGTGCAGGCGGCCGCGCCTCGCTGCCTGGCGTTCTTCCCCGATGACCCGGCGGCCACCCCGGTGACCGGGAAGCGGGCGCCTCCACCTGCTCGTCGCACTGATCGCCTTCCTGGCCGTGGCCGCCGCGACTGCGCGCGGGTCCGCAGCGGCCTGCCGTGGCGAGGCTGGCCCGCACCGCTCACGGCGAACCCGGCACTGGCCATTTTCGATCTTGCGCTGCCCAGCCGCCACGGGTTCGGCGCCCGCTCCGGCAGCGCGCGACCGGAGGCTGGGTGACGGTCACGAGGAAGGGCCGGGAACGTGAATTGCTCATCACCCCTGATGATGCCAGCCCCCTCGCGGGGATCTTGCCTTGCGCCGCACGGCATCCATCAGGGCTCCTGGTCGGCTGCTGCGCGCCCTGCTGCCCGACGGCTCGCTGCGTGAGACGGGCGTCCTGGTGCGGCTGCGGTTCAGCGAGATCAATCCCGGCCAGGTCACCGGCTACGCCGTCGCGCTCGCTGGCCATGCCGGCGAGGACGGGGGACCCCTGTGGTACGGAGGCGGACGGTTGGCAGCGGAACTGACCCTGCCGCAACTTCGAGCCGGGTGGTCCCGGCGAACCCGCGGAGCCGGGTGGAAGCCGGGCACGCCCCGGTGGGCTGGATCGGAACGCGAAGCGCTCTACCGGCACGCCGCTCATCAGGCTGCCACGGCCGCCGAGCACGTCCGCCGCAGCACCCGCGGGCACCCAACCAGCGCCGCTGACACGGCCTGGGCGGCGGCTGACGCCCTCCATTCAGCAGCCCGGGCGCTGCGTGACCCGGAGCTGCGGCGAGCGGCGGACGCCTATGACCGGGCCGCTCGCCCACCCTATGGACGCATTCCGCTTCGCGCGCGCAGCGGAGACCAGCTGCGCGCCACCGCCCGGCTGCTCGCGCTGGTCGGCAACATCAGCGGCGGCGGCACGCTCGCCGTCGCCGCGCTGCTGGCCAGTCTCCTCGACCTGGCCGCCGCGGTGACCGAGCTTCGCCAGGCGCAGCAGCACGCAGCGCAGGCAGCGGCCGCCAGGAGAGCAGCCGAGCACCTGCATTGCGCCCACACCCGGGCCAGGTCCCGTGCTGCCCGGTCAGGCTGGGCAGCACGGCCCGAGCATGCTGGCCGGGCGACCGCGCCAGCCGCCGCGCGCAGCGACTTCCCCGTCCCCCTCCGCCTCGACGAGGTGCTCCTCGCCGACCCTGCCGTCGCCAGTTACCGCTCCCGCCCAGGCCCCTCTGTCGGTCCATCCAGGCGGGCCGGGCCAAGCCCGTAAGCCCGGACCAAGGCTTCGAGGCCCCAGTTACGACTAATTCCCACGCCTCCCGGTGGAGCGGGACAGGCTCCGCGCCAGCAGCCGGCCGTCTTGCTCGAAGCGTGCGATCAGGTCGGGATCAATCGGTGGCTGTCCGTCGGTGTCGCAGCAAGTGGTTTTGGCGCGGCGCCCCATGGGCTCGCTGATTGCTGGAGCACTGCGCCCGAGCTCAGTGTCCGCAAACTGAAGAGTGTTCTCCTAATAGTGGATAGACAGTCCGCGCCTGCCCTCTTGCCCGTCGCTTGGGGATTAGCCCCAGAAGATGCAGGTGGGGTCGCGGTCGATCTCGTTGAGCAGGTCGTCGACGCGGTTCGACGGTGCGAGCAGGTCGTAGATGTGGAATCGGAGGTTACGGTCGCGCCAGTACAAGGTCCAAGACTTGCCGGCGACGGTGTAGCGCAGGCGCGCGATCGGAAAGCTGGTCCATTCCGGCCCGGAGTCCTCACGCCAGGGAGCGCGCCGCTCGACGATCGTAAGGTGTCGTGGGGCGACCTGGCACTCGACGCGGACTTGGTGGCGGGCGTGCTCAGGCACCCGCGCGGCGCACCACCGCTGCACTCGTGCGACGTCTAGCTCCGGTAGGGCCATCGGATCATCAGCCGCCAGTGGCTGGGGCCGCGGCGGTGAGCGCGTCGAAGGCGGCGTCGAGTCGTTGCTGGCGGCGCCGGTTGGGTTCGCTGTTGGCTTCGGCCGCCACGAACCCGATCAGCTCGTCCAGGTCGCCATCTGTGGCTGCGAGGATGGCGTGGCCGTTATGAGCGCGGATGCGGAACACGAGTCGTTCGCAGTCGGTGTCCGGCAACTGCAGACCGCGCAGCGCTGCTGCTACCTCATCCGGGATGACGATCTCGCTGACGGGCTCGGCGAGGGTGAGCTGCCGGCGGCGCAGATCGCACGCCGAGTCCTCCCAGTTACTGATCACGCCCTCGTCGTCGCAGACGCTGCACTGCCAGCGGATCGGTGCCCCCGCCTCGGTCCGTAGCACGATCATCCGGCCCGGGCAGCGGCGGTTGGCCGGCCGGCGCTGGCACGGCAGCGCGCTTTCCCAGGCGGTTCCGGCGTCACCCGCCGTTGCTGCCCGGACGATATTGCTCAGGTGCCCGGCCAGCCGGCGTGCCGGGCCGGGTGTGTCCTCGGACAGGTCGAGGAAGTGGTTCAGGTCGGTGACCAGCATTCCCCGGACTGTACCGGGCGGGCTTGCGACGCGGACGCCGCCAGCAGGTACGTCAAGGAACTTAGGTAGCCGCGTCAGGGAGATCGGCGGGGTAGGTGATGCGGACCTCCGTGATAGCGGTTGGGAAGTCGCGCTGGTTGTTGGTGATGAACCGGTCGGCGCCCAGGCCGACGGCCGTGGCCAGATGGGTGGCATCGGCCGCCCGGAGCCGGTAGGGGCTGGACAGGGCAGTTGCGAGTTCGGCGATGGCCCGGTCGACTGGGCGCAGGTCTAGCCGGGCCAGCAGACCGGCCAGAGTGCGGACCTCGTCGGGTGTGCCGTCGCGCAGCGGCGGCACGTCCGTCGCAGGCCAAGGCTGTGCTCCGTTGCTGGCGCGGAGCTAGTGGACCGCTGAGGCGGCGTCGGTGTGGGTCTCGGTTTCGGGCCGGCCTTCGGCCGTTTCGGCGGCCGGGCTCGCTGGCTGGGCGGGCAGGAACAGGACGGCCAGGACGGCCCCCGCAGCGGCGACGCCTCCGGCGACGAGGGCACCGACGGTGAGGCCGCGCAGGAATGCGTTGGTGGAGACGTGGTGCAGCGCCTGCCCCAGCGCCGGGTGGCCGAGGGCGGCGATCTTGCCGGCGGCCACGTACGCGGCGCCGACGGACTGGTGTGCGATGGCCGCGATGCGGCCTGGCAGGGCCGCTGGGATGCTGGCGGTGAGCCGTGATGCGTAGACCGATGCGTACACGCTGCCGATCACGGCCACGCCGAGGGTGCCGCCGACGAGCCTGGTGGAGTCGTTCACGGCCGAGCCGACGCCGGCCTTCGCCCGCGAGATGGCGCCCATGATGGATTCGGTGGCGGGCGCCGAGGTCAGGCCCATGCCGAGCCCGTAGAGGACCATCTGGGCCGCGATGACGCCGTAGCTGAGCGTGGCGCTGGTGGTCACGGCTACCCAGCCGTAGAAGCCGGCCATCGCGACCAGCCCGGTGGTGACGATGAGCTTGGTCCCGGCCCGCACCGCCAGCTGGGTCCCGGCCACCGATCCGACGCCCACCGATGCCGCCACCGGGAGCAGGCGAACCCCGGTGGACAGCGGGCCGTAGCCGCGGACGAACTGGAAGTACTGGCTGATCAGGAAGATGAAGCCGAACAGGGTGAAGAACGACACCGTGACGGCGCCGCTGGCCGCGCTGAACCGCATGTTGCGGAACAGCCGCACGTCGAGCATCGGGTGCGCGGCAGTTCGCTCGCGCACGATGAACGCGGCCAGCAGGACCGCCGAGGCGGCAAAGCCGGCCACGCTGCGCGCGGCTGCCCACCCGTAGTCCGGCGCCTCGATGATGGTGAACACCAGCAGCGCCATGGTTGCCGACGACAAGACCAGGCCGGGGATGTCCGGGGCTGCCGCGTCCGGGTCCTTGGAGGTGGGCACGACCAGCGCCACCAAGACCGCGGCCACGGCTGCCACCGGCACCATGGCGATGAAGATGGACGCCCAGCTGAAGTGCTCCAGCAGCCAGCCGCCCACGATCGGCCCCATCGCGATGGCCACACCTGCGACCGCGCCCCACAACCCGATCGCCCGGGCCCGCTCTCTTCGCTCGGTGAAGACGTTGGAGATCAGTGAGAGCGTCGCCGGGAACGTCATGGCGGCGCCCAGCCCCATCACCGACCTGGCCGCGATGAGTTGCGCCGGGCTGGTGGTGAAGCCGCCGGCCAGGCTGGCGGTCCCGACCACGGCCAGCCCGGCCAGCAGCATGCCCTTGCGGCCGAACCGGTCCGACAGGCTGCCGAAGGTGAGCAGCAGCGCGGCGAAGACAAGGTTGTAGGAGTCGACCACCCACTGCAGCTGCGTGGTGGTGGCATGCAACTCGCGCACCATGGCCGGAAGCGCCACGTTCACCAGGGTCGTGTCCAGGTTGACAAGGAACGCTGCCAGCAGCAGCGCGACAAGGATCATGGGCTTGGATCGCATGGGTGGAGACCTCTGGGAGCTAGTCGTTAACGGGCGAGCTGGTGTACCGGGCGTCAAGCACAGTGGTGACGCGCCCGGTGGCGATGTCGTACACATGGCCGGAGACGCTCACCTTCGGTGACAGCGAGGGTGAGGTGAGCAGGCGCTCCACGTCGGCCTTGACGGTGGCGCGCGGGTCAGCGACGGCGGCAGCTTCGAGCGCTGCCTCGGGGAGGCCGGTCGCCTCGGCGGCACGGTGCCGGTAGCCGGGGTCGGCGAGAAAGCCGGTCCCGCATTGGGTGTGCTGCACGACCGCGACTTCGAAGAGTGTGTCAGCCGCGCCCTGGCCGCCGAACAGCTGCTCGGCCAGGAAAGCGAGGTAGGCGATGTCGTCGATGACGGCCTGGGTGATGCGTCCCCCCGCGTTGCGGATGACGGGAGCGTCCCCGAGCTGGAGTCCCAGGACGATCGCCGGGTCGACCCGGTGGTCGAGGCAGGTGACGATGAGCACCTGCTGGGCAGGTATGCCGAGCGCCGCGGGGGTGTAGGTACGGGCGAACTGCTCGTTGCGCTCGAGCAGGGCGGTCATCTTCGTCATGGCGAGGGGCCTCGCAGCATTAGTGGACGCTGTCCACTTTTTAGTGGACAGCGTCCACCGTACTTGAGTTAGTGGACGCTGTCCACTAATATGTTGTCGTGACAGCCAGCCGATCAGCGAGTGAGATAACCGGGGCGAGGCGGCGGCCGCGAGGCGCCGTCCGCGACGGCCTGGTCGCCGCTGGGCTCGAGCTGGCACGGACCGGCGGCCCGGACGCCGTCGTGCTCCGTGAAGCGACACAGATGGTGGGCGTGGTGCCTAACGCCGCCTACCGGCACTTCGCCAGCCGTGACGAGCTCCTCGCCGCGGTCTGCACGGCGGCGATGCGCGAGCTCGCCGCCCGCATGGCCGCTGGCGTCGCCCGCGTGCGCGGCAAGTATGGCGATGCCGCCGCGGCCCGCCGCCGGCTGGGCGCGATCGGCGCGGCGTACCTGGAGTTCGCCCGCGAGGAACCAGGGCTGTTCGCAACCGCGTTCGCCCTGCCGCAGCAGCACAGCTACGGTGCTCCGGACGGCGGGACCGGGCAGGAATGCATGCCCCTGGATCATCTCTGCGCCGCGCTCGACGAACTGGTCAACGCCGGCGTGCTCGACCGGCGGCGCCGCGACGGCATCGAGTACCCCATCTGGTCCACGGTGCACGGGCTGGCGGTGCTCACCGGGCAAGGGCCTCTGCGCGCCGTCCCCGACGCCACCCGGGATCATCTCGAGAAGCTCACCCGCACCTTCATCCAAGAGAGCCTGGCCTGAGCCAGCACGCTCCCGCCATCCAGCGCCAGCCCGCCCTAGCCCGCAGCACTGACCCCCGGTGACGCAGCTTGGTCATAGCATTGAATGTATATAGCATCAGATGCATGATGAGCCTGTACGAGGTGGAACTGGAGCCCGAAGTCCGATCATGGCTGGGGGCTGGGCGACCGGGACTTCGGCCGTGTCGACTTCCTCGTTGGCTTGCTCGCTGAGCACGCGGAAGACCTCGGTGAGCCCTATGCCCGCTACCTGGGCGGGAAGGTGCGGGAGTTACGGTTCCACTTGTTACGCCAGCAGACGCGGGTCACGTATTGGCTGGCGCCTGGACAGCGGGTGATTCTACTGACGATGTTCCACAAGACCCGCGGCGCCGAGACCGCGGAGGTTGCCCGCGCCCTGCACGCTCAGAAGGTCTGCGAGGCCGAGCATGGCGGGGCGCACGAGGTGTTCGACCGGGAGGTGAACTGACATGACCGCAGAACACTCCTCCTACGGGGAACTAGCCCGGGCGCGGAGGAAGAGCGACAAGTACCGCGAGGGGTACGCGGAGGCTCGCCGTGCTTTCCTCATCGGTCAGGCTGTCCGCGAGCGTCGGCTTGCTCTGGGCCTGTCTCAGGTCGAACTCGCGGCCAGGGCGGGCATAACGCAGCCCGCCCTGTCCCGGCTGGAAGCAGGCGGGGTTGTGCCCACGATCCCGTTGCTGGAGCGGATCAGCGCCGCCCTCGATGCTGACCTGATCGTGGAAATCGCGCCTCACGCTGCCTGACTTGCTGGAGGGCATCCGCGGATTGCCGGCACTCGCGTCTGGAGTCAATGGCGCCCGCGTGCGGGCCCGGGACGGCGGGCCGGTTCCCTGCTGGGTCCCTCGGCGCCCGCGCCGAGCAGGGAGCGGGTGAGCGCCTGGTGCTCGGAGTTCATCTCGGCCAGCACATCGGCGAAGTGCGGTCCGCGCAGCACCGGCGGGCGCTCGCCGGCCCGCAGCGATGCCAGCACGGTCCGCCTGATCATCTCCTTGATGAAGGAGGCGGTGACTCCCTCGGTGCCCGCCGCCACCTGGTCGAGGTCGGCGTCCACGGTCAGGTCCCTGGCGTACACGCGCAGCAGCCGCTCCCGGCAGTGCGCGTCCGGGCGGGGGAGCTCGACCGCCAGGTCCACCCGGCCTGGGCGGTCCGCGAGCGCGGTTTCCAGGATGTCGGCCCGGTTGGTGGTCAGCACGAACGTGACGTCCGCGTCCGCGCCGACCCCGTCCATCGCGTCCAGCAGCGAGAACAGCAGCGGGTTCCCGCCTGGGGTGTAGTCGCGGTCGATCGCGACCAGATCGACGTCTTCGAGCACGACCATCGAGGGCTGCAGGCGCCGGGCCAGGGCCGCGGCCTGGTCGATGAACCTGATGGACCGGCCGGTGAGCAGGATGACGGTGAGGCTGGCCAGGCGGCTGGTCAGGTACCGGACGGTATGGGTCTTGCCCGTCCCCGGCGGGCCGTGCAGCAGCAGGCCGCGCTTGAGGTGCTGGCCGGCGCCGAGCAGTTCGGCGGACCAGTCGGCGATGCTGATGATGTGCCGCTCGATGTGCTCGAGCATCCCGTCGGGCAAGACGACATCGCTGGCGGTGACCGCGGGCCGGGGCAGGAATGTGACCAGTTCGTTTCCGTGGTGCTCGCTCTCGGTGAAGCTGAGCACCTGGCCGCGGAACACATCATGCGCCCGCATCAGCCGCTCGATCTCGTCGCGCGTCGTGGTGGCCGCCTCCCGGTCCGCCGCGAGCACCTCCAGTGTGCAAACGGCGATCCGAACCGGCTTTCGTCGCGGATGCCGATCACGACCGGGGCGCCGGCAGGTGCCGCCGCGGCAACCAAGCCGAGCGATACCACCTCAGTGTTCTCCTCGGGCCCGGCCGCGGCGGTGCCGTAGCTGGCGGCGCCGACCGCCGCATCGCCGCCCCTGCCCGCGCCGCCGCGGACCACGGCCCGGGCTGAGCCGCGCACCCCAGCCCACCCCATGACGGCGTGCGGAGGCATGCTGAGCAGCGACAGCATGTCCTCGTGCGGGCGGTGACCGCCCCCAGCCGGGCCGAACCATTGCGCGCCAGCGGCGTGCGCCGCGAGGTACGCATCGACTCCACGCTGGACATTCACGCGCTCCCAGCTCGGGAACTTCTCCGAAACCAGCACCACCTCGGTCAGCTCGCAGCCCAGATGCCCGGTGACCCGCAGCGCCAGCCCGGAGGGGCCCGCCTCCGCACTCAGCGTCTGTGCCGCGAGCTCAAGCAGGTGACGCATGCCACGCGCCAGCCCTCTGAGATCTTCGCTGTCCGGAGCGGGCGGCACGGGTGGGGATGGGGTGCTCACCCGGCAACAATGCCCGAAGAGCCGCCGCGACGCCAAGGCAATAACAATCGTTTCGAACGCGGCTATCCGACCGGCTCCGCGCCGCCCTCAGCGCCCTGTTGCCCAGTACTGCTGCATTCTGGCGATGGCCTGGTCCTTGCTCATCGCCGCCACCTCCGCTTCGCTGAGGCGGACACGCGTCAAGAGCAGATGCACCAGATCTGCGGGCAAGGCCCCGGCGGGCGCTTCGGGCTCGCCCCGGTCGGGCTTGAGGCCGTCCCGTACGCATCCCCAGAAGGCCGCTTGGTGGACGTCCAGTTGGTCTCTGAGGATGTGGGCCCAGATTCTCGGCCCGTAGGTGTCCCGGTTCACCGGGTGGGAGATCCGGGTCCGCAGAATCCGACCGTCGTGAATGTGGAGCTCGTACGTGACGTGATGCGTGCCGGTTTTGCCCCGGGCGTCTCTGACGGGTTGCCATCCCTCGGTCTTGCAGAAAGCCTCGTGGTCCTCGCGCGTCGGTGCGGGCCAGGTCACCGCGACGATCCGACAAGCCACTCACGCAACTGGTCGTCGTCACTCAAGCTGATCAGCTGCACGAGGCCCCAGTTTTCCCGGTGGTTCAGCGCGCGAAGAAGGCGATCCTGCCAGTCTTGCGCGTATTCGCGCAGTGCCTCGACCATCTCGTCAATGGCCTCATCGAACGTTGCCCCGTCGGCAGCGACAGGCAAGCCGGGTATGAACACCGACCAGCCGTCGCCCTCCTGGACCACCTCGGCGCGTGAGGGCACCACCGATGCGAGGAAGTACCGAAGGCGCGCAGCGTCAAGAACGGCCGTGGTTGCCGATTCGCGGCGGACGGTGGCCACCTGACCGTTTTCGGCGGCATCGAGCAGGTTCTTGAGGTTGTTGCGCGCCTCGGTGTAGCTGTCGTAGTGAACAGCGGGCATGAGAGTGAATCCTCCAGGATCGGCTAACTCCAGTGAACCTGATGGACGTAAGTACGTCAAGTACGTAACGTACTTAGCCTGGGTGCGTGTGCGCCAGCCACGGCCCCGCGGGCGGGGCAGTCTATCCATCGATATCTGGAAGTACCCGCCATGACTCGTATCTGGGGGACTCGTCATGACTCGTATCTGGGGGGCTCGTCATGACTCGTAACGGGGAGAATTCGCCATGACTCGCATATGCCGTGTCACTGTTGCCGCTGTCGGCCTGCTGGTGGGGAGGCTGGTGGCTGTCCGGCGCCGTCTGTGGTGGCTGGGGGTGCCCGCCGCAGCGATGGTGTTGTCGGCGGGGCTGCTGGCCACCGCTCCTGCCGCATCCGCGGATCCAGTGTCTGTCGCGGGGGTGACCCTGGCCCAGGTGGGCAACGACCTGCTCATGGCCGGCCAGGGCAGTAGCGGCAATGTCGACGTCCTTTACCAGCCCGTGGGGTCGTCCACCTGGTCGGAGGTGACGGCGACCGCGCCCGGTACCACCAACCCCTACTACCCGGGTTTGGCGATCACGGCGTTGACCGAGCGGGTGGGGCTGCGGCAGATCACGCTGATCGGGATGGCCGACGTAGGCCCCGACTACTCGCTGAACTTCTGGTGGCAGCCGCTGGCCGACATCGGGTCCGGGCCCTGGCACCAGGAGGTGCTGAGCGGGCCGGAGACGACCTTCACCGCGCCGTCGATCGTGCAGATCGGCAACGACGTGGCCGTCGCCGCTCAAGGGGATGAGCCCACCAATGGGGGCAGCAGGCTGGACTTCTATTGGCAGCAGATCGGCGCCACCGGATGGAACAGCTTCCTGGGGCAAGAGCAGGGGCTTGTCGGGAGCGCGCCGTCGATGGCGGTGCTGGCCTCCCCCAGCGACACGCTTGGCATTACCTTCACCAACGAGGACGGGGAGGTGTATTACGTCCAGCAGACACCTGCGAAATTCGGCACGGGCTGGCAAGGGCCTTACACGGTGGCGAAGGGCGTTTACAACGATGCTGCTCCTGCCCCGATCGTCGCGCTGGACAACAACCTGACCGCGATCACCACCCCCGGGAACAACAATGGCCTGTATCAATGGATGACACCCGACCCCCCGTCGTTCGTCAACACGACGGCCGGAGCGTTCCCCGGGACGGTGGACGACGGCATATCGACCGCCCAGCTCGGCAACGGGGTGGTGGCGGCCACCACGCAAAGCTCCAACGCCACCTTGGAGTTCTACTGGCGGCTCCCCGATGGCCCCTGGCACCTCGAGAACCTGGGCAGCGCCGATGCGTTCAACAGCCCTCCACCGCCGGTGATCGCGCTGACCAACTCGGCGGGGACACAACTGGTGGCGACCGCCGTGGAAAACGCTGATGGAAGCGTCGACTTCTACTGGCAGAACATCGGCTCGAGCTCCTGGGCCACCATCTACCTCCCCCAAGGCACCTTCGGCACCTAGCCAAACCAGGCCGGGCCGCAGGACCAGCCCGCGGCCCGGCTGCCTCCCAGCCACATACCGGTCAGTTGGGCTGGATGTTGTGGTTGAGATGGAACAGGTTCCCCGGGCCGTAGCGCTTGACGGCGACCAGCCGGACCCAGGTGGTCGCCATTTTCCCTGCCGCCGACGGTCGCTCCGTGCCGCTGAGGGGTGGCGCGTCCCGGTGACAAATGGGTGACAAATGATCAAGAAGGCCAGATCCGGTGTTCGAATCTGGCCTTCTCACCTGCTGGGACTGGTGGGCGACGCTGGGATTGAACCAGCGACCTCTACCGTGTCAAGGTAGCGCTCTCCCACTGAGCTAGCCGCCCTCGAGGCGGAGGCGGGAATCGAACCCGCGTACAGGGCTTTGCAGGCCCTTGCCTAGGCCACTCGGCCACTCCGCCGCGCCCGGACCCCAGGACCCAGACCTGGGCTACCCGGGAGCCTTGCTGGCCATCGGCACCGCGATACGGCGTCCGACGCCTCCGAGCGGACGACGGGATTCGAACCCGCGACCCTCACCTTGGCAAGGTGATGCTCTACCAGCTGAGCCACGTCCGCATGATCCCCCTCGGCACCGGACGAGCCCCGCCGACCGGGATGACGCGCGTTCAGAACTGTAGCCGATCCTGGCGGACGAGCAAACTCGCCTCGGGTGGTTCGCTCACCGCAAGGGGCCGGGCGGCCCGTTCACCGTACATTCTGGCGCTCGATCGCTGAACCTGGAGGGCAGGGACTGATCGCCTTGCGGAGCGCCTGGCTGCATCACCGCGTCACGTGCGGTATGCATCCCTCCGGTGCCGGATGGAGTGGATCTCTACGGTGTGCTTGTCCTCGTTGATGCGGTAGATGATGCGATAGGTCCCGCGTCGTGCAGAGAGGTAACCGTCGAAGGGCTCATCGAGTGGCTTGCCTACGCGGTGCGGATCGGTGGTAAGCGGCCCGTCGATCGTCTCCATGGCGGCGGCTGCGACGTCGAGTGGCAAGTTCTCGTGCAGGTTGCGCCGGGCTCGCGCGGAGAAGATGATCATGTATGGCGTAACGCGATGCCGACCTGAGTGCTGTGGATCGCTGGTCACGTTGTACCGCGACGCCGTCGCTCTAGTTCGGCGCGAACTTGCTCGGCGTCGAAGGTATCTCCCGTGGCGAAGTCTTCGTGGGACTGCCGCAGGTCCGCGAGCGTCTCCTCGTCGCTGAGGATGTCAAGGGTCTCCTGCATGGACTCATACTCGGCGACCGAGATCAGCATGACATCTGCGCGGCCGTTGCGGGTGATGGTGAAGTGATCGTGCTCCCGGGCTACCCGCTCAGCGAGCTCGGCGATCCGGGCCTTCGCCTCGGTGATCGGGATGGTCTCCATAGAGTCCAGTATAAGGACCGGTCATTTTTCTAGCTAGTATTATGACCGGTCTAGGAGAGGACGCGGCGGCGGAAGTTGCGCAGGCCGATCGCGAGGAACAGCGCGCCGAAGCCGAACACCACCGGGTAGATCACGTACAGGTGCATGTGCGGCGCCGCGGTGAACGCGGCCCGCATGCCCTCGTTGACGTAGATCAGCGGGTTGATCAGCACCAGCGTCTGCAGCCAGTGGAACCCGCCCACCGTCACCGGCGCGAGCCGGGTCCACGAGTAGTAGGTCCCGCCGAGGAACGTGATCGGCAGGATGATGAAGCCGAACATCAGCCCGATGTTCCGCGGCTCGAAACTCGTGCCCAGCACCAGCCCGAGCCCGCCCATCGCGACGCACGCCAGCGGCACGAACGTCACGATGATCCACCAGTGCAGCGTCAGGTGGGCCTCCACACCGGGCGCGTGCACCACCGACGCCATGGGCAGCACGAGGATCGCGGACAGCACACCCTGGGCCGCGCCCGACAACACCTTGGCGATCGCCACCAGCCAGATCGGGCACGGCGCCTGGACCCGGTCCTCGATCTCCCGGGTGAAGCCGAACTCCTGCGCCATGGCCAGCGCGATCGACTGGACGCCCTGGAACATGACCGAGATCCCGACGACCCCCGGCACCAGGATCGTCGCGAACGCGGACTGCTGCAGCGTGCCGTGCCCGCCGATGCCCTGGCCGATCTTCGGGAACACGTACAGGAACACGAAGCACAGCAGGAACGGCTGGATGATCGTGCGCAGCACGAACTCCCAGATGTGCTTGCGCAGCACCACCAGGTCGCGCAGCATCAGGGCGCCCAGCGCGGTCCAGCTCGCCGCGGCCACCGAGCGGGCCGGGCCGCCGCCGATCCGCCGGGCCGGCGCCTGGGTCTCCACGGTAGAAGCCATCAGTCCCGCCACCCCTCGCCCATGCGTCGTCCACGCGCCACGCCAGCCCCGGCATCAGTCCCGCAACTCCTTGCCGGTCAGGTTGATGAACACCGTCTCCAGACTCGGCTCGGCGACGGACAGGTCCATCAGGTCGAACCCGCCGCGCTCGGCGGCCGCGGCGACGCGCGGAACCAGCCGGTCACCGCCCTGGACATGCAGTTCGACCCCATCCGGAACGCGCCGGGTCCGGGTGACCCCGGCCACCTCCCGGGCGAGCAGCTCACCCAGCCGGTCCACGTCCCCGGCCGCCTTCACCGTGACGACCGTGTCGGCGCCGATGCTCTGCTTCAGCGCGGCCGGGGTGTCCAGCGCCAGGATCACGCCGTGGTCCATGATGGCCACCCGCTCGCACAGCCGGTCCGCTTCCTCCATGTAGTGCGTCGTCAGCAGAATCGTCTGGCCGTCCCGGTGCAGCTCACCGAGCAGATCCCACAACGCGAGCCGGCTCTGCGGGTCCAGGCCCGCCGTCGGCTCATCGAGGAACAACACCGACGGCCGGTGGAAGATCGCCCGGGCCACCATCAGCCGCTGCGCCATCCCGCCGGACAGCGCGTACACCGACGCCTTGCCCCACTTGGACAGCTGGAACTGCGCCAGCAGCTCGTCGGCGACCTGCCGGGAGCGCTTCGCTCCCATGCCGAACAGCCGCCCGTGGAAGTACAGGTTCTCCCACACGGTGAGCTGCCGGTCCAGGGTGTTCTGCTGGGACACGATCCCGCTGAGCTGCTTGGCCAGCGCCGGGTGGGCCGCCACGTCGATCCCGCCGAGGAACGCCCGCCCCGACGTCGGCACGACCCGCGTGGTCAGCATCCCCGCGGTCGTCGTCTTGCCCGCGCCGTTGGGGCCCAGCAGGCCGAAGATCTCCCCGGTCCGGACGTCCAGGTTGAGCCGGTCCACCGCGGCGAAGTCGGTGCCCGGGTAGACCTTGGTCAGGTCCTCGGTATGGATGACCGCGTCCCGGCTCGCGTCACGGGTCCCGGTGGCCCCGGCCGGGGCGTCTGTGGTGCTCATCGCGCACATCGTAACGCCGGGCACGCCAGCCCCAGGTAAGACCGCGCTGCGCTCAGAGCGGAGCACAGTGGGCCGGGGCCCAGGCAATCACCGGCATCGCTACCGGATCGATACGCGGAACCGCGCAACATCCATCGGCCCGAGATCGTCTAATTGTGCGAACGCAGAATTTAGAAACTCGGACGCCGGAACTGCCCCCGTCGTCACCCGGCGACGTGCCACCGTATCTAGGGCCAGGGTGGAGCGGTCGGCAGCCGGCATCAGCGGGGCTCCGGGCAGGAGAGCGAATAGGCGTGGACGTCCTCGACGACAAGCCGGGTTATGGCCGCCTGCGCCGGCGCCGCACCATCCTGCTGGTGGTCATCGGCGTGGCCGTGATCGCGTCGGTCGGCGGCCTGCTCATATCCACCACCATCAAGTCCCCGGCGCAGCAGGCCGCCGAGACCAAGGCGCCCGGCCTGACCCGGTTGACGGCCCCGGTGCAGGACACGGTCATCCGCAACACCGTCCAGGCCGACGGCCTGATCACGAAGCCGCCGCAGATCTCGTCGCTGAACAGCGGCAGCGGGGGCGGAGCGGCGGGGGCGGCGGCAACGCCCAGCAGGTCGTCACCAAGATCTTCCACCCGCCGGGCAGCTTCGTGAGCCCGGGGAATGTGATCATCGAGGTCGCGGGGCAGCCGTTCTTCGTCTTCCAGGGCACGGTGCCCGCCTACCGCGACATGGCCCCCGGCGAATCGGGTTCGGACATCGCCCAGCTTCAGGCGGGCCTGGAGTCGCTCGGGTTCGGGATCGGCGGCGACACCAGCGGTGTCTACGGCCCGGGCACCAGCGCCGCGGTCGCCGCCTTCTACCAGAGCCTGGGCTATACGGCGCCGTCCGCCCCGGGGACGAAGGGCCACCGCGGGGCGGAGGTTCCGCTGTCGGAGATCATGTTCGTGCCCCGGTTCCCGGCCCGGGTGCTCAAGCTCGGGGGCGGCGTGGGCAGCGTCGTGAGCGGTTCGGTGGTGACGCTGTCACTCGGGAGCCCGTCCGTCAAGGGCCAGCTCAACCCGGCATTCGGCGCGCTGGTCCGGCCGGGCATGAAGGTCACGATCACGGCCCAGGGCAGTCCCGCCGTGGTGCACGGCACCATCGCATCCGTCACCCACAAGACCCAGACCTCCAAGAGCATCTCGGGCGGCCTGTACTACCCGATGCACATCAGCCTGCGCAAACCACTGCCGCCCTCCTTCGGCTCGGGCCAGAACGTCATCCTGTCCATCCAGGCGGCGCAGAGCAGCGGGCCGATGCTCGCGGTGCCCGAGGCGGCGCTGTTCGGCGGGCAGGACGGCAAGGACTACGTGTCCAAGGTGACCGGGCCGGACACGGCAACCAGGGTCCAGGTGACGGTTATCACCGAGGGTGACGGCCTGGTCGGGGTCAGGCCGGATCCGGTGGGCGCGCTGAAGACGGGCGACCAGGTCGTCACCGGCGAGAACTACCTGACCAGCCCGCTCGGCCGCATCAGCGGGAAGGCCCGGCTGGTACCCGGCCAATCCGGCGGATCCGGCTCGGTCACGGTCGTGGGGCCTGGATGACCGAGCGGCGGGCCGGCCCAGGACCCCAGGGCCCGCACCGCCGGGCGCCCGCCCGGCCGGCATCGCGAGGCCGGAGCGCCAGGCAGCCCCGGCGCGGGGACCCGGTCATCAGGCTCTCGTCGGCCGCTTACACCTACCGCGGCCCGCCGCCGGTCGTGGCGCTCAAGCCGACCAGCCTGGTCATCTACCGGGGCGAGCACGTCGCGATCACCGGGCCGTCGGGCTCGGGCAAGTCGACGCTGCTCAACCTGCTCGGCCTGCTCGACAAGCCCACCCAGGGCTCGATCGAGATCGACGGGATCGACGTGGGCGCGGCACCGGAGCGTGAGCGTGCCGCGGTGCGCGCGCACCGCATCGGGTTCGTCTTCCAGTCGTTCCACCTGCTGGCCTACCGCACCTCGGTCGAGAACGTGATGCTCGCGCAGGTCTACGCCGACGAGCCACGGCGGCGCAGGCGCGCCGCGGCCATGGCCGCGCTGGCAGAGGTCGGGCTGGACCACCGGGCCCACGCGCTGCCCACGGCGCTGTCCGGCGGCGAACGGCAGCGGGTCGCGATCGCCCGCGCCCTGGTCAACCGGCCCGCGATGCTGATGTGCGACGAGCCCACCGGCAACCTGGACACCGCCACCACCCTCGAACTCACCGAACTGCTCGAATCGCTGCACCGCGGGGGGACCACGCTGGTGGTCATCACCCACAACCCGACGGTGGCCGCCCGGGCGCAGCGGCAGATTGCCATCCGCGACGGTGCGCTGACCGAGATTTCACCCGTTACGCTCCCCTCGCCTGCCGGGCCCCCCGAGACGCCACCGGGCCCCGGGGCACTCCCGCCGCCAACCGGGCCCCCTGAGACGCCACCGGCCCCCGGGGCACCCGCGACGCCACCCCCGCCAACCGGGGCGCCCGAGCCGCCATCGGGCACCGGGGCACCCGGGCCGGCGCAGCCGCTCCCGGAGAGCAGCCGCCACCGCCCCCGGAGGGGCCGCCGCCAGCGGACCGCGCACCCGGGGGCCTGGACGCACTCGGGTTCCCCGATGAGTAGCCGGGGGACCGGGGCGGTGCCGCCGTCCCGGCTGCGCTTCCCCGACCTGGGCAATGAGGCGCTGGCCGGGCTGCTCCAGCGGCCGGGCCGGTCCGCGCTGACCCTGATCGGCGTCATGCTGGGCATCGGCAGTTTCGTCGCGATCGTCGGGATCGCGCAGACCGCGTCGGGCCAGATCGGCAAGCAGTTCAACGTGCTGCAGGCCACCCAGGCCTACGTGTTCGACGTCGGGGCCGAACAGTCCAGCCACCCGACCGTGGACTTCCCCCCGGACGCCGACGCTCTCGCGGACCGGATCCACGGCGTGGTGGCCGCGGGGGTCTACTGGCCGGTGCAGTTCAAGCAGGCCGCGGTGAGCGCGTTCGCCGGCGGCTTCCTCGAGTCGCAGCATTCGCTGCCGGTGACGGCCGCCAGCCCCGGCCTGCTTACCGCGGCCGGGGTGAAGCTCGTCACCGGGACCCTGTTCAACCAGTTCCACGAATCCCGCGCGCAGAACGTGGCGATCATCGGCCGCAGCGCCGCCGCCAGCCTGGGGATCACGAACCTCCAGGGCCAGCCCGCGATCTTCATCGACAGCCAGCCGTTCACCGTGATCGGGATCGTCGCCACCTCGCAGCGGCTGCCCCAGCTCGACGTGGGGGTGACGGTGCCGGAGAGCACCGCGCTGCGGCTGTGGGGCCCGCCCACGCAGGCGCAGGCGCAGATGCTGATCCACACCAGGATCGGCGCGGCCAAGGTGGTGGCCGAGCAGGCGCCGGTCGCGATCCGGCCCGATGATCCGACGCTGCTCAAGAGCGCGGCCGCGCCCAGCGTGGCGCAACTCCAGCACAGCGTCAACACCAGCCTGAACAGCCTGTTCCTGACGCTGGCCGGGATCGCGCTGGTCGTCGGGGCGGTCGGGATCGCCAACACCACGCTGGTCGCGGTGCTGGAGCGGGCGGGGGAGATCGGGCTGCGGCGTGCGCTGGGCGCCCGTCCCCGGCACATCGGCATCCAGTTCCTCACCGAGTCCACGGCGCTGGGCCTGTTCGGCGGGCTCATCGGGGCCAGCCTGGGCGTGCTCGCGATCCTCGCCGTCACCATCTACCGGCACTGGACCGCGCTGCTCGACCCGCGGATCGTGGTCGCGGCCCCCGTCGCCGGCGCGGTGGTGGGACTGCTGGCGGGCCTGTATCCCGCCCTGCGCGCCAGCCTGCTGGAGCCGGCCGATGCCCTGCGCCGCTGAGCACCGCCACCGCCCGGCGGGGACGAAGAAGTGCCGCGGCGGCAGGACGGTCACCGGCGCCGCCGTCCGCTGGGCGGCCGTCCTCGCCGCGGCCTGCCTGCTGGCCGCGTGCACCGGTGCCCCCAAGAGCACCGGGCACCACCATGCCCGGTCAGCGCTGTTCCCCCCGGGCCTGCACAGGCTCGCCCCGCGCATTGTCATCCTCGGCGGCGGCGCGGCGGGCGGCGGCCCCGTCTTCTTTATCGGCGCCGGGGGCACCAGCGGGTCGCGTCCCAAGATCACGGTGCCGCCGATCCCGGCGGCGAACTCCAGCCTGCCCATCGCGATGCCGCTGGAGGCCTATCAGGCGATCTCGACGCAGCAGCAGGTGGCGCTGGCGGACGCGAGCAGCGCGCTGATCCAGCACTGCATGGCGGGCCGCGGCTTCGACGACACCAGCGCCGCCTCCTCGCCGCTGTCGAGCGTGGCCACCCTGGGCCAGGTCGAAGCCGCCGGGGCCGGGCTGACCAGCCTCACGCAGGCGCGGGTGTTCGGGTTCGCGCATCCCAAGAGCACCGGGTCCGCGCAATCCGGCCCGCAGATCATCGGCTTCGTCAGCGCGGCCGGGTTCGGCCAGTCGCTGAAGGCCGGGCAGGCCTACGCCGAGGCCCTGTTCGGCTTCGGCCCGGGGTTCCGGGCGGGCCCGGGCGGGCGCCTCGGCTGCCTGCAGCAGGCCAGCAAGCAGGTTTACGGGTCGCTGGTCGGCGAGCCCGTTCCCGACCCCGTGCCGCAGATCGCCGAGCAAGCGGTGAGCTTCACCCAGACCGACCCGCGGATCCGCGCGGTCGACCGCGCATGGTCGGCGTGCATGGCCCGGCACTTCTACCACTACGCCAGCCCGTCGCAGCTCGAAGGGCACCGCTGGAAGAGCCCGCCGAACAAGGCCGAGATCGAGACCGCGGTCGCCGACGTGACCTGCAAGGCCCAGGTCAACCTGCTGAACACCTGGCTCGCCGTGGAAGCGGCCTACCAGCAGGCGCTCATCGGGCAGAACCTGGCGACGCTGTCCCAGCTGCAGGCGAACTTCGCTCCGCTGCTGAGCCGCGCCAACGCCGCCCTCGCCGCCGCGCACTGACGCGACTTCGAAACGGATACCCTTGTGGTCAGAATTATGGTCAACTATAATTCTGACTATGACGATCCTGCCGCTGAATGATGTCAAGACGCGATTCTCGGCCATCGCCGACGAGGTGGCGGCCACCCATGACCGTGTGATCGTCACGCGGAACGGCAGGCCGCACGTCATGGTCATCTCCGTCGACGACTTCGAGTCGCTGCAGATGACCCGCGAGTTGGCCGCCGAGCCGGGGGCCGTGCCGGACATCCTGGCCGCTGACCGGGAGATCGCGGCTGGCGACTTTCACACGCTGGACGAACTGCGGGCGGCACTCGAAGAACGCCAGCGCCGGGAAGACAGCGACGCGTGAGTGACGCTTACTCCGGTCGGCTTGCGAGCGGGGTGCTGCGGACCCTTCAGGCGGGGCCGCCCAGGGGGATCCCGTTCAACGCGGCATGGGCGATTTTCGAGTTCATTCAAGGGCCGCTCAGCCAGGATCCCTGGCGGGTCTCCAAGCCCTTGCACGATGAACTGGAGGGGTTCCGCGGCGCCCGGCGCGGCGAGTACCGGGTCATCATCCGCATTGACGAGGAACAGCGCACCGTCCGCGTGGTCCGGGTGGACCACCGATCCGACATCTACCGGCCAGCATGACGCCAGAACAGGCACAGGAACCCAAGAGAAGGCGAGCGCGTGCCGTTCACTCAGGGCGGCGGAACGGTGTCGTGACATCCTCGCCGACCGGCTCGTCATCCTCGTCGTCAACGAGCTGCGAAGCCGCGGATTGGGCCGCTTCGCGGGACCGGGCGGCTGCGTTGCCGTCAAGCCCGCTGTGCTCGATGCACCACTCTGTCCACTCCGGCAGCAGCCGGAACGCGTCGTTGGCGTAGTCGGCAAGGTAGGCATCGCGGATGAGGCGCGCCGTCACCTCGATACGGTGCGGCGAGCAAGCGTAGAACGAACGCTCGTCCGGAACCTTGCCGGGTCCCCACTCTTCGAGGATCGTGCCCAGCGCCCCGGCCTTGACGGCCATGTCATCGTGCCGTGCGGCGTACCAGCGCAGGAACACCTGATCCATGTGGCTGGAGTCGAACGAGGACGCGCCGGTGTCGGCGGCCTCCGGCCCGATGAGGTCATGGGCACGGCGCCGCAGCCGGTAGTACTCGCGGATGAGTTCGCGTGGTTCCAAGCCATCGAGCATGTCCGCTAGAACCCCGGTAGTCAGGCAGGACGCCAGCAGACTGGCGGTCATCTCCGCGGCGCACGGCGACAGTGCCGCAGCGGAGGCTGTGGCGCCCACGGCGCCACGTCGCGGGCAGCCAGCGGTTCCCCGGTCGGCCGCGAACCTTCGGCCGTCCAGGCGCCGCCCGGTTCCAGTCCGCGGTCCGCCATCAGCTTGGCGGCCTTGTCCACCTCGGCCACGGCGGTCTCATAGGGATATTTGATCTCCGGGAAGATCTCGCGGGCGGTCTCGTCCGCCGCATCGGCGGGCGTCCGGGGGGACGTCAGAGCCAGCCCGCACAGCAGCGCCCAGAGCTTCTGCCAGTCGTCAGAGCCTTGGGCCAGCGCCGTGCGCATCGCCGTCCCGGTTTCCTCTGCGAGGGACCGTAGCCACTGGGCTGGATGAAGACCGCGTTCGTGGGACTCGCGCCACCACGGTTCGGCAACCGCGCCGCCGGCCAGACGATAGGCCAGTTCCAGAAGCGCCGGCTGGCGGTGGGCCGTTAACTGTTGCTGCCGTAGCTGTTGCGTGCGGCGCTGCGGGTTTCCGCTGAGGCCTTGGCGGTGAGTCTTACGCTTGCGGGCATTCCGCTTCTTTGGCGACACCCGCGTCAGCGTAGCCGGAGCGTCTGCGGCTTGCCGGGACCATCGCCTCCGGAGACGTCAGCCTCACCGGTATCAGCGCTGAGTTCAGAGTGGGCCGGTGTCCGTCAGGTCCCCGTCGAGGCGCAGCCAGCGGGTGATGCCGATGTCGCGGAGGAACGGCACGTCGTGGCTGGCCACGAGCAGCGCGCCACGATAGGACCGCAGCGCCCCGGACAGCTGCCGCACGCTGGCCATGTCCAGGTTGTTGGTCGGCTCGTCCAGCATCAGGAGCTGCGGGGCGGGCTCGGCCAGCAGCAGGCAGGCCAGCGTCGCGCGGAACAGCTCCCCGCCGGACAGCGTCCCGGCCAGCTGGTCGGCCTTCCGCCCGCGGAACAGGAACCGGGCGAGCTGGGCCCGGATCTGGTTCTGCGTCGCGGCCGGGGCCGCGCGGGCGACGTTCTCGACGACGGTCAGCCCCGGATCCAGGATGTCCAGCCGCTGCGGCAGGTACCGGACCGGGACGCTGAGCTTCACCTCGCCGGACACCGCGGGGATGAGCCCCGCGATCGTGCGCAGCAGCGTCGTCTTGCCCGACCCGTTCCGGCCGGTCAGCGCCATCCGTTCCGGGCCGCGGACGAGCGAGCTCCGCCCGGGCCCCGTAGCGGACCTCGACCGCGTGCAGCGCGAGCACGCCGCGCCCGGACGGCACCGCCGTGGCGGGCAGGTCGATGCGGATCTCGTCGTCGTCGCGGACCGCCTCCTCGGCGGCCGCCAGCCGCTCCCTGGCCTCGTCCAGGCGCTCCTCGTGACCCGTGCGGAGCTTGCCCGCGGACACCTGGGCCTGCCGCTTGAGGTTGCCCGCCACGATCTTGGGCAGCCCGCCCGTCTCCTGCATCTTCCGCCCGTACCGCTGCCGCCGGTCCAGCTTGGTCCGGGCCTCGATCAGCTCGCGCTGCTGCCGCCGCACGTCGGCGTCGGCCGAACGCACCGCGCGCTCGGCGGCCTCCTGCTCCACCGCGACCGCCTGCTCGTAGTCGCTGAGGTTGCCGCCGTACCAGCGCACCTCGCCCGCCCGCAGCTCGCCGATCTGGTCGACCAGGTCCAGCAGTTCCCGGTCGTGGCTGACGATCACCATCGCGCCCTTCCAGGACCCGACCGCCTCGTACAGCCGCTGCCGCGCGGCCAGGTCGAGGTTGTTGGTCGGCTCGTCGAGCAGCAGCACGCCGGGGCGCCGCAGGAACTGTGCCGCCAGGCAGAGCAGCACGCCCTCCCCGCCGGACAGCTCGCCGATCCGCCGGTCCAGCGGCACCCGCTCCAGCCCGAGCCGGTCCAGCGTGGCCCGGGCCCGCTCCTCGGCGTCCCAGTCCGAGCCGACCCGGGCGAAGTTCTCCTCGCTGGCGTCCCCGGCCTCGATCGCCGCCACGGCCGCCCGGATGCCCGCGATGCCGAGCGCCTCCTCGACGCGGGTCTCCGGCGCGCCGAGCGCCAGGTTCTGCGGCAGGTAGCCCAGTTCGCCCGCGACGGTGACCGACCCGGCGGCGGGCGTCAGCTCACCGGCGATCAGCCGCAGCAGCGTCGACTTGCCCGACCCGTTGACGCCGATCGAGCCCGGTCCGCCCCGGGCTGATGGCCAGCGACAGACCGGTGAACACGGCCGTGCCGTCCGGCCACGCGAAACGCAGGCCGGAACAGGTGACGACAGGTGAAGGCGCAGGCATGCAAGGCTCCTTGCGGTGAGGTCTCCAGGGGCTGGCGAGACACTCAACGACGCAACGGCCTGCTCCCGTCAAGCGGCAATAAGACACGGCGATACGATCCGCCGTCTCCTACGGTAGCTCCCTCGCGGGCAAACGCCTACCCGGTTACCGCCGGGGGCCGGGGGAGTCAGTCGGAGTCCAGGACCGCCAGGGAACCGACCTGCTCGGCGTAGTACCGCACCCCGGCGACGTGCTCGGCGATCTCCCGCAGCGTCCATTCCCCGCCGCGCGGCTCGTCCCAGGCCGCGGGCCCGGCGGCCGCATAACGCAGCACGTACCACCGGCCGAGCCGGCGCAGCCGGGAGCACGCCTCGTCGTAGTCCGCCTCGGTGAACCGGCCCCAGTCGGCGTCCAGGGTGACGAACCTGCCGTGCCAGGTGTCGGGGATCGATGGCGCCCCGGCCAGCAGCGCCTCCACCTGGTGCAGGTGATCGATCAGATGATCGGTGATCCGGCGCAGCGCCTTGGCCGGGGTCCAGGTGTTGGGCTTGCCGTCCACCGTGCGGGCCAGGGGCCGCCCGTCCCACGCGTGCCAGGTCGCCGCGATCTCCAGGCACGCCTCGACGCTGTCGGCCACCAACTGGCCCGGGTTGCCCGGACCGTCCGCGTCGCGCACGGTAGCGTCGCCGGCCGCGGCCGCATGATCTTCGCTCATACTTCGATCGTGGCCGAAGAATTGTTGCGCTAGCGTCGAAGTATGCCCGCACGGCCCGAGTTCATCGCCCGCGACGTCGACGTCGTGCCCGCCGCCGCGCTGATCGCCGAGCCGACCCGCGCCGCCATGATCACCGCCCTGCTGGACGACCGGCCGCTGGCCGCCGGGGAACTCGCCCGGCTGGCGGGGGTGAGCCCGGCCACGGCCAGCGCGCACCTGGCCCGGCTGCTGGGCGGCGGCCTGGTCACGATGATCAAGCAGGGCGGCACCGGTACTACCAGCTCGCCGGGCCTGAGGTCGCCGCCGCCATGGAGGCCCTGGCGCACCTCAGCACGCCACCCCGGTCCCGGTGCGCAGCCTGCGCGAATCCCGGGACGCCGCCGCGCTCGCCCAGGCCCGGACCTGCTACGACCACCTGGCGGGCCGGGCCGGGGTGGCGCTGCTCGAAGCCCTGCTGGCCCGGGGGATCCTGGCGCCAGCCCCGGGCGGCGGCCAGCTAGCGGCATGCGGGCCGAACGGCGGCGCGCCACACCGGAGGCGGCAATGCGGCGCCCAGCAGCCCCGCGGCACGGCTCCGGGACGGCCTCGCGGGGAATCCGGCGGCCCGGACGGCGGCCCGGGCGGGGCTACGAGGGCCGCCACGCCCGCGCCGCGCCGCAGGCGCCGATCCGCCCCGAGGCGTTCGAGGTCACGGCGGACGGGCATGGCCACGCTCACATCGTTTGGCCTGAATATCGGTGCGCTGGAGCGAACCCGCCGCCGCTTCGCCGGCGCCTGCCTGGACTGGACGGAGCGTAAACCGCACCTGAACGGGGCGCTCGGCGCGGCCGTGACCGCACGGCTGCTGGGGCTCGGCTGGATCGAGCGGGGCGTCCGGCGCCGCGCGGTCCGGGTGACCCCGGCCGGCCGGGAGGGGCTGGCGGCGACCTTCGGCTGGTCCCTGGAGGATTAACCGGTCCCGGGGGATGGCAGGCTGTCCTCCATGCGAACTGTGACCGTCAACGGCGACGCGCTCACGATCGAGGACGTGGTGGACGTCGCGCGCGGCGCGGCCACCGCCGAACTCGCCCCCAGCGTCGCCGCCGCCATGGAGCCGAGCCGGGCCGTGGTCGCCGCCGCGATCGAGGGCGACGCGCCCGTCTACGGGGTCAACACCGGGTTCGGCGCGCTCGCCGACACCCGCGTCGGCGCCCGCGACCTGGAACGGCTGCAGGGTGCCATCGTCCGCTCGCACGCGGCCGGCACCGGCGAGCCGCTGGACGACGCCGCCGTCCGCGCCGTGCTCCTGCTCCGGGCCCGTACGCTCGCCGCGGGGTACTCGGGCGTCCGGGTCGACCTGCCTGCCCGGCTGATCGAAATGCTCGGCCTGGGCCTGCTGCCGGTGGTGCCCGGCAAGGGGTCCGTGGGCGCGTCCGGGGACCTGGCCCAGCTCGCGCACCTGGCCCAGACCCTGATCGGGGAGGGGCGGCTGCGCGGCCCGGGGGACCCGGTGCGCGGCCGGCCCGCGGCCGAGGTGCTGGCCGAGCACGGGATCACGCCGCTGCAACTGGCGCCCAAGGAAGGGCTGTCGCTGGTCAACGGCACCGAGCCGATGCAGGCGCTGCTCGCGTTCTCGATCATCGATGCGGACGTGCTGGTCCGGGCGGCGGACCTGGCGTGCGCGCTGTCGATCGAGGCGCTGCTCGGCACCGACCGGCCCTACGACGAGCGGGTCCAGGCGCTGCGGCCGCATCCGGGGCAGCTCGACAGCGCGGCCAACCTGCGGGCGCTGCTCGCCGGGTCCCCGCTGCTGGCCAGTCACCGGCACAGCAGGCACGCCGTCCAGGACGCGTACTGCCTGCGCTGCGCGCCGCAGGTGCACGGCGCGGTCAGGGACGTGCTGCGCTTCGCCCGGGGCGTGCTGGAGACCGAGCTCGGCGCGGTGGTGGACAACCCCGTCGTGGTGCCCGACGGCGAGGTGATGACCACCGGGAACTTCCACGGGGAGCCGCTCGCGTTCGCCGCCGACATGCTGGCCATGGCGGTCGCCGAACTGGCCAGCATCAGCGAGCGCCGGGTGGACCGGATGCTCGACCCGGCGTTCTCCCGCGGCCTGCCGCCGTTCCTGGCGCCCGACGCGGGCACCAACTCGGGGTTCATGCTCGCCCAGTACACGGCCGCGTCCCTGGTCAGCGAGAACAAGGTGCTCGCGCACCCGGCCAGCGTGGACACGATCCCGACCTCGGGCAAGCAGGAAGACCATGTGTCGATGGGGTGGACGGCGGTGCGGAAGCTGCGTGAGGTGGTCGCGAACGTGCGGACCTGCCTGGCGGTGGAGGTGTGTTGTGCGGCGCAGGGGATCGACCTGCGGGCGGACATCGCGGTGCCGAGCGAGCCGCTGCGCGCCGTGCATGCCGCCATCCGGGAACGGGTCCCGATGATGGACGTGGACCGGGAGGTCTCGGAGCAGATCATCACCGTGGACGAACTGCTCCCGGCCCTGGTGGACGTGGCCGCCGCCAGGTGCGGCGGCCTGCGCTAACCCGGCCTCCGGCCGCTTCGGGCCGGACGGTCCCGGCCCCTGCGCCGTCGTGATCATGGCGCTTTGGTCGCTACGCAGCCAAACGCCATGATCGCGGTGCTTTCGCGGGCTCAGGTCCAGCGGAGCATGTCGTTCAGTTCGCCCTCGATGTCGATGAACTCGCCCTCACGGCCGGCCGGGATGACCTCGAACGTCCGGAGCAGGAAACCCGTCAGTGCGGTCAGCGGCGCTTCGAAGTGGGCCTGGCCGAACGGGGAGGAGAGCGCCAGGTTCAGCACGTCCCGGTGCGCCGCCGTGCTCGGCCACACCCGGACGTCGCCGTCCCCCGCGACGCGGTCCAGGCCCTCGGCAAGGAGGTCCCGCGCGAAAATCCACTCCACCGGGTCGTCCGTCCCGACGTGAAACGCCATCCGGATTGCATATGGATCGTCACCCCGGTAATACAGACTTGCGGTTAGCGGAACTCCACCATGTTCGGGGACGACAAGCCTCAGTCCAAGCTCCGCTGCGACGATGGCGCTGGTATTCATTATCGGCTAAACCTCTGCTTTGTCCGGCCCAGGGTGCCCCGGGATACTGTCGTCCAGCATTACTGCACGGGGAGTGGTTAGTCCGGATGAGAGCCGTCACTACGAGGATTCCGCGAATGCCCCCGGCTCTAACCTCGGTCACCGCTCAACAAACCGGGCTTGAACTGGGCAAACGCAGCCGGTCGGCGCTGGGAAACTTTTCCCAGCCGCAGACCTGTCTCAAGGGCGATAACGTGGCAAGATGTCGTTCTCAACGATGCCTCCCGTAAAAGCTGGCCGTGCCTGCCACTCCATGATTCGCCCCTCATGACGGACAGGGATGCTATGTCCGAGAGGGGAAAGCATACCTTCTTGGTATGAGGACAGGTGTGAGCATCCAGAAATAAGGGGTAACCGCGGCATCGTCTTTTTCCAGATAATCCAGAACAATCCGGAGAAGAGAGGAATAACCGGGCTAATGGTAAGTTTTCACCGGTTCCGGCGTGGCGGTCTGTGCCGGCGCCGGTTCCGCCGCGGCCCGCATCCGGTGATGCCCGGCCCGGACCGCCGATGCGCTACTCTGTGGTGGCTGCGGGGCTCGCCACCGGCTCCGCGATCCCGGGCGATTGGCTCAGCGGGAGAGCGCCTCGTTCACACCGAGGA
>CAWCKG010000072.1:0-48696 GCA_963795785.1 uncultured Actinomycetes bacterium
ACTCCCAGGCTGTGCGATCTTCGCGTCCACTGTGCGGTTCCCGAGGTGCGGTCGGCCGCGTCCTCCGGAGCAGGTCTCCGGGAGCGCGGAAGACCTAAATCTCAATAGTGTTTCGGCGGTCATGGCGAAGGGGAAACACCCGGTCCCATTCCGAACCCGGAAGTTAAGCTCTTCAGCGCCGATGGTACTGCGCGGGGGACCGCGTGGGAGAGTAGGACGCCGCCGGACATCGTGAGTGAGGGTCGCTTCCGTATACGGAGGCGGCCCTCACTGCTGTGTGTCCTGATCCGTTGATGCGGGTCGGGTCGAGCGCTGTCCGGTGGATCACCTGGGCGCGGACAGAACTCCGCGCCCAGGTAACCCACCGGCCGACACTGTGCGAGGTACGTGGAAGGGCCGGACGGTAGTGGCGGAGGAGAACGTGGCGGGAGAGACGTCCGGTCGGCGTGGAAGAGATGCAGCGGGACGTGGTTCCGCCAAGAACCCTGGCGCCCAGGGGAAAGGCGCCGCGCGGGGGCGGTCGGGTTCGGGTGGACGGGCGGGATGGTGGCTACGCCGGGCGCACTGGTGCTGGGCGGTCCTCGGGGAGCGGGCGCGGCGCAGGTGGTGGGCGGGCCGGTGCGGGGCGCACGGGTTCGGGGAGCGGGCGTGGGGGCGCCGGGGATGGGCAGCCGGGCCGCAAGCCGGTAAGTGGCCGTCCTCGGGGCACTGGGCGATCGCGTGACGGCGAGAGGAGCCTGGGAAGGCCGCGGCGCGACCGGCGAGCGGCCGTACCGTCCCCGGCGTGACTCGGGCAGTGGGGCACCGGGCGACCGGCGGCCGGGCTATGGCCGGGGCAATGACAGCGACACGGCCCGGGGAGGCCGGGCGAGCCCAGGCGGCCGTCCTGCGGGACCACGACGCCGGGATGGCGAGGACGGCGGCACGCCGGACCGGTACCGCGCGGGCCGCGGCGTCCGCGGGACGGGAGGACGGCGGTGCGCCAGGCCGCTACCGCGCCGGGCCGCCCGTGCGCGGGACGGCGGGATGCGCCGGTGCGGCGGATCGGTACCGCACGGGGCCGCCGCGTGCACGCGATGGCGAGGACGGCGGCGCGCCAGGACCGGTACCGCTCGGCGTCCGCGGCGTCCGCGGGACGGCCAGGGTGCTGGGTCGCCGGGCGGCTACGGTACCGGGCCACGGCGTCCGCGAGACGACGAAGGCAGCGGCGCGCCAGGCCGGTACCGCGCGGCGCCGCCGCGCGCGCGGGATGGCGGCGCGCCAGGCGGTTACGGCACGGGGCCGCCGCGTCCGCGACGGGCAGCAGCGCCGGTGGGTACGCAGGGCCGCGGCGTCCGCGGGATGCGGCAGCGGGCGCCGGTGGTACGGGGCCGCGGCGTCCGCGGGACAGCCAGGGCAGCGGGGCGCCGGGTGGGTACCGCACGGGCCCGCGGCGTCCGCGGGATGACGAGGGCAGCGGCGCGCCGGGTGGGTACCGCACCGGGCCGCGGCGTCCGCGGGATGACGAGGGCAGCGGCGCGCCGGGTGGGTACCGCACGGGGCCGCGGCGTCCGCGGGATAGCCAGGGCAGTGGGGCGCCGGACCGGTATCGCGCGGGGCCAGCGGCGGGCCAGAGACGATGAGGGAGCCGGGCCCGATCGCTACCGGGCGCCACCGCGTGGCCGGGACGATGGCGAAGGCGCCGGGGCGTGGCGGTCGCAGCGGCAGCGTGGCGGCGGGGACCGGGACGACCGCGGGGCCGCTGGAAGGCGCCCGCCCGGTGCATGGCGGGAACGTGCGGGGGACGAGCGCGGCGATCGGCGCGGGCCTGGCCCGCGGGCGGGATGACCGGGGTGCCGGTCGTGAGGACCGGGATTTCCGGCGCACGCCTGCCTCGGGGCGCGGCGCGGGACGGCTGGAACTTCCCGAAGGCATCACCGCCGACCAGCTCGATCCGGAGGCCCGCGCCGAGCTGCGGACGTTGCCCGGGCAGCTCGCGGAAGCGGTGGCGTGCTGGCTGGTGGCCGCCTCCGCCGAGCCGGACCCCGACCGCGCCTTCGACCTCGCGGTCCACGCCCGCAAGCTCGCGGCGCGGGTTGGCGTCGTGCGCGAGACGGCCGGGGTGGCCGCCTACCGGGCCGGGCGCTGGGCCGACGCCCTGGCCGAGTTGCGGACCGCGCGGCGGCTCACCGGGCGGGCGAGTTACCTGCCGTTGATGGCCGACGCCGAGCGGGCGCTGGGCAGGGCCGACCGGGCGCTGGCCCTGATCCACGACCCGGACCGGCGGCAACTCGACCGTGCCACACAGATCGAGCTGCTCATCGTCGAGTCGGGAATCCGCCGCGATCAGGGACGCGCGGCCGCCGGCGCCGTCGTACTGCAAGTGCCTGAACTCACCGACGGTGTGCGCCGTCCGTGGTCGGGCCGGCTGTTCTACGCCTACGCCGACGCGCTCTACGACGTCGGCCGCACCGACGAAGCGCGGGAATGGTTCGGGCGCGCGGCAGCACTTGACCCGGACGAGCTCACCGACGCAGCCGAGCGCTACGAGATCATGGACAGCGTCGTCATCGAGGACCTCGCCGGGCTGGACGACGAGCCCGGGCCGGGACGACGGCCCGGGACGACCCGGCCGGACGAGACCGGCCCGGACGACGACCCGCGCCGGACGACCTCGGCCGGACGACGACCTGCGCCGGAGACGACCCGCGCGACGACCTCGCGCCGGACGACGAGCCCGGCCGGGCGACGAACCGGCGCTGGGATCGGCCGGAGCACCCCGCCGCCGGGATCCGCCGGGCCTGGGGAGAGCGCGGAGCCGGGGGAGAGCGCCGCCGGCGCCATGAGGACTAGCGGCCGGGTGCGGCCGCGCGGTTCACCCCGCTTCGGGCTCGGTCTTCTCCAGCCACCGCAGGATGCCTTCGACGTTGGCCTGGGTGCTGCTGACCCGCTCGGCCTTCTCGGTGATCTCCGGATCGGCCCCGGGCCGGAGCGCGGCATAGCGCTCCTGGGTCCGGTCACGGACCATGGCGACCGTGTGGTCGAGGTCGAGCCCCGCGCCGCGGGCACGGCGGGTCTCCGCGACCCACACGTTCAGCTCCTCCGCCGATCGTTCCAGGGTCGCGGTCACGTCGCCCACCGGGCCGAAATGACTGAACAGCAGCCGCTGGGGAGCCAGCGCGCCGAACAACCGCAGCGATTCCAGGGCGACCGGCAGGTCGAAGTCCGGCGGCGGGCTCGCCGGGCGCATGTCACCGGTCTCCGGGAGGAACACCCCCGCGGCGTCGCCGACGTACAGGTCGCCGCTGACCGAATCGATCAGCCCCACGTGATGCCTGGCATGGCCCGGCGAGTAGTGGCTGTCCAGCGAACGGCCCCCGCCGAGGTCGATGGAGCCGCGCGCTTCGACGGCCCGGATGCGCTCGGCCGGGGTGGGCGCCAACTCGCCGAACAGCCAGTCGAGATCGTCGCCGTAGACCCGCCGGGCGCTGCTCATCAGGCGGCTGGGGTCGGCCAGGTGACGCGCGCCCAGTTCGTGGACCACGATCTCCGCCGCGGGAAACATCCCGGCGATGTCACCCACGCCGCCGGCATGGTCCAGGTGGATGTGGGTGACCACCACCGTGGCCAGGTCGCCGGGCCCGACGCCCAGCGCGGCCAGCGCGTCCCGCACCACCGGGGCCGAGGGCGCCGTTCCGGTCTCCACCAGGCACGGACGGTCGGCGAGGATCAGGTATCCGGCGGTAATCTGGCTGTATCCCGCCATCCGGGTGTCGATCTCGAACACGTCGTGCCCGAGCGGGGTGACCCCGGCGTCGCTGTTCCGGCGGAAATCGGCCTGGTTCATGTGGGTATCGTGCCAGAGGTACCTGCCGTTTTCGCCGGCGGATGGGTAAAGCACCTGCGGCAATCCCATGCGGACAGTTACATAGTGAGTACGATCTGTCCGCAGCGGGCCAGGCGCCGCGGAGTTCGGGCGCCAGGCCACGGCCGCGCACCGGGTGCGCACGGGAGAGGCACGGAAGGGCAGCTTTGAGCGGAACGCGCGTGACAGCATCCGGCGCCGTGCCTGCCACGGCCGCCGGAGTTCCGCTGCCCAGCGAGGGCCCCCGGCCGTGGGCGGTGCGCGCCGTGATCATCGCGGCCACGCTGCTCGCCGTCGGGCTGCGCCTGTATGACCTCAGCCGCCCGGGTTACCTGTTCGGCATCAGCGAATACGACGACGGGACGGACTTCGGCAGCGCGATCCGCCTGGTGCACGGTGCCGTGCCGTACCGCGACTTCATCATGGTGCAGCCGCCGGGGATCACGCCTGATCATGTTCCCGGTCGCGCTGATCACCAAGGGCATGGGCACCATCACCGGCATGGCGGTGGCCCGGGTGTTCACCGCGCTGGCCAGCGCGGCGGCCGTCCCGGTGGCCGGGCTGCTCGTCCGGCACCGCGGGTTCTTCGCGACGCTGGTGACGTGCGGGGTGCTGGCGATCTACCCGGACAGCGTCCTGGCCGCCAGGACCGTGCTCCTGGAACCGTGGCTGGTGCTGTTCTGCCTGCTCGGCGCGCTGGCCGTGTTCGACGGTGACGAGATCACCGACAGCCGGCGCCGGCTGCTGGCCGGTGGCGTCCTGTTCGGCTTCGCCGGGGCCGTCAAGGTCTGGGCCATCATTCCGGTGGTGGTGATCCTGGCGCTGACCGCGCGCCTGCCGCGCCGGGCCGCCCGTTACGCCGCCGGGGTCGTGCTGGGCTTCTGCGTGCCGGTGCTGCCGTTCGCGCTCACCGCACCGGGGACCTTCTACCGCAGCGTGATCATCGCCCAGCTGGTCCGCAACGACATCGTCCGGATCCCGCAGGGGTACCGGCTCCAGCAGATACTCGGGCTGGTGCACGTCGGCCAGCTGGCCACGCCTCCGCTGGTGATCATCGGCATCGTGGTCGTGGTTCTCCTGGCCGCGGTCGCGGTGCTCGGGTCCCGCCTGTCGCACAGCAGGCCGCCCGCGCTGGACTGGTTCGTGTTCGGGACCTGCGCCCTGGTGGTCGCCGCGTTCCTGTGGCCCGCCGACTTCTACTACCACTACGCCGGTTTCATCGCGCCCTTCGTCGGGCTGGTGATCGCGCTCCCGGTGGCCCGGCTGCTCATGGCGCTGCCCGCGGCCGAGCCCCGCCACTGGCGCGCGCTGATGCGGCCCTGGGTCACCGGCGTCGCCGCGGTCGCCCTCGTGGTCCTGACCGTGTTCCAGGTCGTCGCCGAGTCACACGAGTCCTCGGGCGTGCCCGCCAGTGAGATCGCCCAGGCCCAGCGGATCATCCCGCCCGGCGCCTGCGTCGCCACCGACCAGGCCTCCTACACGATCGCCATCAACCGCTTCGTGTCCACGGTGCCGGGCTGCTCGCTCATGATCGACGGCGTGGGCACCGACTACGCGCTGTCCGACGGCCGGAACGGGCAGACCGGGGCCGGGAGTTCGCCGGCCGTGGAGGCCGCCTGGATGGCGATGTTCCGGCACGCCTCGTACGCCTGGCTCACCACCGAGGAGTACCGCAGGATCCCGTGGACCCCGCAGCTGACCGCCTACTTCCAGAGCAACTTCGTGCCGCTGACCGAGGGGCCTGACTGGCTGTACGTGCGAACCGTGCACCCCACTGAAGGGAGCACTGGGCGGCTGACGCCCCGCGAGCCCGTTCAGCCCAGAGCGAACGAGCGCAGCACCAGGCCGGTGCGCGGCTTGGGCGCGAAGGAGGTGGACTTGCGCGGCACCCGCTCGCCGTGCGCCGCCACGTCGCGCACCATGTCGGCCGACAGCGGCGGGCAGATGACCGCCGTGCATTCGGCGGACCCGGCGGCCGCGCGCAGGGCCTCGCCGGAGTCATGGTGGATCTCGACGTGCTGCTCGTCATCCTTGACCTGCCACAGCCGGCCGAGCAGCAGTTCCTGCATGACGGCGGCGGAAAGTGCCCGCCACCGGGCGCTGCGGCCGGGCATCGCGGCCTTCACCGCCTCCGGATCCGGATCGGTGAGCAGGTAGAACTCCTGCCCGCCGGCGACCAGGAACGCCGTGCCCCGCTCGCCGGCGTCCCGCAGGGCGGCCAGCGCCTCCTGCCCGGTCACCCCGGGCAGCGCCCGCACCGTAAACGCCGGTTCCGCCAGCCGCGCGGCCGTCGCCGGGCGCAGCCCGGGGATCACCCGGTGGATGGCGCCGATCCGCGGCGGGAACGCGGTCGAGTCCACCAGGAGGGCCAGCCCCGCATCCCAGGGCCCCGGCCCGGCCCCGGCCGTCCGCTTGCGCTCCTGCAACTGGAGGTAGGCCGCGTAGCGGTGGTGCCCGTCCGCGATGAGGGCCTGGTGAGACGCCAGATCCGCGGCGATCGCCGCCTGCTGCGCTGGATCGGTCACGCCCCAGAGCCGGTGCCAGATCCCGTCCTCGGTGTGCAGGGCGACCAGTGGCTCACCGCGCATCACCTGCCCGGTGATCTGCGCCGTCGCGGCGGCTGACCCGTTCCCGTCGTAGAGCAGGAAGATCGGTTCCAGGTTGGCCCCGGTCGCCTCCATGAGCCGGCGGCGCCCGGCGACCGGCCCCGGGATCACGTCCTCGTGCGGGAGCACGGGCCCGGCACCCAGCGGTGCCAGCCGCAGCGCCCCGATCAGCCCGCGCTGGAGGACATGACCGCCCGGCAGGCTCTGCTCGTAGACATACAGGGCCGGAACGGGGTCGGGCACCAGGATGCCCTCGTCCTGCCAGTCCCGCAGCATCCGGGCCGCGTCGGCGTAGCCGGGCTCGGTGCTGGCGCCGTTGCCCGCCGCCCGGGGATTATGCGCATCCTGGCGGGGCAGGATCAAACGGACAATGTTGTGCGGATCGGAGGCCAGCAGATGGTCTTCGGTGTCATGGGCAATCACGTCATACGGTGGAGAGGTGACCTCCGCGAGGCCGCTTACCCGGTTCTGCGCATAACGCAGCCCGCGGAACGGCGCCAGCGCGAGGCCGGCTGCGGGCGCCGCGCCGGACGGAAGGATCTGCACATATGTCAGAAGCACTGCACGGCGGCCACGATTCCCGACCCGGCGAAAATCCCCAGGCCAGCCCCGGCCAATGGGCGCCGGGAGCGGCCGCCGCCGGGGATGCGGGGGATGTGGGGGCCGGGGAAGGCCACCCGGACCAGGAGCCCCCACGAGCCGACGGCGGTCATCAGGGCCCCGGGGGCGACAGTTACGCGTGGTACCGTCGGGGGCTCGACCTGCTGAACCGGGGCAGCCCCGCCGCGGCCGCTGAACTCCTGGAACGCGCCGCGGCGGCCGAGCCGGGCGCACGCAGCATCCGGGAGGCCCTGGCCAGGGCACAGTTCGACGCCGGCCGGTACGCGCAGGCGGCGGACAACTTCCGCCAGAACGTGGAGGCAATCCCGAGTGACGACTACGCGCACTTCGGCCTCGGCCTTGCCCTCGCACGCGGCGGGAATCCAGCCGCCGCCGCGGAGCACCTCGCGCTGGCCGCTGCCATGCGCCCGGAACTGGCGCACTACACCGAGGCGCTGCGCGGTGTCCGGGCCACGCTGGCGGCCCGCACGCAGGCCCGGTCCGGCGCATCGCCCGCGCCCGCCCCGGACGGCGACGAGCCTTCTTGACCAGCAGGACCGGGCCCATGGCGGGTGAACCGTCGCCGCAGGGTGCGGCGGCGCAGCCGGGGGACGGCGCGCCCGCCGGTGGCCACGGCCCGCCCCCGGTGGCCACATGCCGCTCCGCGGTGACATGCCGCTACGCGGTGACATGCCGCTACGCGGTGCCAGCGAACCGCTCGCCGCGCTGTACGACGTGGCCCTGCTCGACCTCGACGGGGTCGTCTATCTCAGCGGTTCCCCCATCCCCGGGGCCGCCGAGGCGCTGGCTAAGGCGGCCGCGTCCGGCATGCGGCTCGCGTTCGTGACCAACAACGCCTCCCGTACCCCCTCGGCGATCGCGGCCCAGCTCACCGGGCTGGGCGTGCCGGCCAGGGCGGACGAGGTCATCACCTCGGCCCAGGCCGCGGCGCGGCTGGCGGCGGAGCACCTGCCCGCCGGGGCACCGGTGCTCGTGGTCGGCGGCATGGGCCTGCGGGTCGCGGTGCGGGAGCGGGGTTTCCGCCCGGTGACCACCGCGGCCGACCACCCGGCCGCGGTGATCCAGGGTTACGCGCCGGACCTGAGCTACTCGCTGCTGGCGGAGGGCGGGCTCGCGGTCGCCGCCGGGGCCCTGTTCATCGCCTCGAACGCGGATGCCACGCTGCCCACGCCCCGGGGCAGGCAGCCGGGCAACGGATCCCTCATCCAGGTGATCGCCACGGCCACCGGGCGGGCGCCGCTGATCGCCGGGAAGCCGGAACCCCCGCTGCACGCCGAGGCGGTGGCCCGCAGCGGGGCACGGCACCCGCTGGTGGTCGGGGACCGGCTGGATACCGACATCGAGAGCGCCGTCCGGTCCGGCACCGACAGCCTGCTGGTACTGACCGGGGTGACCCGGCCGCTCGACGCGGTCCTGGCCCCAGCCAGGCACCGGCCCACGTACCTGGCCGAAGGCCTGGCCGGGCTGCTCGGCCCGCACCCCGAGGTGGCCGTCGCCGGCGGCACCTTCTCCTGCGGTGGCTGGCATGCCACCGTGGACGGCGGCCAGGCCACGGTGACGGGCTCCGGTGCCGCGATCGACGGCCTGCGCGCGCTCTGCGCCGCCGCCTGGTCCGCGGGTGAGGTGAGCGAACAGGCCGTCGCGGCCGCCCTGCCCCGGCTGGGCCTGCCCGGCCCGCTCAGCTAGGCCCGGGCGCCCCCAGGACCCGGCCGTCCGGGCCGGGCCAGATCCCCCCCGGCAGGCTGATCCGGCACGGCCGGGCCGCCCCAGGGTCGCCCCTCGGCGTACGCCCCAGGGTGGATGCGAATCAGCGCCTCGGCCGACGCGCCAGGCCCACCCGCCCCGGGAGACTGAACTCACATGGCGGACGGGCATGGCGCCCGCGCCCGAGGAAGGAACAGTGATGATCGAGGCACGGGGCCTCACCAAACGATTTGGCGACAAGCTGGCCGTGGACCAGTTGACCTTCACCGTCGAGCCCGGGAGGATCACCGGCTTCCTCGGCCCGAACGGGGCTGGCAAGACGACAACGATGCGGCTGATCCTCGGCCTGGACCGGCCCACCCGCGGCTCGGTCACGGTGCACGGCAAGGAGTTCGGCCGCCTCGCGTATCCGATGCACGAGATCGGCGCGCTGCTGGACGCCAAGGCCGTCCACGGGGGGCGTAGCGCATACAACCACCTGCTGTGCCTGGCGCAGACCAACGGCATTCCGCGCACCCGCGTGGGCGAGGTGCTTGAGCTCGTCGGGCTGACCGAGGTGGCCGGAAAGCGCTCCAAGGGGTTCTCGCTCGGCATGGGCCAGCGGCTCGGCATCGCCGCGGCGCTGCTCGGCGACCCGGCCATCCTCATGTTCGACGAGCCCGTCAACGGCCTGGATCCCGAGGGGATCCTGTGGATCCGCAACCTCATGAAGGCGCTCGCCGCCGAGGGGCGCACCATCTTCGTGTCCAGCCACCTGATGTCGGAGATGGAGAACACCGCCGACCACCTGCTGGTCATCGGCCGGGGCCGGCTGATCGCCGACTGCAGCGTGGCCGAGTTCATCGAGCGCAACTCGGTCCAGTCGGTACGGATCCGCACGCCCAAGCCCGAGGTGCTGGCCAACCTCATCGCCGTCGCCGGCGGGACCGCCACGCCCGGGGCCGGCGGCGTGCTGGTGGCGCACGGGCTGCCGGTGGACCAGATCGGCGACCTGGCCTTCGAGAACGGGATCCGGCTGCACGAACTGGCCACCGCGCAGGCCTCGCTGGAGGAGGCGTTCATGGAGCTGACCGCGGACAGCGTGGAGTTCCAGGCGCGGACGCCGGGCCAGCCCGCCGCCGCCCGAGCCGACCGCATGGACATGACGGGGGTGGCCTGAGATGGCAACGACTCAGCTGGCGCCGGTTGCGCGGCAGCGCCTGCTGCCGCCGGAGACCGGCCGGGCCGGCTTCGCGGACGCGCTGCGGTCCGAGTTCACCAAGATCCGGTCCACCCGCTCCACCTACTGGACCCTGCTCGCCCTGATCGTGGTCTGCGTCGGCATCGGCGCCCTGGCCTGCGCCGGGACGGCGTCGCATCCCAACGGGATCAGCAGGGCCGGCTTCGACGCCACCCAGCAGAGCCTGGCCGGCCTGTACGTGGGCCAGCTCGTCATCGCGGTGCTCGGCGCGCTGACCATCACCTCCGAGTACTCGACCGGGATGATCCGCACCTCGCTGGCGGTGCAGCCACGCCGCGGCGTCGTGTTCGCCGCCAAGGCCGTGGTGTTCGCGGCGGTCACGCTGGTCACCGGGCTGATCACGTCGTTCGGGTCGTTCTTCGTCGGCCAGGCGATACTGTCCGGCGCCCACCTGTCGGTCACGCTCGGCGAGCCGAACGTGCTCCGCGCGGTGATCGGCGGTGCCCTGTTCCTGACCGCGTGCGGCATGCTCGCCTACGGGCTCGGCGCGCTGCTGCGGCACACCGCGGGCGCCATCACCGCCGCGATCGGGCTGCTGTTCGTGCTGACCGTGCTGGTCCAGTTCCTGCCGCAGTCCTGGCAGAACGGCGTGGACAAGTGGATGCCCGCGATCGCGGGCAGCCAGATCTGGGCGACCAAGGTGGCCGGGGGCCGCACCAGTTCCCGGCCTGGGGCGGGTTCGCGGTGCTGGCCGGCTGGGCGGCGGCCGCGATGATCGCGGGGCTGGTGGTGTTCCGCACCCGCGACGCCTGACAGGGACGCCAGGAGCCCCGGTGCCAGGTGGTGTTCATGGGCACCGGGGCTTTCTGGTGCGCGGGGGACCGGGGCACCGGGGGGCGGCGTAAGGCAGCGAAAATCAGGACTGGCAGTGCGGGCACCAGAAGGTGACCCGGCCCTCGGGGTCGCGGCCCTGGTCGGCGGAGCGGACCGGCGTGCCGCAGCGGCGGCACGGCCGCCCGGCCCGGCCGTAGACCCAGGTTTCTTCGCCGCGCCGCCGCGAGCCCGTGGTGACCTGGCCGAACCGTTCCTTGTTCGCGTCGAGCAGCCGCTGGGCAAGGCCGACGAGCGCGGCGAGGCCGGTGACCTCGCCGACCGGGCGCCAGGGATCGACCCCGCGCAGGAACAGCGTCCTCGGCGGAGCGGGGACGGGCGTGCGGTGGGGAGCCGCGGGAGCGAAACGGAGTAGTACATGGCGACCGTTGATTGCGTGAACTGCGGCGGGGTGCTGCGCGCGAGGAGGGGCGGCTACGCTGCTGGAAGCGCCTGGGGCTGGAGCGGTCACGACAGGCACTGGGTGCAAGGGGTGGGGTGAGCGAGGTGAAGTAAGGCACAGAGGATGATGGCTAGATAGCTGGGCGCAGCGCGCGCAGACAGCGCCAGGAAGCAGCGGATCAATTCGCACGGCTCACGGGGCCTCGCATGAGCAACAGCCCGCGCCTGGCTACCCCGCTGGTCATGCCCTCACAGTCTTAGGGCAGTGCCCAGGTGCTGCTGCTGAACCGGAGCCAGGCGCTTCGGGGAGGCCCGCAGAGTTGGTCGGCCGGGTGGAGAGACGATGTTGTAGATCGATGTGCCTGAACTGGTAGACAGCGCCGACTTGTCTCAAGACTCCAGTTGATGGGCGTCGTCAGAAAGCTCATGAGTGGCCACGGCAGTTGGCGGTGCAACGCCAACCACCTCGGGCGAGCAGGTATGAAGGCACGCCGCTCGGCTCGCGCTCATATAGAACCGATCGCGAGCCGGCCGCGACGACGCGACCGGCGGCGAGCCGGCACGCGCCGAACGCGAGCCGGCGCGAGCCGCCGCGAGCCGACTCCGAACTGAAAAGGAGCGTTGCCTGCCGATCACGCGCAGCAGTGTCCGCGGGGTCACTGCGCGGCCAGATTGCTCGGTGCCTATCCAGCCGGACACGAGCCGATGCGAGCCGGCACGAGCCGACGCGAGCCAGAACGCGAGCCAGTCACGAGCCAGACCGCGAGCCGCCGCGAGCAGAACGCGAACCAGCCCGCGAACCAGCCGCAGCTACTCGCATACCACGTGAGGGACGTTGCCTCCGAGCCAGAACGCGAGCCAGGCCAGCACCCGCCGCGAGCAGGCGCGAGCCCGGCCGCGCGCCGAACGCGAGCCAGACCGCGAGCCCGCCCGCGAGCCCGACCGCGAGCCCGGCGAGCCCGCCCCAGACCCTGAAAGCAATGCCCGCTGCTTGTAGATGTTGCCACCGGCCAGGTCTGGACGAGCGAGCTGCGCTCAAGGTAGTCGGCAGGTACACGAGCCACTTCTGCGCGTCCTGCGTTTTCCAGCGGCCAGCGGTGTGCTGGCGGTAGGCGGAGGGGATGAACGCATCGAACAGCACAGATTCCACCGCTGCCCGATCCCCAGATCGGCCTTGTAAAGATAGCCGGGTACGCAAGCCGGCCAGGTTGCGCTGGCGGGGGCTCGCCGACCGGCCGGGCCGGGTCCGTGCGCAGCCGGCGTTCCGCCTCCGCCGGGTCCCAGTCCGGGCCGAGCAGGTCGGGGCCGAGGTGGCCGACCGCGGTGTGCTCGGCCGCGGTGGGCAGGATTTCCACGACGCCCAGCAGGTAGCCGACGGCCTGCCATTGGTCGTTGGCGAGGATCAGCCTGATGCGGTGGCCGCCGCCGGCCCGCTCGGCGGCGGGGCGGACCCGCCAGGAGCCGTCCATGCGCAGGTGGGTGTGCACCGTGACACCGGCGTCGGTCCTGGTCAGCAGGTGCTTCCCGCGGGAGGCGGTCTCGGTCACCGTCTGGCCGGTGAGGTCGGCCGTCGCGAACCGGGGCACCCGGAAGTCGGAGCGGGTCAGCACCCGGCCGGCCAGTGCCCCGTGCAGCTGCCGCGCGGTGAGCCACACCGCGTCTCCCTCAGGCACGCCCGCCAGCCTATGGCCGCCGCAGGCGAGCCACCGCCCGCTGCGGGCGGGCCGCCGACTACCGGATGTGGGCCGCTGGCCAGAGGCGTCCCGGGTTCTCAGGCGCCCAGCCCCGCTCCCCGAGGGCTCAGCCCCGGCTCTCCGGGGCCTAGCCGATGGCTCTGGGGCATGAATGTCAGGTTGATGCCCCTAGAGGGGCCTCGTTGTCACGTTCATGCCCACTCGGAGAGGCCGGAGGGCTCGGCTGCGTCGGGCTGAGGGCCCGGATGTGGCGGGCTGAGGGCTCGGGACGCGGGAGGGGTTTGGGAGACGCGGGAGGGCTCGGTTGCGCCGGGCTGAGGGCTTGGGTGTGGCGGGCGGATGGACTGGTGAGGCCGTTCTGTCGGTGGGGGGTGTCAGGGTGTGGGCATGCCACGCGGAAGCGACTTCGACAAGCGGGGGCTCGCCGACCTGGTGCGCAAGCAGCACGAGGTCATCGCCAGGGAACAGGCCCTCCGCTGCGGTCTGACCGTGAAGGCGGTGCGGTACCGGCTGCGCGCGGAAGGCCCGTGGCAGAGGCTGCTCCCCGGCGTGTACCTGGCACAGACGGGCCTGCCATCCGACGATCAGCGGGACATGGCGGCACTGCTGTATGCCGGGCCACGGGGTGTGCTCACCGGGGCCGCCGCC
Source organism: uncultured Actinomycetes bacterium (assembly GCA_963795785.1). GTDB lineage: Bacteria > Actinomycetota > Actinomycetes > Streptosporangiales > Streptosporangiaceae > DASXKD01. The sequence goes on from CAWCKG010000072.1 coordinate 13,570, forward strand.
TTACGCCGGCACGGCATCGCCGGACACGGCGATGGCGTGGACGTCGTGGTTCCCGAGGACGTCCACCGGGTCGATGCCGGGTTCGTCCGGTTACACCGCACCGTGCGGTTACCGAGGGGGTTCTGTGTCGCGGGGGAGATGCGGTACGCGCTCGCGCCGCGGGCCGTGGCCGATGCCGTGCGCTGGCTGGCGGACCTGGGCGAGGTGCGCGCGGTGGTCGCGGGGGCGGTGCAGCGTGGCCTGTGCCCGATCGAGCGCCTGGTGGAGGAACTGGAGCAGGGGCCGAAGCAGGGATCGGCCTTGCTCCGCCGGGCCCTGGCGGAGGTTGCCGACGGGGTCCGATCCGCCGCCGAGGGCCAGTTGCACGCGCTGATCAAGCGGGCCGGGCTACCGATGCCGATGTTCAACGCGCGGCTGTTCGTCGGCCGGGACTTCCTGACGCGGTGCCCGACTGCTGGTGGCCGGACGCCGGGAGTGGTGGCCGAGGTGGACTCCCGTGAGTGGCACCTCTCGCCAGCGGGACTGGGAGAACACACCCTCGCCCGGCAGGCGCGCATGGCGGCGGCTGCGGCATCATCGTGCTGCATTTCCCGCCGAGCAGGATCCGTACGGAACGGAGGGAGGTGATTGCCGAGATCCGCAGCGCGCTGGCCGCCGGACGGGGCCGGCCGCTGCCTCAGGTGCGGGCCCGGCCGGCCCGTTGACCGGCGGCCGTGCGCGTGGTACGGCGTCAGAGGACCTTGCGGAGGCGGAGCAGGTCCCAGATGCTGGCCTCCACCTTGAGGCGGCCGCTCAGCCAGGCACGTGCGATGCTGGCGGGGTCGTCGGCGATGGCGATCAGGTCGTCGCTCTTGGCGGTGAACCGGACCTGGGCCGGCGCCTCGGACCCGTTCGCCTCCAGGACCGGTGTCGCACCGTCGGGACCGATCCTGGTCAGGAAGGTCACTCCGAGGTCGGAGACCTTGCAGCTGATCATCGCGGTCCACCAGGTGGGCCTGGCGGTCCGCCTCGTCCATCTCGGCGATCCGGCCGGTGAGACGTTCCAGCGCTTGACGGCATTCCTCGGCGGTAGCCATGAAACACCTCATTTCCCCCTGCCACCTCGATAGGCAAGGTGGCCCCAAGTTTAAGTACGCCGCGGGGCCGGCGGGGCAGGGGCGCGCTCCCGGCGCAGACTCGCCGGGTTCCCGCGTGCGTGGAAGGCCCGGCTCGTCCCTGCCGGACGGTAGCGTTTCTCCTGGGGCGGCGCCAGTGCCGGGAGGGTCAAAGGAAAGAGAGGACAATGGGACTTCCGCCGGGGGAAATCGCGCCGGGCGGCGTGGACGGGCGGGGCAGCACCGAGGATGCGGGCGGCACCGAGGGTGCGGGCCCACGCCGGCTGCTCCGTGGCGGCCGGTGGTGCCGCGCGCGCGGCCTGCCACGGGCGACCCGCGGGTGGACGACGCCGTCGCGCGGCTCGACGATCTGGCCGGGCTGCCGCTGGCCGAGCATCTGGCGGTTTTCGAGTATGTCCACGAGCGGCTGACGGAGGCGCTTGGTGACCTTGATGTGCACGCTCCGGCGGGCGCGGGTGACCAGTCGCATGCTCCAGGCGCGCCCGGCGGCTGAAGGGCACCGTGGTCACCGTATGGGCACCCGCAGAAGGCTGGACGCAGAGCTGGTGAGGAGGGGGCTCGCCCGGTCCCGCGAGCATGCCGCCAGCCTGGTCACGTCCCGGCGGGTGCTGGTGGCCGGCCAGGCTGCCGCCAAGCCTGCTACCCAGGTGGACACGGCTGACCCGATCACGGTCACCGAGGCGGCCGGGCCGGACTACGCGTCCCGTGGCGGGCACAAGCTCGCGGGCGCGCTCGCCGCCTTCGGCGAACTGCGGGTGGCGGGCCGCCGGTGCCTGGACGCGGGCGCCTCCACCGGGGGCTTCACCGACGTCCTGCTCCGCGCGGGCGCGGCCCATGTCGTCGCGGTGGACGTGGGATACGGCCAGCTGGCCTGGGCGTTGCGGACCGACGAGCGGGTCACCGTGCTGGACCGGGTCAACGTCCGCCAGTTGCAGCCGGAGCAGGTCGCTCCCGCCCCGGACCTTGTCACCGCCGACCTCTCGTTCATCTCGCTCGGCCTGGTGCTGCCGGCGCTGATCGCCTGCGCCAGCCCCGGCGCCGACTTCCTGCTGCTCGTCAAGCCGCAGTTCGAGGTGGGCAAGGACCGGGTGGGCGCCGGGGGCGTGGTACGGGACCCGGAACTGCGCCGCGGCGCCGTCGCCGGGGTGGCCGAGGCGGCGCAGGCCCAGGGGCTCGGCGTGGCGGGCGTGGTGGCCAGCACGCTGCCCGGGCCGTCCGGCAACGTGGAGTACTTCCTCTGGCTGCGCCGGGGCGCGCCGCCGCTGCGCGACAGCGAACTCCGGCAGGCGATCGAGGAAGGACCGCAGTGAAGCGCACCGTTCTCGTCGTGGCCCACACCGGGCGGCCCGCGGCGGTGCGCAACGCCCGCCTCGTGGCGGACCGGCTCACTGCCGCCGGGATCAACGTGCGCGTCCTCGCCCCCGAGGCCGCCGACCTGCAGTGCGCGGGCGCGGACGTCGTTCCCGCCACGCCCGCCGCGGCGGCCGACGCCGAAATGGTGATCGTCCTGGGCGGCGACGGCACGCTGCTGCGCGCCGCCGAGATCGCCAGGCCGGCCGGGGCCCCGCTGCTCGGCGTCAACCTCGGCCACGTGGGCTTCCTCGCCGAAACCGAGCCGGACGACCTGGCCGGTGCCGTCGACCAGGTGGCCGAGCACAGCTACTCGGTGGAAGAGCGGATGACCATCGACGTGACGGTGCGGCACAACGGCACCGCGACGGGCACCTGGGCGCTGAACGAGGCGAGCGTGGAGAAGGTGGCCAGGGAGCGGATGATCGAGGTGGTCACCGAGATCGACGGCCGCCCGCTGTCCCGCTGGGCCTGTGACGGCGTGGTGTGCGCCACGCCCACCGGATCCACCGCGTACGCCTACTCGGCGGGCGGGCCGATCGTGTGGCCAGAGGTGGAGGCGTTGCTGATGGTTCCGATCAGCGCGCACGCCCTGTTCGCCGGGCCCATGGTCGTCTCGCCGCGGTCGATGCTCGCCGTGGAATTCCTGGGCTCGTCGGCGGGTCCGAACCAGGCAGTCAAGGGTGTTTTGTGGTGCGATGGCCGGAGGAGCATCGACCTCGCGCCCGGGGCGCGGGTGGAGGTGCGCCGCGGAGCCAAGCCGGTGCGGCTGGCCCGGCTGCGCGGCGGAGTGAACGGCCATGACCTGGCGGCCCCGTTCACGTTCACCGACCGCCTGGTGGCCAAGTTCGGCCTCCCGGTGAGCGGCTGGCGCGGACGGCGCGACTGGGGTTCGGGGCGAGAAGGGAAGGAGGATCCGCCCGCCGATGCTTGAGGAAGTGCGGATCACCGGCCTTGGCGTGATCGAGGATGCCGTCCTGGAGTTCTCGCCTGGGTTCACCGTGGTGACCGGCGAGACCGGGGCGGGCAAGACCATGGTCGTCACCGGGCTCGGCCTGATGTTCGGCGGCCGGGCCGACCCGGCGCGGGTCCGCCCCGGCGCGGACCGCGCCACCGTCGAAGGCCGCCTGCGGATCGAGCCGGACGGGCACGTCGCGCAGCAGGTCACCGAGGCAGGAGGCGAGCTTGACGACGACGGCCGCACGCTGATCGTGAGCCGTTCGGTGTCGGCCGAGGGCCGGTCGCGGGCCTACGCCGGCGGCCGTGCCGTTCCGGTGGGACTGCTCACCTATCTCGCCGCCGACCTGGTCGCGGTGCACGGCCAGGCGGATCAGCAGCAACTGCTGCGCACGGCGCAGCAGCGGCAGGCGCTCGATGAGTTCGCCGGCCCGGCGCTCACCTCCATCCTGGCCGACTATCGGCGCGCCTACGCCAGGCACCGGGAGGTGCAGGCCGAGCTGGCCGAGCTGACCACGCGGGCGCGGGAGCGGGCGGCCGAGGCGGAAGACCTGCGCCGGGCGCTGGAGGAGATCGAGCGGGCCGAGCCGGTCGCCGGCGAGGACATCGCGCTGCTGGCCGAGGAGGAACGGCTCGGCCACGCCGACGCACTGCACGCCGCGGCGACCACCGCGCACGGAGCCCTGCAAGGTGACCCGTCGGACGGGTCCTACCGGGAGGGTTCCGATGCGGTCACCCTGCTCAGCCTGGCGCGCCAGGCGCTGGACGGCGTCGCCGCGCACGACCCGGACCTGGCCGCCCTGGCCGGCCGCCTGTCCGAGGCCGCCTACGTCATCACCGACGTCGCCGCTGAACTGGCCTCCTACATGGAGTCGCTGGACAGCGACCCGGCACGGCTGGCCGCGGTGCAGGAGCGCCGGGCCGAGCTGACCAGGCTCATCCGCGCCTATGGCGGCCGGGTCGCGGTGGCGGCGGCACCGGGAACCGGTCAGCCCGGGGATGGCCTGGATCTCCCGGCGCAGGAAGGCGCGGGACCGGCGGGGAGGCCGGGCCGGGGGAAGGGGCCACCGGGCCGAGCCGGCCGTCCCTGCCGTGCCCGGGCTGGCATCGGTGCTCGCCTGGGCCCAGCAGGCGCAGCGCAGGCTCACCGAGATCTCCGGGGACGACGACCGGATCGGCGTGCTCGGCGCCGAGGAGGCCCGGCTCGCCGGGGCGGTCCGCGACCTCGGCGGGAAGCTGACCTCGTTGCGCAAGGAGGCGGCGGAACGGTTCGCGGCCGCCGTCACCGGGGAACTTTCCGCCCTGGCCATGCCGCACGCGAGGATCACCGTGGCGGTCATGCCGCAGGACGAGTACGGCCCGCACGGCGCGGACGAGGTGGAGATCAGGCTCGCCGCCCACCAGGGCGCACCCGCGCTGTCGCTGGCCAAGGGAGCCTCGGGCGGTGAGCTGTCCCGGGTGATGCTCGCCATCGAGGTCGTCTTCGCCGGTGCCGACCCGGTGCCGACGTTCGTGTTCGACGAGGTGGACGCGGGCGTGGGCGGGAAGGCCGCGGTGGAGATCGGGCGGCGGCTGGCCAGGCTGGCCCGCCGCGCCCAGGTGATCGTGGTCACCCACCTGCCCCAGGTTGCCGCGTTCGCGGACACCCACCTGGTGGTGGAGAAGGCGAGCGACGGCTCGGTGATCAGCAGCGGCATCACCCTGCTGGACGACGCCGGCCGGGTGCGGGAACTGTCCCGGATGCTGGCCGGGCTGGAGGATTCCGAATACGGCCAGGCGCACGCGGGTGAACTGCTCGCCGCCGCGGGAGCGGAGCGCGCCAGCCAGGCCGCGGCCCCCGGCAGCTGAGGCGCGGATTCCGCGTGGCACCAGATCGGCCGCCAGGTGCGGAAGGCCGCTGGCCTTCGCGGCTCGCCCGGTGTTACGTTCCGGATAGTCAGCACGCTCACGCCGGGGTGCGGCGGCACCGGCAGGAGGCGATGGTAATGACCAGTCGACGGGCATCGGGGGCCTGGCGGGCCTCGCGTTACGGAGCGGCGTTTCTGGCGGCCGGCGTGGCCGTGGCCATGGCGGTCCCCGCCTCCGGTTCGGCCCGGGCGAGCGGCGGGGCCGACTGGCCCCAGTTCCACTTCAACGCCGCGCGCTCCGGCGTGACGCCCGAGACCACCATCGGCACGGGCAACGTCTCGACGCTCACCACCTCGTGGACCGCGGCGCTGCGGCGCGGCCAGCTACACCTCGCCCGCGGTCGTGCAGGACAGCGCGGGAACGGACCTGGTTTACGCCGGCGACGCGTCCGGCGAGTTCTTCGCCCACAACGCGGCCACCGGCGCACCGGTGTGGTCGGTCAGCCTCGGCACCAAGCCCATCCAAGGCTCGCCCGCGGTGTACAAGGGGACGCTGTACATAGACACCAACGCCGGCACCCTCTACGCCCTGAACGCCGTCACCGGGGCCAAGCGGTGCTCGATCGCCCTGAACGGCGGCGTCACCGAGACCTCGCCCGCCGCCGTCGCCGCGCCGGACGGCTCGGGAGCGCTGGTGCTCCTGGGCGGGCTGGGGAAGAAGGAGTGGGCGGTCTACGGCGCCGGCAACACCCACGGGCAGTGCAAGGTGGACTGGACCTTCACCACCGCCACCTTCCCGGGAAGCTGGGCGCCGCCGGGCTACGGCACCGACGCGCAGGGGCGCCACGTCGTCGTGTTCGGCAGCAAGGACACCGATGACTCGGTGTACAGCGTGAACGTGGCGACCGGTCAGATGATCTGGCGGCACCAGACCTCGACCCAGACCGAGCAGGACGTCGGCGGCGGCGCGGTGATCTCCGCGCCGGGCGTCAACGGGTTCGCCGACGGCGCCGTCTACATCGAGGGCAAGGACGGCGTGGTGTACGCGCTCGACCTGACCACCGGCGCGGTGCTGTGGACGTTCACGGCCGGCAGCCCCGGCCTGTCGGCGTCGGCGGGTGCCCTGGCCGGCAACACCCTGGTGATCGGCTCGGTCAACGGGGTGTACGGGCTCAACGCGACCACCGGGGCGATGCTGTGGCACGCGCTGAGCGGCATCGTGGTCGCCTCGCCCGCGATCAGCGGCGCGTCGGGCAGTCAGGTCGCGTTCATCGGGGGCATCAGGGGCAACCTCGTCGCGCTTTCTGTCGCCACCGGGGCCAAGCTGTGGACCGCGCCGGGAACGTCGGCCGGTTACTACGCCTCGCCGGCCGTGTCGCGGGGGACGCGTGCTTCGACGTCGACCTGAGCGGCAAGCTCACCGCCTACGCCCTGCCCGCGGCGGCCGCGGCTAGCGCACTTCCCGCGGGCAGCGGCCCTGGCCCCGGCAGGTGGCGCCCCGGCGCGCTCCCAGTGGCGCGCGGGCGGACGGCTCCCGGGCCGCGTGGTAACGGCTGGCGTCGTCGTCCCCCGTTCTGGCAGGATGGAAACCGATGATGGCCCAGTTTCTGAAGCGCCCCATCACGCAGCGGACCAGGACAGAGGACCTGCCGGGCGTGACTGGGCCTGCCCGGCTGGACCGCCGCACCAAGAACCTCACCAAGCGGCTCGCACCCGGTGACATCGCCATCATCGACCACGAGGACCTGGACCGGGTCAGCGCCGACGCGCTGCGGCACCGGCAGGTGGCGGCCGTGGTGAACGCGGCCGCCAGCATCAGCGGGCGGTACCCCAACCACGGGCCGCAACTGCTGGTGGAGGCGGGCATCCCGCTGCTCGACGCGGTGGGCCCCGAGGTGTTCCGCCTGGTGTCCGAGAAGAAGACCGTCCGCCTGCACGGAGAGACCCTCTACCTGGGCGAGGAGGCCGTCGCGAAGGGCCGCCTGATGACCGCCGCGTCGGTGCAGGCGGCCATGGCGGAGGCCAAGGCCGGGGTCGCCGCCCAGCTTCAGGCGTTCGTCGCGAACACCCTGGAGTACGTGACCAAGGAGGGCGGGCTCCTGCTCGACGGCATCACCGTGCCGGACCTGCGCACCCGGGTCGAGGGCAGGCACGTGCTCGTCGTCGTGCGGGGTCACCACCACCGGGAGGACCTGGCGACGCTGCGGTCCTACATCCGCGAGTTCAAGCCGCTGATGATGGCCGTGGACGGTGGCGCGGACGCGCTCCTCGAAGCCGGCTACCGGCCGCACATCATCGTCGGCGACATGGACTCGGTGTCCGACCGCGGGCTCGCGTGCGGCGCGGAGCTTGTCGTGCACGCCTACCCCGACGGCCACGCCCCGGGGCTGGCCCGCGTCGAGAGCCTCGGGCTGCCCGCCGTCGTCTGCCCGGCACAGGGCACCAGTGAGGACGTGGCCCTGCTGCTCGCCGACGAGAAGGGCGCCTCCCTGATCGTCGCGGTGGGCACACACAACACCCTGGACGAATTCCTCGACAAGGGGAGGGCAGGGTTCTCCAGCACGTTCCTCACCCGGCTGCGGGTGGGGGGCAAACTCGTCGACGCCAAGGGCGTCAGCCGGCTCTACCGGCCGCGGGTGTCCGGCTGGGCGCTGATGGCGCTGGTGCTGGCCGCGTCGGCCACGGTGCTCATCGTCCTCGCGTACTCTCGCACAGGCCAGATATTCCTCCGGTACCTGAGCACACAGTGGGACGTGGTCAGGTACTGGCTGTCCGGATTGTTCTGATGATCGATTTCCGCTATCACCTCGTTTCCATCGTCGCGATCTTCCTGGCGCTGAGCCTCGGCCTGCTGCTGGGATCCACCGAGCTGAAGCCCTATGTGCAGCGCGGCCTCAATGCGGCGTCGAAGACCGAGCACAACCAGATCGAATCGCTGCTCGGCCAGAAGCAGCAGTTCCTGGGCCAGATCAGCAGCAATAACCAGTTCGCGCTCGCCAACGCCCCGGCGATGCTGCACGACGTGCTGGCCGGCCAGCACGTCGTGCTCGTGCTGGCACCCGGTGCGCCCGGCTCGGTGACCAGCGGGGTTACCCAGGCCGTGCAGACCGCGGGGGCGACGGTGACCGGCCAGCTGCAGCTGCAGACCGCGTTCTTCGACACCAGCGCCGCGTCGAGCCAGAAGCTCAGCCAGGTCGCCGAGCAGTACGCCGAGCCCGCCGGGCTGACCCTGCCCGGGACGGCACAGGCCCAGGCCAGCGAACTGCTCGCCCACGTGATCATGACGCAGGGCGGGCCCGGCCAGCCGCTCCCCGGCGAACGGGATCCGGTGAGCGTGCAGACCGTGCAGGCGCTCGCCGGCGCGGGTTTCCTCACCAAGAGCGGGCAGCCCTGGGACCGCGCCACGCTGGCTGTCGTGATCATTCCCGGCACCCCGCCGTCCATCGACGACACCAACGCGCAAAGCCAGCAGCTGGTCACCCTGGCCCAGCAGCTCAACCTGGCCGGGCTGGGCACGGTCGTGGCCGGGACCGTCGCCGGCTCCGGGCCGGGCAGTGCCATCGACGTGATGCGCGCGGGCGGCCGGGCCGGGCACCTGTCCAGCGTGGACAATGCCGACTACGCGATCGGCCAGATCGTGGTCGCCCAGTCGCTGGCCGACATGGAGCACGGCAAGAGCGGCAGCTACGGCGTGACCGCGAACGCGAGCGCCGCCGGGCCGAGCCCGCCCCCGAGTCCCGCGCCGACCGTGTCGCCCACCGCGGCGACCCAGGGCGCGGCAAGCAGCCGGGCCAGGCCGGCCGCGACCAGATCGGCGAAGCCATGAGCCCCGGTGCCCGGCGGCCCGGCCCGCCGCGCCGTTCCCGGCCTGCCACGGCCCGGCCTGCCACGGCCGCTGCGAGCGTGGCCGCCGCGCTCGCAGCGGGCGCCGCCGCTGGTGCCGCCCGGGCCGCCTATGCCGCGTTGTCCCGCAGGCCGCCGGGCGGCGCCGGCGACCTGGACCAGGACCAACCACCGGGGCGACCAGCTCACCCTGCTGGAGGGTCCCGCGCTGGCCGCGGGCAGCGTTGCGGTATCGGTGCTCGGGCCCGGCCTGCCGCCCCGGGTCCGGGCCGCGCTGGCGGTGGCCGGCACCGGGGCGGCGGCGTTCGGCGGGTACGACGACCTGGCGGGCAGCGGCAGCCGGCGCGGGTTCCGCGGGCACCTCGGGGCGCTGGCCCGCGGCGAGGTCACCACGGGCGCGGTCAAGCTCGGCGGGATCGGCGCGACGGGCCTGGTGTCGGCCGCGCTGCTCGGCGGCGGCCCCTTCGACGTCGCCATCAACGCCGGCCTGGTGGCCGGCGGCGCCAACCTGCTGAACCTGTTCGACCTGCGCCCGGGCCGCGCGCTCAAGGTGGCGCTGGCCGGCGGAACGCTCCTGGCCACCCGGCCCGCCGCGCGGCCCGCGGTGGCCGCCCCGCTCGGCGCCGCGATCGCGCTGCTTCCCGAGGACCTCGGCGAACGGGCGATGCTCGGGGACGCGGGCGCCAACGCGCTCGGCGCCCTGCTCGGGACGGCGGCCGCGGCCAGCCTGTCCCGCCCGGCCAGGCTCGCGCTGCTGGCCATGGTCACCGGCCTCACCGCGGCCAGCGAGGTGGTCAGCTTCACCGCCGTCATCGAGCGCACCCCGGCCCTGCGGTGGCTCGACATGCTCGGCCGCCGGCCCGTTCCGGCCGCCCCGGTCCCGGGGCGCGACGACCGCCGCCCGCGGAACCCCGGGAGGCCGGAGCAACGGCGGCGACAGCACCGTCGTGACCGGGCCGCCGGCCTCGGTCACCGAGGCCAGCCCGCTGCGCCAGGCGGGCCGTGGAATCGGGCGCGCCGCGGCCCTCATCGGCGGCATCACGGTGATCGCGCGGGTGGTGGGCTTCGGCCGCCAGCTTGTCTTCGCGCACACGGTCGGCAGCCACTGCCTCGGAACCGCGTACGCCACCGCCAACCAGGTGCCGAACATCATCTACGACATCGTCCTCGGCGGCGCCCTCACCGGCGCGATCGTGCCGGTCCTGGCCGGTGCGGCCGCCCACCGGGCGCAATACCGCCCGGTGGGGAACGGCGCGCCGCCGAACCGCCAGGCGGGGAAGGTCCCGGCGGGGAAGGTCCAGGTGGCGAACGGCCGCCCGGGAGGCGCCCCGGCGGCGAACGGCCACCTGGCGGCCCCGGCCATGGATCGCACGCCCGAAACGGGCCGCGCCGAACCAGGCCCGGCCGCGGCAGATGCGGCCGGGACCCCGGCGGCGGGCCGGGCGGCCGGGCAGGGCCAGCCGGCGGCGGGAACATCCCGGCCGGGCAGGCCCGGACGGAGGGGGCCGGGGAGCAAGCCGCGGGCGCCAGTGCCCGCCAGGGCGCCGACGCCGAGGCCGCCCAGATCGCCTCGGCACTGCTGACCTGGACGGTCGTCCTGCTCGCCCCGGCCAGCCTGATAGTCGCCCTCGTCGCGCACCCGCTCGCCTCGGTGCTGCTGGCCGGTGTGCCGCACTGCTCCCAGTCGGCCGTGGTCACGGTCAGCTCGCGCATGCTGGTGGTGTTCGCGCCGCAGATCCTGCTCTACGGCCTGGCCGTGGTGCTCTACGGGATCCTGCAGGCGCACCGCCGGTTCACCGCGCCCGCGCTGGCCCCCGTCGTGTCCAGCATGGTGGTGATCGGCGCCTACCTTGCCTTCGTCCCGCTGGCTGCCGGGAACCGTGGCGGCCTCGCCCGCCTGCCCCTGTCGGCCGAACTGATGCTCTCGGTGGGCACCACGGCAGGCGTCGCCGCCCTCATGCTCACCGCGCTCGGCCCGGCGCTGCGGCTCAAGCTGCGGCTACGGCCCACGCTCCGCTTCCCGCCAGGGGTGGCGCGGCGGGTGCGGGCGCTGGCCGCCGTCGGCGTCGCGGCGTTCGTCGCCCAGGACGCCGCCCTGGTGACGGTCATCGTGCTGGCCAACGGGCACCAGGGCGCAGGTGCCGTGGTGCTCTACAACTACGGCTGGCAGATGTTCTTCGTGCCGTACGCGGTGCTGGCGGTACCCATCGCGACCAGCGTGTTCCCGTTGCTGTCCGCGGCGGCCGGGGGCGAGTTCGACCGCACCGCCGCAGGTGCCGTCCGCGCGGCAATGCTCGTCTCCTGGCTCGGCGCGGCGCTGCTCGCCGGGGCGGCATGGCCGGCTGCGCGGCTGTTCGTAACGCACCCAGAACAGGTGCGCCAGCTGGCGCTGACCTTCATCGCGTTCGCGCCGGGACTTGTCGGCTTCGGGCTGTCCGCCGCGCTGTCACGGGTGCTGTTCGCCAGCGGCCGGAGCCGGGTGGCCGCCGCCGCGCTGGTCGGCGGCTGGCTGGTGGTCATCGCGGTGGACGTCGCCGCGGTGCCGCTGGTCAACGCCCGCTGGGTGGTGCCGGTGCTCGGCCTTGGCAACACGATCGGCCTGACCTACACGGGGATCGCCCTGCTCGCGGCCGTGCGCGGCACCCGGGGCGCGGCGGCGCTGCGCGGGTCGGCACGCGCGGCGGGCGCGGGCCTGGCCGGCGCGGTGGCTGGGCGGCGCCGCAGGCGCACTGGTGTCCGCCAGGCTGCACGTCTCTGGGTTCATTCCCAACGCTGCAGTCACGGTGCTCGCCTGCCTTAGCGCGGCAGCGGTGTTCGGGGTGGCCGCGCTGGTGCTGGACGGCGGCGACCTGCGCGCGCTGGCCGCCAGGACCGCGGGGAGGTGGGGCCGGTGAGCCGGGATCCGGCGGAGCGGGACGGTTCGCCGCTGCGGATCGCCTACGTGCTCGGCACCACGGCCGGCGGGACCGGCCCGCACGTGGCCATGCTGGCGCAGGGGTGCGCGGCGCGCGGGATGGCGGTCCGGGTGTTCGGGCCGGCGGAGACCGGGCGGCGCTACTTCGGCCAGGACGGGCAGCCCGGGCCGGATCAGACCGGGGCAGACGGGCAGCCCGGGCCGGATCGGGCCGGGGCAGACGGGCAGCCCGGGCCGGATCAGGCCGGGGCCGGCGGGCAGGGCGGGCCCGGCAGGTTCGTGGCTGTGGAGATGGCCGACCGGCCCCGGCCCGCCCGCGATCTGGCCGCGGTGCTGCGGCTGCGGCGCCTGCTGCGGGACTGGGCGCCCGATCTCGTGCACGCGCACGGGTTGCGGGCGGGAGCCTTTGCGGCGCTGGCACAGGCCCGGCTGCCGGTCCCGCTCGTGGTCACCGTGCACAACGCCCCGCCCGCCACTGGCCTCGGCCGCTACGTCCATGCCGCACTTGAGCGCCTCATCGCTCGCCGGGCGGCCGCGGTGACCTGGGTCAGCGGCGATCTCGCGGCGCGGATGCGCCGGGCCGGGGCGCGCGACGGCGGGCGGGCGGTGGTCGCGGCCCCCGGCGGTGCACCGCCGGGGCCGGGCCAGGTCGCCGTGGCCAGGGAGGACCTCGGCGGTGCTGACGGGCCGGCCGTGTTCGCGGCGGGCAGGCTGGCGGAACAGAAGGGGTTCGCGGTGCTGATCGACGCCGCTGCCCGGTGGCAGGACCGCGACCCGGCCCCGCGGCTGGCGATCGCCGGGGCGGGCCCGCTGGCTGGCGCGCTGGCCGCCCAGGCTCGCGCCGCCGGGGTTCCGGTCCGGTTCCTCGGGCAGCGCAGCGATGTCCCCGCGCTGATGGCGGCCGCCGACGTGGTGGTGGTGCCGAGCCTGTGGGAGGGCCAGCCACTGGTTGTGCAGGAGGCGCTGCGGGCCGGGCGGCCGCTGGTGGCCTCGCGGGTCGGCGGCATCCCCGAACTGACGGGGGAGGACGCGGCGGTGCTGGTCCCGGCGGGGGATGCCGGGGCGCTCGCCGCAGCGATCCTGGCCGTCATCACGGATCCGGGCGCCGCCGCCCGGCTGCGAGTGGCGGCTACGGAGCGTGGTGGCGCACTGCTGGACTGCGGAGATGCCGTGGATTCTGTGGTGGCGCTATATCGCCGGGTGCTGAGCGCGATGACCGGACGAACAGATCAGAAAACACCAAACCACTCATAACAAGCTAGAACTTACGCTAAGTTATGGATTAAGGTGTAAATCGCTATATTCTTCTACACAACACGTAGTTTCTTAGGAACAGTGGGCGATTCCGCTTGAAATCGAATATAGCGGTGTGATCGTCTATATTCCTGCGGTCACGTCCTAGCTCTATGCCTGGTGACCGGGGGGAAATCGTCATGCCGTCGCCGCTACGCCGGCCGTCACGTTCAGTGAGGGTACCGGGCAGGGCCAGTGGGCCCGTACGGCTGGGACACCAGCCAGCGGGCAGCTTGGTCGCGCCCTACCGCGGGCGGGCGCACGACGACGATGACGAGATGCCGCAGGCCCCGCACGGGCCGGCGCTTCCGCCGCACGAATCGGCCGGTGCCAGCCCTGCCGACGCGGGCCCCGACGACACCAGCCCGGCCGGGGTGAGCCCGGACGAGGCCAGCCCACCCGAGGAGAGCCCGGCTGAGACGAGACCCTCCGACGTGACCCCCGCGGACAAGCACTCCCCGGACACCAGTTCGGCCGGGGAGGACCCGGCTGACGAAAACCCCGGCGGCATCGGGCCGCCCGGGGCACATCCGGCCGGGGCGAGCCCGCAGGGCGCCGGGCCGGCCGAGGCGAAGTCTGGGACCGGCCGGGTGGGCACCGGCCCGATAAGCATGGCAGAGTCCGGCACCGGCCCGGCCGTCAGTGGCCAGGCGGCCGCGAGCCCGGCGGCCGCGAGCCAGGCGGCCAGGCGAGCCCGGCCGGGGCGGAGCGTCTGGGACCGGCCGGGTGGGTACCGGCCCGATAAGCATGGCGGAGTCCAGGGCCCGGCAGTCCGGCGCGGGCCTGGCCGGCGCCGGCGGCGCCGCGAGCAGCGCTCCCGCGATCGGCAGCGCCCGCCGACAGCCCAGTCCCCGACAGCCCCGTCCCCGGCGGCCCAGTCGCCCGGTGGCCCAGTCGCCCGGCAGCCCAGTGCCCGGCGGCCCAGTCCCCGGTGGCCCGGTCCCCGGTGGCCCGGTGCCCGGTGCATCGCCGGCACCGGCCGGCCTGCCGCCGCGCGTTCCCGCCCGCCAGGGGCCACCGCCCAGGCCCACCCCGGGCACTCCCGGGACACCTGCCACCCGGCCTGGTGCCATGCCCGCCGTCCGGCCTGGTGCCGTGCCCGCGACCAGGCCGGCCGCCGGACCACCGGCCAGGCGGCCCGGCGCGGAGCCTTCCTGGGGCACGGTCGTGGTCACCACGTTCCGGCTGTGGCTGCACCGCCGGATGGCGCGGACCAGGTGGCGCGTGCTGGCCGGGCTCCTGGTGGCGGCAATCTTGTTCGGGGCCGGTGCCATCACGGTCGCGGTGACCAGGCCGGGCACCTCGCCCGGGTCCAGCCGGGGGAGCGGGACCGCGCAGGGCGGCTCCGGCGCGGCGAGCGTCGGCGGCGCGCTCGGTGCCGTGGCCACGGCCAGGAAGCAGGCCGCCGCCTGGGTGGCCCGGCAGGTCAACTCGGACGAGATCATCGGCTGTGACCCGATCATGTGCGCGGCGCTCGAAGCGGCCCACCTCCAGGCCAACCGGCTGCTCATGCTCGGGCCGAACCAGCCGGATCCGCTCGGCTCGGAGATACTGATGGACACCGGGACGCTGCGCAGCCAGTTCGGCAGTCGCCTGACCAGCGTGTACGCCCCGGTCAGCCTGGCAGCCTTCGGCTCGGGCGCGGCGCTCGTCGAGGTCCGCGTGTTCGCGCCGGATGGCGCGCACGCCTACCTGACCCAGCTGGCCGCTGACGTGGCGGCGCGCAGGTCGGCCGGCGCGGAGATGGCGCACAATCCCTCGATCCACGCGGCTCCCGCCGCCCGCCGCCAGCTTGCCGCTGGCGAGGTTGACACCCGGCTGATGGAGACGCTGGTAACCCTCGCCTCCAGCCACCCGGTGGACATCATCAGCTTCGGCGCACGCCAGGCCGGCGCCTCCCCAGGGGTGCCGCTGCGATCCGCCGAGATCACCGGGGCACCTGGCCCCGGCAGTACCCCGGCCGCATCGGTTGAGGAGCTGCGCGGCTTCCTTATCGCGCAGCAGACGACTTATCACCCATCAGTAATCGCCGTGGTGAAAACCACATCACGGCGGACCGTGCTTCGTGTCGGTTATCCGGCGCCCAGCCTGCTTGGCCTGCTCGGCACGCACGGTTAAGACAAGGAGAAACCAGATGAGATTCAGGTCCACGGTGACCCGGGCTCTGGCACCCGTACTGATGTCGGTGCTGGGCCTTGGCACGATGGCCTCGGGCGTGGCGATGGCGTCGGTTCCTGCCGCGTCCGCGGCCACGGCCCACCACCACAGCAACACCGGCTGGATCCGGCTTGCGCACCTGTCGCCGAACACCCCCCCGGTGGACGTCTACCTCTACTCGTTCGGCAACTCGCACGCCATGATCGTGCTGCATCACGTTGCCTACGGGACGGTCTCGCCGTACGAGAAGGTGACCGCCGGCGAGTACACCGTCGCGATGCGCCTCACCGGCGCCTCGCCCTCGTCGCAGCCGGTGCTGTCCACCAGCGTGCAGATCGCGGCGGGCGGCGCCTACACGGTCGCGGGCATGGGCCCGGCCAAGGGGCTGCGGCTGCAGGTCCTCAATGACCGGCTGACCACACCGCGGGGCAGGTCGCTGGTGCGGGTGATCCAGGCATCGCTGCGCTATCAGAAGATCACCGTCATGGCGAACCACCGCACGCTGGCCAAGTCGCTTGACTTCGCGCACGTGACGAACTACGTGAGCACCCCGCCGGGCAGCTTCGACGTGCACTTCGCCGGCATGGGCGCCAAGGGGTCTGCGAACATCTCGCTGACCGCCGGCACGATCCACACGCTGGTGGTGCTGGACTCCTCGAACAAGGGCCTGGAACTCGCCAACCTTGAGGACTCCGCGGGCAGCGCGGTCCTGCCGCAGGGCGGTGCGAACACCGGCCTGGGCGGCACGGCGCCGGCGCCGGCGCCGTTCCCGGTGCTGTGGGTCAGCCTGGTCGCCGCCGGTGCGCTGATCGCCACCGCGGGGGCCTACCGGATGCGCAAGGTGAGGAGCGTCGCCCGTCACGCCCGCTGAACCGCCAGCAGGAGGCCCGGTAACTGGAGGATCCCCCTGGCAGGGGGATCCTCCAGCCGGGCATGCACTGCAGCAGTGGTACTTCTGGGATGAGGACGTCGAAGACGGCAAGCCCGGCAGATTCGGCTGGCTCAGCAAGGCCGCTAGGGCCGCGAAGCCTGAGAAGGCCGCGAAGGCCTGGGCCAAGGCCGAGCAAGGCCGCCAAGGCCGAGCAGGCCGTGCCGGAGGCCGGCCCGGACAGCGGGCACCGCGGGTCCCGGGCGCGGCTGGTGCGGCGGCCGCTGGCGACCATCGTGATCATGGCCGGGCTGCTCGCGGTCGTGGGCGGCACGGTCGGGCTGACCCGGCTGACCGGGCGCCCGGCTGACATCCCGCGCCCGCTGGCCAAGGCCGCCCCGGCGCCGCACGGGATCTTCGCCGCCCCGCCGCAGCCGCACTCCAGCAAGCAGGTGGCCCGGCCGGTGGCCCTGGCCATCCCGGCGATCCACGTCCGCACCGCGCTGATGAGGCTCGGCCGGACCCCGCAGGGCACGCTCCAGGTGCCGACCACCACGACCGTGGCGGGCTGGTACATCGGGAGCCCGCGGCCCGGTGAGATCGGCTCGTCGATCATCGCCGGGCACATCGACTCCACCGCCGGGCCCGCCGTCTTCTTCCGGCTGCGCCTGCTCCGCCCGGGCAACCTGGTATACGTGCGGCGCGCCGACGGCACGCTGGCGGTGTTCCGCGTGTCCGCCGAGCACATGTACCCCAAGAACGACTTCCCGACCGAGCAGGTCTATGGCCCGGTCCCGGACGCCGAACTGCGCCTCATCACGTGCGGCGGCGTGTTCGACCCAGTGACCGGCTCCTACCTGAGCAACGTGGTCGTCTACGCCACCCAGATCAGCGTGCGCCAGCCGCGGCACCACCACCACGGCCGGCGCCGCGGTCACCATCCCCGGGCGCGCCACTCCTGAACGTGCGGGCGCTCGGTGCCCAGCGTGGTGTCCTTGCCGTGACCCGGGTACACCCAGGCGCCATCCGGCAGCGTCCCGAACACCCGCTCCTCCAGGTCGTCGATGAGCTGGCCGAACCGCTTCGGGTCGTGCTCGGTGTTACCCGGCCCGCCGGGGAACAGGGAGTCGCCGGTGAACAGGTGCGGGGTGTCGGCCAGTTCGCCGCCCGCGTCGTAGCACAGCGCGATGCTGCCCGGCGTGTGCCCGCGCAGGTGGATCACGGAGATCTCCCGCGCGCCCACCGGCACCGTGCCGCCATGGCTCACCAGCCCGGTGGCGGTCACCGGAAGCTCGGGCGCGTCGTCTGGGTGGGCGATCACCGCCGCGCCGGTCGCGGCCTGCACCTCGGCCAGCGCCTGCCAGTGGTCCCAGTGCCGGTGGGTGGTGACGATCCTGCTCAGCGGCCGGCCACCGAGCAGTTCGATCAGCCGCGGTGCCTCGTTGGCCGCGTCGATCAGCACCAGCTCACCGGTCTGGGTGCATTCGAGCAGGTAGGCATTGTTGTCCATGGGCCCAACGGCGAGCTTGGTCACCCTCAGGCCGGTGATCTCCCGCGCGTCGGGCGGGCCCCCGACGGTCACGTCTCCGGTATAGGCCACGGTCTCTCCTTACGCTTCGCAGTCTTCTTTCTTACCAAACGGCCCATCGTGCAGCCCTACCGCCACGGGGGCAACTCTGGCAGCGCG
This sequence comes from uncultured Actinomycetes bacterium, assembly GCA_963795785.1. Taxonomy (GTDB): domain Bacteria; phylum Actinomycetota; class Actinomycetes; order Streptosporangiales; family Streptosporangiaceae; genus DASXKD01. The sequence goes on from CAWCKG010000072.1 coordinate 31,601, forward strand.
TCCCCGGCGGCCAGGGTCAGCCTGCTGCCGTCGCCCCGGCCGAGCAGCCAGGCCAGCAGGTCGGCAGGCTGTCCGTGGATGATCACCGGCGGCGGGCCGGCCTGCTCCGGGCCGATCCGGAACGAGTCCGTGGTGCCGTCCGCCCGGACCAGGCACCGCGGTGCGTCGGCGCGCCCGGCGAAAGACCCGGCGACCCTGGGCAGCGCCTCGCTGAGGAAGTCGTCCGGCCAGTCGCCGGGTGAGTAGCCCGCCGCCAGGTCCACGTGGTGGATCTCCACCTCCGACAGGCGCCGCTCCAGCACACCGAGAGCCGGGAATGGCGGCCCGTGCAACGCGCGGACCTGCGCCGTCCAGGCGTCGTCCGGCATGTCCGCCGCCGCGGCGGCGAGCGCGGCCGCCGACTCGCGCACGTCCGCGGCCAGGCTGGCCGCGGGCCGGCCGGCGCCCGCCTCGATGTCCGCGCTGCGGCTCTCGGCGCTGGCGTACATGGGGGTCTGCGTGCCGGTACGTGCCCAGCGCAGCAGGTTGACCATCCCGTCCGCGTTGCGGGCGATGTGGCTCAGCACGTGCCCGCGGGTCCAGCCCGGCAGCAGCGACGGTTCGCGCGCCTGGGCGTCGTTCATCCCGGTGGCAGTCGCGAGCACGCGATCGGTCGCCGCCGCCAGGCGGTCCAGGGAATGACGGGCCTCGTTCATGCGCTACCCCTTTCGGGCATCGCCGCCAATCCTTGCGCACGGCGTGGCAGGCTGGGCGCAGGGGCTGGTGGTATGAGCACCGTGCTGGCCCGGGGGGCGACCCCCGGACCCCCGCTGGCACAAGGCCTCGTGACTTCGTCACGTGACCTGGGGCTGGCCCGGGAAGCGACCCTCGGGCCCCGATGGGCCGGGGATCTGCGGAAACCTGTTTTGTCAGTGCCCCCGGATACCATGACGTGTCCCCTTGACCGCGGCCGGAACCACCAGAGAGCAGAGCGCTGTGGCTGATCGTCTCGTTGTGCGCGGGGCGCGCGAGCACAACCTCAAGGACGTGTCGCTCGACCTGCCCAGGGACTCGATGATCGTGTTCACCGGGCTGTCCGGCTCGGGCAAGTCCAGCCTGGCGTTCGACACCATCTTCGCCGAGGGCCAGCGCCGGTACGTGGAGTCGCTGTCGGCGTATGCCCGCCAGTTCCTCGGCCAGATGGACAAGCCCGACGTGGACTTCATCGACGGGCTGTCCCCGGCGGTGTCCATCGACCAGAAGGCGGCCAGCCGCAACCCGCGGTCGACGGTCGGGACCATCACCGAGGTCTACGACTACCTGCGGCTGCTGTACGCGCGGGTGGGCAAGCCGCACTGCCCGGTCTGCGGCCGGCCGATCGCCAGGCAGACCCCGCAGCAGATCGTGGACCGGGTGCTCGAGCTCGACGAGGCCACCAGGTTCCAGGTGCTCGCCCCGGTGGTCCGCGGGCGCAAGGGCGAGTACACAGAACTGCTCCGCGAACTCCAGATCAAGGGGTTCTCCCGGGCCCGGGTGGACGGCGTGGTGGTGCGCCTGGACGAGGCCGGGAGCAGCCCGACGCCCGCGCTGAAGAAGTACGAGAAGCACACCATCGAGGTGGTGGTGGACCGGCTGGCGGTCAAGGAGTCCGCGCGGCGCCGGCTGACCGACTCGGTGGAGACCGCGCTCGGCCTGTCCGGCGGCGTGGTCGTGCTCGACTTCATCGACCTGCCCGAGAACGACCCGCACCGGGAGCGGATGTACTCCGAGCACCTGGCCTGCCTCTACGACGACCTGTCCTTCGAGGAACTGGAGCCGCGCTCGTTCTCCTTCAACTCCCCCTGGGGCGCCTGCCCGGACTGCACGGGCCTGGGCACCCGGATGGAGGTGGACCCCGAACTGGTCGTCCCTGACCCGTCGCTGACGCTGGCCGAAGGCGCGATCGGCCCGTGGAGCGCCGGTCATGTCAGCGACTACTTCCTGCGCCTGGAGGAGGCGCTGGGCTCGGCGCTCGGGTTCGGCATCGACACGCCCTGGTCGCGGCTGTCCGCGGCGGCCAAGAAGGCGCTGCTGTACGGCCACGACGAGCAGGTGCACGTCCGCTACAAGAACCGGTACGGCCGGGAGCGGTCGTACTACACCAGCTTCGAGGGCGTGGTGCCGTACATCGAGCGCCGGCACTCCGAGGCGGAAAGCGACTCCAGCCGGGAGCGCTTCGCCGGGTACATGCGCGAGGTGCCCTGCCCGACCTGCCAGGGCGCCCGGCTGAAGCCGGTGTCGCTGGCGGTGACCGTGGACGGCAAGTCGATCGCCGAGTTCTGCGCGCTGCCCATCGGGGAACTGGCCAAGCTGCTGCTGGCGCTGAACCTGTCCGACCGGGACTACCAGATCGCCGGGCGCATCCTCAAGGAGGTCAACGCCCGGCTCGGGTTCCTGCTCGACGTCGGCCTCGACTACCTGACGCTGGACCGTGCCTCGGCCACGCTGGCCGGCGGTGAGGCGCAGCGGATCCGGCTGGCCACGCAGATCGGCTCCGGGCTGGTGGGCGTGCTGTACGTGCTCGACGAGCCGTCCATCGGGCTGCACCAGCGGGACAACCACCGGCTGCTGGAAACCCTGCTGCGGCTGCGCGACCTGGGCAACACCCTCATCGTCGTGGAGCACGACGAGGACACCATCCGCGCGGCGGACTGGGTGGTGGACATCGGCCCCGGCGCGGGCGAGCACGGCGGGAAGATCGTCGTGTCCGGGCCGCTGGACGACCTGCTGGCCAGCAAGGACTCGCTGACCGGCGCCTACCTGACCGGCCGGGAGTCGATTCCGCTGCCGGCCACCCGGCGCAAGCCCGCCAGGGGCAAGGAGGTCGTGGTCAAGGGCGCCAGCGAGCACAACCTGCGCGGCGTCGACGTGGCCTTCCCGCTCGGCTGCTTCGTCGCGGTCACCGGGGTGTCCGGCTCCGGGAAGTCCACGCTGGTCAATGACATCCTGTACAACGCCCTGGCCAGGGAACTGCACGGCGCGCGCACCGTGGCGGGCCGGCACACCCGGGTCACCGGCACCGGGCACCTGGACAAGGTGGTGCACGTCGACCAGGGCCCGATCGGGCGCACCCCGCGGTCCAACCCGGCCACCTACACCGGCGTCTTCGACCACATCCGGCGGCTGTTCTCGCAGACCACCGAGGCGAAGATCCGTGGTTACCAGCCGGGGCGGTTCTCCTTCAACGTCAAGGGCGGCCGGTGCGAGGCCTGCTCCGGTGACGGCACCATCAAGATCGAGATGCAGTTCCTGCCGGACGTCTACGTCCCGTGCGAGGTCTGCCACGGCGCCCGGTACAACACCGACACCCTCGGCGTGCACTACAAGGGCAAGACGATCGCGGACGTGCTGGACATGCCGATCGAGGAGGCGACGGAGTTCTTCGAGCCGGTGCCCGCCATCCACCGGCACCTCAAGACGCTCACCGACGTCGGCCTCGGGTACGTCCGGCTGGGCCAGCCCGCGCCCACCCTGTCCGGCGGTGAGGCGCAGCGGGTCAAGCTCGCGTCCGAACTGCAGCGCCGCTCGACCGGGCGGACCATCTACGTGCTGGACGAGCCCACCACGGGGCTGCACTTCGAGGACATCCGCAAGCTGCTCGGCGTGCTCGGCCGGCTGGTGGAAAGCGGCAACACCGTCATCGTGATCGAGCACAACCTGGACGTCATCAAGACGGCGGACTGGGTGATCGACCTCGGCCCGGACGGCGGCTCCGGCGGCGGCCTGGTGGTGGCGACCGGCACGCCCGAGCAGGTCGCGCTCAACGAGGCGAGCTACACCGGCCAGTTCCTTAAGAAGCTGCTCAACGTTTAATGGCCGGGCTGGCCGCGGCCGGGCGGTAATCGCGGCACTGGCTGAACGCCATTGCCGGTCGATCACGCGACCCGCCCGGCTGGGCAGGCTGGGATGCTTCGGATATGCCGCTTTTCCGCTGGGGCGCGGCGATTCTCCTTGGCGGTTGCCGCGATGCTCGCTGGGGCGGTGGCCGATCCCGGGCACCCGGCGTGGGCGGCGGGCGCCGGGACGGCGTGGTCCATCGAGCGCACGCCCGAGGCCATGGTGGCGAACGGGAGCCTGGCGGCGGACACCTGCACCAGCCAGGACCAGTGCGTTGCCGTGGGATCGTCCGCCAGCCGCGCGGGCACCTCCGCGCTGGCCGAGTCGTGGGACGGCACCGCCTGGAGCATCCAGCACGTGCCCATGCCGCCGGGCGGCACGCACAGCGCCCTGGACGCGGTGTCCTGCAGCGCCGCCACCGCGTGCACGGCCGTCGGGTACTACACCAGCAACCTGGGTGAGCAGGTCACCCTCGCCGAGCGCTGGGATGGCAGCACGTGGTCGGTGCAGCCCACGGCTGTGCCGTCCGGCGCGACCCGCAGCATCCTGGCGGGCGTGTCATGCGGCTCGGCCACCTCGTGCGTGGCCGTCGGGGGCGACGAAGCCGGGCCGAACGTCAGGGACCGGCTGGCCTACTCGTGGAACGGCACGCGCTGGACGCTGGTGGAGGCCAGCAGCCCTGCCAGGTGCCGTCTACGGCTTCCTGGCCGGGGTGTCCTGCACCGCGGCGACGGCCTGCATCGCCGTCGGGAACGAGCTGAGCGCCAGTTCCGACGACATCGTGACGCTGGCGCAGGCATGGGACGGCAGCACCTGGAAGGTCCTCGCCGTGCCCAACCCGCCCGGCGCCATCGTCAGCCGCCTGTACGGCGTCTCGTGCAGTGCGGCGGCCGCGTGCACCGCCGTCGGTGACTCCATCCAGGGCGCGCGCCGTTCCGGCGCCCGGCGCGGCCGGGGCGGCCCTGGCCGCGCCGGGCCAGGCAGTTCCGGCGCCCCGCTGGCGGCGACGCTCGCGGAGGCATGGAACGGCACCACGTGGTCCATCCAGCCCACCCCCAACCCGGCCGGCACCTCCGAGGGCCTCGACCTCCTGGCCGGCGTGTCGTGCCGGTCGGCGGCCTCGTGCACCGCGGTGGGATCCTCCTCCGCCGGGGGGAGCAGCACCACGGCGACGCTCGGCGAGGCCTGGAACGGCACCGCGTGGTCGATCGTCAGCATCCCCGCCCCCACCCGCTTCGCCAGTGCCCTGGCCGGCGTCTCGTGCGGCCCGGCCACCTGCGTCGCCGCCGGGTACTACCGCGACGGTTCCGGCACCCACCGGACGCTGGCCGAGGTTCAGGAGGCGGCGCGGCTGGGCCGTCCAGGCCGCCCCTGACCCGGCCGGGGCCGTGCCGAGCATCCTGGCCGGGGTGTCCTGCGGCGCGCCCACGGCCTGCACCGCCGTCGGGTTCTACGACAACAGCCCGGGCACCAGCCTGACCCTGGCGGAGGCATGGAACGGGACCGCATGGCGCGTCCAGCACACGCCCGACCCTGCGGGGCTGCGGCATAGCTCCCTCGTCAGCGTGTCATGCACCTCGGCATCGGCCTGCATGGCGGTCGGAAAGGTCTATGGCCCGCGGTCCGGCGCCACCCTGGCGGAGTCGTGGAACGGCACCGCCTGGACCATCCGGCCCGCCCCCGCGCCGCCCGGCACGTTCGGCGAGCTGTCCGGGGTGTCCTGCACGTCCGCGACGGCCTGCACCGCGGTCGGGTACTACCGGGCCGGCCGGGCAGCCTCGCGGTGCCGCTGGCCGAGTCGTGGAACGGCACCGCCTGGACCATCCAGCAGGTCCCGAGTCCCGCGGGCGGGACCAACATCGTCCTGGACAGCGTGTCGTGCACCTCGCCCAGCGCCTGCACCGCCGTCGGCAACTACGAGAGTTCGGGCGCCCTGGTGGGGCTGGCCGAGCGGTGGAACGGCACCACCTGGGCCATCCAGGCCACCCCGGCCGGCGACGACACCCTGTACGGCGTCTCCTGCGGCTCGGCAACGACATGCACCGCGGTGGGGGATTCCTACAGCTTCCCCGCAGGTCTCTCGGCGCTGGCCGAGTCGTGGCGGGACGGCACCTGGAAGGTGCAGCGGACTCCCTTCCTGCCCGGCGTCTTCACCAGCCTCTACGGCGTGTCCTGCCGGTCGCCGCGAGCCTGCGCCGCGGTGGGCGGGTACACCACCGGCTCCGGCCTGGCGGTGCCGCTGGCCGAGGCATGGAACGGCACCGCCTGGACCCTCCAGGCCGCCGCCAGCCCGCGCCGCGGTGGCGGCAGTGTCCTGGCCGGGGTGGCGCCCGGCCAGGCCGCCGGGTTCACCGCCGTGGGCAGCCATCTCAGCGGCGCCCAGGTTTCCACCACGCTCGCCGAGACCGGGCCTGGTTGACCTGGCAGGCCCAGGTTCGGGGCGCGGCAACCTTTCGGGTCGTTGTGTCATGGTTACGCCTGTGCCGCGATCGGGTAGGCGCAAGGTATGGGGCGCGCTGAACCGGGCCGCGTCGTCGCCGCCCGGTACCGGCTTCGGACCGTTATCCGCAGGGATGACATGGGAGCTGTCTGGCTCGCCAATGACGGGCTGCGGCACCGGGACGTGGTGCTCAGGGCGGTCCCCTGGGCGCCGCCCGCCGACGCGCAGGAGCAGGAATCGCGGCGCGAACGTCTGCTCGCCGAGGCTCGCGCGTTTGCCGCAGCTCGATCATCCGAACATCGTCAGAGTCCTCGACGTCGCCGAAGAAGACGGGCGGCCCTGGATGGTGTTCGAGGCCGCCCCGTACCGGTTTCCCCATCGTCCGCTCAGCGATGTCGTGCGTAACGATGGCCCGCTCCGGCCGGAGCAGGCAGCCCAGGTCGGCTTGCAGGTTCTCGCTGCGGTCCGCGAAGCGCACACCGTGGGCGTGCTGCACCGCGACATCAAGCCGGGCAGCATTCTGCTCGGCCCGGGCAACCGGGTGCTGCTCGCCGACTTCGGCATGGTCATCGCCGGCGGCAGCCCGCCGCTGACGGCGCCGGAAGCATTGGGCGGGTCACCGCTCTACATGGCACCTGAACGTGCCAGCGGGGAGCCCGCCACACCTGCGGCGGACCTGTGGTCGCTGGGGGCTGCGCTGTACGCGGCGGTGGAGGGACATGCACCCTTCGGCCGCGACGGTACGGCGGCCGTGCTCACCGCGGTCATGAACGCCTGCCCGGACCCGCCGCGGCGCGCGGGCCTGCTGTGGCCGGTGCTCAGCGGGCTGCTCCGCAAGGACCCCTGCGCGCGTCCCGACGCCGATGCCGTGGACTGGCTGTTCCGGCGGGTGGCCGGGGAGCATGGCCCGCCGCCGCTGGCCGCGTGGCCGGTAATGTTCCTTCGGCGGCCGGTGCCGGCCCACCGCCGGCGGTGGTGGCCGCACCCCAGCCGCAGGCACAGGCAGCGGGCGCTGAGAACGACGGGTCAGCGGCGGACTTCCTCCCCGGTTTCGGGCCGCGCGACCATGCGCCCACGGCGTCGGAGCCGCACGTGCGCAAGCCCTGGCGGCGGCGGTCGATCGTCATCGGCAAGGCGGTGCGGTAGCCGGCCTCCGGCACGCCTGGTGGAGCTGACCGGGCAGCTTCCGCGACGGTCAGCGGGCGCGCATCCGGTTGTTGCGGGCGTTGTGCTCGACCTCGGCAAGCCCGAGCGCCTCCAGCACCGGCGGCACGTAGTTGCCGAACCGGCCGCGCAGCCCCTTCTTCATGCCGTACCAGCCCCCGGCCGGGTTGCCGGCCGAGCGGCCCCAGGCTTCCACGGTCCCGTCCTGGGCGGGCTTCTGCTCGTCGGCGTTGCCGAGCGGCACCCAGTCGCCGCGCTCCTTCAGCATCGCGTGCAGATCGTCGATGCAGCGCAGGTGGTAACGAAGCTGGGTGGTGCCCACCTGGACGACCAGGGCGGGCGGATCGGCGCTCTCGTCGCGCCAGGCCTCGAACTCGGACTTGCCGGGCGGCGTGGTCAGGAGCCAGGGATCCCCGGCGGTCCCCGAGCCAGCGGCGCTAGCCGTCATCGTGGTCTCCCCTCGTGGTGACCTGGCGATTATCCCAGCCAATACATGACATCTTCTGTCATGATCGAACGCTATCTTTGGCGTATGCGCGCGAGCAGGCTGGTCGGGCTGCTGGGCCTGCTGCAGGCCCGGGGCCGGATGACCGCCGGGCAGCTTGCCGCCGAGCTTGAGGTGTCGCCGCGCACCGTGCTGCGTGACATCGAGGCACTCGGCGCCGCCGGGATCCCGGTGTACGCGGTCCGCGGCAGCCGGGGCGGATTCGAGCTGCTCGCCGGGTTCCGCAGCGGCCTGCCGGCCGCGGCCACCGGCCCGGCCGCCGCAGCCCGCGGCCCGGCCGGCCCGCAGGTGCAGCGGGCGCGGGTCCGGCTGTCGCCACAGGGCCGGCGGCTCGCCGCCCTGCTCGGCCGCCCGCCGGGCATCAGGGTCCGCCGCAGCCCGCACGCGGTCGCGGGGCGCGAGGACTGGGTCGAGGCCTGGGTCCGGATCGACTCGGCCGATCTCGCGGTGCTCGACATACTCGCCCTCGGCGCCGAGGCAGAGGTCATCCACCCGCCGGAACTGCGGGCCGGCGTCCGGGAGGCGGCTGCCCGGATAGCCGCGCTGCACGCCGGCCGCCCGGCGCCGGCGCCGCGCCGGCCGGGGCGCATGGCGAGCCGTGGGCCGCGCCGGCGCTGCCGCGGAGCGGCAGGCTGCCCGCCGGGCTATCCGGCCGTCAGCTCGCGGCGGACCTCGCCGGTGCCGGCGACCATCGCGTGCAGCTTCGCCCTGGCCACGTCGGGCGGCAGGTGGCGCAGGCCGCAGTCGGGGTTGACCATCAGGCGCTCCGGCGGGACGAACTCCAGCGCCCGGCGGATCCGGGAAGCCACCAGGCCCGGGGCCTCCACCTCGGTGGCCTTCACGTCGATCACGCCCAGGCCCAGATAGCGGTCCCAGGCATGCTCCTTCAGCAGCCGCAGGTCGTCCAGGCCCTTGCGGGCGAACTCCAGCACCAGCGCGTCGACGCGCGCCGACAGCACGGCCGGGAACAGGAAGTCGTAATGCCCCTCCCACAGCGGCCGGGCGTACCGGTTGCCGTAGCAGACGTGCAGGGCCCAGGCGGCGTCCACCCCGGCGGTGACGATGTTGACCGCCTCGACCGCCAGGTCCACCTGCTCCGGGTAGCCGGCCAGGAACGGCTCGTCGATCTGCAGCAGGTCGGCACCGGCCGCCGCCAGCTCCCTGGCCTGCCCGTTGAGCCGCCGCGCGAGCGCCCGGACCAGGTCCGCCGGGTCCGGGTAGCCGGTGTCACGGATCCGGCGCGACAGCGAGAACGGGCCGGTGAAGGAGAACTTGACCGGGCGCCCCGTCTGCTCCCTGGTGAACGCGTAGTCCTCGACGAGCCCCGGGCTCATCCCGGGGGCCTCCGGCAGCGGCGCGCGCACCTGCGCGTCGTAGTAGTCGTAGTAGTCGCTCTTGGACCGGTCCGGGATCTCCACCCCGGGAATGCGGGTGAGCAGGTAGTCGATGTCGTTGTCGCGCCGCAGCTCGCCGTCGGAGACGATGTCCACGCCGGCCAGTTCCTGGTCCTTCAGCGCCGCCTTGATCGCCACGTCGTGGATCTCGTCCAGGTGGTGCGCGCTGATCCGGCGCTGGTGGTAGTCGGTCTTCAGGCGGCCGAGCCATTCCGGCACCGAGTACGAGCCGACCACCGTCGTGGCCAGCAGCGTGCCCCGCAGGGCGGCGGTCGCCGTGCCGCCTGCCGGGTGGTCCGGTGCGCCCGGGGCCATCAGTCCCGCACCTGCGCGGTGAGCGTCTTGACAGTTGCGCCAGGACGACGGGACGGGGCGATCTGGACGTCGAAACCGCGCCGGTTGCCCGCCAGCGCCAGCAGCGGCCCGTTGACCCAGTTGACCACCGACCCGTCGTACTTGCCCGGCCCGTGGAACCCGGTGAGATAGCCGTCCGGCGCGGTCAGGAACAGGTCGTGGCACTGGAGCCGGCCGAACGGGTGCAGCAGCGGCAGCGTGCCCGTGAAACTGGCCAGCGCGCCGTTGCTGACGTGCATCCGTGCGTCGCCGCAGCTTTCCAGCAGCGGCCGGAGGATCTCGCCGGTGATGGCCGGCGTCACCTGGTAGGCGTCCAGGCCGTCCAGCGGCACGTAGCGCTCCTGCAGCCGCAGCGCGGACCAGGTCTCCTGCCAGAACGCCACGGCGTCGCGGGTGGCCGGGAACCGGCCGGGTGCCGCCTCGGCGAGCAGGTCAGGCCCCAGCCGGAGCAGCCGGTGGATGAGCGCGGCCAGCTCGCCGGGCCGGGTGTGGTACCGGCGCGCGATCCTGGCCGCGTCCGCCCGCCGCAGGCAGGCACGCACCTCCACCAGGTAGGGGTGCCCGCGGATGCTGGCCACGTCGTCGGTCGGCAGGTTGTCGTACACGTTGGAGATGTAGACGCAGAACGCCTTGCCCCGCAGGAACCCCAGGGTCTGCTGCGGCCGGGTCGCGTCCAGGACCAGGGTGCTGACCTTGTCCCCGTGGTGGGCCACCGCCTTCCTGGCCCGGTCCAGCACGTGCGCGGAGTAGTCGCCCATCAGGTAGTGCAGCCGCCGGTAGTAGTCCCGCCCGTGGTGTGCGTCCAGGACGGCGAACGTGTCCAGCCAGGTGCGCGCCTGGCTGCCGTTGCCCACGCCGAGTTCGGCGATGTAGAGCTCCGCGGGCAGGGCGCGCCGCGCGTCCAGCTCGTCCCAGACCCGCAGCAGCTCGCGGATCAGGTCCCCGGCCACATCGGTGTCGCGGGCCTCGCTCCGCCCGCCGGGCAGCGCCTGCTCGTACTCTCGCCCGGTGGCCTCCTCCCACCGGGAGAGCGCCTGCCAGTACAGCGTGTTGAACCGCCACAGGCAGCTTTCGCTGGCGGGCCGCCAGGGTTCGAGCAGGACGTGCCCGGCCCCGCCCGGGCCGGCCTGCTCGTCCAGCGCCCTGGTGACCCGTGCCGCCATGTCGCCGTCGCCGCAGCGGCGCAGGTCGATGGCGATCTCCAGGCCGCTGTGCTGGCCGGGGGCGGGACTCTGCTGGCCGGGGGGACGCCCTCCGGAACCCCGCGCTGCGGCCCGCTGCCCGGCTCTGCGGGTGCGGCCGGTCGGCCAGCACCGGCCGGACCTCGACCGGCTCGTAGAAGTTCTGCCGGTACTGGATCCAGTCGCAGACCACGCGCAGGCTGGCCAGGTCCAGCGCCGCCGAGCTGAGCGCGCCGAAGACCGGCGCGAGCGCGGCGGCCACGTCCACCGGGGCCGGGCCGGTCAGCTTCGCCACCGGCCGCACGTCAATGAGCACTGGCCCTCCCGGGTGCCGGGGCCGCGGGGCCCAGGTCCTGCCCTGCTGTCCCGGGGGGCGGCCCCCGCTGGCCCGGCCCCGCTCCGCCGTCCGGCGTCTTGGCGATCAGCCCGGCGCGTTCGAGGATGCCCGGAATCCCGTGCTCGTACCCCGGCGCCATGACATGTACGCCGCTGACCCCGGGGATCTCCCGGATCTGCTGGATGATCTCCGCGCAGACGCGCAGCCCCTCCTCCGCGACCTGGCCGGCCGGCACGCCCCGCAGCCGGCGGTCCACCTCGTCGGGAATGTGCAGGCCTGGCACGCCCGTGCGCATGTGGTCGAGGGCCCGCAGCGAGCGCACCGGTCCCACCCCGGCGAGGATCCGGCAGCGCCGTCGAGGCCGAGGTCGCGGATCTCGGCCATCCAGCGGGCGAAGGCGGCCACGTCGAAGACGAACTGCGTCTGCACGAACTCGGCGCCCGCGGCGGCCTTCTTCGCCAGGCGCGCGGCACGGAACCCGGCCGGCGGTGCGAACGGGTTCTCGACCGCGCCGATGAGCCAGCCCGGCCGGCTGGTGAGCGACCGGCCGGACAGCAGGCGGCCTTCGTCGCGCATCGTCCGGGCGGCCCACAGGAGCTGCACGCTGTCCAGGTCGAACACGGGCTTGGCGTCCGGGTGATCACCGAATTTCGGATGGTCGCCGGTCATCAGCAGCACGTTCGGGATGCCCATCGCGGCGGCGGCGAGCAGGTCGGACTGGAGCGCGAGCCGGTTGCGGTCACGGCAGGTGAGCTGCATGACCGGCTCGATCCCCGCCTCGGCGGCCAGCAGGCTGCCCGCCCAGCTCGCCATCCGCACGTGCGCACTGGCGTTGTCGGTGATGTTGACGGCATCCACCCAGCCGCGCAGCGGTTCCACCTTGCGGCGCAGCGCCGCCGGATCCGCCCCCCGCGGCGGCCCGATCTCCGCGGTCACCGCGAACCCGCCCGCGGCGAGGCGGCCGCGCAGCCCGCTCATCGGCGCCCCTCGGCCGTGGCGCCGGGCGCCGGTGTGCCCGGTGCCGGTGTGCCCGGTGCCGCCCACAGGCTCTCGTCGTCGCCGCGCCAGTAGCTGATCCAGGCGCTCTGCCCCGAGCGCCGGTGATCCACCGGCCGCTGCAGCAGGAGCAGATCGGCCACCCGTCCCTCGCGCTGCGCCCGCTCGTAGGCGACCACCCACACGCACCGGGTGTCGGGGAACACCTCGCACGAGCCGTCGGCGCCGACGCCGCCGCAGGGGCCGTTGCGCAACTGCTTTGGGCAGCTCGCCGGGCAGGCGTACCCGGTGACCGGGAGGGTGCACTGCCCGCACATCCGGCAGCCGAACGCCGCGCTCTTGGTCGCCCGCTCGGCGGCGGTGAAGGCCCGGGAGGCGGCCGGGGATCTGGCCAGCACGCCCGCGAGCCTGCGGTAAGCGGCGTTCGGCGCCAGCGCGCGCTGGAGGCGGTAGGCCAGCCAGCCAGGCAGCCGCGGCCGGGCCGGCCGCGGCCAGGCCGGCCAGCCGGGCGCCGGCTCAGGAGAAGACGATCGTGGAGTTCTGGTGGACAATGACCCGGTCCTCCAGGTGCCAGCCGACCGCACGGGCGAGCACGGCACGTTCCACGTGCCGCCCGAGCCGGCGCAGGTCATCGGGCGAGCACCGGTGGTCCACCCGGACGATGTCCTGCTCGATGATCGGCCCCGCGTCTAGTTCCGCGGTCACGTAGTGGGCGGTCGCGCCGATGAGCTTGACGCCCCGTGCGGCGGCCCGGCGGTAGGGCTCGGCGCCCGGGAACGCCGGCAGGAAGCTGTGGTGGATGTTGATGATCGGCGCGCTGAACTCGGACAGGAACCGCGGCGACAGGATCTGCATGTACCTGGCCAGGATGACCAGGTCGGCCTCGCCGGCCAGCAGGCTGAGCTGTGCCGTCTCGGCCGCGTCCTTGGTCTGCGCGGTGACCGGGATGTGGTGGAACGGCAGGCCCCACCAGGCCGCGGCTCCCCGGCGTCCGGGTGGTTGGAGATGATCATCCGGATGTCGGCCCGCAGTTCACCGCTCTGTGCCCGCCAGAGGATCTCCTGGAGTGCGTGGTCGGCCCGGGACACCATGATCGCCACGCGCTTCAGGTCGGCGGCCCTGGTCAGGTGCCAGCGCATGGAGAACCGGTCGGCCATCGCGGCGAACCGTTCCCCCAGCTCGCCGGCCCGGTGATCGAGGCCGTCGAGGTGGAACTCGACGCGCAGGAAGAACGTGCCGCCGAACGGGTCGGTGGAGTACTGCTGCGACTCGGTGATGTTCGCGCCGGCCTCGAACAGGAACTGGGACACGGCGGCGACGATGCCCGGCCGGTCCGGGCAGGTGATGACCAGGCGGCCGACATCGGCGTAACGGTCATCGGGCGCGCCCCGCGCCGCCCCCGGCGCCGCCCCGCGCATCAGGGCACCGACGTCGGATTCCATCCATCCCCCCTTCATCAGCCCGTGTGTCTTTTCCCCGGATCATTTTCCGAGTGTGCAACGCGATACTCCTGCCGGGCACCAAGCACGGGCACAATCTTGGGCCGCGCCGTTTTGTGTCCTACCACAAAGCTGGTCACAGTGCCGCGCGCAGCCGCTCCATGGCGGCAAGGTTGCCGTCGAACCGCAGCACCACGCCGTGGGCCAGGGTGGCAGCCTGGGCGGCGAGGCCGGCGGCCAGGTCCAGCCCGACGTCGGCGGCGCCACGGCCCGCCCGCTCCAGGGCGCGCAGCGTCGCCTCGGGGATCGTCACCCCCGGGACCTCGTGGGCGAGGAACTCCGCCTCGTCGAACCCGGCGAGCGGGGCCAGGGCCAGCAGCACGGGCACGCCGGCGTCAAGCTCGGCGGTCATCCGCCGGAAGGTGTCCAGTTCGTACACGGGGCGGGTGATGAGGAACTGCGCGCCCGCGCGCAGCTTGGCCCTGGTGCGGGCCACCTCACCCGCGGCGTCCCGCGCCCCCGGGTTGAACCGGGCCCCGATGTGGAACGAGGTCTTCGTCGCCAGCGCCAGGCCGTTGCTGTCCCGGCCCCCGTTCAGGCCGTTCAGCAGCCTGGCAAGCCCCACCGAGTCGACCTCCCAGATGCCGTCGACGTTGGGGTAGTCGCCGCGCAGCGGCGGGTTGCCGGTGGCGCAGACCACGGTCCGCAGCCCGAGCGCGTGCGCGCCGAGCAGGTCGGCCTGCAGCGCCATGATGGTCTTGTCCCAGGTGGTCATCGTGGCGATGGCGTCGGCGCCGAGCCGCTGGCGCAGCTGCAGGGCCACGTTCAGCGGGCTCAGCTGGGCCCGCGCGGTCTGCCGTGGCGAGACCAGGACGGTGTCCAGGCCTTGCTCGCGGAGCGCCGCGACGGCGTCGGCGGCCTCATCGCCGGTGCCGTCGGCGGGCGGTGCGATCTCCGCGGCGACCACGAACCGCCCGGCGGCGAGCCGTTCCGCCAGCCCGCCCTGCTCCGCCGCGGCGGGGACGGGCCCGCCGGCCGGGGCCTCGGTGCGCGCGGCGGCCCGCCGGGGCGGCGGGCGCTGCGCGGCGACCGCCGCCACGGCCGACTTGAGGTGGGTGGGCGTGGTGCCGCAGCACCCGCCGATCAGGGACGCGCCCGCTTCGGCGTACCGGCGCGCGTACCTGGCGAAGTACCCGCCGTCGATGGGGTACTCGAACCGCCGCCCGGCCGCCCGCCGGGGCAGCCCGGCGTTGGGCTGGGCGCTCACCGGCAGCGACGTGTGCCGGATCAGCTCGGTGACCACGGTGAGGGTGTGCTGCGGGCCGAGCGTGCAGTTGGTGCCCAGCGCGACGACCGGCAGCCCGGACAGGGCGATCGCCACCTCGCGCGGGGTCTCGCCGCCCAGCGTGCGGCCGTCCGGGGTGAACGTGGCCTGGGCGATGATCGGCGCGCCGGTGAGTTCCGCGGCGGCGGTGACCGCCTCGGCCAGTTCGTCGAGATACCCGAAAGTCTCCAGGATGAGCACGTCCACGCCGCCCTCGGCGAGCGCGCTGACCTGCTCGCGGATCGCGGCCACCCGCTGGGCGGGGGAGATGAGCGGGCGCTGGCGCGCGGTCACCGCGGGGGAGACCGACCCGGCGACGAAGACCCGGCGCCCGGCCTTGTCCAGCGCCTCGCGCGCGATCCGCACCCCGGCGAGGTTGATCTCGCGCACCGGCCCGGCCGACCCGTGCTCGGCCAGCCGCAGCGCGCTGGCGCCGAACGTGTTCGTCTGGATGACGTCCACGCCCGCGGACAGGTAGCTCTCATGCACCACGGCGACCAGCTCGGCGTTGCTGAGGTTCAGTTCGGGCAGCGCCCGGTCGAGCGAGTTCCCCGCGGCATGCAGCATGGTGCCCATCGCGCCGTCGCACACCAGGACGCCGTCGCGCAGTGCGCTGACGAAACCGGTCACGGCGCCTCCCCGACCGCGTCCAGGATCTCCAGCGCCACCTGCGCCACCAGCCGGTCCCGGTAGCTGCCCAGGTCCAGGCCGGTGATCTCCTCGACCCGGTGAATCCGGTAGCTGACCGTGTTGGGGTGCACGTGCAGCACCCGTGCGGCCCGCTGCGGGCTGCCGTTCTCCCGGAAGTAGCAGGCCAGGGTCTCCAGGTACGCCTGGGACTGCCCGGTGGGGTCGGCGCTGAGCCTGCCCAGCACCTCGTCGGCGAAGCCACGCAGCTCGGCCAGGTCGGGCACCTGCAGCAGGAGCCGGTGAATGCCCAGGTCGCCGAACGCCACCACGCGGCCCGCGCGGCCCATCCTGCGCACCGTCTCCACGGTGCGCCTGGCCTGCGCGTAGGAGTGCCTGATCTGCTCGGGGCCGTGGCAGGGGCCGCCGATCCCGACCGTGACGGTCACCTCGGGGAACAACTCGTCCAGCCGGTCGGCGCACAGGGTGCCCAGCCGCACCGCGCGGGGCGCGGCCCCGTCCTGGCCATGCTCCGGCAGCACCACCGCCACCTCGGTGTCGCGCACGGAGATGATCGCGTCCGGCGCCCGGGTGGTGAGGAAGCTCTCCGCCGTGGCGGCGGCCCGCCTGAGCAGGTCCAGCCCGGGGACGCCCCCGGCCCGGGCCGCCCCGAACGCCACGGACAGCACGTGGTGCTGCCGCGCCGGGGTCGTAGCCGAGGTGCCTGGCCCATCGGCCGGTTTCGGCCCGGTCCTGGCCGCGGCCGGACAGCAGTCCCTCGACCAGGTCGTCCCTCACCCTGCTGGCGGCCGTGGCCACCACCCGCTCCCGGCTGAGGATGACCCCGCAGATGGTGGCCGCGTGCTCGGTGAGCAGCAGGCTGGTGTCCTCTCCGGTGCCCTCCCCGCCGGTGTCCAGCGTGAGCAGGTGCGCGGGGACGTCATCGCCGACCAGGACCGGTGCCACGATCACCGAGGCCGCGCTCCCGGTCCCGGGCAGGCGCAGCGCCCGGCGCGCGCGGCTGGCGGCGCTGAGCACCTCGCCGAGGCGCGGGTGGACCACGAGGTCGCGGACATCCTGCGCGGCCCGCTCACCCGTCTGCCCGGGAGCCGCCGCGGTCAGGATGTCCATGGTGGGGCTGACCACGGCAACCGTCGCGCCCGTCTGCTCGGCGATCAGCCGGGTCACCGCGGCGAGGTCGGCATTCTGCACCGCCAGCCCGGACAGGTGCCGGTACACCGCGACCAGGTTGCGCAGCGCGAGAACCTCGCGGGCCGCCTCGGTGCGCGCGCCCGCGGCGGTGCCGGACCCTGCCGCCTGTGGGCTGCCCGCCATCGGAACCATCCCTTGTGCTTGAACACAAAGATATGCCCAGGCAGCGGACTAAACGATAGGGAACCGGCCAGAACCGGCGGCCCGCATTGGCATGGCGCCGCGCGGCGAGGACGGGTACGAGCGCAGCCACGGCGAAAACGGCGGC
>CAWCKG010000073.1:0-112481 GCA_963795785.1 uncultured Actinomycetes bacterium
CGCTTGACCGAGGACCAGATCTGTCGCGTCACCGCGCACCTCCATGTCGTCGCGTGAAGCCGCGGAACCGGTCCCGGCCGCAGGCGGCATGCCTGATGCTAAAACGTTTAAGCCTGACGGCGTGACCGCAGTGCCGCAACCCCCTTGTCCTCGCGCCAGTCTCGTCCTCGCAAAACCACCAAGTCAACGCAAACACGACGCCAAATCAACGAGAAGATGAAGGGCAGATGGTTACAGCAGATGAACGGGGCTCAGGAGTGCCTGACTGGCCACCCGCACCACCTGGGCACCGGAGTCGGTGGTGGCCCGCTGATCTCGTCGAGGCTGCGCCCGGCGGGCTCGGGCAGCACCAGGGTGAGCAGCAGCCCGGCCACGGACACCCCGCCGGTGAGCAGCAGCGTGCCACGCAGCCCCAGGAGGTCTTCAGCACCGGGAACAGGAAGACCCCGATGAACGCGCCGAGCTTGCCGATGCCCGCCGAGATCCCGTGCCCGGTGGCGCGCATGGACGACCGGGTAGAGCTCGCTGGGCAGGACGAAGGTGGTCATGTTCGGCCCGAACTCGGTGAAGAAGTAGCTGATCCCGTAGACGATCAGGAACGGCACGACCGCGGTGGTCATGCCGGGAACGGCCGCGATGACCAGGAAGCAGAGCGGCCATCATCGCGAAGCCGGTCAGCTGCAGCCGCCGGTGCCCGATCCGGTCCAGCCGGGCGATGGCCAGGATGTAGCCGGGCACGGCCGCGACCACGAAGATCGCGAGCTGGATGGCGATCTTGGTCATGGTCGATGGCGGTGGGCGAGATCAGGCTCAGGATCTGCGGCGTGGAGATCGTGTTGCCGTAGTAGGCGTAGTCGAGCAGGAACCAGCAGCCCGCGGTCCCGGCCAGCATGACCAGCCATCGCCGGTTGCTGAGGAACGCTCGCAGGCCCATCTCGTGCCGGGCGGTGCCTGCCTCGCTGCCGCTGATCGTGCCGCCGGTGAAGTCGGACATCCGGCGTCGCCGCCTGCTGTGCCCGGCCCTGCACCTGGGCCTGGTAGCGCGGCGACTCCGGCATCCGGGTGCGCAGGTAGATCACGGCGGCCGCGGGCACCGCGCCGAGCGCGAGCAGGACCCGCCACGCCACATCGTCGCTGGTCCCGGAGCCGAGCAGCGCCAGCGCGATGAGCGGCCCGACGATGAGCCCGAGCGCCTGGGTGCCGAACACCATCCCGACCAGCTTGCCGCGGTCCTTCCGGTTGGCGTACTCGCTCATCATCACGGCGCTGACCGGGTAGTCGCCGCCGACGCCGAAGCCGAGCAGGAACCGGAAGCCGATCAGCACCCAGAAGGACGGGGACAGCGCCGACCCCAGCGCGCCCGCGATCATGATCGCGGCGACCAGCCAGTACACACGCTTGCGCCCGGCCCGGTCGGCGATGCGGCCGAAGACGAACGCCCCGAGGAACGCCGCCGCCAGCATCGTGCTGTTGAGTATGGCCAGCTTGCCCGGGCTCAGGTTCCAGTCCTTGGTGATCAGCGTGGACGCGATCCCGATGACGAACAGGTCGTAGGCGTCGGTGAAGAATCCCATCCCCGACGCCAGGACGGCGCGGAAGTGGAACCTGCCAGCGACGCCTCATCCAGTGCTGCGATCAAGTCCCTGGACCGGATCTCGGTCACCGCGACATCACCTGCCCGTTCTGCGCCAGCCTGGCCCCGTTTCCCTCAGCCGAAGGTATCGAGGGCAAACGACGCATCACCGACGCAAAGATGAACGAAAGGTGAACACAAGATGGTCGGCAGTCAAACGGATCGAGTGTGCCAGGTGATGCTGACGACATCGTCGCGCTGCTGGCTCAGGTAGCCGTCCCGGATGTCGGCCAGGTCGATGGTGAGTTCCAGGGTCGCGGCAGCGCCGGCGGGGCCTCGGCCAGCACCTGGCCGCGCGGGGACACGACCATGGTGGGGCAGTGCTGGCGGCCGTCGGCCACGTTCGCGGCCAGCACGAACCGCTGTGTCTCGGCCGCCCGGCTGATCAGGTGCGCCCGCCACACACCCGGTGGCTCGGCAGGGTTGGCGGCGTAGGTCAGGTAGATCAGCACCTGGGCGCCCTGGCGGGCCAGGCAGTGCCACTGCTCCGGGAACCGGATCTCCCGGCACAACTGCACACCGGCCAGCGCCTGCCCGCCCGGCAGCGTCACCCGCAGCACGGGCAGTGCCGCGCCCGCCGCGAGCCGCCCGCGCTCGTGCGTGGCCAGGTTGACCTTGCGGTAGACCCAGGACCGGCCCGCCGGTGAGCAGTAGACCGCCGCGTTCCACCACTGCCCGTGCTCGGCCAGCAGGGTGCCGAAGAAGACATGGACGCCGGTGTCGCGGGCCGCCGCCGCGATGACCTCCCTGGCTTCCGCCAGCTCACCGGGGCTGAGGTCGTCAAGGCCGGATAGCTGGTCGTCGTAGCCGGACAGCGCGGCCTCGGGCAGGACCAGCACCGTGCCGGCGCGCGCCGCGCCGATGGCGGCCAGGATGGTCTCCAGGTTGCGCGGCACCGACCAGCACACCGGCACCTGCGCGACCGCTACCGGGACCTGCATCCGGCCAGTATCCAGCGTCGCCATGGTCGCAGCGCGGCCCGGGAGTGCAGCCGGGTCCGCCGGCACGGCCCGGTCGCGAGGAAACCGCTCCCCGGCCCATAGCGGGCCGCCCGCCGGCCCGTAGCCAGCTCCGGCCATAGCCCGTCGGCCAGCCGCCCTGACGGCGCGGGTGGAACCTGCCGCTGGACCTGGGGATTCGACCCGGTAATGCCATTCCGCCCGGTGAGGATTAGATCGCCCGTTTCTGTGATTTCGGGCCAGGTTGTTAACCATCCGGGTCGCTGAGCCCTCTATTAGGAGTGTCAGACGTGCGCAAGCAGGAGCCGGAAGCGGCTGGAGCCGGTACGGTGTGTCTGCTTTTGAGCAGTTGTTCCGGCAGACCGCTCCCGGCCTGTGGCGGACCATCTTTGCCTTTGCGGGAGGCCGTGCCGCGGTAGCCGACGATGCAGTGGCTGAGGCGTTTGCCCGGGCGCTGGAACGCATCAGCCAGATCCGCGAACCGGTGCCCTGGCTGTACCGCACTGCCTTCCGGCTTGCGGCCGAGGATCTTCGGCGTAAGGAGCCCGCGGTCGAGCCGGAGCGGAGCGTGGAAGCAGCGGCGGGGCTGGAGGCGCTGGTTCCGGCCCTTCGCGAGCTCAGCCCGGCGCAGCGCGCTGCCGTCGTGCTGCATTACGAGGCTGATCTGCCCGTCCGGGAGGTGGCAGAGCATATGGGAACGTCCGTTGCGGCGGTCAAGGTGCACTTGTTCCGGGGCAGGCACCGGCTTCGCGAACTGCTGAGCGAGGAGAAGGCCGGCCATGCCTGAACGCTGGCAACGAGAACTGCGCAAGCTCAAGAGCGTGCAGCCACCAGGGGACTTGTGGGATCGGGTGATGCTGGGCCCGCGCCTGCCCGCCCAGGCCAAGCCCGGGCGCCGCTGGCCGGGCTGGGCGACGCCGCTGGCCGCCGCCGCCGCGGTCGTCGCCGTGGTAGCTGGTACCGCGGCGGTCTCCAGCGCATTCCACGGTCCCCGGGCGACCGCTGTGGCCAGCCGCAGCTCATCCGGCCATCGCCTACGTGGCCAACGGCGGTTCGGGCACGGTGACGCCGATCCGGATCGCGACCAATACCGCGCTGGCACCGATCAGGACCGGCAGCGGCCCGGACGCCATCGCGATCACCCCGGACGGGAAAGCCGCCTATGTCGCCAACGGCAATGCGGGCACGGTGACCCCCATCGATGTCGCCACCGGCACCGCGGGCAGGCCGATCAGGGTGGGTGTGACACCCGTTTTCATCGCGATCACCCCGGACGGGAAGACCGCCTACGTGGCCAACAGCGGCTTCGGGCACGGTGACCCCGATCCGGACCGCCACCAACACCGCCCTGCCACCGATCAAGGCCGGCCGCCACCCTGATGACATCGCGATCACCCCGGACGGGAAGACCGCCTACGTGGCCAACAGCGGTTCGGGCACGGTGACCCCGATCCGGACCGCCACCAACACCGCCCTGCCACCGATCAAGATCGGCGCCGTTGGCCCGGTGGCTCATCGCGATCACCCCGGACGGGAAGACCGCCTACGTGGCCACGGCGTTCGGACACGGTGACCCCCATCGGTATCGCCACCGGCACCGCCCTGCCACCGATCAAGACCGTCAACGGCCCCGATGCCATCGCGATCACCCCGGACGGGAAAACCGCGTACGTGGGCGGCACCGGTTCGGGCATGGTGACCCCGGTCGATATCGCCACCGGCACCGCCAGGCCACCGATCAAGACCGGCGTCTGGCCGGACGCCATCGCCATCACCCCGGACGGGAAGACCGCCTACGTCGGCCATCAGCACGGGCACGGTGACCCCGATCCGGACCGCCACCAGCACCGCCCTGCCACGGATCGAGACCGGCCTCAGCCCGTACGCCGTCGCCCTCACCCCGGACGGGAAGACCGCCTACGTGGCCAACCTCCGCTCGGGCACGGTGACCCCGATCCGGACCGCCACCAACACCGCCCTGCCACCGATCAAGACCGGCCGCAACCCGGACGCCATCGCCATCACCCCGCAGCGGCGCCCGGCGCAGCGGTAGTCACGATCATCTGCTGACCCTGTTCGACTTCGCTGAGGTCGTGGTGACTGACTTCACGTCTCAGCCGGGCACGGCGTGGGTCAACGCCGGCTTCATCGGGCAAGGTGTGCTGACTGCGGCCAGTGTCTTCCTGCTGGTAACGGGCCTAAGACGGCCTTCCTGGCGCAAGGCTGGTCCAGGAGCCATGGGATGCCGATCTGATGGACGGCGGGGATGACCCGGCATATCGTCAGGTGATCGTCGGCGGCCGGGCGTCTACCTTTCAATACGTTCGCGTCAGCACGGGCTTGGGAGCAGACGGGTCATGCGAGGGATGCTGGGCTACCAGCGCGCCAGCAGCAGGCTGGTTGTGCTGATGGCAGTGGTGCTGCCGCTGGCGGGGGCGTGCACCGCACCCGGGCAGCGGCCACAAGCTCCGCGAGGCCGGCCACCGTGTCCGCGAGGCCGGCTGGCCAGGCTGGATCGCGACTGTCCTGGGGGAACGCGGTACAGGTACCAGGCGTTGGCGCGGTCAGCTCGCTGGCGTGCCTGAGTGCCCGGAACTGCCTGGCCGGCGGGAGCACCCCGCGCGGCGCGCGGGTGGTCAGCGAACGGAATGGCCGGTGGGGCACGGCCACCGCTCTTCCCGGTATGCGCACTGTGGGAATCGCCTCGGTGTCGTGCGCCAGCGCCGGGAACTGCGCGGCCGTTGGCTACTACGCCGGCAGCCTCGGCACGTTCCATGTCCTCACGGCTGCCGAGCACGGCGGCCGGTGGGAGAAGGGTGCCGATGTATTGCGCGCCTCGGGCCTGAACGTGTACTACGCGTGGGATGCCGAGGTGTGGTGCGCCGGTACCGGAACCTGCACTGTGCGGGGGTTCTTCGAGGACAACCCGGCCCGTCATGACCACATGTTCATCGTCAGCGAGCGGAACGGGACGTGGGGCAGGGCCACCGTCGTCCCGGGTACCGTCGGCGGATTGCATGGTGAGGTCAATGCCATGTGGTGCGATGGCACCGGGAACTGCCTAGCGGGCGGCTATTACGGTGGCGGCCCAGGCGATGGCCGTGCGCTCACGGCGACCCTGCGGCACGGCCGGTGGTCGGCCGGAGTTGACCTGCTGCGGGCCTCCGGCCTGGACCCAGCAGGGCATTCCTGGGTCAGCTCGGTGTCGTGCTCCAGCATCGGCAACTGCGCCGCCGGCGGTACCTACACCGATAGCCATGGCATGTACCAGGTGTTCGTGGCCAGCGAACGGAACGGGCGGTGGGTGGCCGCCGTCAAAGTCCCGGGTACCGCGAACCTGGATACACGGCACCATCCGGCGCTGAGTTCGGTGTAATGCCCGGCTGCTGGGTTCTGCGAAGCGGGCGGTCACTACACCGTCTCCGGGGACTCGCATGCGTTCATGACCAGCGAGCGCACCGGCCGGTGGAGCACCTCGGTGATCCCGGGTACGAAAGATCATTCGTCAGTGGCGTCCGTGGTGTGCCGCAGCGCCGGGAACTGCGTGGCGGATGGCCAGTTCACCACAGGTTCGGGGCATGCACAGCCGTTCGTGGCCACCGAACGGAGCGGGCGCTGGGCCGCTGCCCTCGCAGTCCCGGGCATCGACAGCCTCGGCAACCCCACAGTCAACGCCACCCTCGGCCCACTGTCGTGTACGGCCAGCGGGTCCTGCACGGCAGCCCGGCTCTTACAACTATTACTCCGATTTCAACTATCTCTCCTCGGCGGCCTTCGCGGTCACCGGCAAGTAGCGCCGGACGTTAGCGTGCCGCGCAGCGGCATCGGCCAATCGTCATGCGACACCGCGCCGCCGACCTGTTCCTGCCCAGGCACGTTTGTGGTTGGTGGTGCACCAACCACAAAAGAATGTGGTCAGTGCACCACTGACCACAAACGCGGCCCGGTGACGGCCGTCCAGGCAGCCACAACCGCACCAGCAAGAACGATGACCCCAGGCCAGGACTCGAGATCATGGAAGTGGCGTACCTGGGCGTCCACATCGGTGATGACTTCGACGAGCTGTGCAGACAGGCGGATTTGTGCCACTGATGATCACCGTCGCTTGCGGCGCGAGGGCGGCGGAGCGCGGCCCGTCAGGCCAGCGCGGGCAGCAGGGCGAGGATGGGCCCGCCGAGGGCGCCCAGCCACCCGGCCAGGGCGTGCAGCGGGCCGAGAAGCGCCGCGCCGCCGCTGGCCAGCGACCCGGCCGCGGTAAGCAGCCGGGTGAGCCGCTCCAGCGCCCGGGCGAACCGGGGCCGGTCCGGGTCGCTCGGCGTGCAGCGCTTCGCCCATCTCGGTGACCTGGGCCTGTGCGCGGGCGGCCGTGGCCCCGTCGAGGCCGGCGGCCGCCACGGCGTGGCGCAGTTCGCCCAGCGCCCGGCGCGCGTCCTCGGTGCTGACCAGGGCGCCGTGCTGGCCGCCGCTGATGTGCTGGTCGCCGGCGACGTTGTTGATCACGCCGCCGTGCTGGCTGCCGATATTGAAGGTCATCTCGCCCTCCCGGGGGGCCCGCCGTGCGGCCATGGCATCGGCATGGGGTAGTCGCGCTCGACCCGCCTGCGCCGCGAGGTGGCCACGATGTGCAGCACGATCCCGATGACGAGCATCAGCGAGCCGACCGCCGCCATGGCCCAGCCCAGCAGCCCGGACGGGAGGCCGAAGATGGGGCGGCCGAACGGGTTGGCCGGCGGCGCGGGCGCGCGTTGCTCTGGAAATCGCTGGATATCTGCTTGAGCAGGTTCAGGTCCGCGGCGGCGAACAGGGCAAAACCCGCCACGAACAGCAGCAGGCCCAGCCAGACCAGCCAGCGCGCCTTGGTCTTGGTCCCGGCGATCTCGCGCATGAAGCTGTCCCGCTGCTGGATGACCTGCTGGATCTGCGCGTTGTACTGATCCCGGCCGACGTTGCTGATCACCTGCCTGTCCTGCTGGCCGATCTCGTACCGCACCGGCCCGGCCTGCCTGAACTCGGTCGGGTTCGGTTCTGGTCGCTCCGCCCTGCCCGGGCAGGCCCGCCCGCCCACGGCCGGGCCTGCGCCGGCATGGCCTGGGTCGCCTCGGTGACCGGGGGCGCCGCCTCGAACCGCGCCCGCACGGTGGCGAACGTGACGACGTCTCCCTGATGCAGTTCCGTGCTCGCCGCCGGGCTGCCGTTGACGAACGTGCCGCCCGAGGAACCGAGATCCTGGACATAGACCGTGCCGCCGCGCCGCTGCAGCGCCGCGTGGGTGCGGCTCACATGGGGGTCGTCCAGGCGCACGTCACAGGTGGGCTCACGGCCCACGGTCAGGTAATCGGTGCAGAGCTCGATCTGGCGGCCGCGTAAGGCCTCGGGAGCGAGCACGACAAGGCGCGGCACGGCTGCGCCCGGCTGGGTCGTCACCGGCACGGCCCCCTTCCCCGTCGCGGCGCCACTGCGCTGAGGGAGCACCCGCGGCACAGTGCGCCCTATCAGTAGGAGCGCCGGTCACCGCTCTTGATACATCGTCTGCCGAAGCCCATGAAAAGGCAATGGAAAAGTAAAGAGTACGCGCCTCAGAGGCAGGCGAGCGGGAACGGCGGGGTGATGCGCAGGTCCACGTTCCGGTCGGCCGGGGTGCCTGCCGCGCCGGAGCGGGCCCCGCGGAACGGCACGTTGGCCGCGAGTTCCCGGTGCAGCGAGGCAAGGTCGTCGCCGGTCTCCAGGGCCGGGGGCACCGTCGGCGTGTCGTGGTCCACCATGGTGCAGACGATGGACAGGCAGCTGCCGCGGTCCACGAGCTCGACCAGCCGCGTCTGGCACGGCCAGTCGATGACGGCGCAGGTGGTGACCTCCCAGAACCCGCGCACCGGGTTGTCCGGGTGGACCCGGCGGCGCACCGAGTTCAGGTGGGTGTGGCCGTTGAGCCACAGCACCACGTTCGGGAACCGGTGCAGCTGGGCGAGGATGTCCGCGGCGCCGAGCAGCGGCCCGGTGGGGCCCGCGTGGCCGGTGTTGGTCAGCGTGCTCGATGCCGTGGTGGGAGAAGATCACGACCAGCCGGTTCTCATTACCGGTGCGCACCTGGCTCCCGTCGGCGGCGTCGTAGTCCGCGTGCACCTCCGCCAGCCGTTCCTCCAGCCAGGCGGCCTGGTCACGGTCCAGGCAGCCGGCGGCGCCGCCGGCCAGGCAGGTGGTGTCCAGCGCGATCAGCCGCACCGCCGGGGTGTCGTAGACGTAGTAGGCGGTGCCGTCCCGCCGGTTGCGCTCGCCGAAGCCGTGCCCGCCGGGGCGCGCCCCGGGCCGGAAGTGGGCCGCCACGAACTCCTGCCGGGTGATCGGCCGGCGGCCGGGATCGGCGGTGACGGCACGCGACGGGCCCGCCATGAACACCTCGGGGCGCATGGTGAATACCTCGAGCGCCTGGTCGTGGTCGAAGTCGTCGCGCAGCCCGAGCGGCTTGCGGTCGCCGGTGAGCGCCCTGGCGAGGCCCTCGCTCTGGATGCCGACGCCCTGGTTGAGCGCCTCGTGGTTGCCGAAGCACGACAGCCAGGGGATCGCCAGGCCCGCCTGCCTGGAATTCCCGCAGCGCCCGCGCCAGGAGGCCGGGATGATCCGGGAACCCGAACTCGCGCCGGAACACGTCGGGGCCGCCGGCGGCCACGCCGTCCGGCTTCCAGAAGATGTCGTCCGGCCAGTCGAGCGCCTGCACCCCCTCGTAACGGGTGCCGCCGGAATCGGGTGCCGCCAGGCCGCCGTCGAAGAGGGCGAAGAAGTTCTGCAGCTCGTTCCATTGCGCGTTGTCGATGGCGTCGCCCGTGGTCACCGCGAACTCCGGGGGCTGGCCGGTCGCCGGGCCGCGCACGTTGTTGAGGGTGCGGACCGTGGCATCGACCGCGTGCAGGGTGAGCGCTTCCTGCGGCCGCTGCACCGGCACGATCTGGGCGTACCGCGGGTCGGCGAACAGGCGGTTGAGAAACTCGAACCTGGTCGGCGACTGGACGTCGGCGATCTGCAGGTCGGTGACGTGGGCCAGGCAGAGCAGCGGGCGGCCGGGGCCCGGGTCCGGCGGTGCCCCTGGCATGCCCATGGGCCCGCGCACCACGTGCGGCTCGCCGTCGATGACCTCGATGGCGCGGTAGTCCGCGCTGGCCCCGCTGCGCAGCACGGCTCCGGGCCCGAGCCGGCGATGGGTGGTCAGCGGCGGGTGCCCGCCGCTCACCCGGTGCCCGCGGCCGGCGAGTCGGCGGAGACGAGCACCGGGTTGGGCCGGATCGTCAGGGTGACGCGCTGCCCGGCGGAAAGCGCGGTGGCCTCGGCCGTGGCCATCGCGGCCATGACCGTCGTGTCGCCCAGGTCGACGGTGACGCGGCTGGTCGCGCCGAGGAACGTGGTGGCGAGCACCGTTCCGGTCAGCGGGCCCTGCTTCGGCGGACTCGCCGGAGGCCACGCTCACCGCTTCCGGCCGCACCAGGGCCACCACCTGGCCGGCCGGCACGCCGATGTCCACCAGCGGGAGCTCGGCGCCACGGACGACGACCGTGCCCGACCCGGTGACCTCGCCCGCCAGCCGGTTGGACAGGCCGACGAATTCCGCGACGAAGGGAGTCGCCGGCCGGGTGTAGACATCGGTCGGCGAGCCGAGCTGCTCGATCCGGCCGTCGCGCATCACGCCGACCCGGTCGGCGATGGCCAGCGCCTCTTCCTGGTCGTGGGTGACGAACAGCGTGGTCGTGCCCACCTCGAGCTGGATCCGGCGGATCTCGTCCCGCAACTGCGCCCGGACCTTGGCGTCCAGCGCGGACAGCGGCTCGTCGAGCAGCAGCACCTGCGGCTGGATGGCCAGGGCGCGGGCCAGCGCGACCCGCTGCTGCTGCCCGCCGGAGAGCTGATGGGCGTAGCGGCCCGCCTGCTCGGTCAGCCCGACCAGCTCGAGCATCTCCATGGCCCGCTTGTCCCGCTCGGCCTTGGCCTTCCGGCGCAGCTTGAGCCCGAAGGCGACGTTGTCCTTGACCGTCATGTGCGGGAACAGCGAGTACGCCTGGAAGACCATGCCCATGTCGCGCTTGTTCGCCGGCCGGCGGGTTACGTCCTGCCCGCCCACCATGACCCGCCCGGTATCGGCGTCCTCCAGCCCGGCGAGCAGCCGCAGCGTGGTGGTCTTCCCGCAGCCGGACGGGCCGAGCAGCACCACGAGCTCGCCCGGGTGCAGCGTCAGGTCAAGCCCGTCTAGCGCCATCACGTCCCCGTAGTGCCGGGACAGCCCCTCGAGCCGCACCTCGACCCCGGACCTCGTGGCGGCGGAACTGACGCCGGTGGCTGGCAGGCTCACGATGCCCCTCTCATTTCCGGCCGCGCCGTGGGCGGCCGACGTAGGACAGGATCAGCAGCAGCAGGAAGGTGAAGACCAGCGCGGCGAAGGAGGTGGAGAAGAGCACGCTCGCGTTCGGCGTGTTCCGGCTGATGGAGTACAGCTCCACCTGCAGGTTCACGTACAGCAGCAGGTAGGCGATGGGGAACTCGCCGAGCACCAGCGAAAAGGCGAGCAGCGAGGCGTTCAGGATGCCCTGCCGCATGTTCGGCGCGATGACCCGGAACATGACCGTGAACCAGCTCGCGCCCAGCCCGCGCGCGGCCTCGGACAGCGTCTTCACGTCGACGGTGTTCAGCCCGGCGGCCAGCGCCCGGTACGCGTAGGGCAGCACCAGGATGACGTAGACCCAGAACAGCATGAGCGTGGAGACGTTGCGCTGCTGGATCCAGTTGTAGATCGGCCCCAGGCCGACGACCAGGACGATCGCCGGGATGGTGAGCGGCAGCAGGCACAGGAACTCCACCGTCCGGCTGATCCACGGCACCCGGAGCTTGATCCAGATCATCGTCGGCACGAGCAGCACCAGCACGGCCGCGGCCGTGACCACCCCGAGTTCGAGGGTGACCGCCACCCGGCTGATCAGCGACGGGGTGCCCACCACGCTGTAGGAGACGATCTGCTTCCAGGCCGCGAGCGACCACCCCCCTTCGCCGGCGGCGGGCTCCAGCGACATCCGCAGCAGGGCCAGCAGTGGCAGCACGAAGAAGGCGCCGTAGAGGGTGAAGACGATGTACCGGAAGAGGTTCAGCCGCCGCCGGCGGCGGCCGTGCAGCCCGCGACGTGTCCCGGCCGTCCCGGCCCCGGCCAGTTCGCCGGGGATGGCCGGGGCGACGGCGGCGGGCACCCCGCCCGCGCCTACCGAAGCCATCGTGCGGCCCTCCGCTGCAGCAGGGCGTAACCGGTCATGACGATTGCCACCATGATGATCAGGCCGACGGCGAGCACCTGGGCCTGATTGGCGTTGCTCAGGCCGACCTCACTGGTCATCGCGGTGCCGATCAGCTGCGGGACGACGTAGGGGATCTGGTTCTCCCACGCCTGGACCGTCGCGTACGCCGACAGGGCGTTGGCGAACAGCAGCAGCAGCGACCCGAAGAACGCGGGCGCCAGCAGCGGAGCGGCGACGTGGCGCCAGTACTGCCAGGCGGAGGCGCCGAGGTTCTCCGACGCCTCGCGCCACTGGATCTTCAGCCCGTCCAGTGCCGGGACGAACACCAGCACCATCAACGGCACCTGGAAGTACCCGTAGATCAGGCCGATGCCCCACGGGAAACTGAGGTACCAGGTGGCGTGGAACAGCAGGCCGATCGGGCCGATGAGGACGAGGAAGGCGAAGGCCAGGGTGACCCCGCCGAACTGGGCGAGCACGCCCGACGCCGCCGTGTAGACGCGGCGCACGGCCCCGTCCGGGATTTCCGGTGGCGACGGCGTAGGCAAGCACCGCGCCCAGCACCGCGCCGAATACGGCCGAGCCCAGCGACAGCTCGAACGAGTTGACGAAGGCCGTGCGTACCTGCGACTGGCCGAGAAACGAGAGGCTGGACAGCTGCCAGCTGGCCGCTGTTGTTGTGCAGCGCGCTCCATATGACGATCCCGACCGGCCAGAGCAGGAACACCGCGACATAGCCGAGGAACGGCGTGACCCCGACCCAGGCTGGGAAGATGAGGCCGGCGCCTGGCCCTCGCGGGCCGGACGCCGGCGTCAGTGGTTGCTGCCACGAGCCCTCGCTAGCTGACGGCCTTGGTCCAGTTGGCGGCCAGGTAGTTGGCGGCGCTGGTGTTCTGCGCCCCGCTCAGGAACACCGGGGTGCCCGGCACCGCGGGCAGCTTGGCGGCGTCCGCCTTGTTGAGCGTGCCGTTGTTGGCCATGGCGAGCTGCTCGACCGGCCGGGCGCCGCCGGCCAGCCACAGGTTCTGCCCACCGGTCGCCGCCTGGGAGTACAGGAACTCCTCCCACAGCCGGGCCGCCGCCGGGTGCGGTGCCTGCTTGTTGATGGCCTGGTTGTAGTAGCCGCCGAGCACCGCGCCGGACGGGATGAACACCTTCCAGTTCGACACCCCGACGTAGCTGGGCAGGTTGAGATAGTCCCAGTTGAGCACGACCGGCGTGCTGCCGGCCTTGATGGTGGCGCCGGTGGCCTGGGTCGGCGAGAAGTTGCCGGCCGTCTTGAGCTTGTGGAAGAAGTTCACGCCTGCGGCGATGCTGCTGGCGCTGCCGCCCTCGGCCAGGCTCGCCATCATCACCCCGTTGAGCGCGGCGTTGGCCTGCGTCGGGTTCCCGTTCAGCGCGACCGCGTTCTTGAACTTCGGGCCCGAGCAACTGGTTCAGCGACGTGATGGTGCCGAACTTGGCGCGAGTAGCCGACCGACATGTAGCCGCCGTAGTCGTTGTACCAGAGCCCGTTCGGGTCCTTCTGCGCGGCCGGGATCGACGACCAGGTCGCGACCTTGTAGGGCGCGAACAGCTTGGTGTTGGCCAGGGCCACCGCCTGGCCGACGTCCAGCACGTCGGGGGCGTTGGCGGTGCCGTGCTCCCGGTTGACCGCGTTGACCTCGTCCTGGCTGCTGCCGTCCGGGTTGGCGGAGTTGATCTTGATGCCATACTTCTGGCCGAAGGCCTTGAGGATGGCGCCGTAGTTGGCCCAGGTCGGCGGCAGCGCGATGACGTTGAGCGTGCCCTCCGCCTTGGCCGCGGCGATCAGCTTGTTCATCCCGCCGCCCGCCGCCGCGGACGTGACCGTGGCCCAGTTGGTCCCGCCGCTGGAGGTGTTCGAGGAACTCGACGAGCACGCCGCTACCAGCAACGCAAGGGCGGCAACGCCCGCCAGCGCAAGCCGTGGTGTGGATCTCATGTGCATGCCTCCTGCTCGCTTCCCATCCCCATCCTGGCTTGCGCCGCCCGCAAGCCCTGGCCTTGCCTTTTGCCAGGAGGTTTGCCGGGCTTCCCGCCTTGGCGAGGGTGCCCGGCAAAGACCTTAAACGTTTAGTGCTGCGAATGCTTGCCCAGCAGGGGCAGGGTGTCAAGACCCGTTACCGAGTTGACGCCCGGTGATCACCTGGGCGTCAACTCCCGCGTTTGCGGCTGGTGCCCGGGCAGGTGCCGGCGGCTGCAGGGAGGCCCGCTCGACCAGCTCGACCGGCGCCACGTAGTCCCCCGCCGGGACCTGTTCCAGCAGCCGCCGCATCGCCGCGCGGCCCATCTCCCTGCGGTCCAGCCGGATGGTCGCCAGCGGCGGGTCGAGCAGTTCGGACGTGGGCAGGTCGTCGTGGCCCACGACCGAGACCGATGGGCCCACCCGGAGCCGCAGTTCCCGCGCGGCCTTGTAGATCGCGTGCGCGGTGTAGTCGGAGTTGGTGATGATCGCGGTCGGCGGGGCCGGTCCGGACAGCAGCGTGCGGGCGGCAAGCTGCACGTCGGCGATCGTGAGCGGCGTGTACATCACCTTCGGCCGCAGGCCGAGGGCGCGGGACAGCCGCCGGAAGTGGCTCAGCCGGTCCGGATCCGCCATCAGGCCGCGCGGGGCCGACACGAACGCGACCGACGAATGGCCGAGCTCGGCCAGGCGGTGCATGGGCAGGCTGACCGCCGCGGCGTTGTCCGGGCCGACCCGGGACACGCCACTGATGTTGCCGGCGGTCGCGTTCAGCGCGACCACCGGCGCGCCGTCGCGCAGGTCCTGCCAGAGCCGGATCGACTCGCCGTTCCCGACGGGCGCGATGGCCAGCCCGGCCAGGCGCTGCGCGCAGATCTCCCGGACATGCAGGGACTCGCGCTCCAGCGAGTAGCGCGAGTCGAGGATGAGCACGGTGGCCCCCACCGCCTGGGCGACCTCCTCGGCCCCGCTGAGCACGTCAAGGAAGAACGGGTTGGCGAAGTTCCTGACCACGAAGCCATAGGTCGTGGTGCGCCCCCGGCGCAGCGCCTGGGCCTGCTGGTTGGCGCGGTAGCCGAGTTGCTCAGCCGCGGCCAGGATGCGCTGCCGGGTGTGCTCGGCCACCCCCGGCTGGCCGTTCAGTGCGAAGCTGGCCGAGGCCACCGAGACGCCCGCGAGCCTGGCGACCTCACGAATCCCGCCCGGCTGCTGTGGCCCGCCGTTGTTACCCGCCATGATGTTCCCGGCCTCGGTGCTCCGTCTTCTGCCCCCGGATGAGGCGCTGCGCGCAAGCCGCCGACGGCTGCCGTCCCGGTGGCATGGCGGCGAGACAAGCATGCTGCCAGAGCCACGCGAGCGTCCACCCCGGCCGGATGAGGCAGGCTGACCTGCGACTAGCCCTGATTTGCTGCGTTACGCTTTCCGGCCGTAGTCCGGGCCCGGCCGCTACCGTCCGCCGGGGGCTGAGTGATCATGACCATGCGGTACCGTGGGCCCATGGACCGGAAGCGCCCGCCGATCGTGGCCGACGAGCGGACCCAGCTAGTCGGCTGGTATCGACCTGCAGCGGGCTATCGTGCATCATGAAATGCGAGGGCGTGTCCGAGGCGGACGCGCACCGCGCCGTGCTGCCGGCCTCGCCGCTGATGACCATGGCGGGCGTGGTGTCCCACCTGCGCTGGGCCGAGCATCTGTGGTTCAACGTGCTGTTTCTGGGCGAGCCGGCCACCGGGCCGATGTTCGACAGCGACGAAGAGGACGGCGACATGCGGGTCGCCGGCGTGCCGCTGGCCCAGCTTCTGGCGGACTACGAGCGCCAGTGCGCGGCGTCGAACGAGATCATCGCCGCACATTCGCTGGACGAGCCAGGGAAGAACACGGACTACGACGAGGGCGTCGCGAGCCTGCGCTGGATGGTGCTGCACATGCTGGAGGAGACCGCCCGGCATGCCGGGCACCTGGACGCCATCCGGGAGATCCTCGACGGGACGAAGAGCTACTGGTGACCTGCCCCGCCGCGCGGTTAGGGATGCGTTTTGCGGGCTTTCCAGACCTCCTCGCAGGGCCATTGCCTGGCCCATTCCAGGCTGGCCAGCGGGTGCCGGGTGGTCGCACCAGGCGGTGGCTGGATCTCGATGAGATCCTCGACCTCGAAACCGCAGCGGCGCAGCAGCCGGATCATGTCGCCGTGGCCGAGGTGGAACTCCACCGAGTCGGTGCCCAGCCACTGGAACCGGTGCATGCCGAAGTAGGGCCGCTGCAGCGTCTCGGTGGCGGGCAGGTCGTCCTGCTCCGGCACGGTGAGGATGAGCTGGACCGAGTTGACCAGGAAGATGAGCTGCCCGCCGGGCCGCAGCACCCGGGCCGCCTCGGGGATCCAGGCGTACGGGTCGCACCAGATGCTCGCGCCGTACTCGGAGATCACCAGGTCGAACGCGGCGCCGCGGAACGGCACCTGCTCGGCGCTGGCATGGATCAGCGGGAACCGCAGCCCGAAGCGGTCCTGCAGCGTGGCGGCGGTGGCGAGTTGCGCGGCGGAGTTGTCCAGCCCGACCGGCCGGGCACCGCGGCGCGCCAGCCACGCCGACACGTAACCGGTGCCGCAGCCCAGTTCCAGGCTGTCGGCCCCGTCCAGGACCGTGGGCAGCACCTGGGCCTGCCGCTCGGGCACGCTCCAGACGCCCCAGCTGGGCTCGGCCGCCGCCCAGTTGCGCAGCCCCGGCGCGGCGTAGTCCGCGGCCCGCTTGTCCCACTCGGCCCGGTTGCGGAGCACATGGTCAGGCGTCCCGGTCACAGCAGCCAGCGTCTTCCGCCAGCGGCGGCCCGTCAATCATCTGGGCCAAGGTCGGGGCGGCGTTGCGCCGGCGGACCGGTGCCCCCCGGTGCGGACCGGTACCTTTAGCCGGTGGTCCCGGTCAGCTTCCATGACTTCTTCAGCGGCTGCGCCACCATCTCGGGCGCGCTCATCGGGCTGCTGTTCGTCGCCCTCTCGGTCTCATCCGAGTACCTGAGGGGCGAGAACGCCCGCACCGACCACCAGGTACGGGCCGGGGCGGCGTTCTCGGCGCTGGTCAACACCCTGGTGATCGCCCTGTTCGCGCTGCTGCCCACCACCGACCTCGGGACCGTGGGCATCATCCTGGCCGCCGCCGGGCTGGGCACCACGGTCGCCCTGATCTTCGCCCTGGCCCGGGAGGACAGGAGGATCGGCCGCGGCGACCTCTTCATGTTCCTCATCCTGCTCGTGCTGTACGGCCTGCAACTGGCCAACGCCCTGGAACTGGAGCACGCGCCGCACATGGTCGGCCTGGTCGTCAACCAGGGTGAGCTGGCCATCGCGTTCTTCCTGTTCGGCATCGCCAGATCCTGGCAGCTCGTCGGCGCGCGGGAGTTCGGCCTGGTGACCGCGCTGGCCTCGATGATCCACCGGGCAGCGGACAACGGCCCGCACCCCGGGCGGCGGCCAGCCGGAGAACGCCACCCCCGCGCCCAAGCCGGAGGATCCGGGGACTGGCCATGCCTCTGCTTGACCGGGACGATTCGGTGCGTTGTCGTGATCGACCTGCAGCCGCGGTTCTGGGGCGGCCGCCTGGATGCGCAGGACCGGCAGTGCGCGGCGGACGCCGCGGCGCGGGCGGCGTGGCTTGCCGCGGCCGCCACCGCGTGGGGCATCCCCGCGGTGGTCACCGAGGAGGCACCGGACCGGAAGGGGCCGACCGGCGAGGCCGTGCTGACCGGCCTGCCGCCCGGCACCCCCGTGCTCACCAAACCGGTGTTCGGGCTTGCCGCGTGCCCGGACATCATGGCGGCGATCCGCGCCACCGGGCGCCGCACCGCGGTGCTGGCCGGATACGAGACCGACGTGTGCGTGACCCACTCCGCGGTGGGCCTGAGCGAGGCCGGCTACCGGGTTGCCGTGGTCACCGATGCGGTGTACTCGCCGTTCGGTGCGCACCGGCCGGGCCTGCGGCGGCTGCGTGACCTGGGTGTCGAGTTGATCCACTGCAAGGGCGCCTACTACGACTGGGCCCGCACGCTGGCGGACGCGGTTGCCTTCGAGGCGGCCAACCCGCGGCTTGCCTCGCCGCCAGGATTCTCGCTGTGACCGTGGCCGCGGCCGGCCCGGCTCACAGGGCTAGCTTCATGCCCTCGTGCGAGGCGACGAAGCCGAGCCTTTCGTAGAAGCGGTGCGCGCCCTGCCGGGACTTGTCGCTGGTCAACTGCACCAGCGCGCAGCCCCGCCGCCGGGCCTCGTCGATCACCCAGGTCATCAGGGCCTCGCCGAGGCCGCGGCCGCGGTAGTCCGCGCGGACCCGGACGGCCTCGATCTGCGCCCGGAGCGCGCCGCGGCGGGCCAGCCCCGGCAGGAACGACAACTGCAGGGTGGCGACGATGCCGGTGGCCGCCTCCGCGACCAGCAGCAGGTGGGCCGGGTCCCGGTCGATGGCATCGAAGGCCCGCTGGTAGGCCGCGAGGTCCTCAGCCGTCCGCACTCCGTCCCGGGTGGCCCCTAGCTGGTCGGCGGCGAGCAGGTCCACGATCGCGGGGACGTCCGCGGCTTCCGCACTGCGGAGAATGGCCTGCGACGAGCCCAGGTCCACCGTTGCCAGCACAGTCATCTCGCCAGTCTGCCCGATCGCGCCGGCCTGGCGCCGGGGCAGCCGGCCTGGTGCGGCTGGCTGCCCCGGCGATGGCCATCGGGGAGATGCGCCCGGGCCCGGGCGCCGTGGCTGGTTACCAGGTACCGGCCGAGAAGCTGCCTGGCCGGGTTCGCCGGGACGATGTTCAGGGCGCTCAGCCCTCCCGAGGGACAGCTGGTGGCGTAGGTCTGGGACACCCGGAGTGCGAGGTTCGCCGTGGGCACGTAGGAGCCGCTCACCAGGCTCGCCGCGGCGGGCAGCCGGATGAAGAGGTGACCGCCCGCGCCGGTGTAGATGCGCAGTCTGGAGAAGCTCACGTTGGAGGGGCTGATGGCGCTGGGCGACCAGTTCACGACGCCGTCCAGGTGGGCGGCGTTGAAGTTGACAATCGGGGGAGTCCCCAGCGGTGGGATGAACCAGCTCGTGCAAGCGTTCGCGGCGGGCCCGTGGACGACGCCCTTCGCGACGTAGACACCGGCCGACGGCACGGGAGTGCCGCCCGAGCAGCCAGTGAACTGCATTTTCAGCGCGACGCGCTCGGTGGTGGCCGTGCCACCAGCGATCAGCTTGGGACTGAAGGTCATCGCGCCGGCATACCCGGCGTTGCAGAACGGCGAGCCCGTGCCGATGGGGCTCACCGCGGCGGCCGCCGGGCCGCCCATGGCGGTCGCGGCGAGGGCAGCCGCGCCCGCGGCGCAGAGCAGAAACTTCGTGGTACGGCGCCGGAGGCTGGGCCTTATCGCGGCGGCGGTTGTTTGCGTGATCACTGCTGGTTCCTTTCCCTTGGCCGTGGCCAAGCGTGGCCCCCGGCCGGCGCGATGGGCCTGATAGTCAGGGATGGGCCGGCGCGTCAGGGTCGTCCAGGGGAGCGGGCGGACGGGTCGCCGCCGCTGTCTCCACCCTGGTCAGCGGCCTGGCAAGAGACCACACGCGAGCACCCACGCGATCACCCACGCAATTGCGCTCGCGGGCTTCCGGCACCGGGCGGGCGCTGGGCAGCGGTCAGCGCGGCGCGGGTGAGTGCAGGCTTCCGCTTGTTCGATCGTATGTTTGAATACTATCCTGGTACAGCATCAACACGCGGACTCAGCTTGCCATTACCGGTAAGCACGCAGCCCTCATCCCCCGGGAGGGGACATGTACGCAGCCCTCGCCGCCAGCGCTGGCCATCCAGCGGTCGCCGCCCTGCTGGGCCTGGGCGCGGCCGGGCTCGCCGGGGCCGTGGTGGCCATGGCCTGGGCCGTGCACGTCCGCCAGATCCGGTTCGCCGAGCAACTGGCCCGCCGCCAGTTCCTGGTGCTGGCACCCCCGGGTGCGCCGGAGCAGCACGGTGCCGCGGCACCCGGCGAATCGGCCGGGCGGGTCAACGGCACCGGGCCGGCGTCCAACGGGACGCTGCCGCCGGCCGGCGGCGCCGGGCGTGCGGGTACTGGGAGTGGCGGCGCCGGGCAGGGCAGTGCCGGGCATGGGGGCGCCGGGCATGGGAATGCCGGCACAGGGCATGGCGGCGCGGCGCATGGCGGCCCCGGGAATGCCGGCACAGGGCATGGCGGCGCGGCGCATGGCGGCCCCGGGTACGCGGGCACGGTGCAGTCGGCCACGGGCCAGTCGGCCGCGGGGCCGTCCGGCGCCGGGCAGTCGCCGCCGGTCGTGATCGAAGGGCCGGACACCGTGATCGCCGGCGAGCAGGCGCGGTACCGGGTGCGGCCCCATGGCAGCCGGAAGGTGGTCGCGTGGGCGGCCGGCGGTGGCTCGGTATCGCAGGGCCCGGACCCGGCGCACCCCGACGAGTTGCTGCTGATCGCGGGCCAGCCAGGGAACCTGACGATCATCGTCCGGGTGCGGGACGGCATGACCGAGCGCCGCGGCACAAAGGCCGTCACGGCCATGCCGGAGGTGATCGCCCCGGCGCCGTTCACGCTGCGGCTGTTCCTGAACGGGTGGGGCCTGGTGGCGGTCACCGTGCTGATCGCTGGTTTCGCCGCGGCACTCGATGCGCTGGGCAACCTGTCCTCCTCCGACTTCATCGCCCTGGTCTCCCCGCTGGCCGCGCTGCTCAGCGTGGTGGCCGTCGCCCGGGGCCGGGGCGAGGTGACCGCCCCGCACCAGAGCGGCAAGGGCGCCGACAGGCTCTCCGCCCACACCGCACGGGCGGCCGAACCGGTCCTCCCGGGCACGCCGCCCGTGGCGGAGGCCGCGGTCCACAATCAGCCCGCGCTCTGAGGCTGCCGCCGCCTCTGCCCGCCCGGCCGGACGGGCTGATCCCGCACATCACTGAGGCTGTTCCTCCCAGCGGATGTCGCGGGCAAGCTCGGCCGCGGTCCAGGCGGTCAGCAGGACGCCGTCCTTGGTAGCGGTGAGGCGGCGCGCGTCGGGCCCCGTGGCCGCGGTGGCCCAGACCGTCCCGATCTGCCATCCGGGATGCTCGCGCCGCAACCTGGTCACGTCGTCCTCCAGCATGGCCCGAGTCTAGCCGGCTCGTATCGACTTATCTCGACTCGTTTGAGGTGATCTTGATACGGCTAACCTGCTGGTCATGGGCCGAATCGACCCGACAGCCCGCAAGCCGCCCTACCGCCAGCTTGCCGACATCATCGCGGCCAGGATCGAGTCCGGGGAGTACCCGCCGGACATGAGGCTGCCCAGCGAGGCCGAGCTGATGGAGGAATACGAGCTGGGCCGCTCCACCGTCCGGCGCTCGATGGCCTGGCTGCGCGAGCAGGGCCTGGTGGAGACGGTCCCGACCCGGGGGACCTACGTCGCCACCCGCAAGGGATAACCGGGCGCCGCGGTCAGTACCGGCGTCGTCAGCGCGGGGTGGCTGCCCGGGCCTCGTGGATGATCCAGACGTTCGGCTCCCAGTACTCGCCGGTGTCCGCCTCGCGGTCGATGTGCACGGTGGCAAGGCCGGCCGGGAACACGTAGTCATCCGTCTCGGGGAAGATCATCTGCGTCCAGGACTCCCAGTCCCCGACGGTGCCGGTGATGTGCAGCGAGTGCGGGATGGCCGGGCCGATCCGGGCGCCCATGCGGGTGTGCACCCGGACCCACGGGTCGAACGGCTCCCCGTCTGGGCGGGTCCAATGGGCGTAGCGCTCGATGGGAATGGTGGGGTAGCGGTCTTTGAGGCTCGGCCGCACCGGGGCGATGAGATGGCTCAGCCCCGCGTCGTGCGCCAGTGCGGACATGGCCGCCAGCAGCACGCCGGACAGGCGCCGGCCTTGGTAGCGCGGCCGTATCTCGGCGGCCAGGGCACTGGCTGCGGTGGGCTTCCCTCCGGCCTCCCGCAGGGCGAAGGCGGCGGCCACGGTCGCGTCGATGCCCGGCCCGAGGCCGGCGTCGGTGCCGTCCCAGTCCAGCGGAATCGTGAGGCCCTCGGCCAGCACCAGTTCCTCGTCCGGGTCGTACAGCACGAACTGCCACTCGGGGAAGTCGTCATAGAGCCGTCCCCAGTAGCGGTTGAGTTCGTCACCGTGCTTGTTGTACTCGGGCCAGACCTCGTCCGACAGGCCGCTGATGGCGTCCCAGAGTTCCGGCCGCTCGCTGTAGCGGACAACCCGTGGCTCCACCCGGCCAGTATCGCCGCACCTGTCCCCGCCCGCCACGCCTTATCCGGCCCGCCGGCCAGGCCTGCCGGCGGGCGGCCGTATCGCCCCACCTGTCCCGCCCCGCGACCGCCGGCCGGGGCCTGTCGATCCGGCGGGCGGCCGTTCGTGTAGGTGTTGAGGCAAGGCAACGGGCCGGATCTTCCGGCTGGTCCGCCGCACGACGGCGAGAAAGCTGAGGGCGACGATGACCGAGGTAAGAACGCTGCTCACCGGCCGCGGCCTGGTCGAGTCGCCGCGCTGGCACGATGACCGGCTGTACTTCTCCGACTGGTCCGCGGGCGAGGTGGTCGCCGTCGACCTGGCCGGCCACAGCGAGGTGATCGCGCGGGTGGACTCGCTGCCGCTGTGCACCGCCTGGCTCCCGGACGGCCACCTGGTGATCGTCTCCTCCCCGGACGGGCGACTGCTGCGCCGGGAACCGGACGGATCCCTGGTCACCCACGCCGACCTCGGCAGCCCGGGCTGGAACGACATCGTGGCGGACGGCCGGGGCAACGCCTACGTCAACCGGCCCGGCTTCAACCCGATGGCGGGGGAGCCGGTCCGGCCGGGTTTCGTGTTCCTGGTCACCGCGGACGGCTCGGTGCGCCAGGTGGCCGGCGACATCGCGTTCCCCAACGGGATGGCGGTCACCGCGGACAACTCCACGCTGATCGTCGCGGACTCCTACTCCCGCAGCCTGGTGGCCTTCGACATCGGCGCGGACGGCGGGCTGTCGCGCCGCCGCGTCTGGGCGGACCTCGGCACGGGCGTCCCCGATGGCATCTGCACCGACGCGCAGAACGCCGTCTGGTACGCCGACGTGCCCGGCCAGCGCTGCGTGCGGGTCGCCGAGGGCGGCGCGGTGCTGCAGACCGTCGAACTGGACCGCGGCGGGTTCGCCTGCGCGCTCGGCGGCCCGGGCGGTACCACGCTGTTCATCGTGGCTGCCGACTGGCGCGGGATGACCGGCTCCGAGATGGTGCGGGGCCGGCAGCGGCCAGGTCCTCGCGACCGAGGTCGGCGTGCCGGGCGCGGGCTGGCCGTGAGCCCTGGGTTACCAGGTGCGCTCCTGCAGCCAAGTTCATGATCATGACTTGGGTGTTGCCATAGGCGCCCGTAAGTCATGATCACGAAAGATCAAGATCATGAACTGACCGTGGCAGCGCCGGCCGCGGCAGGACTCTGCCGCGGCCCTCCGTGA
Organism: uncultured Actinomycetes bacterium; assembly: GCA_963795785.1. GTDB lineage: Bacteria > Actinomycetota > Actinomycetes > Streptosporangiales > Streptosporangiaceae > DASXKD01. The sequence goes on from CAWCKG010000073.1 coordinate 23,271, forward strand.
CACGCGCGGTGACCTCCAAGAAGTACGCCACTACGCGGCAGTTCATCGATGTTGTTCCCAGGTTACGGCTGGCGGAGGGCCCGTGTCGGGTAAAGTCTATTTTTTCGGTAGGAAATATTGACAATAGCGCCGGGCGGTGGCGACACTGACGACGTGGCCGCTGCCGCGCCACCACACCGAACTGGAGAGGAACCATGACGCAGACCCTGATCCCCTCGACCAGCGTCGAGGTCACACCCCTGGCCGGGAACATCGGCGCCGAGATCGGCGGAGTCGACACCGGCGCCCCGCTCACCGACGAGACCGTGGCCGGGATCCGGCAGGCACTGCTCCGGCACAAGGTGGTGTTCCTGCGCGACCAGCACCTGGACTACGCCCGCCAGGTGGTGTTCGCGCAGCGGCTCGGCCCGCTGACGCTGGGCCACCCGACCCTCGAGTCGCCGCCAGACCAGCCGCTTCTTGAGGAGATCGACTCGCACAAGGGCGTCCGGGCCAACCACTGGCACACCGACGTGACATTCGTGGACCGGCCGCCGGCCTTCACGCTGCTGCACGCGATCGTCATCCCCGCGGTCGGCGGCGACACCCTGTGGGCCAACACCGTCACCGCCTACCAGAGCCTGCCCGCCGAACTGCGCGACCTGGCCGACCGGCTGCGGATCGTGCACACCAACGACCACGACTACGCGTCGGTGTACGGGCGCGGCGAGCGCGTGGACGCGGCGGTCGAAGCACAACAGCGGCAGTTCGTCTCCACCGTGTACGAGACCGAGCACCCCGCCGTGCGGGTCCACCCGGAGACGCAGGAGCGCTCGCTGGTGCTCGGCGGGTTCGCGCGCACGGTCCTCGGGTTCTCGCCGCAGGCCTCCCGGGACCTGATCCGGGTCCTCCAGGAGTACGTGACCCGCCCGGAGCAGACGGTCCGCTGGCACTGGCGCGAGGGCGACCTGGCCATCTGGGACAACCGGGCCACCCAGCACTACGCGATCTTCGACTACGGCGATGCGCACCGGCGGGGCGAGCGGGTCACCGTCGCCGGGCCCGTGCCGGTCGGCGTCGACGGGCGCCCGAGCGTGGCGCTCAAGGGCGATGCGGCCGCCTACCACGCGGGCCAGGTGAACTGACCAGCGCCTCCCGGGGTGCCTGATCCGAAAGCAGGACCATGAGCAGCACAGATGTTCGCGCCGAGAGGCGCAGGCAAGTCCCCGTCTACAAGCGCAGGCGGCGGCGGATCTACGGCGGGATCGCGGTGCTGGCGGCCGTGGCCATCGCCCTGGTGGGCTGGGCGGTCAGCCGCGGCACCGGCTCCGGAACCTCGGCGGCGCTGCCCGGGTTCACGATCTCGGTCAGCCAGGGGAGCGTCGCCAGCCCGGACAGCATCATCGAGAGCCAGCCTTCGCTGGCCAAGGCGATCCCGGCGCACCTGCACTACGTGCCGTTCGACGCGGGGGTCACCGCGATCGCCGAGATGAAGAGCGGCTCGGTGCAGGCCATCAGCGGGGTGGGGAACCCGCCGCTCACCGCGGCCATCGGCACCGGCACGGGGGTCACCGTCGTCATGGGCTGGGGTTTCGACGACGACCAGCTTCTGGTCCCGAAGTCGGTCACCTCGGCGGCCCAGCTCGCGGGCAAGTCCGTCGCGGTGCTCGTCGGCTCCTCGGAGGACTACGAGCTACTCGGCTACCTCGGGCTGGAGCACCTGACCGGCAAGGTGAAGGTGGTCCCGTTCGGCAGCGAGACCGCCGCGGGCGCGGCCGCCCAGTCCGGCGCGGTGAACGCCGCGTACGTCTACGGCGTGCCTGCCGCCAACCTGAGCGCGAAGGGCTACCACCCGCTGGTCAACGCCGAGCAGATCGCCAAGCTCGGCATCCCCGGCCTCGACGTGATCGCGGTCGCCAGCAACCTGGTCAGGAGCGACCCGGCGCTGGTCCAGGCCTACGTGTGCGCCGAGCTACGGGGCAGCCGGGACATGACCGGTCCGCAGGCCGCCAGATACCTCACCGCGACGCCGCGCGCAGGGCGTGCCCGGCCCCGAGATCGTGGCGGCAACCAGGAACTACCCGTTCATCCTGCCCAGCCAGCAGCTGTACTGGCTCGGGTCGGCGCCGAACGATACGGGCAGCCGGATCGTGCGGGCCTACGAGCAGACCGCCAGGTTCCTGGTCGCCCAGGGACGGCTCACGTCGGTACCGTCCGCGGCCCAGATCGCGTCGCACATCGACGTGACCTTCATCAAGAAGGCGCTGGCCGGTGGCTGCCAGAGCTGACGCCGCCAGCGTGGCGACCGCCGGGCCGGGGATCGGCGGCCGGCAGCCGCCGGCCGGGCCCGGCGGGCGCCGCGCCCGGGGGGACCCGCGCGCCGGCGGGGCCGCCGTGGTGATCGACGCGGTGGGCAAGACCTTCCGCCGGGGCGGCCGGCGCACCGTGGCGCTGGCCGGGGTCAGCCTGGAGGTCCGGGCCGGTGAGCTGGTCTGCCTGCTCGGCGCGTCGGGCTGCGGCAAGTCCACCCTGCTGCGGATCGTGGCCGGTGCCCTGGAAGCCGATCAGGGCACCGTCACGGTCGGGGGGGAGCCCGTCCGCGGGCCATCCCCCGACCGGGGCATGCTGTTCCAGACCCCGATGCTGTTCCCCTGGCTCACAACGCGGAAGAACGTCCTGTTCGGGCCCAGGGCACAGCGGTCCGCCAGGCTCCACGAGCGCGACGACCCGGAGCTGGAAGCCGAGGCGGAAGCCGTCCTGGAGACCGTCGGGCTCGCCGGGTTCGGCGACGCGTTCCCGCACGAGCTGTCCGGCGGGATGCGGCACCGCGCCGCGTTCGCGCGGGCCATCGTCTCCCGGCCGTCGCTGCTGCTGATGGACGAGCCGTTCGGCGCGCTGGACGCGATCACCCGGATGCGCATGCACGACTTCCTGCTCGGCATGTGGGAGCGGTACCGGACCACGATCATCTTCGTCACTCACGACATCGAGGAGGCCGTCATGCTCGGCGACCGGGTGGCCGTGATGGGCGGGCGGCCGCCAGGCATCAAAGAAGTGATCGACGTCCCGCTGGCCGGCCCCGGCATGCCCTTGACACCGATACCGAGACCTTCCTGAAGACCAAGCGGCGGATCCATGCGTCCCTGCTCGGCTGAGCAGCCCGCCGGTGGCCGCGCGCGAGAAGTGAGGGCAGATGTCCGTTTTCCCCACCCTGGCGCCGCACGAGGACGCCACCCTGACCGGCCTGGCTCCCCTCGCCCGGGGACGGGCCCGGCCCCGGGCCTGAGAACCAGGACGATGGACGGAGTGGACGAGCTGGCCGACCTGGCCGCCTACCGGCGGGCCGTCCGCCGGGCCCGTACCCGCCGCCTGGTGACGGGAGCGGCCGGGCTGGCCGTGCTCGCCCTCGCCTGGCAGGTCGCCGCGATGATCATTTCGGATCAGGTGTTCCTGCCCTCGGTCACCGAGACGGCGCGGACCTTCGTGCATTACCTGGACCACCCCTACCCGGCGTCGCAGGGCAGGCCGCTCTGGTACGACGCGATCGTCAGCCTGCGGCGGATCCTCGTCGGCTTCGCCGTGGGCGTCGCATGCGGGGTCGCACTCGGCGCGGCGATGTCGGCCAGCCGGGTGGTGCGGCACCTGGCCGACCCGGTGATAGAGGTGCTCCGGCCGCTCCCGCCGCTGGCCTTCATCCCGCTGTTCATCATCTGGCTCGGCATCGGCGAGTTGCCCAAGGAGGTGCTGATCATCATCGGCGTCGTCCCGATCATGGCGGTTACCTGCGTCGCGGCGCTCGACGAGGTGCCGGATGACCTGCGGCTGTGCGCGCGGACGCTGGGTGCGTCGTCCCGTTACGCGCTGCTGCACGTCCAGTTGCGGTCGGCGCTGCCTGGCATCCTCACCGGCATGCGCATCTGCATGGCAGGGGCCTGGACCAGCATCGTCGCGGTCGAATTGATCGCCGCGACGAGCGGCCTCGGCTATCTGATCATGCAGGCGGGCGACTATCTCAACACGGCGCTGGCCTTCTCCGGCATCCTCATGATCGCCGTACTCGGCCTGGCCCTGGACGCCTGCCTGCGCGGGCTGCTCCTGCTCGCCGACCCGAGCCGCCGCGGCTGACCGCGAGTGCGCCGGGCCCGGCGCGCAGGGCGCCGGGCCCGGTACGGCTGGCCCGCCGCGGCCCGGCTCGTGTGCCCGCATCCGGGTGGGTACGGTGGGCCAGGTGTCCAAGGATCCCCTGGCCGGGCTGATCACCGCCGCGGCGGAGGGGCGGTGGGGGTCCCCGACCCGGACGGCGGCTGGCGGCGGGTACCGCCCTGGCGGCCGGGCCTGGAAGCGGTCCTCTCGTTCACCGGGCATGCGGTCTTCGCCGTGGCACCGGACATCCCGGACCACCGGCTCGCCGCACTCGGGGCTGACGGTTTCGGCGGCGCCCACGATCCGCGGCTGATCACGGCCCTGGCCGGACCGGAGGGCTGGATCGACTGCCTGGACCTGCTGATGGCCGCCCGTGGCACCGGCCACGCAGGCGTCCCGCCGCGCCTGGCCGAGCGGCCCGACCTCGCCGCCCATTCGCGGGCCGCGTTCGCCGCCACCATCAGGGACCACCCCCGGGTGCTGGGCTATCCGGACCCGGGCCGGTCCGCCCTCGCGATCATCAGCCGGGGGATCGCCGGCCTCACCGAGGTGAGCTTCGAACTCGAACCCGGGCGGCGCGGCCGGGGCGGCGGGTCGCGGCTGGCCGCCGCCGCGCCTGACCGCAATCCCGGCCGGCCAGCTGGCCGTCGCCGCAGTCGCGCCGGGCAACGCGGCCAGCGTCCGGGCCCTGCTCTCGGCCGGGTTCGTGCCGCTCGGCTCCGTCCAGCTCTTCCGGCGCGCTGCCCAGCCCGGCGGGCGGCGGCTCCGCTTATGGTTGCCCCTGTGGGCAACGCGGCGATCCGGGACCGGCTGCACACGGCACTGCGGGACGACGGCCGGTGCCAGTCACAGCCACGACCACGGAAAGGTGATGCAGCCATGAGCGCACTGCGGTCCGCGGGGCGGGCCAGACCCGCCCGCCTCGCCGCGCTAGCCATCCCGGCGGCGCTCGGCCTCGTCCTGGTGACGGGGGCCGCTGCCTCCGCCGCCGTGAGCCTGACCAGGGTGAGCACCGACATCTACACCGACACCCAGGCCCAGCACCGCACCGAGGTCGAGCCGGACGTGTTCGCGTTCGGCGCCACCATCGTCTCGGCCTTCCAGGTCGGCCGGGTCTTCGGCGGCGGTGCCTCCAACATCGGCTGGGCCACCTCACGCAACGGCGGCTCGACCTGGTCGCACGGCTACCTGCCCGGCATCACCGGCAACGGCGGCGGCCCGTTCGGCCAGGCCAGCGATGCCGTGGTGGCCTATGACGCCAAGCACAAGGTGTGGCTGATCTCCTCCCTGGGGCTGGGCACCTCGTCGGTGGACGTGCTGGTCAACCGGTCCACCAACGGCGGCACGACCTGGGGCAAGCCGGTCACCGTGGCGACCGGCTCCAACGACAAGGACTGGATCGTCTGCGACAACCACCCGGCCAGCCCGCACTACGGGAACTGCTACGCCGAATACGACATCACCAGCGCGAACAACTCGGTCGTGATGCGCACCTCCACCGACGGCGGCGCCACCTGGGGCCCGGCCCTGGGACCGAGCGGGCGGCGCCCGCGGCCTCGGCGGGCAGCCCGTGGTCCTGCCCGGAGGCGATGTGGTCGTCCCCTACGAGTCGTTCGCCGGGGTCCAGGCGATCCGCTCGTTCCACAGCACCAACGGCGGCACCTCCTGGGACCGCAGCGTGCTGGTTTCCGACATCAGCCACCACACCGCGGCCGGGTCGCTGCGTGAGTCCCCGCTGCCGTCGGCCGCGGTCGACGGGCCGGGACGGTCTACGTGGCGTGGGCCGACTGCCGGTTCCGCACCGGCTGCACGAGCAACGACATCGTCCTGGCCAAGTCCACCGGCCCGGGCACCTGGTCGGCGCCCGTCCGGGTGCCCATCGACCCCGTCACCAGCACCGTGGATCATTTCGTCCCCGGCCTGGCGGTGGACCCCAGCACCTCCGGCGCCACCGCCCGCATCGGCCTGACCTACTACTACTATCCGAAGGCGTCCTGCTCGGCGTCGACCTGCCAGCTCGACGCGGGGTTCATCTCCTCGGTGAACGGCGGCGCGAGCTGGAGTGCACCGGCCCGGCTCGCCGGGCCGATGTCGCTGTCCTGGCTGCCGAACACCTCGCAGGGCCGCGATGTTCGGTGATTACATCGCCACCACGATCGTGGCGGGCGGCAACGCCTACCCCGTGCTCCCCGTCGCGCACGCGCCTCACCGGCTCGGCCTTCCACCAGGCCATGTACGTCCCGGCCGGTGGCCTGGCCATCACCGGCGGCAGTCACGCCGCCTCGGCGGCGCACAGCCATCCGGGTACCCAGCCGGCGCCCGGCCGGTCCGCCCGGTAGGCAGGTGACGGCCCGGCGCGACCGCGCCAGGCCCTGACGCGGGCCTGCCGGCGCGCACCGTGGCGGGGGAGGCGGCCCAGGTTGCCGCGTTCTGGCGGGATCTCGGGCTGCCGGGCCTGGTGGACATCCACACCCACTTCATGCCGCCCAACGTGCTGGCCAAGGTCTGGGCGTTCTTCGAGGGCGGTCACGCCGGTGTCGGGCACGCCTGGCCGATCGCCTACCGGCGGCCAGAGGAGGAACGGGTCGCCCTGCTGCGGGAGTTCGGCGTGCGCAGGTTCAGCGCCCTGCTCTACCCGCACAAACCGGACATGGCCGCCTGGCTCAACTCGTGGGCCGCGGGCTTCGCGGCCAGGACACCGGACGCCCTGCACAGCGCCACCTTCTTCCCCGAGCCCGGAGCCGCCGGCTACGTGGCCGAGGCGATCGGCGCGGGCGCCCGCCTGTTCAAGGCGCACCTGCAGGTGGGTGCCTACGATCCGCGGGACGAGCTGCTGGACGCCGTCTGGGGGATGCTGGCCGAGGCGCAGGTGCCGGTCGTCGTGCACTGCGGCTCGGGGCCCTACCCGGGGCGGTTCACCGGGCCCGGCCCGATCTCCGGGGTCCTCGCCCGCCATCCCCGGCTGACCATGATCGTCGCGCACCTCGGGGCCCCCGAGTACGCGGACTTCCTCGACCTCGCCGGCCGCTACCCCGGCGTTCACCTGGACACCACGATGGCGTTCACCGGATTCCTCGAACGGATCGCGCCGTTCCCGGCGGCACTGTTGCCACGGCTGGCCGCCGCGGCCGACCGGATCCTGCTGGGCAGCGACTTCCCGAACATCCCGTACCCCTACCTGCACCAGTTGGAGGCGCTGGCCCGGCTGGACCTCGGCCCGGCGTGGCTGCGCGCGGTCTGCCACGACAACGCCGTGCGGCTGCTGGGGCTGCTGAGACAGGCGTGGGCCCGGCGCCATCGGGGTGGCGGCGGCGGGGTGGTGGGGTCTGAGCCAGCAGAGCGCGGCGAGCCGGGCGACCGGCTCACATAGCCTGGGGAACGCCGGTGAAGCTCTATCGGCAACGGGGTTTATGGCTGGCCTGGTCATTCTCGGTGTGATCGTGGCGATTGCCTGCTCTATGCGGCCGACAGGGCGGTGCAGGCGCGCGTCCGGGCGAGACGGTTGCGCAGGATGAGCGAACGGCTCGCTGCCGCTGCCGTCAGGGCCGAGGAACAGCAGGCGAAGCGCCGGGTGGCCGATGTGGCCAGTGCGGAACTGACCTCGGTCATGCCCGCGATCAACCTCCGCCTTCCGGTGACGCTGCCCGGGCAGACGACCGAGAGCGGGATCCGCGCGGGACTGACCGGGCGGCGAGGCTGCCGGGCGGCACTGCCCGGTTACCTGCCGGCCTGGCCGGACCGGTGGTCGCTCGCGGGCACCGGGCGCAGCGGCAGGCGGACCGTGAACGTGCTGCCCTGGCCTTCGGTGCTGTCCGCGGTGATGGCGCCGCCGTGCGCCTCCACGATGGCTCTGGCGATGGCCAGCCCGAGGCCGGTCCCGGGGATCACCTGCCGGGTGGCGGCCGCCGTCCGGTAGAAGCGCTCGAATATCCGCTCCAGGTCGGCGGCGGGAATGCCCGATGCCGGTGTCGGCGACCGTGAGCACGGCCTGGCCGTCCGCCACTGCCGGTGCTGACCGCCACCCGTCCCGCCGTCACCGGTGAACTTCACCGCGTTGGACAGCAGGCAGTCGAGCAGCTGGCTGATCCGGCCCGGGTCGGCGGCGAACTGCGGCACCGCGGCCGCGGACAGCACCAGGTCGATGTGCTTGAGCTGGGCATCGGGCCGCGCCTCCGCCACCGCCTCGGCGGCGATCTCGGCCAGGTCCGTGCCCTGCAGCTCCAGCGCCAGGTTGCCCGACCGCATCCGGGACAGGAACAGCAGATCCCCGACCAGCCGCAGCAACTGCTCCGCGTTCCGCCCGATCACCTCCGCGAACCGGCCGGTGTTCGGGCCGTCGACCCCCTCTTCCTCAAGCAGCTCGATGTAACCGATGATCGAGGTCAGCGGGGTCCTCAGCTCGTGTGAGACCGCGGCGATGAACTCGTCCTTGAGCCGGTCCAGCTCGCGCAGCCGCTCGTTCTGGGTGCTCAGCTCCGCCGCCTGCCTGGCGAGCATGTTCTCCGCGCTGACCTGGGCCGAGACGTCACGGGAGATCCCGAAGGTGCCGATGATCTGCCCGTCGTCATCCAGCAGCGGCATCTTCGTGGTGGACACCCAGGCGTCCGGGCGCCCGGTGTAGGTCTCCCGTTCCACCTGGCCCGCGATCGGCTTGCCGGTGTGAATGATCTCCTGCTCGTCCGCGAAGGCGTCCGCGGCGTGCTGATGGCTGAAGACGTCGAAGTCGGTCTTCCCGATCAGCTCATCCGCCGTGCGGCCCGGCGCATACGCGGCGAGCCAGCCCGCGCTGACGAAAAGGAACCTGCTCTCCAGGTCCTTGAAATACACGCGCTCCTCGGTCGTGGACAGAAGGTTCGCCATGCACGTGAGCTTGAGCTCGCGCGCGGGCTCGCTGTCCGCATCCCCCTGCGGCGCCGTCTTGGCCTTGGCCATCGCCCCCCCGGATGTGCCACCTGCCCCTTCCCTTGTTCCTATCCGCTGAACCGCCTTTCTTAACCAGGTCAGGCGGTTCATCGGTGCTGGTCAACGGGCCCGGAGCGCCAGCCGGGAGGCCCGGCGCGCGCCGGTCGCTCAGCGGCTGGCGGCGGCCAGCGCCTCCCGCACCGTGTCGGCGCTCGCCGGCGTGCCCCTTCTCGTCGTCGAACGGGCCGTACGGCGCGCCGTAGACGGGAGTGCCGGGCTGCTGGCGCCATCCCTCCGCGAGCGGTCCCGCGTCGACGGCCCCGTAGCCGATGGAGTCGAGGAACGCGGTCACCGCCGCCTTCGCCGCCGGGTCGTCGCCCGCGATCGGGCAGGAAGCTTCGATCCGGTGCGCCGGACGGCCGGGCCAGCGACTCCAGGTGCTTGAAGAAGATGTTGTTGAAGACCTTCACCAGCGCGGACCCGGCCAGGTGCCGCTGGATCAGCTCGCTGCTGGTCAGCGCCCCGCTGTCGAGGTCGGGGATCTGCCCGTCACGCTGCGGGTAGTAGTTGCAGGTGTCGATGACCACCTTCCCGGCGAGCGGGCCGGCCGGAACATCCTGGAAGGCCCGCAACGGGATCGTGACCACGACGAGGTCGCCAGCCTCGGCAGCCTCCTGCCCCGTCCCGGCCCGGGCGAGCGGGCCGAGTTCGGCGGCCAGGTCCGCCAGGGTCTCCGGGCCGCGGGAGTTGCTGAGTATCACCGGGTGTCCCGCGGCCACCGCGAGCTTCGCCACGGTGCCGCCGATCCGGCCGCTTCCGATCAGTCCCACAGTTGTCATGGACGCGGTAACCCCGGCCCGGTCGGCGATCATTCCGGTGCCGGCGCGTCAGCTCCCGGGACCGCCCAGCGCGTGCAGCAGCGCCTTCATCCAGGGCCCCAGATCGGCGGGGGTCCGGGCCGAGATGAGGTTGCCGTCGACGACCGTGGCCTCGTCCACCCAGTCGACTCCGGCGTTGACCATGTCGTCGCGGATCGCGCCCACGCTGGTCGCCCGGCGGCCCTTGAGGATCTTCGCGGAGATCGGCACCCAGCCGGCGTGGCAGATAAAGGCGATCGGCTTCCCCGCGCCATCGAACGCCCGGACCAGGTCCAGCACCGCCGCGGATCGCCGCAGCTTGTCCGGTGCATAACCGCCAGGAATGACAAGCGCGTCGAAATCGTTTGCAGAAAGCCCGTCCACCGTGGTGTCCACGGGGACCGGCCCATGGCCCTTCTTCCCGTCACCGGCTGGTCGTCAAGGCCGGCCACGGTCACCGTGACCTCCTCCTCGCGCAACCGGTACAGCGGGTACAGCAACTCCATGTCCTCGAACTCGCTGGCGGCGAGCAGAAGGACCTTCCGTCCTGCCAAGAAGTCATGGCACGACCCTACGCTCCGCGTGCTGCCACCCGAGCGCCGCCGGTGCCGCAGGAGTCCAGTGCGCCGCGGGGAACGGCCCCGCGTGGCCGGACGCATGCGGACAAATACCATCAAAAAGCGTTATTCATAATAATCTACGAAATTCAAAACTATACGAATTAATCATTCGCGGATGCATCCGCCGGGCAAAAAGGAGCTATTCCGAAAGGGGATCTGTGGGCGGCCCCGGCATGCTAAATATCTCTATTGCGCTGTCTGGATTGCCGGCGTGGGAGGTGTCGTGGCAGCGAAGATACTTAGTATTCGGCCCGGAAAGATCGCCTTGCCGGAGGAAATGGCGCAAGCTGGGCCGGAGTCCTCAGGAATGGCTCTGCCGGAGCTGCGCCGTCCGGCACGGCGCATGCGGGGGCGGCGCCGTCCGGGCCTGGGCACCCCGCTGGGGCCATCCTCGGGTGGGTGGCCCCGGCGGGGGCCATCCGGCTAGGCGATGCCGGTAGCCCGATCTCGGCCGGGACCTCCGGCCGGGCGCCGTCCCGCCGGGCCGCTTCCCAGGGGGTGCCGGTGCGCGCCGCCGGTCCCGCGCCGGGCCATCCCCGGCCGCGCGGCACCGCAGCCCGGGCCGCCGCCGGCCGCGCTGGCACCGGTCCCGGCCGCGCCGGACCCGCCGCGCCGGGCCCGGCGGCGCAGGTCCCGGCGGCGCAGGGCCCGGCGGCACAGGTGCCCGGCGGCGCAAGGCCCGGTGCGCCGCCAGTTCCCGCCGTCCGGCCGGTTGACGCTGCCTGGCGGTTCCCGGCCAGTCACCCCGGCAGACCCGGGCCGCGCCGGCAGCTCGCGTCCCCGTCGATCAGGTCCGCCGAGCGCCGGCGCTGCTGCGCGGACCTGCTCGCCCCGGACACGGCCGGGCGTGGTGCTGCACGGCGCGGGCGGAATCGGCAAGTCCGCGCTGGCCGCGGAGATCGCCGGGCGCGCCGTGCGGCTGGAGCCCGGCCGCCTCACCGTGGCCTTCACCGGTGAGGTCTCCGCCGACACGTTCCTGGCCCGCCTCGCCAGCGCGCTCCGGCGGCACCCGGTGGCCGCGTCCCGCGGCGGTGCCCGGGCCCTGGCGGCGGCCGGCCGGACCGACCTGTCCTGGGCGTCACCGGCTGGACCTGTTCCGCGATCACATCCTTGGCCAGGTGCCGGTCCTGCTCGTCCTGGACGACTTCGACGACAACCTGTCCGCGCGCGTCGGCCAAACCGGCCATCGAGGACCCGGCGCTCGCCGGGATGCTGGCGAGCCTGGCCGGCGCGCCCGGGCTGGCCAGGCTGCTGATCACCTGCCGGGACCCGTTCGTGCTGCCCGGGGAGGCCGGGCAGGCCCTCGGTGCTCAGGCACGTCGGCCCGCTCTCCGCGTCGGGCGCTGCCCGGCTGGCGGCGTCGCTGCCCGCGCTCAGCCTGCTGGACGAACCGGAAATCGGCCTGGCATGGCGGCTGACCGGCGGCCATCCCCGGACCATGGAGTACCTCGACGCGCTGCTTTCCGGCGGCCAGGCCGGCTTCGCCGAGGTGGCCGAGCGCCTCGCCGCGGCGATCGAGGCCGGGACCGGCCGGGCGGTGCTGCGCCGGGAGCCCAGGCGCCACGGCCCCCGGCCACCCGGCCGTCGCGGAGAAGGTCGCCGTAGGTGGCCGGTGACGTGCTGCTCGGTGAACTGTGTGCCCGTCTCAGCCCGGACGCCCACGACCTGTTAACCGGTGCGTCCGTCTACCGGGAGCCGGTCGGCAGCCATGTGCTGCTGCTCCCGGCGGGCCAGCCCCGCCAGGCCGCCGGGCTCACCGGCCTGGTCGCCGAGTGCGCGGCCGCCGGCCTGCTGACCGCGGACTACAGCGGCGAGCTGCCCTCGGTCTTCGTGCACCGGTGGACCGCCACCGAACTCCACCGCCGGCTCGCGCGCGAGCAGCGGGGCGAGGAGATCGCCGACGCCCACCGCCGGGCCGCCGAGTACTGGCGGTGGCGCATCTCGTCCTGGCCGCATGACCGCCACGCGCTGCACGAGGCCAGCCATCACCTGCTCCAGGCCGGGGAACAGGGCCAGCGCGGTCAGCTCCGGGCCCGGCGCACGCCGCGGCAGCGGCTGCCATGCTCGGCGCGGCTGCCCTGGTCATGGCGGTGACGGCGGGTATGACCGCCGCGGCCACCGGGGCCTTGTCGGCACCGGCGGGCGCGCCCGGCCCGGCGGCCCCGGCGGGGGCAGCGCCTCCTGCCGCGGACCCGCTGGCGGGCCGGTCGGCGGCCGTGCGCGGCCAGGCGGCGGCCTGGGTGGCCCGGCAGGTGAGCCGGGACGCGATCGTGGCGTGCGACCCGGCGATGTGCGCCGCGTTGCAGGCGCACGGGATCGCGCCGGGGAACCTCCTGGTGCTGCGCCCGTCGTCGGCCGATCCGCTCGGCTCGGACGTGGTGATCGCGACCCCCGCGGTGCGCAGCCAGTTCGGCCGCCGGCTGGCCAGCGTGTACGCGCCCGTGGTCATCGCCAGCTTCGGCACCGGCGCCCTGCGGATCGACGTGCGCGCCATGGCGCCGGACGGTGCCGCCGCCTACCGCGCCGCGCTCGCCGCCGACCTGGCGGCGCGCCGGGGCGCCGGGCAGCGAGTTGCTGCGGAACCCGCGGGTCAGCGTCTCGGCGGCCGCCCGGAGCGACCTCGCCGGGGGCCGGGTCGACGCCCGGCTGCTGCTGATGCTCGCCGCCGTGGCCAGCGTCGAGCCGGTGCGGGTCGCGGCGTTCACCGACTCCGGGCCCGGGGCCGCCCCGGGCGTGCCGCTGCGGGCGGTCGAGCTGACCGGGCCGGCCCAGGCCCACGCCGGGTCCGCCCCCGGCCCAGGCGCCACGCCCAGGCAATGGATCCGGCACCGCCCCGGGTGCCGCGCTGCGGAAGGTGCTCGCCTTCGTGCGCGCGCAGCGCCCGCCCTACCGCCCCGCCCGGGCCGGGATCGTCCGCGGGCCCGGGGGAGCGCCGCTGCTCAGCGTGGAGTTCGGCGCGCCCAGCCCCGCCGGGCTGATCGAGGGCCAGCCGCTGACCAGGCACGGCCCCGGCTAGACGCCAGCCAAGACCCGCACGGCCCGCCCGCCGAGGGCGCAGGCCGGCACCAGGCCCGGGCCCGCAACGGCCCGGCACCCGAAACGCGCAACCCCCTCACCGGAAGGACAACCACGACGATGACACGGCACGCACTGGTGACCGGACGCCACCCCGGGCGCCCGGGGAGAGCTGAGGACCGATGAGATCGCCGCGCAAGGCGCTCCGGGCGGTCGCGGTGGCCGCCATGATGGTGTTCGCGGCGCTGCTCGGCGCCGTCCCGGCGGGCGCGTCAGCCGGCGGCGGGTGGGTGCGGCTCGCGCACCTGTCGCCGAACGCCCCGGCCGTGGACGTGTACCTGTACTCGTTCGGCAACCCGCAGGCCCGGCTGGTCCTGCACCACGTCAGCTACGGCATGGTCTCGCCGTACGAGGAGGTCCCGGCCGGGGACTACACGGTGTCGATGCGCTCGGCGGGCGCCGCGGCCTCGGCGCAGCCGCTGCTGTCCACCGGGTTCCGGGTGAGCGCCGGCCAGGCCTACACGGTGGCGGGCATGGGCCCCGCGGCCGGCCTGCGGCTGCAGGTGCTCAAGGACACGCTGACCGCGCCGGCCGGGCAGGTGCTGATCCGGGTCATCCAGGCCTCGCTGCGCGAGCACGTGGTGAGCGTCCGGCTCAGCGGGCGGATGCTGGCGCGCGAAGCTGGACTTCGCCAGCACCACGCCCTACCAGGCGGTCCCCGCCGGGAGCACGGTCGTGCACGTGGCCGGGGACACCGAGGACGCGTCCCTGGGCATGACGCTGCGCGCCGACACGATCCACACGCTGGTCGTGCTCGACGGCGCCGGCCGCCTGCGCCTCACCGACCTGGAGGACGCGGCAGGCAGCGCCATCCGGCCCGCAGGGCGGCGCGGCCACCGGCATGGGCGGCATCGCGCCCCGGCCGGCCTCCTCCCCGGTTCCGTGGCTCGCCGTGATCGGCACCGGCCTCCTGCTCGCCGGCACCGCAGTCAGGCGCTACGCGCCGGATCCGGACGCCATGACCCGCCATGCCGTCGGCGGGCGCGGCGTGCTCGCCGCGCTCGCCCTCGGCCTGGCGCTGATCGCCGCCGGCTGCGCAGGGCTGGTCGCTGACCCGCGGCGGGCCGGTGGCCGGCCCGCCGCTGGCCCAGGTGCCCGCCCCGGACGGCCCCGCCGCCAGCGTCCCCTGGCCCTCGGCGCGGCCGGCCACGGTCGCGCCGCCGGTCCGGCTGACCATCCCGGCGATCGGCGTCCGCACCCGGCTGATCCGGCTCGGCCTCACCCAGGCCGGCGCCTTGCAGGTGCCGTCCAGCTACCAGGTCGCCGGCTGGTATGACCGCAGCCCCCGGCCCGGCGCGACCGGCTCGGCGATCATCGCCGGTCACATCGACTCCTACCGCGGGCCCGGAGTCTTCTTCCGGCTGGCCAGCCTGCACCGCGGCGACCGTGCCTATGTCCGCCGCGCGGACGGCAGCCTGGTGGTGTTCCGGGTCACCGCCGTCCGGCTCTACCGCAAGACGCGCTTTCCCACCGCCGCCGTCTACGGCCCGGCCGCGGGCCCGCAGCTTCGCCTCATCACCTGCGGCGGCACGTTCGATCCGGCGCTGCGCTCCTATGAGTCCAACGTGGTGGTCTACGCCGTGGCCGCCGGGAAGGTGGCCTAGCAGGGGATGTCCGCCAGGAGGACTCCGGGGCGCCAGTCGGGCAGCCGGGCCGCCACGCCGCCGTCCGGCCCGACCAGCGCCGCCAGGCCGGGGAAGTCCTCATCGACCGTGGAGCCGGCCTGCCCCGCCAGGGCGATCCACAGGCCCAGGCGGCGCGCGTGGCGGCGCGCGTCGCCCAGGGCCGAGCCCTCCCACCAGGCGAAACCGCGCTGCCAGGAGCTTCGCCGGTGCGCCGCCCGTACAGGCCGGGGGCGGCAGGGAACAGCACCAGGCGGGCACCGGCCGCGGCGGCCGCGTCGAACGGGCCGTCGAACCCGGCCTCGGCGCAGATGGCCACCCCGAACCTGGCCCCGGCATGGTCGAAGACCACCGCCCCGGTGGCCGCGGTGAACGCCTCCTCACCCTCGCCCAGGTGCCGTTTGCGCTGCACCCCGGCCACCCGCCCGGCCGCCGCGAACACCTGGGCGATGTGCGGCGCGCCGCCGGGCGCAGCGCTCGGCCACGCCGAAACACGCGCCGACACCGGTCCCGGCCGTCGCCCCGGCCAGTGCCGCGACGGCCGGATGGTCCAGGCCGATCAGCCGTTCCGGGTGAGCCGCCGGGTCGGCCGACCCGGACAGCGACATCTCCGGGAACAGGACAAGCTCGCAGCCCTCCGCCGTGGCCACGCGCCAGCAGCCCCAGGTGGGCGGCGAGGTTCTGCCCGACGTCACCCTTGTGGCACCGGATCGCCGCCAGCAGCGCGCGCATGCCCCCATGCTGCTCAGCCGGGCGCTCAGTCCGCCGCGGTCAGGCGGCAGTAGCAGGAGGACCTGATCGGCACGTCCGCCCGCGCGGCGGCGATCTTGAGTTGCTGCATGACGATGCCCGCTTGCTCGTCTTTGCCCTGCCGGGTCAGGCATTCGTGGTACCCGTGCAGGCTCCAGACGTTGCCGGGGTGCTGGCAGGGCCGCGGCCAGCGTGGCGTCGAGGCCGAGGTCGGCGCGGTACACGGCCTCCGCTTCCGCAACGTGTCCCTGCTCGAGCAGCAGGGCGCCATAGGCGTGCCGGGCTGGCTGCATCCAGCCCCATGGCTCGTCGTAGGGGAGCCCGTCGTCGAGTTCCACGGCGCGGCGCAGCAGCCGGAACGCGGCGTCGTGGTTGCCCTTCCGGTATTCCAGCTCGCCGTCCAGCATCGCCCCGGCCACGGCGAGGATGTCCCGGCAGGTGTTGTTGAAGATGGTCCGCGACTCGCGGTACCCGGCCGGCCGCCGCGGCGAACAGCGCGCGCTGCTGCCCCGGCCTCGGCCACCTGCCCGGTGGCCGCGCAGCGCGATGCCCTTCGCGTAGTGGGTCATGGCCGTGGTGGTGCAGTACAGGTCCTGGTCGGCGGGCAGCGGCGCGGCGAGGATCGCCGCCCAGCGCCCGAACCGGATCAGCACGTGCAGCCGCATCGGCACGAACCCTTCGAGCCAGTCCGCCATCGGCGGGTCCTGCACCCGGAGCAGGTCCTCGGGGATCGCCGCGGCAAGCTGGCCCGCCGCCTCCAGGGCGGTCCGCTGCTGGCCGAGGAACATCGCGCCGTAGACCTTGAAGTGGTAGTTGTGCGCCCGGTACAGCGTGTAGAAGTTCATCGCGCCGTGCCGTGCGCGGAACTTCTCGTCGGCCACGATCGCGGCGCTGTTGGCGGCCACCACGCTGGCGTAGTCGCCGCACAGGACGTCGAGATGGGTGGGCATGTGCCGCAGGTGGCCCGCGTCGGGAACCAGGTCCCGGAGCAGGTCGCCGGCCTGCAGCGCGTCCTCGGGCCGGGCGGACATCTCCATCAGGTGTATGTACATATGCAGGACACCGGGGTGCGCCCGGCCCTCCGGGCTGGCCAGAGCCTGCTCCAGGACGGCCTTGGCCTCCAGGGTGGCCGCTCCCGCGGCGGGCTCCCCGGTGGCGGTGTCCCACAGTGCCCACGGGGTCAGGTTCAGCAGCGCGTCCGCGAACAGCGCCGCCACGTCCGAGGTCGCCGGGATGAGCCCGGTACACCTCGCGCATGGCCGCGGCGTACCCGGCGTTCCACGCCGCGCCGTCCGCGGGATCCCAGGCGCCGTCGCTGCCCGGCGCCGTGGCCGGGTAGCGCGCGGCCAGGGCCCGCACCAGCGCGCGCTCCACCGGGGCGGCCGCCGGCCCGGCCGCGCCCGCGGCGGCCAGCGCGGCCAGTGCCCGGGAGAGCGCCGCGGGCGCCTCGCCCTGGCCGAACGCCTCCCACGGCTTGTTGTAGTTCGGGCCCAGCGCGTAGGCCAGGCCCCAGTGCGCCATGACACAGCCGGGATCGGCCTCGGCGGCCCGCTCGAAGCAGGCCGCCGCCTCCTCGTGGTTGAACGCGTAGGCCCACACCAGCCCGCGGCTGAACCAGGTCTGCGCCTGCGCCGAGGCGGCCGTCACCGGCCGGCGTGTAACCGCCGAGGTCGAAGTATCCGGGCATCAGGGATACCGTACGCGCAGGCCGGGCGGCGCGCCCGGCGCCCCAGGGGCACCGGAGGAGATGGCGATGTCTGGCGTGATCACCCCGGCCGGCCGGGAGACCTGCCCAGGGCCCGGCGTGACCGAGCCCGGGGCCCGCGCGGCGGCGTGGGTGGTGGCCGGCCCGCCGGGGGCCGGGAAGAGCACGGTCGCGGGGCTGCTGCTGGCGCGGCTGCGGCCGGTCCCGGCGCTGCTGGACAAGGACACCATGTACGGCTCGTTCGCCGCCGCGGCCCTCGCCGCGGCCGGGCGCGCGCCGGGGGAGCGCGAGGGCCCCTGGTACGACGAGCACGTCAAGGTGCACGAGTACGCCGGGATGACCGCGACCGCGCGGGAGATCCGCGCGCACGGCTGCCCGGTGCTGCTGTCCGGGCCGTTCACCCAGCAGATCCACGACCTGGGCCGGTGGCGGTCCTGGGTGGCGGACCTCGGCGGTGGCACGGTGCGCCTGGCCTGGGTCCGGTCGGACGCGGCGACGCTGCACCGCCGGCTCACCGCCCGCGGCAGCGGCCGGGACACGGCGAAGCTGGCGGACTTCGCGGCGTTCACCGCCAGCATGCGGCTCGGCGCCGAGCCCGCCGCCCCGCACGTCACGATCGACAACCGCGCGGGCGCGCCCGTCACGCTGGCAGCCCAGGTCGCCGCGCTGGCACGGAGCCTGCCCGGCGAGTGAGCCGGCCGGTGGCCGGTCAGGTTCCCAGCGGGGACGGGTGCTTCGGCTGGTAGATGCGGGAACTCCGCGCCGTCGGGCAGCCGGATCGCGGCCAGCAGGCCCCAGCCCCGGTCGGAGACCTCCCGCGCGACCTCGACGCCCTTGGCCCGGAGCCCGGCGAGCGTCTCGTGGATGTCGTCGCACATCAGGTACAGCTCGTGGCGGTCCCCGTCGGCGGGGTGCACGGCAAGCTCGGCCGGCGGCATGGCGAAGATGAGCCAGCCGCCGCCCGCGTCCACCGAGGGCAGGCCGAGCACGTCGGCGAAGAATGCCCGGACCTTCTCGGCGTCCGGGGAGAACACGATGGCATGCAGACCAGTGATCATGCCCAGATCGTAGCCCGCCGCGCGCCGGCCCGGTTACGCCTGGCGCACCGACGGCGGGCTGGCGCCGGCGTCACCGGCGTGCGGCTGGTGGTCGGCGGCCCAGGCGGCGATCTGGGCGCGGGACCGGAACCCCAGCTTGGCCAGGATGTTGGCGACATGCCGGGCGGCGGTCGCCGGGCTGATGAACAGTGCCTCGGCGATGGCCTTGTTGCTGCGGCCGCTCGCGACCAGCGCGACGACCTGGCGTTCCCTGGGGGTCAGCGCGCCGGGCGGTGCCGTCGCCGCCTGGTCGGATCCCAGCGCGGTCAGGGCCACGGTGTCCCCGCCGCCGAAGCTGTGCGGTTCCGGGCCGGTGTCCAGCGCCAGCGCGACCGCCTCGTCGCTGCTGTCAGGGCGAGCCCCTGCGCCCAGAGCCTGGCGATGGTGTTCTCGCCGAGGTGGCGCGCGGAGGCCAGGTACCGCTCGGTGCGGGCACCCGACAGTGCGGGCAGCCCGGCCACCTCGCGCAGCGCGGTGGCCGCGGCGGTCAGCTGCACCGCGCGCTCCGGCCGGTCCTCCCGGGTGGCCAGGGCCGCGAAGGCCTCCAGCCCGCGGGCCACGCCGATGCGCGAGCCGGTGGACTGGCTCAGCCGCAGGCTCTCGGACAGGTGCTGCCGCGCCAGTGCCAGTGCGCCCAGGTCCATGGCCACCCGCCCGAGGCCGGCCAGGCACCGGGCGATCTCCGGGCGGGCGTCGATCTCCCGCAGGATGACCAGCGCCTCCAGGTACTGGCGGCGCGCATCGCCGGGGTCCTTGCGCACCCTGGCCAGATCACCCAGGCCCAGCAGCGCCCGCGCGGTGCCCCATTCCTGGTCGATCCGGCGCATCACCGCGATGGACGCCCTGGCCAGTTGCTGTGCCTCGCGCAGGTTGCCCTTGACCCCGGCGATCGCGGCCCGGATGCCCAGCGCGTACCCCTCGTTCCAGCCATCGCCGGACGCCTGGGCGATGGACAGCGCCTCGTCGGCCCGCGACGCCGCCTCGCCGGCCTGCCCGGTGTGCAGCGCGACCTCGGCCAGCAGGCTGAGCCCGGACGCGGTCCAGAACTCATCCCCGGCGGCCCGGCACAGCGCCAGCCCCTCCTGCGCCAGGGACCTGGCCAGGGCCGGGTCGCTGGGCAGGGTGAGCTGGGCCCGCCCGATCAGGCCGGCGCCGCGGACCTGCGGCGGCACGTCCGGCGCGTCCAGGGCGAGGAAGGAGGCCAGCCATTCGCTGCCCTCGGCGAAGCTGCCGCGGACGATCCAGCACGGCCGGACGGCGGTGCAGATCCGCAGCCCGGTCTCCGCGTCGCCGTCGGCCAGGCAGCCGCTCAGCACCAGCCACACGTTGCCGATCTCCACGTCGTAGCGGCGGAACACGTCCACCCGCGCCGACCACGGGGCGTCGATCCGCGCCAGCCCGATCGCCAGGTTGCGCTCAGCCACGGCGACCGTGTAGTCGCGCAGCCGGAGCTGGAACGTTTTGGTCTCGCCCGCCTCGCCCAGGCGTGCCGCCGCGTACTCCCTGATCGTGTCCAGCAGCCGGTACCGGGCCTGGCCGAGCACCTCGGACTCGACGACCACCAGCGACTTGTCCACCAGGGCGGCGATCAGGTCGAGGATCGCGGCGGCGCGGGATCTCCGCATCGGCGCACACCTGCTCGGCCATCTCCAGCGACCAGCCGGCGAACACCGAGAGCCGCCGCAGCAGCACCTGCTCATCCGGCGTGAGCAGGTCGTGGCTCCAGTCGATGGTGGCCCGCAGGGTCCGGTGCCGCGGCGGGGCGGTCCGGTGGCCGGTGGTGAGCAGCCCGAACCGGTCGGCGAGCCGCTCGGCGATCTGTTCCACCGACAGCGCGCGCACCCGCGCGGCCGCCAGCTCGATCGCCAGCGGCACGCCATCCAGCGCCCGGCACAGCGCGGCGACCGCGCCGGCGTTGGCCGGGCCGATGGTGAATCCGGGCAGGGACGCGGCCGCCCGGTCGGCGAACAGCCGGATCGCCTCGTACCGGGTCGCGTCCTCGGCCGCCTCCATCGGGCCGTCCGGCGCGACCGACAGCGGGGGCACCTGCCACACCGTTTCCGCGGCCACCCGCAGCGGCTCACGGCTCGTGGCGATCAGGCTCAGCCCCGGCGAGGAGTCGAGCAGGCGCTGGGCCACCGCCGCGCACGCGTCGATCAGGTGCTCGCAGTTGTCCAGGACCAGCAGCAGCCGGCGCGGGGCCACCGCGTCGGCGAGCGTGTCCAGCAGCGGCCGGCCGGGCTCTTCGCCGATGCCGAGCGCCGACGCCGCCCGGGACACCACCAGATCGGCCTGCCACAGGTCACCCAGGTCGACGAAGCAGCCGCCATCGGGGAACGCGGCCGCCACCGTATGCAGCACCTGCTGGGCCAGCCGGGTCTTCCCGATGCCGCCAGGCCCGCAGAGCGTCAGCGCCCGGGTCACGCCCAGCAGCTCGCACAGCTCCGTGAGCTCGCGTTCGCGGCCCACGAAGCTGTTCGGTTCCTGGGGCACCTGGATCGGGATCTCGGTTACCTCGCTACCGCGTCGTCCGCTTAGCACCTGCCATGCGGCACAGCCACACCGGCGCCAGCGGGGTATGTGTACTCATGTAGCCGGTGAAACCAGAATAACCGTGGCTTTGTCAATGCGGGGGCGGACTTGACCGCCACGTACGGGCATCTGACCGGCTTTCAAATACATAACTACGTACATAGTTCTGCCGATGCCCCGGCCAGGCCGCTGCCCCTAGTCTCCTCACATCATCTCCGGTGACCTGCCGTCAGGGGAGAGCGGCCAGGGAACCGGGCAGCCTTGGCGTGGCTGTCGATGTGGCTCCGGTTACCGTGGGCTCATCGCGCTGGGGGGCGGGACGGCTTGTTGTTCGATCCGCCTGGCGATGGGCTCACGGCAGCCGGCTTTGCCCGTTTCGCGCTCCGCACCCCGCGTGTGCCCGCCGCGCTGCCGTGCTGCCGTACTGTAGGTGGCTTACCCGCTGGCGCAATCCGGGCGGTTTGTTCGTTGAGGTACCGGGAGCGGCTCAGGGCCGCTCCGGTCGCCGCCGGCGTTGCGGGCGAAGTCAGGTAGGTCACCGGTTCCGGTAGCTTCCTTTCCGGAGGTCAGTTTGCGTGCCACGAAGGGTGCCCGGCACCGGGCGGCTGGCTTCTGGGATCGGGGGAGCCGCGCGTGAGGGGAGCCAGCCGCAGCCACGTCTGGCCGTATCGCATGATGCTGGCTGGACTGCTCGGGACCGCGCTCCTGGCCGCGTGCACCGCGCCGAAGCCGGCCGAGACGGCGGCGGGCGGCGCGCTGGGCAGCTATGTGGTGCCGCAGGGCATCCACAAGATCAAGCACGTGATCATCATCATGCAGGAGAACCGGTCGTACGACAGTTACTTCGGCACCTACCCCGGGGGGGACGGCATCCCGATGCGCCATGGGGTGCCCACGGTCTGCGTGCCGAACCCGGCCGGCGGCTGCAACCGTCCCTACCACGACACCGCCGACGTCAACGGCGGCGGCCCGCACGGCGAGGCGAACGCGGTCGCCGACATCAACCACGGCAAGATGAACGGCTTCATCAGGCAGCGGGACGCGGCGAAGGCGTCCTGCAAGATCCCCGACGACCCGGCCTGCAGCGGCGGCGGCGTGCCCGACGTCATGGGCTACCACACCGCCGCGGAGATACCGAACTACTGGAGCTACGCCAAGGACTTCGTGCTGCAGGACCACATGTTCGAGCCGGTGAAGTCGTGGTCGCTGCCCGACCACCTGTACATGGTCTCCGCCTGGTCGGCGCGGTGCAAGAACCGCTCGCCGATGAGCTGCGTCAACGACATCGTCGGCCCCTACGGGGTCAACACGTTCGGCGAGGCGGTGCACAAGGAGCTGACCACCGGCAAGACCTCGATCGACCTGGCCTGGACCGACATCACCTGGCTGCTCTACGCCGAGCACGTGAGCTGGGCGTACTACGTGCAGGCCGGGTCGCAGCCGGACTGCGACAACGACGCGGCCGAGACCTGCGCGGTGGTCAAGCAGAGCGCCTCGACGCCGGGGATCTGGAACCCGCTGCCGCTGTTCGGCGACGTGCAGACCGACCACCAGCTGCACAACATCAAGCCGCTCGGCGACTTCTTCCAGTCCGCCAGCGCGGGCAGCCTGCCCGCGGTGAGCTGGATCGTCCCGTCCGGCCCGGACAGCGAGCACCCGCCGGCCAGCGTCCACCGTGGCCAGGCCTACGTCACGGCGCTGATCAACGCCGTCATGAAGAGCCCCGACTGGAAGTCCACCGCGATCTTCCTGAGCTGGGACGACTGGGGCGGCTTCTACGACGGCGTGCTTCCCCCGGCGGTCGACGAGAACGGCTATGGCCTGCGGGTTCCCGGCATGGTGATCTCCCCGTACGCCAAGAAGGGCTACATCGACCCGCAGACGCTGAGCAGCGACGCCTACCTGAAGTTCATCGAGGACGACTTCCTCGCCGGCGCCCGGCTCAACCCGAAGACCGACCACCGGCCGGACCGGCGCCCCGACGTCCGCGAAGACCTGCCGATACTCGGCAACCTGACCCAGGACTTCAACTTCAGCCAGGCCCCGCGCCCGCCGCTGCTGCTGCCCACCAACCCGCCGACGGACTCACCGTCGATCCCGCTCTACTTCATCGGCAAGCCCGCCTGCTGGGGGTGCACCGCGCCGCCGCCCGCCGGGATCACCCGCCACGCCCCGGGCCCGTACCGGCCCAAGGCGCACGCCAGGGGCGGCAAGAAGCACTGACCGCGCTCAGCCCCGGTAGAGTTCGGCGACCCGGAAGGCCAGGTCGAGGGACTGGCCGCGGTTGAGCCGGGGATCACACGCGGTCTCGTACCGGCCGGTGAGGTCGTCCTCGGTGACCCCGTGGCTGCCGCCGAGGCACTCGGTCACGTCATCGCCGGTGAACTCGATGTGGATCCCCCCGGGATGCGTGCCCAGCGCGTGGTGGACCTCGAAGAAGCCGGTGACCTCCGCGAGAATGTCGTCGACATGCCGCGTCTTGCGGCCGCCCGGCGCCTCGGTGGTGTTGCCGTGCATGGGATCGCAGACCCAGGCGACCTGGGCGCCGCTCGCCGTGACCTTCGCCACCACCGGGGGCAGCGCGGACCGGATCCGGGACGCGCCCATCCGGGTGATGAAGGTGAGCCGGCCGGGCTCGTTGTCCGGGTTGAGCCGGTCTGCCAGGGCGAGCGCGTCCTGCGGGGTGGTGGACGGCCCCAGCTTGACGCCGATCGGGTTGCGGACGTGGCGGAAGAACTCGACGTGCGCCCCGTCCAGCGCCCTGGTGCGCTCCCCGATCCACGGGAAGTGGGCCGAGGTGTCGTAGGGGAGCCCGGTGCGCGAGTCGATCCGGGTCATGGCCCGCTCGTACTCCAGCAGCAGGGCCTCGTGGCTGGAGTAGAACTCGACCGTGCGGAACTCGGCCGGATCGATGCCGCTGGCGTGCATGAAGGTCAGCGCGCGGTCGATCTCCCCGGCCAGGGCCTCATACCGTTGCCCCGCCGGGCTGGCCGCCACGAAGTCGGTGTTCCAGGTGTGCACCTGACGCAGGTCGGCGTAGCCGCCCTGGGTGAACGCCCGGCACAGGTTGAGCGTGGCCGCCGAGTAGTGGCAGGCGCGCAGCATCCGCTGCGGATTCGGCGTCCGGGCCGCGGCGGTGAACTCCAGCCCGTTGACGGCGTCGCCCCGGTAGGTGGGCAGTTCGGTCCCGTCCCGGTGCTCGGTGGCCGCCGAGCGGGGCTTGGCGAACTGGCCCGCCAGCCGCCCGATCTTGACCACCGGCACGCTGCCGGCGTAGGTGAGAACGACCGCCATCTGGAGCAGGGTCCGCAGCTTGCCCCGGATCGCGTCGGCCGTGGACCCGGCGAAGGTCTCCGCGCAGTCACCGCCCTGCAGGACGAAGGCCTCACCGCGGGCCACGGCGGCCAGCCGTTCCTTCAGGTTGTCGCATTCGCCGGCGAACACCAGCGGCGGAATCCTGGCGATCTCGCTGGTGACGGCCGTGACGGCCGCCGGGTCCGGCCAGTCCGGCTGCTGTGCCACGGGCAGGTCCCGCCATGCGTCGAGCGCCGCCGCGTCCATGCCCTACCTGACCTTCCTGGCCAGCCGCACCGGATCCAGCGGCGGGGCGGCCAGCGGCGCGCCATGGTAGGAGGCCACCGCCCCGAACCGCTCCCCGGCGGCCCAGTCGCGCGCCGCCGCGGCGATGTCGTCCGGGGTCCGTCCCACGAAGTTCCACCACATCAGCAAGGTCTCCCCCAGAGGCTCGCCGCCGAGCAGGAAAAGCCGCGCCCCGTCCCGTGCGGTGATCTCCACGCTATGGCGCCCCGGCGGCAGGTACATCAGGCTGCCCGGCCGCAGGGCGGTCCCGTCGGCGGCCGCCGCGCCGAAGGCGGCGAAGATGACGTGCTCGTACCCCGGCTCCAGCGGCACGGTGCCGCCGGCGTCCGCCGGGGCGGCCAGTTCCGCGCCGGCCACGCCGGAGAACACCCTGGCCGGGCTGGTGACGCCGGCCAGCGAGCCGGCGAAGACGCGTGCGTCCAGCCCGCCGAGCCGTATCGCCGGCAGCTCCGCGTGATGCTCGAAATCGGGTGCCACCTGGCGGTGCGCGTCCGGCAGGGCCAGCCAGAGCTGGACCCCGTGCAGCCATGGGTCATGGTCTTGCGGCGATTCCTCGGCGTGGGCGATGCCGCGCCCCGCGGTCATCAGGTTGAGCTGGCCGGGCCGGATGAGCTGCTCGCTGCCCAGGCTGTCCCGGTGCAGCACGGTCCCCGCGATCAGCCAGGTGACGGTCTGCAGCCCGATGTGCGGGTGCGGCGGGACCTGCATCCCGGCCACGCCGTCCACCGACGTGGGGCCGTAGTGGTCCACGAAGCACCACGCGCCCACGCTGCGCCGCTGCCGCAGCGGCAGCAGGCGGCGCACGTCAAGGTCGCCGACCCGGGCCAGCCGCGCGGCGGTGACCTCGGTGCCCGGGTCCCCGGCGCCCGCCGCGGCGCCCGGGACTTCCAGATCTGAGTCGACCGTGCTCACCGCTGCTGCTTTCGTTGGCCGTTGGCGCGGGTGCTGGCGTTCAATGATCCCCGGAACCGACCATAGCCCAGCGAGGGTTCACGACTGCCAGCGAGGAGGCCCCGGGTGAGCACTGCCCGCGAGATCCAGGACGAGCTGAAGGCGCCGGGCCGCCGCCTGCGCGCCGCCATCCCGGGGGTGTACGCCGGGTACGCCGCGCTGCACGGGGCGGCCATGGGCGACGGTGCGCTGCCAGCCAGGATGAAGGAGCTGATCGCGCTGGCCATCGCCGTGACCAAGGAATGCGACGGCTGCGTGGCCGCCCATGCCCGCTCGGCGGCCCGCCAGGGGGCCACCGCCGCGGAGGTGGCCGAGGCCATGGGCGTGGCGATCCTGATGAACGGCGGGCCGGGCACGGTGTGGGGCCCGCGGGCCTACGCCGCGTTCGAGGAGTTCGCCGGGCCGGCCGGCGGGGTCAGCCCACCAGGGTCTTGACCGAGCGCGATCAGCGCGGTCAGCGCCGACTTGGCGTCGGCGAACAGCATGCTCGTCTTGGGGTTCACGTACAGCTCGTTGTCGATGCCCGCGTAGCCGTGGCCCATCGAGCGCTTGATCACGATGATGCTCTTCGCCTGGTCCACGTCGAGGATGGGCATGCCCGAGATCGCGGTGCCGGGCAGGCGGGCGGCCGGGTTGGTGACGTCATTCGCCCCGATGACCAGGGCCACGTCGGCGCGCGGGAACTCGGGGTTGATCTCTTCCATCTCCTTGAGCTGCGGGTAGGGCACGTTGGCCTCGGCCAGCAGCACGTTCATGTGCCCCGGCATCCGGCCCGCGACCGGGTGGATGGCGTAGCTGACCTCGGCGCCGCGCTCCTCCAGCAGCGCGGCCAGCTCGGCCACCTGGTGCTGCGCCTGGGCGGCGGCCAGGCCGTACCCGGGCACGATGATGACCTTCTGCGCGTAGGCGAGCTGGATGGCGGCGTCGTCGGCCGCTACCGACCGGACGTCGCCGCCCGGCCCCGCCACCGCCGGGGCCGTGTCCCCGGTGCCGAACCCGCCGATCATGATGTTGCGCAGCGACCGGTTCATCGCGTCGGCCATCAGCTTGGTCAGGATGCTGCCGGACGCGCCGACGAGGGCACCGGCGATGATCAGCGCCCAGTTCCCGATGACGAACCCGGCCATCGCGACGGCGGTGCCGGTGAACGCGTTGAGCAGCGAGATCACCACCGGCATGTCGGCGCCGCCGATCGGCATCACCATGGTCACGCCGAACGTCAGCGCGGCCAGGATGATGATGATCAGGCAGGGCACGCTCGGGGTGGCGATCATGTAGATGCCGCCGCCCACCCCGACCACGGCCGCGGCGATGTTGACGGCGCGCGAGCCGGGGAAGGTCACCGGCGCCCCGTTGATCAGGCCCTGCAGCTTGCCGGCCGCGATGATCGACCCGGAGAAGGTGACCGCGCCGATGAGCACGTCCAGGATGGTGGTGACCGTGGTCGCTTCCGGCAAGCCGGTGCTGGCGCCCGCCAGCCTGACGTAGTCGTCGATCGCGACCAGCGCCGCCGCGCCGCCGCCCACCGCGTTGAACAGGCTGACCAGCTGGGGCATGGCGGTCATCTGCACGGTGCGCGCCGAGTACAGCCCGGCGCCCGCGCCGACCAGCGTGCCGGCGAGCATCACGATCCAGCCGGTGGCGCTGACCGTGCCCAGGTGCACGACCAGGGCGAAGGTGGTGGCGATCGCGAGGACCATGCCGGCCGTGGACACCTGGTTGCCGCGCCGTGCCGAGGCGGGGGAGTTCATCAGGTGCAGGCCGAGCACGAAGCAGACCGCCGCGGCGACGTACAGCAGCTGGGTGATCCAGTCGAAGCTGCTCATGCCCGGCCGCCGTCTCCGCGGCCGTCGACCGCGGCCGGCGTGTCGGCGGCGGCGCACCGGGGCGCGGCTGCGGTGGAACATCTTGAGCATCCGCCCGGTGACGACGTAGCCGCCGACGACGTTCATGGCGGCGAACGCGGCGGCCACGAACGCGAGGATGTAACCCAGCGCGTTGTTCGCGGTCACCGCGATGAGCATGGCGCCCGCCAGGACGATGCCGTGGATCGAGTTCGCCGCGGACATCAGCGGGGTGTGCAGGGTCGCGGGCACCTTGCTGATGACCTCGAACCCGACCAGCAGCGCCAGCACGAAGATGGTGATGTCGGTGAGCAGCGCCGTACTCACTGCGTGGTACCTCCGGGATTCTCGGCGAGCAGGGCCGCGGTGGCCGCCTGGACCACGGCCCCGTCGTGCGTGATGACGACTCCGGCCTGGATCTCGTCGGACAGGTCGATGGCCAGCTCGCCGTCGGTGACCATGTGCAACAGCAGCGCGCTGACGTTGCGTGCGAACGCGCTCGACGCCGCCGTCGGCACGCTGGCCGCCAGTGCGCCCGCGCCGATCACCGTCACGCCGTTCTCGGTCACGACCTCGGTGTCAGGGACCGAGAACGCGACGTTGCCCCCGAGCGGGCCTGCCCCCATGTCCACGATCACCGAGCCGGCCGCCATCGCCTTGATCGCGTCCTCGGTGACCAGCAGCGGCGGGCGGCGGCCCGGCACCTGGGCGGTCGTGATGATCACGTCGTGCCGGGCGATGTGGCCGGTCAGCTCGGCCTGCTGCGCCTGCCGCTCGTCCTCGGTCAGCGCCCGGGCGTAGCCGCCCTCGCCGGCCGCCGGTCCCACCGAGGTCAGCTCGATGAAGTTCGCCCCGAGCGACTCGACCTCGGTCTTGGTCTGCGGCCGCACGTCATAGGCGGAGACCACCGCGCCGAGCCGTTTTGCCGTGCCGATGGCCTGCAGGCCCGCCACTCCGGTGCCCAGCACCAGCACCTTGGCGGGGCGTGCCGTGCCGGCCGCGGTGATGAGCATCGGGAAGAACCTGCCGAACGCGGCCGCCCCGGTGAGCGCCGCCTTGTAGCCGGCCACGTTCGCCTGGGAGGTCAGCGCGTCCATCCCCTGGGCCCTGGGCAGCGTGCGGGGGAGCCCGTCGAGGCTGATCGCGGTCACGCCCCTGGCGGCCAGGTCCGCGGCGAAGGCGGGGTCCACCAGCGGGTTCAGCATGCCGAGCAGGGCCTGGCCCGGCCGCAGCGCGGCGATGTCGCGCTCGTCGGGCCGGCTGATGCCCACCACGATGCCGGCCTCGGACAGCAGTTCGTCGCGGGGCACGATCGAAGCGCCGGCCTCGGCATAGGCGCTGTCGCCGAACCAGGCGCCGTCGCCCGCGCCGGACTGGACCAGGACGTCGAGCCCGGCCCCCCGCAGCCGCGCGATCATCTCGGGGACGAGCGCCACCCGGCGCTCGCCAGGCGCGGTCTCTTTGAGAACCCCTACCTTCATGGGCATGACCTCATGGTTTCCAGTGATGTCGGGACCAGCCGAACGGGCTGGCCCGCATCGGGACGGGTGGCGCGGGCCGTCCCCTCATGCGGCAGCGTCCGGACATGATGGCACAGCACCAGTATGGCCGCCAGGCATTCCTGGCTGGGCCAGGGCCGCCGCAGCCGCGTCGCGCCCAGGTCCTGCGCCCCAGCCGATCAGCGCCGGGCCCTGGCCGCCATCCCCCCGGCGGGGAGGAGTGCAGGTGAGTTCGGTGCCACCGGCGCCGGCCGCCCGCGCCGGCGGGTCAGGCCCCGCGGCGGAGGCTGACGCTGATCTTGTCGCTGGCGGCGACCACGGCGACGGCGTGCAGCCTGCCCGGCGAGCGGGTCAGCCGCTCGATCGGGCCGGACACCGACGCCGCGGCGATGACCTTCCCGCCCTGCCCGCGCACCGGGGCCGACACCGACGCCACCCCGAGCTCGCGCTCGGCCACGCTGGCCGCCCAGCCGCGCCGCCGGACCTGGGCCAGGGCGGTGGCCGAGAACTTCGCGCCGCGCAGCCCGCGGTGCAGCCGGTCGGGCTCCTCCCAGGCCAGCAGGATCTGCGCGGCCGAGCCGGCGGTCATCGGCAGCACCGCACCGACCGGGACCGTGTCCCGCAGCCCGCTGGCCCGCTCCGCCGCGGCCACGCAGATCCGCGCGTCACCCTGCCGCCGGTAAAGCTGCGCGCTCTCGCCGGTCATGTCGCGCAACTGGGCGAGGACGGGCTGCGCCACCGCGAGCAGCCGGTCCTCCCCGGCCGCGGCGGCCAGTTCGGTGATCCTCGGCCCGAGCACGAACCGGCCCTGGCTGTCCCTGGTGAGCACGCGATGCCGCTCCAGGGCGACCGCGATCCGGTGCGCCGTCGGCCGGGCCAGGCCGGTGGCGGAGACAAGCTGGGCGAGCGAGGCGGGGCCGGCTTCGAGCGCGTTCAGGACGGCAACCGTCTTGTCCAGGACGCCGACTCCGCTAGAGTTGTCCATGGTCCGATACTGCCGTCTCGGATTGCGAGACGCAAGTCGGCGGGACGGCGGCCTGCCGCAGGTCGCCCGGCGCGCGCGCCGGGCCCCGCCGCCAGGCACGGGCGCACAGGTACATCGCCGCCCAGGCACAGGGAGGAACGCTGATGGGGCGCACGCTCGCCCAGAAGATCTGGGATTCCCACGTGGTCAGGAGCGCTGCCGGCGAACCTGACCTGCTCTACATCGACCTGCACCTGGTGCACGAGGTGACCAGCCCGCAGGCGTTCGACGGGCTGCGCCTGGCCGGCCGGACGGTCCGCAGGCCGGACCTCACCGTCGCGACCGAGGACCACAACGTCCCCACCACCGGCGTGACCGGCCCCGGCCTGCCGTTGCGCGGGCCGGGCAGCCCGGTGACCGACCCGGTGTCCCAGGTGCAGGTCGAGGCGCTGCGCAAGAACTGCGCCGAGTTCGGCATCCGGCTGCACCCGATGGGCGACCCGGGCCAGGGGATCGTCCACGTGATCGGCCCGCAGCAGGGCCTGACGCTGCCCGGCATGACGATCGTCTGCGGCGACTCGCACACCAGCACGCACGGCGCGTTCGGCGCGCTGGCGTTCGGCATCGGCACCAGCGAGGTCGAGCACGTGCTGGCCACCCAGACGCTGCCCCAGGTACGGCCCGCCGACATGGCGGTCACCGTGACCGGCCGCCTCCCCCTCGGCGTGACGGCCAAGGACCTGATCCTGGCCGTGATCGCGCAGATCGGCACCGGGGGCGGCGCCGGCCACGTGATCGAGTACCGGGGCGAGGCCGTCCGGGACCTGTCCATGGAGGGCCGGATGACGGTCTGCAACATGTCCATCGAGGCCGGGGCCCGGGCCGGCCTGATCGCCCCGGACGAGACCACGTTCGATTACCTGCGCGGCCGCCCGCACGCGCCGCAGGGCGCGGCCTTCCAGGCGGCTCTCGGCTACTGGCGCACGCTGCCGACCGACGCCGGCGCGGCGTTCGACCGTGAGGTGACGATCGACGGCGCCGCGCTCACCCCGTTCGTGACCTGGGGCACCAACCCGGGCCAGGCGGCGCCGCTGAACTCGGCCGTGCCCGACCCGGCGTCGCTGCCCGAGGGGACCGCGCGCGCCTCGGCGGAGCGCGCCCTCGCCTACATGGGCCTGGCGCCCGGCACCCGGTTCACCCAGATCAGCGTGGACACCGTCTTCCTCGGGTCGTGCACGAACGGGCGGCTGGAGGATCTGCGTGCCGCCGCCGAGGTGCTCCGCGGCCGCACCGTGGCCGCCGGCGTCCGCATGCTGGTGGTGCCCGGCTCGATGGAGGTGAAGGCCGCGGCCGAGCGCGAAGGGCTCGCCGAGGTGTTCACCGCCGCCGGAGCCGAATGGCGGTCCGCCGGGTGCTCCATGTGCCTGGGCATGAACCCGGACAAGCTGGCGCTCCGGCCAGCGCAGCGCGTCCACCTCCAACCGCAACTTCGAGGGCCGCCAGGGCAAGGGTGCGCGCACCCACCTGGTCTCGCCGCAGGTCGCCGCCGCCACCGCGGTGACCGGCAGGCTGACCGCCCCGGCCGACCTGTGACCCGCCGACCGGCCGCCCCCCGGCGGCCCGTGACCGCGTGACCTTCAGGGAGAAAGAGCCTTGCAGCCATTCAATACGCATACCGGCCGGGCCGTGTCATTGCGCCGCGGCAACGTGGACACGGATCAGATCATTCCCGCCGAATACCTGAAGCGGGTCACCCGCTCTGGTTTCGCCGATGGCCTCTTCGCGGCCTGGCGCGCGGACCCCGAATTCATACTCAACCAGCCGCACGCCGTCGGCGCCACGGTTCTCGTGGCAGGCCCCGATTTCGGCATCGGATCGTCCCGCGAGCATGCCGTATGGGCGCTTATGGACTACGGTTTCCGGGCCGTGATCTCGGCCCGGTTCGGAGATATCTTCCGCAATAACTCGGTCCAGGCCGGCCTGCTCCCGGTCCGTTTGCCGGAGCAGGCCGTGACCGCCCTGGCCGACGTGGTCGAGGCCGATCCGCAGGTCCAGGTGACCGTTGACCTGGCCGGCCGTGAGGTGCGGGCCGAGCCCAAGGACGGCGGCCCGGTCCTGTTCAGCGCGCCGATCGAGATCGACGACTACACCCGGTGGCGGCTCATGGAGGGCCTGGACGACATTTCGCTGACCCTGCGCCATGCCGAGGAAATTACCCGGTACGAGCGGGACCGCCCGGAGTGGCTGCCGGTCGCCGGATAGACCGAAAGGGCCGCAATTTACCCGGCACTCGCGCGCCATCAGCGCCGACACGCCGGTGTTTTACACGCAGGTGTTTGTCTCACGGCGCTGGATCGCCTAATTTCTGGCTGGTCAGAGGTCGCGAATTCATGGCACCTGCCGCGCGACCTCCCGTGGGGGAACCGCAGGAGTGATTTCATGAACAAGCACGACCTGATTGACGCGATCTCGGGTCAGCTGGGCAGCAAAAAGGCCGCGACCGATGCGGTCAATGCGCTTCTTGACACGATCCAGTCGACCGTGGCCAAGGGTGACAAGGTCGCGATCACCGGCTTCGGTGTGTTCGAGAAGGCAGTGCGGCCCGCCCGTACCGCCCGCAACCCGGCCACCGGGGCCACCATCCGGGTCCCCAAGTCGTCGGTGCCCAAGTTCCGGGCCGGTGCGGACTTCAAGGCAGTCGTCAACGGCGAGAAGAAGATGCCCGCCAGGAAGCCGTAAGCTCCCGCCACAGAGGCACAAGCGCCGCCCGCCGCATACGGCGGGCGGCGCTTCATTCTTCCCGGCGCCTTACTCCTGTCCGCTCCGCCGCGGGCAGCGGCAGCGTGGCCAGGGCCAGCGCGGTGATCGCGCCGGCGGGCCCGCGCCGGATGGCGACCCGCTGCCCACGGCGCAGCAGCCGCAGCCCGGAGGCGGCGAAGACCTCCGGCCCGAACGGGCAGCACGCTGCCGTCGTCGAGGAACACGCTCCCCGAACCGCTCGCCGCGTCGAACTCCCGCACCGTCCCCTGCATGCGGTGACCCGGCGCCGCTCAGCGCCCGGCCGCCGCGGCGGCGCAGCGCCGTGGTGATCATCCGGTCCAGAGCTGCGGCAGCGGCAGCCCGGTGGCCTCCCACATCTTCGGGAAGTAGGAGGTCGCGGTCATCCCGGGGATCGTGTTGATCTCATTGACCAGCACCGTGCCCTCCGCGGGTGTAGAAGAAGTCCACCCGGGCGAAGCCCTCGCAGGACACCGCATCGAAGGCCACCGCGGCCAGCCGGCGGATCTCCTCGATGACCGCCGGCGGGACCGGTGCCGGGATCCGCATGCTCCCGCTCGGGTCCAGGTACTTCGCCTCGAAGTCGTAGAACTCCTCGCCGCCCTCGATGATGAGCTGGCCGGGCAGGCTGGTGTCCGGCGGGGCGCCGTCCAGGCCTTCGAGGACCGCGCACTCGATCTCCGCCCCCTCGACCGCGCGCTCCACGATGCACCTTCGGGTCGTACCGCCGGGCGGCCTCGATCGCCTCGACCAGGGCCGCCTGGTCGTTCGCCTTCGACGTGCCGATGCTCGATCCGCCGCGGGCCGGCTTCACGAACACCGGGTAGCCAAGCTCGGCGATCTCGTCGAAGATGCGCTTGCGCTCGGCCGTGGCCGCCGCGGCAGGCCCGCCCTGCCAGTCCCGGTCCTGCACCACCAGGTACGGGCCGATCGGCAGCCCCTTGGCGGTGAAGACCAGCTTCATGTACTCCTTGTCCAAGCTCACCGCGCTGGCCAGCACGCCGGCCCCGACGTACGGCACCCCGGCCATCTCCAGCAGGCCCTGGATCGTCCCGTCCTCGCCGAACGGCCCGTGCAGGATCGGCAGGACCACGTCCACGCCCGCCAGGACTCCCGGCACCGACGCCACCGAAGCGGCCGGCGCCGGCGCGACCGCCGTACCCCCGGCCCCCCGCTCGGCCCCGGCACCCGGTCCGGCCACGGCACCCGGTTCGGCCCCGGGCCCCGGTCCGGCCCCGGCTTCCGGGCCCGCCACGGCCGCCACCGAGGGCAGGGTCCTGCCGTTGATGGCGAGCCGCTCGGGCTCGTCCCTGGTGAGCACCCACCGGCCGTCCGGCAGGATGCCCACGGGCACGACCTCGTAGCGGTCCCGGTCGAGGGTGGCCAGCACGGTCCCCGCGCCCATGCAGGAAACCGGATGCTCGGGGCCCTGGCCGCCGAACACCACCGCGACCCTGATCTTGCGTTGCTCGTTCAGCGTCTTCCTCCTCCGCGCCTTTTCTGGTGTCATCCCAGCCTGGCGGCGTCACACGCCATAACGCTCCGGTTTGGCCGACCGCGAAGCGAGCAGGACGGCGGCCTGGCCGATGTCAATGGTGCCGCTGGTCACCCCGGCCACCACCTCGGTGATCGGCATCTCCACGGCATGCGCCCTGGCCAGTTCCAGTACCGGGCCCGCCGACTTCACGCCCTCGGTCACCCCCGAGGTACTGGCCGCGGCGTCGGCGAGTCCCATGCCACGGCCCAGGTGCTCCCCGTAGGTGCGGTTGCGCGAGAGCGGGGAACTGCAGGTGGCCACCAGGTCGCCCATGCCCGCCAGGCCCGCGAACGTGTGCGGGTCCGCGCCCAGGGCGGTGCCGAGCCGGGAGATCTCGGCGAGCCCGCGGGTGATCAGCATCGCGGTGGTGTTGACGCCCAGGCCCATGCCGACGGCGATGCCGACCGCGATCGCGATCACGTTCTTGACCGCCCCGCCCAGCTCGCACCCGACGACGTCCGGATTGGTGTACGGGCGGAAGTACGGGGTGTGGCAGGCCTGCTGCAGCGCCTTGGCCAGGGTTTCGTCGGCACACGCCACCACGGTCGCGGCGTACTGGCGCTGGGCGATCTCCAGGGCCAGGTTCGGCCCGGAGATGACCGCGATCTGGTCCGCGCCCGCACCGGTGACCTCCCCGATCACCTCGCTCATCCGCTGATGGGTGCCGTTCTCGATGCCCTTCATCAGGCTGACCAGCGCGGCCTGCGGCGGCAGCAGCGCAAGCCAGGCGGTGAGGTTGGCGCGCAGCGTCTGGGCCGGGACGGCGAGCACGACCAGGTCCGCGCCGGCCAGGGCCTCGGCGGGATCACCGGTCGCGTGCAGGCCGGAGGTGAGCGTGATGCCGGGCAGGTAGCCGGGGCTCTCGTGGCGGGCGTTGATCGCTTCGGTCAGTTCGGCGCGCCGGGCCCACAGCTCGGTGTGGGTTCCGGCGTCGCACAGCACCTGCCCGAACGTCGTTCCCCACATCCCGGCACCCATGACCGCGGCTTTCACGCCGGGGTCGCCTTCCTCGGCTCGTCCCCTCCCTGGGCGTCCGGCGCGGGGGCCGGGTCCGCGGCGGGATCCCGGGCCTGCCCGCCAGGATCGTTCTGCATGGTTTCCCTCGCCGCCTGCCGGGCGGCCCGGCGCGCGACGGCGGGATGGTAGGGGGTCTCGGGCGGCGTGCCGCCCCGCAGCCGGGCCAGCAGGCCGGTGATGTCGGCCATGATGGTGCTGGTGGCGGCCCGCAGCACGTCCCGGCTCAGCGGCTCGCCCTCGTAGCCGGACAGGTCCACCGGCGGGCCCGCCAGCATCTGCACCGTGTGCCTGGGCAGCACGTGCAGGCTCTTGGTCCCGTACGGAAGGATGTCCTGGGTGCCCCACTGGGCGACCGGGATCACCGGGACGCCCGTGGTCAGCGCCAGCCGGGCGACGCCGGTCTTGGCCACCATGGGCCACAGGTCCGGGTCGCGGGTGGCGGTGCCCTCCGGGTAGATGATCAGGCATTCGCCGTGCGCGAGCCCGCGTTCGGCGTCGTTGAGGACGAGCGCGGCGTCCGTGGCGCCCCGGTTGACGGGGAACTGGCCGGCCGCGTGCAGGAATGGCCCGATCACCTTGACGTTGAACGCAGTGGACTTGATGAGGAAGGCGGGGTAGCGGCCCGCCTGGTGAATGAACAGGGACATCGCGGCCCAGTCCGCATAGGAGAGGTGGTTGGCGGCCACGATCACGCCACCGGAGCGGGGGATGTGCTCATGACCGTGCCAGTCACGTTTCATGATCGAACGGATCAGCGAGGGAAAGGTCACTATGGTGGCGCGGCGAACGGCCGGGGAGTAGTCCTGCTTCGCACGATCGCTCATCTGCGCGCCTCCCGAGTCTCTCCTGTCGCCAGTCTCCCGGTTCGCGCGCCGCGGTGTCGAGGCAGGATCGCGGTATGACCGCGCTGCCGCCCGACTCGCCACTCACCTGGTCACTGGTGGTCCCCGTCAAGGTACTTGCCCGCGCCAAATCCCGCCTCGCCGTCCTCGCCGGGCCGCACCGGGAGGCGCTGGCGCTGGCGATGGCCGCGGACACCGTCGCGGCCGTGCTGGCCTGCCCCGAGGTGAGCCGGGTGATCGCGGTGACCGACGACGCGACCGCGGCCGAGGTGCTGGCCGGCCTGGGCGCCCTGGTGACCGGGGACAAGCCGGGCCGCGGGCTCAACCCGGCGCTGCGCCACGGCGCGGCCGCCGCGGCCGACGGCTGGCCGGGCTCGGGGATCGGCGCGCTGGCGGCCGACCTGCCGGCGCTGCGGCCTGCCGAGCTGAGCCTCGCGCTGCGCGCGGCGGAGCGCTGGGAGCATGCGTTCGTCCCCGACGCCGCCGGCTCCGGGACCACCCTCTACACGGCCAGGCCGGGCGCGCGGTTCTCGCCGCGGTTCGGGCCGGGGTCCGCGGCGCGGCACCGGGCCGCCGGCGCGGCCGAGGTCAGCCTCCCCGGCCTGGCCAGCCTGCGCCGGGACGTGGACCAGCCACCGGACCTGAACGCGGCGTCCGACCTCGGCGTGGGCCCGCGCACCGCGGCGGTGGCGGCCCGGCTGGCCTGAGCGCCCCGTTATTCGGGGCCGGCGTCCACGCAGACCAGCCCCCAGGGCCGGTCCCTGACCCGGGTCATCACCACGGTGGCCCGCCGGGATCCGGCAAGCCTGAGCTGGCGGTGCAGGCGGTCCACGTCGCCCGCCAGCCCCCGGCGCCGGATGTCGGCGGCGCCGATGCCGAGCGCGCGGAGCTTGGCGGGCAGCCGGCGCTGGTCCCATGGCGCGGAGTCGATGACCCGCAGCGTGCGCGCGAACGGGGTGTGCACCGGGGCGTCGGCGGACAGGAACGCGATCTTCTCGTCGATCTTCCAGGCGCCTGCCAGCCGGGCCAGGTCCGCCACCAGCCCGGCCCTGGTGACGGCCGGGCTGGGATCCAGCAGGTAGGCGCCGGGCGGCCGGACCGGCGCCGGGCCGCCCTGGCCCGGTGTGAGCGTGTGCCCGCCGGGCAGCACGGTCGCCCGGGTGGCGGCGGTGGCCAGGGCGGGTGACCAGGCGACCGCTTCCTTCAGGTCCCTGCCCACGGCGATGAACTCCAGTTCCCAGCCTGCTGGAACAGCCTGGATGGCCAGGCCGGGCGCGGCCTTGATCCCCACCCGCGGCACGGCCCGCGCCAGGCCCAGGCACCACTCCAGCGGCGGCTCGCTGTCCCCGGTCCGCAGCCGCCGCCCGCCGGCCCGCCTGGCCGGGTCGATGAACACCCCGTCCACTCCGCGCAGGCCTCCACCTCGCGCACGTCCGCGACGCTGGCGGTGACACCGGCCGCCACGCCATACACGGCGGCGTTCGCCCGCGCCATGCGCAGGTGCAGCGGGTCGCGGTCCACGGCCAGCACGCCGCGCCCCGCGGCCAGCGCCACCAGGTCCCCGCCGATGCCGCAGCACAGGTCGGCGACCAGTTCGGTACCCGCATACCTGGCGCTACGATGCCCCGCGATCACCTCGGCCGACGCCTGCTCCAGTCCCGGGCGGGTGAAGTACATGTCCAGCGCCCGGCTGAACTTCGCCCGGGCGCGGAGCCGGAGTTCGTGCTGGGCCAGCGCGTCGACGACGAGGTCCACCGGGTAGGCGGCCCGCAGCTGCGTGCCCAGCCGCAGGCTGGCAGGATCGTCCTCGCGGCGCAGCCTGCCCAGGATTTCCTGCCCTTGCGGGCCGAGCAGCGCCTCGAATCTGGGCACCGCGTCCGCGGGCTGCGCCGTGGTCCCGGTCATGCCCCCCAGCATCCCGCAGCCGGCGGCGCCCAGCAGTGTTCCCAGGGCGGCACAGGCCACACCGGGCTGATCGGGCCCGGCTCCGGGATGACTGGCCCCGGGGCCGGGCCGCCTGGTTTGCTAAAGCCGCCTGGTATCTAGATATGAACGATGGGACAAGTCAGCGTCCTTGTGATGCCAGGCACGGACTGAATCTTGGCCACCACGAGACGGCCCAGGTCGTCGACATTCTCCGCCTCGGCCCGGACGATGACGTCATAGGGCCCGGTGACGTCCTCCGCTTGGGTGACACCCGGGAGTTCGCCGATGCGAATAGCGACCTCGGCAGCCTTGCCGACTTCTGTTTGAACGAGAATGTACGCCTGCACCATGCCGTCCTCCCGGGGCTCGCGCCAGGGTCCGGAATGGCCAACGCTACCCTAAGAGCCTGTTATCAAGCCCGGGTTCGATCACCCGGTGTGGGAGAAAAGGGCTCCCGCCATCGCGGGCAGCCCGGACACGCCGCACGCCGCCCCGGGGGGATTCTCATGACCATCTCCGACCTCGGCGAGTTCGGGCTGATCGAAACGATCGCGGCGGCACTTCCGCGCGGTGCCGCGACGATTGTCGGGATCGGCGACGACGCCGCGGTGCTGGCGGCGCCGGACGCCCGGGTGGTGGCCACCACCGACCTGCTGGTCGAGGGGCGGCACTTCCGCCGTGACTGGTCCGGGCCCGCCGACATCGGCGCCAAGGCCGCCGCGCAGAACTTCGCCGACATCGCCGCCATGGGCGCCGTTCCCGTCGCCCTGCTCGTCGGTTTTGCCGCGCCGGGGGACCTGGCCGTCGCCTGGGTGCGTGACCTGGTGACCGGCCTGGCCGAGGAGTGCGCGCGGGCCGGCGCCACGGTGGCCGGCGGGGACACCTCCGGCGCCGACACGATCCTGCTCGCCGTCACCGCCCTCGGCGACCTGCGCGGACGGGATCCGGTGACCCGGTCGGGCGCCCGGCCGGGCGACGTCCTCGCCTACGCGGGCGTGCTTGGCGAGTCCGCCGCCGGGCTGGCGTTGCTGGAGGCGGGCCGGGCCGGGCCGGCCGCGCTGATCGCCGCGCACCGCCGGCCTGCCCCGCGCTACGCGGCCGGGCCCGAGGCCGCCGCGCTCGGGGCCACGGCGATGATCGACGTGAGCGACGGGCTGCTCGCCGACGCCGGTCATCTGGCCCGCGCGAGCGGGGTCCAGATCGACATCGACACGGCGCTGCTTCCCAGCCATCCCGGACTGGCCGCCGCGGCCGCCGCACTGGGCCGCCCCGGCCCGCTGGAGTGGATGCTCACGGGCGGTGAGGATCACGCGCTCGCCGCCACCTTCCCGCCGGATCGCGCACTTCCGCCCTACTGGACCGTAATCGGGCAGGTTAGGGCGGGTCAGGGGGTTCTGGTGAACGGGGCCACAGTGACCGGCCGGGCCGGATGGAAACACTTCGGCGGCTAAATGTCCATACCTATCTCGCACGCCGCATGATGGTTTAGATTAAAGCTCCTTATCGGATGCGGCGATGCTTGGCAGCGACCCCCTCATGGCACGACACCGCAAGAGGCCGGACTCCCGGCAGGAGGCGCCCGGGCGCGATGGCGGCCCGGCGGCGCCCGGGGCACCCGACCGGCGCCTGGGTTCGGCCATGCGCCGCGTGGTGGTGACGCCTACCTTCGCGGCCGGGCTCGGGGTCGTGGTCGCCGCGGTGCTCGCCTACCCGATGCAGACGGTGTTCAGCTACGTGGCGCCCGGGGCGACCGGCCAGGGCGGTGTGCTGTGCGGCCAGGGTGGTTGCGGGCCCGGGACGGGGCCAAGGCGAGCCCGCCCCGTTCGGCAGCGGGCACGAGGCAGGGGCCAAGGCGAAGCCCGCCCCGTTCGGCAGCGGCAGCGGGACCCTCAACCCGGCTGCGCCCGGGGCCGCCGGTCAGGACGACAACGGCGCGCCCGCCAGGTCCGGGCAGGGCGGCTCTGGCGGCACCACCGCCGCCCTGCCGCAGCTGAGCTACAAGATCACCAGCAGGTGGCAGGGCGGGTTCTGGGGCCAGATCATCATCACGTTCCCCGGTACGGTGCCCGCGCACTGGCACCTGCGGTTCGGCTATCCGGGTGGCCACATCCTGGGCACGAACCCGGACAGCCATCTCGCGCCGAACGGGCACGCGGCGACCGTCAGCGCCGCGGACTACCCGGGCGGCTCGGGGCCGGGCAGGCGCACGTTCGCGGTTGGCGTCGGTGTCCAGGGCGTGCCGGCCCACCCGGCGAGGTGCTCGTTCGACGGCCAGGTCTGCCACATCAGCTAGCGGCGCGCCCGGTCACTCCGGTCAGCCGCCCGCGGCGGCCCGGCGCGGCTCACGCCGGGCGCGGCTGACCTCCGGCCGTGTGCTCGGCCAGGCGTCAGGGTGCCGGGGTCAGCGGGTGACCTTGCCCGCCTTGATGCACGAGGTGCACACGTGCAGGCGCCGCGGCGTCCCGTCCACCTTGGCACGCACGGTCTGGATGTTGGGGTTGAAGCGGCGCGGGGTGCGGCGGTGCGAGCGCGAGACCCGGTTACCGAATCCCGGCCCCTTGCCGCAGATGTCGCAGACGGAAGCCACGCCGAACTCCCTTGTGAGATCGAGGAGAGAAGACACCGGCCAGGCATCGCCCAGGCCAGTGTCGAAGAATAGCCGACCAGGTGCCCCCGGCGCGAACCGGAGCCGCGGATCGCCGCGTGCCCGGCCCGGCCCGGTCGTGCCTGCCCCCTATTCTGAGGGGCCATGGCGGGCCTGGAGGAATCACTGCGAGCCACCCTCGGCGGGAAGGCCGCGGCCAAGCTGGACACGGCGTTCGGCCTGGCCACCACCGGGGACCTGCTGCGGCACTATCCGCGCAGGTACGCCCGCCGCGGCGAGCTCACCGACCTGGCCGCGCTGCGTGACGGCGACCATGTGACGGTCTTCGCGCAGGTGGAGAAGGTCTACGCCCGGCGGATGCGGGCCCGGCGCGGCCAGCTGCTCGAAGTGACGGTCACCGACGGGCGGGCGCGGCTGGCGCTGACCTTCTTCAACAAGGTCGGCTTCTGGGAGCGCCAGCTCACCCCGGGCCGGCATGCCATGTTCGCCGGGCGGGTGTCCACCTTCAAGGGGCGGCGGCAGCTCGCGCACCCGGAGTGCAAGCTGCTCGGCGCCGACGACGCGGCCAAGGCCGCCGAGTACGCGGCGGAACTCATCCCGGTGTACCCGGCCACCAAGGACGTCTCCACCTGGGACATCGAGAAGTGCATGCAGATCGTCCTGGACACCCTGGGCGAGCTGGACGACCCGCTGCCGCCGGCGCTGCGCGACCGGCACGGCCTGGCCGGGCTGGCCGATGCGCTGCGCGGCATCCACCGGCCCGCCGACGACGCGCAGGCGGGCAGCGCCAGGGTGCGGCTCAAGTGGGACGAGGCGCTCGTGCTGCAGGCCGTCCTGGCCCAGCGCCGCCTGGCCGCGGCCGCGCTGCCCGCCACGGCGCGCCCCGCCCGCGGCGGCGGGCTGGCCGACGCCTTCGACGCCCGGCTGCCGTTCTCGCTCACCGCCGGCCAGCGCGACGTGGGCGCCGAGATCGCCGCCGACCTGGCCCGCGGCCACCCCATGCACCGGCTGCTGCAGGGCGAGGTCGGCTCGGGCAAGACGGTGATCGCGGTGCGGGCCATGCTCCAGGTCATCGATGCCGGTGGGCAGGCCGCGCTGCTCGCACCCACCGAGGTGCTCGCGCAGCAGCACTACCGTTCGGTGTCGGACCTGCTCGGGCCGCTGGGCCAGGCAGGCCGGCTGGGCGGGGCGGAGGTGGCGACCAGGGTGGCCCTGCTCACCGGCTCCCAGCCGGCCGCGGCGCGCCGGGAGGCGCTGCTGGACGCGGCGTCCGGCGCGGCGGGGATCGTCATCGGCACCCACGCGCTGCTCGCCGAGCAGGTGCAGTTCGCCGACCTCGGCCTGGTCGTGATCGACGAGCAGCACAGGTTCGGCGTGGAACAGCGGGACGCGCTGCGCGGCAAGGCCCAGGGCGCCCGGCCGCACGTGCTGGTGATGACCGCCACCCCGATCCCGCGCACGGTCGCCATGACGGTCTACGGCGACCTGGACACCTCGACGCTGGCGGAACTGCCCCGCGGCCGGTCGCCGATCGCGACCCACGTGGTGCCCGCGGCGGAGAAGCCCCGGTACCTGGAGCGGGCCTGGGAGCGGGTCCGCGAGGAGGCGGGGAAGGGGCGCCAGGCCTACGTGGTCTGCCCGCGCATCGGCGGGGACGACGGCGCGCCGTCGCCCGGATCCGCGGCTGCCGCCGACACCGACGTGGCGTTCGGCGGGCCCGACGACGAGGAGGAGGCCGCCGGCCGGCCGCCGCTGGCCGTGCTGGACGTGGCTCCCATGCTGGAGCAGGGCCCGCTGGCCGGGCTGCGGCTGCGGGTCATGCACGGCCGGCTGCCCACCGACGACAAGGACAGCGCGATGCGGGCCTTCGCCGACGGGTCGGCCGACGTGCTGGTGTCGACCACGGTCGTCGAGGTGGGCGTGGACGTGCCGAACGCCACCGTCATGGTGATCATGGACGCCGACCGGTTCGGCGTGTCCCAGCTGCACCAGTTGCGCGGCCGGGTGGGCCGGGGCACCGAGCCGGGGCTGTGCCTGCTGGTCACCGAGGCCCCCGAGGGGAGCAAGGCCAGGCAGCGGCTGGCCGACGTGGCCGGCGACGCTGGACGGGTTCCGGCTGGCCGAGATCGACCTGGAGCAGCGCCGTGAGGGTGACGTGCTGGGCGCCGCCCAGGCAGGCAGGAAGAAGAGCCTGAAGCTGCTCAGCGTGCTGACCGACCGGGACCTGATCGTGGCGGCCCGCCAGGAGGCGGCCGATCTGGTGGACGCCGACCCGGACCTGGCCGGCTATCCGGCGCTGGCCGCCGAGATGAGCGCGCTGCTGGACGAGGAGCAGGCCGGCTTCCTGGAGAAGGCGTGACCCGCCGCGCGCGGCGCACCAGCTCTGTGCGCCCGGGGCCGGCGCCCGGGGCGCTCGAGCCGCCTGCGGCGGACGGCGTGACGCGGATCATCGCGGGGGCGGCGCGCGGGCGGCGGCTGGCGGTGCCGCCCGGCACCGGCACCCGGCCGACCAGCGACCGGGCCCGGGAGGGCCTGTTCGCGACGGTCACCGCGGTGCACGGGCCGCTCACCGGGGCCGGTGTGCTCGACCTGTACGCGGGGTCCGGTGCGGTGGGCCTGGAGGCGCTGTCGCGCGGGGCCGCCCGGGCGGTGCTCGTCGAATCCGACCCGGCGGCGGCCCGGGTGATCAGGGCCAACATCACCGCGGCCG
This sequence comes from uncultured Actinomycetes bacterium, assembly GCA_963795785.1. GTDB lineage: Bacteria > Actinomycetota > Actinomycetes > Streptosporangiales > Streptosporangiaceae > DASXKD01. The sequence goes on from CAWCKG010000073.1 coordinate 66,826, forward strand.
GCCTGCCGGGCGCCAGGCTGGTCACCGGCCGCGTGGCCGCGGTCCTGGGCCGGGGGCCGGGTGACGGGCCAGCCTTCGACGTGGCGATCGCCGATCCGCCCTACGCCGCCGCGGCACAGGAGATCACCGCGATGCTGACGGCGCTCCTGGCGGGCGGCTGGCTGGCCGGCGGCGCGCTGGTGGCGGTGGAACGGGCCAGCCGCTCCGGCCCGGTTGCCTGGCCTGTGGGTTACGCGCCGGACCGGTCCCGCCGCTACGGCGAGGCGACCTTCTGGTACGGTCTCGCCGCAGGCACATAGGCCATCCGGGGCCCGTACCAAGTGGCCTGCACGGAAGGACGGGATGCGCGTGCGCCGCGTCGTCTGCCCCGGCTCGTTCGACCCGGTGACCAACGGGCACGTGGACATCATCCGCCGTGCGGCGCAGCTGCACGACGAGGTCCACGTGGTGGTCGGGGCCAACCGGGCCAAGCACGGCATGTTCACCGTGGACGAGCGCGTGGCGATGCTCAAGGAGGTCACCAGCGACCTGCCCAACGTGATGGTGGGAACGTTCCGCGGGCTGCTGGTCGAGTACTGCCGGGCGCACGGGGTGTCGGCGATCGTCAAGGGCCTGCGCGCGGTCAGCGACTTCGAGTACGAGATGGAGATGGCCCAGATGAACTACCGTCTCGCCGAGATCGAGACGCTGTTCCTGACGGCCAACCCGCTCTACTCGTTCCTGCGGTCCAGCCTGGTGCGCGAGATCGCCGTCTACGGCGGCAACGTGGCCTCGCTGGTGCCGCCGACGGTGGAGGCGCAACTGCGGGCCAAGCTGGCCGGTACCCGGCGCGGGCTGAGCCAGCGCCGCGGCCGCCGCGCTCGATTCGGCTCGGCAGGCGCGACCGGTAAAATAGCTTTTCCGGAACTGCTCACTACCTGAATTTGCCATGCCTTCATTCCGCAGGACAGCCGGCGCCCGCACCGACCCCCGTGGGCCGCTGGTCTTCGATACCCGGACGCTGGACCGCCGTCCGGGGTCTGCGCGCGCCGAGACCAGGACAGTGCCTGCCCCCGCCAACCTGCGCACCGGCATGGCCTGGATTCCGCAGGACGCCGAACTCGACCTCACGGTCCGGCTGGAGTCCGTCACCGAAGGTGTGCTCGCCACCGCCACGGTCACCGCGCCGGTGGCCGGGGAGTGCGCGCGGTGCCTGGAGCCGGTATCCCAGACGATCCAGGTCCGGTGCCAGGAACTGTTTGGTTATGAGCAAAACGGCGGGGATACCGGTGAGGACGGGTACTCTCTGGACGGGGACTTGCTCGATCTCGAACCGGTCCTCCGAGATGCTCTGGTTCTCGCGCTGCCGCTAGCGCCGCGGTGCCAGGAAGACTGCCCCGGGCTGTGCGCCGAGTGTGGTGCGCGGCTTGCCCAGGCGGGCCCCGGCCACCACCATGGCCCGGCCCTGGACCCCCGGTGGGCAGCTCTGCGTCAGATCACGATGCAGCCAAGCCCGGACGGCTCGCCCGTACCGGAGACAGGTGAGGAGAACGGACGTGGCCGTCCCTAAGAGGAGGATGTCGCGCAGCAACACGAGATCCCGGCGCGCGCAGTGGAAGGCCACTGCGCCGACGCTGGTGCGCTGTCCGCAGTGCCGGGATCCCAAGCTGCCGCATACCGCGTGCCCGACCTGCGGCACCTACAACCGCCGCCAGGTCATCACGCCCTCCTAAAGACGCGGGCCGTGGTAGTACCCGAGCGGTGTTGACCCGCCAGGCGGGCGCCCACGCGGGCGCCGCCATCCAGGTGCCGCGGAGGCCCTGGGAGGAGGACACCCATGAAGGTCGCAGCCGAGCACCAGCCAGGGGCCGGCCAGCCAGACACCACTGAGCTGCTGCGGGTCCTCGACGCCGGCCTGTCTCCCGGGCTGCTGGAGCGTGCCCTCACGCACCGCTCCTACGCCTACGAGAACGGCGGCCTGCTCACCAACGAGCGCCTGGAGTTCCTCGGCGACTCGGTGCTCGGCCTCGTCGTCACCGATGCGCTCTTCCGCGGCTACCCCGACCTGCCCGAGGGCCAGCTGGCCAAGCTGCGCGCCGCCGTGGTCAACATGCGCGCGCTGGCCGGTGTCGCCAGGGGCCTGCGGCTCGGCGACTATGTGCGGCTCGGCCGCGGCGAGGACGGCACCGGCGGCCGGGACAAGTCCTCGATCCTCGCCGACACCCTGGAAGCCGTGATCGGCGCCGTGTACATCGAGCGCGGCCTGGACGAGGCGTCCGCGCTGGTGCACCGGCTCTTCGACTCGGTCATCACCCGGTCCTCGCGGCTCGGCGCGGGCCTGGACTGGAAGACCTCCCTGCAGGAGCTGACCGCGTCCGGGGTCCTGGGCGTGCCGGAGTACCACGTCGAGGAGAGCGGGCCCGATCACCAGAAGTCCTTCCGCGCCGTGGTCCGGGTCGGCGGCCATGTGTACGGCAGCGGGGAGGGGCGGTCCAAGAAGGAAGCCGAGCAGCAGGCCGCCCAGGCCGCCTGGAACGCCATCAGCAACGGTGAGCCGCCGCTGGGCGGCAACCACCACGGCGACGCGGCCGGGGCGGCCACGGCAGGCGCCGGCGGCGCCGAGGCCTGCCGCGCGGCACGGGTGCGCACGAGGCCGCGGCGGGCGGTGACCCCGAGGCCGGCGGCCCGGCGGAGTGAGGCGTGCCCGAGCTACCTGAGGTCGAAGTTGTCCGCAGGGGGCTGGAGCGGCATGTCGTGGGCCGGACGATCCGCTCGGTCGAGGTGCTGCCACCCGCGCGCCATCCGGCGGCATCTGGCCGGCCGGGCCGATTTCGAGGCGGCTGCCCGCGGCCAGGTGATCACCGCCGCCCTCCGCCGTGGCAAGTACCTGTGGCTGCCGCTCGCGCCCGACGCGGCCGGATCGGCCGCCGAGGATGCCCTGCTGGCCCATCTGGGGATGAGCGGCCAGTTGCTGCTCGGCGACCCGGGGGAGCCCGTGTCGCCACATGTCCGGATCCGGTTCGCCTTCACCGATTCCGGTCCCGAGCTGAGGTTCACCGACCAGCGCACGTTCGGCCACATCCTGCTGGACCGCGGCGGCGCGGCATTGCCGGCCCTGATCGCGCACATCGCGCCCGACCCGCTTGAGGCCGCCTACGACGAGGACGTGGTGCTCGCCCGGCTGCGGACCCGGCACAGCGACATCAAGCGTGCGCTGCTCGACCAGTCCCTGCTGAGCGGCGTCGGCAACATCTACGCGGACGAGGCGCTGTGGCGGGCCAGGACGCACTGGGCCAGGGAGGCCGCCACGCTGCGCCGGGCTGACGCCAGCCGGCTGCTCGCGGCGGTGCGCGAGGTCCTGGCCGAGGCGCTGCAGGCCGGCGGCACCTCGTTCGACAGCCTGTACGTGAACGTCAACGGCGAGAGCGGGTACTTCAGCCGGTCACTGGCGGTGTACGGGCGCGAGGGCGAGCCCTGCCCGCGCTGTGGCGCCCCGGTGCGGCGCGATCCGTTCATGAACCGGTCGTCCTACTCCTGCCCCGTCTGCCAGCCGCGGCCGAGGGCCCGGAGCGGCGCACGTGACCTGCGAAGTCACTCAACTTGACCGGATAGCCGTGAGGGTGCGATCCTTGAGGGGTTACCCTGCGCGCACTCATGCAGGTCTTCGTATGTGCGCCCACTCTGGTCACTCAGTGTGGAGGACCCACTACAATGGCGAAGGCTCTACTCGGCCACGTCGGCGGGCCTGACCCCCGCATCGTCTCTGAAATGCGCCGCCTCCAGCGGCGGGTGCGGGATCTGGAAGCCGAGCTAGCCCGGCTCCAGGAGGAGAAGGACGTGCTCGCCGCAGAGGTCGGCCACGAGCTACTCGTAGTCGGCCGCGAGCGCGAACCCGCGCTCACCTGATCTGTCGATCCCGTTCGACGGTCCGAGGGACGCCGCCAGGCGGCGTCCCTCTTTAGTTTGCCCCGGCTCGTCCCCTGCCGTCCGGTCCGCCGGTGGTTTCTGCGGGCGCACCGCGCGGCACGGCGGCCCCGCGGCGCGCGAATCGCCGGGAGCGTCGGTCGGTGCGCGGTAAGGTGCGGGAAAGCTGGCCAGTCAGGCGGTTGCCGGGGCCACGAGCGAAGGGGAGGAGAGCCCGCGGGTGTATGTGAAAAGCCTCACCCTGCGTGGGTTCAAGTCCTTCGCCTCGGCCACCTCGCTGCGGTTCGAGCCCGGCATCACCTGCGTGGTCGGGCCGAACGGGTCGGGCAAATCGAACATCGTGGACGCGTTCGCCTGGGTGATGGGCGAGCAGGGGGCCAAGAGCCTGCGCGGCGGCAAGATGGACGACGTCGTCTTCGCCGGTACCGCCTCCCGGCCGCCGCTCGGCCGGGCCGAGGTCACCCTGACCATCGACAACACCGATGGCGCGCTCCCGATCGACTACACAGAAGTGACCATCAGCCGCCTGCTGTTCCGGTCCGGGCAGAGCGAATACGCCATCAACGGGAACCAGTGCCGGCTGCTGGACGTCACCGAACTGCTCTCCGACTCCGGCCTCGGCCGGGAGATGCACGTGATCGTCGGGCAGGGCCAGCTCGATGAGGTGCTGCACGCCGGGCCCGAGGCGCGGCGTGCGCTGATCGAGGAGGCCGCGGGCGTACTCAAGCACCGGCGGCGCAAGGAGAAGGCGCTCCGCAAGCTCGAGGCCATGCAGGTCAACCTGACCCGGCTCGTGGACCTCACCGGCGAACTTCGCCGCCGCCTCGGGCCGCTGGGCCGGCAGGCGGCGATCGCGCGCCGGGCCGCGTCGATCCAGGCGGACCTGCGCGACGCGCGGCTCCGGCTGCTGGCCGATGACTTCGCCGGCGCCGCCGCCGCGCTGGAACGCGGCGAGGCCAACGAGGCGGCCGCCGTTGCCCTGCGGGCCCAGCTGGAAGGCGCGCTGGCGCAGGCCCGGCGGCAGGAATCGGCGCTGGACGCCGATGAGCAACTGCACGCGCCACGACTCGAGGCGGCGCTCAACACCTGGTTCGAGCTCTCTGCCATGGCCGAACGCCTGCGCGGGGTGGCCAACCTCGCCCGCGAGCGGCATTCCCTGCTGGCCGCCGAGCCTGGCGCGGCCCGCCCCGGCCGGGATCCCGACGAACTGGACGCCGAGGCGGCCTCGCTGCGCGAGCAGGAGGCGGTTCTCGGCGAGGCGCTGGAGACCGCCCGGACTACGCTGTCCCGGGCCACCGAGGGGCGCACCGCCGCAGAGGCGGACGTGCGCGCGGCCGAACGGCTGCTCGCCGACCAGGCCCGCGCCGCCGCCGCCCGCGCCGACGAACTGGCCAGGCTGCGCGGCCAGGTGGGCGCCGCCCGCAGCCGTGTCGCGGCCAGCGAGGAGGAGGCGGCCCGGCTGGCCGACGCCATCGAACAGGCCAGGTCCCGGGCCCAGTTCGCCCAGCGGGAACACGAAGAGGCACAGGAGGCGGCCGCCGGCGGCACCGACGACCGGGCAGGCCTGGCCGCCGCGCACGAGGAGGCGGCCGCCGCGCTGGCGGAGAGTTCGGCCCGCGTCGCCCAGTGCCGCGCCGACGAGCGGGTGGCCAGCGCCGAGCGGGCCGCCCTGGTGGCCAGGCGGCAGGCGCTGGCGGAGGGCCTGCGGGCCGTACAGGACGGCACCGCGGCCTCCGCGGCGCTGCTGGCGGACCCGGAGTGGTCCAAGCATGTCCTCGGCGGGGTCGCCGCCCTGCTGACCGTGTCCGAGGGCGCCCAGGAGGCCATCACGGCCGCGCTCGGCGGTGCCGCCGACGCCGTGGCGGTGGCCGGCCTGGATGCCGCCGTGGCGATCCTGGAAGGGCTCAAGGGCGCCGGCGCTGGCACGGCTGGGCTCGTCATCGCCGACGCCGGCACCGGGCCTGGCCGGGCCGTCCCGGGGGCGAACGCGGTGACCGGGGAACTGCCGCCCGGCGTGGTGCCCGCGGCCGACCTGGTCAAGGCGCCCGGAGAGCTCACGGCGGCGCTGGCCGGGCTGCTGGCCGGGGTGGTCGTCGCCGATGACCTGCCCCGGGCGCGCGAGGTCGTCCAGGCCCGCCCCGAACTGCGGGTGGTCACCAGGGACGGCGACCTGCTCGGCGCGCACTGGGCGCTCGGCGGCTCGGCCAGGCCGCCGAGCATGCTGGCCATGCGCGCGGCGGCCGAGGAGGCGGCGGGCGGCGCTGGCCGTGGCCGAGCAGGGCGCGCAGGAGGCAGCCGCCACGCTGGCCAGCGCGCTGGCCGACGAGGAGCGGGACCGTGAGGCGGCCAGCCGGGCGCTGGCCGGGGTGCGGGCCGCCGACAAGGCCGCGGCGGAGTCGTCCGGGCGCCTCGGGCGGCTGGCCGGTGCGGCACGGGCGGCCCAGGAGGAGGCCGCCCGGCTTGAGGCGGCGATCACCTCGGTCACCGAGCAGCGCGAGCGTGATGCCGCCAAGCTGGCCGGGCTCGCCGCCAGGCTCGCGGAGGCCGAGGAGGGCGAGGACGGCAGCCCGGACGATGGCGAGGCCGCCCAGGTCCCGGAGGCACCGGAAGCCCCGGACCGGGATCGCCTGGCGGCACAGGCCAATGCGGCCAGGGAGGCCGAGACCGACGCCCGGCTCGAAGTCAGGACGGCAGAGGAGCGGCTGCGGGCGATCGCCGGCCGGGCGGATGCCCTGGCGGCGGCGGCGGTGCGGGAGCGGCGGGCGGCCGAGGCCGCGGTGGCCAGGCGCCGGCTGCGGGCCCAGCAGGCGGAGGTAGCCGGGGCGGTCGCCGCGGGCGCGGATGCGGCCCTGGCCAGGATCGCGGAATCGCTGACCGCGGCCCAGGCCGACCGTGAGGCGGCCGAGCAGGCGAGCAAGGGCCGGGTGGAGGCACTCAAGGAGGTCCGGGCCCGGGTCCGCGCCATCACGACGGACCTGGACAAGGTGGTGGACACCGCGCACGGCGCGGAGGTCAGCCGGGCCGAGCAGCGGATGAGGCTGGAGCAGGTCGTGGCGCGGGCCGCCGAGGAGTTCGGCGTGGACACCGACACCCTGCTCGCCGAGTACGGCCCGGATGTTCCGGTGCCGGTGCCCGAGGAGGCCGAGCCGGCCGCGCCCCGGCGCCGCCGGGCAGCGGCGGCGGCGCCGGGCAGCCTGGCGCAGCACGGTCCCGGCTCTGGCCAGAACGGATCCCGGACAGGCCGGCCAGCCGGACAGGCCGGCGCGGCGCACGACGGCGCGGCGCACGACGGCTCCGGGCCGCGGTGCCGCGCCGGACGGTGCCGCGCCAGCAGGTGCCGCGCGAGCAGGACCGCGCCGGCGGCGGCGAGCCGCGCACAGTGCCGCGGACGGCGAGCACGGGGCCCATGCCGCGGACGGCGCGCATGGCGGCCCGGGCCGCGGACGGCGAGCACGCGGCCCATGCCGCGGACGCGCGCGGCATGCTGATTCCGGCGGCCCGGAGCGCCCCGGGCGCCGCGCAGGCCGCTGGGAACGGCGCGGCGGGGATCCCGGCCGGCGATGCGGCGGAGGACGGCAGCACGGACGGCAGCGGACGGCACCCCGGAGGGCGGCACCGCCGCGGAACCCGCGGCGCCGGTGCGGACGATCCCCTACGTCCGCGCCGAGCAGGAGAAGCGGGCCGCCACCGCACAGCGCCAGCTCGACCAGCTCGGCAAGGTGAACCCGCTGGCCCTGGAGGAGTACGCGGCGCTGGAGGAGCGGCATCAGTTCCTCGCCACCCAGCTTGAGGACCTCAAGAAGACCCGCAGGGACCTGCTCACCGTGGTCAAGGAGGTCGACGACCGGGTCCAGCAGGTGTTCACCGCCGCGTTCGCCGACACCGCCGCCGAGTTCGAGCAGATCTTCTCGCGGCTGTTCCCCGGCGGCGAGGGCAGGCTGGTGCTGACCGAGCCCGACGACATGCTGGCCACCGGCATCGACGTCGAGGCCCGGCCGCCAGGCAAGAAGGTCAAGCGCCTCTCGCTGCTGTCCGGCGGCGAGCGCTCGCTGACCGCGATCGCCTTCCTGCTGGCCATCTTCAAGGCCAGGCCGTCGCCGTTCTATGTGCTGGACGAGGTCGAGGCGGCGCTGGACGACACCAACCTGCAGCGGCTGCTCGGCATCTTCGAGGAGCTGCGCGGCATCTCCCAGCTGATCATCATCACGCACCAGAAGCGGACCATGGAGGTCGCCGACGCCCTGTACGGGACCACCATGCAGGGCGACGGTGTGTCCACGGTGGTGAGCCAGCGGCTGCGGGAGCGAGAGCGGGCATAGGCATGCGCGGCCGGCCGCCGGCCTGACCGCGCCGGGGCTCGGATCCGGCTGCGGCCGCGTACATCTGCCAGACTGGGGCCGTTATGGAGTACTTGATCATCGTCATCGTCCTCGTCGTGCTGGCCCTGATCGCCGGCGGCGCCATGCTGGTCCGCTCCCGGCGGCGGCCAGGCGGGACCGCCGCGCCGCCAGCGGAGCCCGGCGCCCCCGGCGCGCCGGCCCGCCCGGGCCAGGACGTGGCCGCCGGGGCCGAGGTAGCGGCCCCGGGCCCGCAGGTGGCCGAGGCGCCCGCGGCTGAGGTGGCGGAGGCGCCGCAGCCCTTCGCGGGCCGGATGACCCGCCTGCGTGGCAGGCTCGCGCGAACGCAGAGCGGGTTCGGCGCGGTCCTGCTCGGCCTGCTGTCCCGGGACGGGCTCGACGACCAGGGCTGGGAGGAGATCGAGGACACCCTGGTGGGCGCCGATCTCGGGGCCGGCCCGGCGGCACAGCTCGTCAGCGAACTGCGCACCCAGGTCAGGGTGGGCGGTGCCCGGGGCACGGACGAGGTGCGGTCCCTGCTCAGGAAGGACCTGATTGAGCAGGTCGGCGCCGACATGGACCGGTCGCTGCGGGTGGCCAGGCACGGCGACCGGCCGGCCGTGGTGCTCATGGTGGGAGTGAACGGCACCGGCAAGACGTCCACCTGCGGCAAGCTGGCCCGGGCGCTCATCGGCGAAGGCAGCACGGTCCTGCTCGGCGCCGCCGACACGTTCCGCGCCGCCGCCGCCGACCAGCTGGAGACCTGGGGGCAGCGGGTCGGCGCTCAGGTGATCCGCTCGGACCGGGAGGGCGCCGACCCGGCGAGCGTCGCGTTCGATGCCGTGAAGGAGGGCATCGACGAGCGCGCGGACACCGTCATCGTGGACACCGCGGGGCGGCTGCACACCAAGACCGGCCTGATGGACGAGCTCGGCAAGATCAAGCGCGTCATCGAACGGCAGGCGAGCGTGGACGAGGTCCTGCTGGTGCTGGACGCCACGACCGGCCAGAACGGCCTGCGCCAGGCCAGGGTCTTCGCGGAGGCCGTGGACATCACCGGAATCGTGCTGACCAAGCTGGACGGGACCGCCAGGGGCGGGATCGTGGTGGCGGTGCAGCGCGAGCTTGGCGTGCCGGTCAAGCTGGTCGGCCTGGGCGAAGGGCTGGACGACCTCGCCCCGTTCGAGCCGGCCACGTTCGTCGACGCGATCCTCGGCTAGCGCACCCGGGCACGGGCCGCAGCGTCGGCCCGCGGCCTGGTGCGGGCCGGCTGGGACACTGGATGGCATGTCGGTCACCTGGCAGCTGACGCCGCGCCAGAGCATCGCGGCGGAATGCGGCCGGCGGGGCAAGCCCGCGGTCGTCGCCGGATGCATCGCCCTGCTGCAGGGGCGCCAGGACGTGGACGACACGCTGCTGCTCGCCCTGGGCGGGCCGGCCGCCGAGTCCGTGCTCGCCGGCGCAGGCGGGCGGGAAGGCCGGTTACTGGCCGCGGGTCTGGGCGGCGCGTGGTCTGCTGCACGCGTGGGACGACCGTGCCACGGCGGTGATCATCCAGGCAACGGCGGACCGCGCCTGGCGGGTGCGGGAGATGGCGGCCAAGGTCATTGCCCGGCACCGTCGCGGCGTTCCCGGCCGTGGCCGCACTGCGGGAGGACCAGGCCCCGCGAGTCCAGGCCGCGGCCGCGCGGGCGGTCGTGATCCTGACCGCCAGCGGCAGCTGAGCAGCGCCCAGCCCGCGCCGCCCCGCGGGCCGGTCGGGGGACGGCTGTCATGGGCCGGCCTGCCCGGAACAAACGCCCTGACCGGGCACGGGCGCACAGCGGGGCAAAACCCTTACGAATTCCTATCGGAGAACCAGTCCATTACGAGCGCTATTAGTAATTGCCGTCAGGCCGCTTTGCGCAGGCCATCGTGATCCTTATGGATACGTCAAGAAAAAGCCTGCCATCTCCTCTATGCTCAAGCCGTCTCTATTGCCGCGCCACGCTTGGAGAGCGCGCGTTGGACAGTCAGCGACTCAAGGATTCCTTTGCCAGGGTGGCGATGCATGGCGATGCGATGCCGTTGTTCTTCTTCTCCGACCTGTTCCTGCGCCATCCCGAGTGCCGGGATCTCTTCCCGGTGTCGATGGCCGTCATGCGCGACCGGTTCCTGCACGCGCTGGCCACCGTCGTCGCCCAGGTGGACGACCTCGACGCGCTGCGCGGCTACCTGCGGAATCTCGGGCGTGATCACCGCAAGTTCGGCACGCTCGCGGAGCACTACCCGGCGGTGGGCGTCAGCCTGCTCGCCACCCTCGCGCATTTCAGCGCGGAGAACTGGACGGCCGGCCTGGCCGCCGACTGGAAGGACGCCTACGACATGGTCGCCGAGATCATGATCTCCGCAGCGGAGGAGGACGCGGCGCGCCGCCCGCCCTTCTGGGAGGCGACCGTGGTCGCTCACGAACTGCGCCGCTTCGACATCGCGACCTTCCGGGTGGTCACCGGCGAGCCGCTGCCGTACCTGCCCGGGCAGTCCGTGGGCATGGAATCGACCGCCCGGCCGAGGATCTGGCGCTACTACTCGATGGCGAACGCCCCGCGGGCGGACCACACCCTCGACTTCCACGTCCGCATGATCGACGGCGGGGCGCTCAGCATGGTCCTCACCCGGGGGCTGGCGGTCGGCGCGAAACTGCGGCTCGGCGCCCCGGTGGGCACGTTCACCTTCGATGCCGGGGCCGGCCGGGACGTACTGCTCGTCGCGGGCGGCACGGGCCTGGCCCCGGTGAAGGCGATCGTGGACCAGATCTCCGCGCTGCCCGACCCGCCGCGGGTCTGCCTGTACTTCGGCGCGCGCACCGGGGACGGCCTCTACGACCTGACCGACCTGGAAAAGATGACCACGGGCTTTCCCTGGCTCACGGTGGTCGCGGCGGTTTCGGACGAGCCTGGCTACCAGGGGGAACGCGGGCCGCTGCCGGATGTGGTGGCACGCGGCGGCGACTGGCGGGCGCACGAGGCCTACGTGGCCGGATCCACGGCAACGGTGGAGGCGGTGGTGAACCGGCTCACCGCGGCCGGTGTCCCGGCCGGCCAGATCCATACCGAAGACTTCGGCTGGAGTGAGGTATGAGCGTGATTGCCCGGGTGGACGAGCGGCTGACCCCGGACCGGGTTCAGTCGGTCAGCTTCCCGCAGGCCCGGCTGGGCCGGCGGGGGCTCGACGAAGACCATGTGCGGGCATTCTGCGCCCATGTCGAGCGGGAACTCGTCACGCTGCTGAACGAGAAGGCCGCGCTCTGGGAGGAGGTCGGCCGGCTTCGCCGGCGCGTCGCCGGGGATCACGCCGATGCGCCCGGATACCGCCCGGAGGACGCCCACGTCCAGGCCGTCCGGATCCTCGCCAATGCCCAGCAGACCGCGGACCGCTACGTCGCGGACGCCCAGCAGTACAGCCGGCAGCTTGCCGAGGATGCCCGGCGGCGCCGGGACGAGGTGCTCGCCGAGGCGAAGGCGCACGCGGAGCGACTCCTGGAGGACGCGCACCTGCAGGCCAGCCAGGCGGCCGCGCTGGCGATCTCCGGGGGAGACGCGCAGGCCGACCCGGGCCGCTCCGACCTGCGGGCCGAACTCGCCTACCTGCGGACCTTCAGCGACGTGTACCGCAACCATCTGCGCGCCTACCTCGAAGCGCTGCTGCGCAACGTGGAGGAGTGGGAGCGGGCGGAGCGGTCCTCACTGGCCGCGGTCCGGGCCGACCTGCCCACCGGGCACGTGCCTTGACCCGGGCCTGCCAGTGGCCGCCCTGGCCGCTGGCAGGAACTCGTCGGCGCAGATGTGCCCCGGCGGCATCCCGGCCAGGAAAAGCGCGCGCCGCATGGCCGTGACGCTGCCGGGCCCGCCGCACAGGAAGGCACGCACGTCCCCGGGGTCACCGAGCGATGCCAGTTCGCCGGTGACGGCCGCCACGATGTCCTGCCCGGCCGACCGTACGCAGGTGCGCCACGCAGCGATGGCGGCTGCGCCACGATGCCCGGCGGGCGGCGGCAACCGGGCAGCGCCGGGCAGCGTATCGCAGGAAGTCAGATAGAGCCGGCCGTGCGTGCTGGCGCCCTGGACGACGACCACCGGCCGGGGGTGGCCCTGGGCCAGCGCGTCACGGGCGATCGCGGCAAGCGGCGCGATCCCGGTCCCCGTGCCCGCCAGCAGCAGTGCCGCCTCCCGCGCAGCGGGCGGATAGCAGCACTCGCCGCCGGCGGGCCGATACGCAGCCGGGCGCCCGGGGCCGCACCGGCCAGCCATTCGCTCATCGCGCCACCCGGGTAGACGCGGACGTGAAACTCCAGGCCGTCCCTGGCCGCCTCCTGCGGCAGGTTCGCGATCGAATAGGTCCTGGCCACGCCCTCGCCGCGGCCCAGCATCACATGCTGGCCCGCCAGGAAGCTGACCGGCCGCCGCGGGCGGACCCAGACGCCCAGCACGCCGGGGCCGAGCCAGCAGCGCGCGACCAGCCGGCCCGGGGTGACGGCGTCCATGCCGGACCGCAACGTCAGGTCCCCGGCCGGCGCGCTCACCCCATGGCGGGCGGGCCCTTCCGGCAATTCGGCCCGCCCGGCGCCATGGTAAGGAAAGCTGCCTGTTTCGCGATCCGCCGGGCCATATCCACGGCCTCGAAATAAGGCGCGGGCACCGGATCCGCGAGGGCTTTGCGGTAGCACAGCCCGGCCGCGGCATCGATCGCCGTAACACCATCTAAGCGGTCATAGCGGCACGCTTGCGTCATGTATGGGTTATAGCCGCGGAAGGCGGGCAAGACAAGCGGCTCCGGGCAATTTGATGGTATTCATTCCGCCTTGCCCTGGAATGCCGTTGACGCTCCGGTTTCCGCGCCGTGATCCCGCCGCTGGCCGTCGGCCGCTGCGGCCGGGCGGCGAAACATCTGCGTAACATGACGGCCGGCCGTTTCACCCGGTGGAAACAGTCGGTGACCACCGGCGAAACGCCCCGGGGAGACGCTGGCTCGTAGCGCAGGTCCCGAGAGGTGGTCGCATGAAGGTCATCACCGCCGTGATCAAGCCCTTCAAGCTGGACGAGGTGAAGTCCGCATTGCAGGCGTTCGGCGTGCACGGCATGACGGTCAGTGAGGCGAGCGGGTACGGCCGCCAGCGTGGCCACACCGAGGTGTACCGCGGCGCGGAATACCAGGTTGACCTGGTACCGAAGGTGCGGCTTGAGGTGCTCTGCGACGACGAGGACGCCGATGACCTGATCGGCGTGGTGGTCAAGGCCGCGCAGACGGGCCGGATCGGCGACGGCAAGGTCTGGTGCGCCCCGGTGGACACGGTGGTGCGGGTCCGCACCGGGGAGCGCGGGCCGGGAGCCCTCTGAGGGCCGCCTGGACGCGAGTGGCCGGGGCATGAGCGGGCAGCGCGCGGAACCTGCCCGCGGGGCCGGTGCGGCTTCCGGCGGGCCCCGTCGCCTCGCCTCGTTCGCGGCCGACCGCGCCCGCCGCACCACGAGCGCGGACCGGTGGCTGGCCTCGCTGCTGGGGGCCGAGCCGGGGGTGGCGCTGGTGGCGGTCGGCGGGTACGGGCGGCGCGAACTGCTCCCGGGCAGCGACCTCGACGTGCTGCTGCTGCACAACGGGCGGCCGGGAATCGCCGCACTGGCCGACCGGGTCTGGTACCCCATCTGGGACTCGGGCACCCACCTGGACCATGCCGTGCGCCTGCCGGCCGAGGCACGGGAGGTGGCCCGCCAGGACCTGAGGGCCGCGCTCGGCCTGCTGCACGCCCGGCACGTCGCCGGGGACCCCGGGCTGACCAGCGACCTGCGCACCGGCGTCCTGGCGGACTGGCGTGCGGCCGCCCGCACCCGGCTGGCCGAACTGCAGGCACTGCACGAGGAGCGGACCGCCCGCAGCGGCGAACTCGCGTTCCTGCTGGAGCCCGATCTCAAGGAGGCCAGGGGCGGCCTGCGCGACGCGGAGGCGATCCATGCGGTGGCCGCGGCCTGGGTCGCGCCCGGGCCGGGGCCGCGCGCGCGGGCCGCGCAGGAGGCCGTACTGGACGCGCGGCACGTCCTGCATGAGGTGACCGGCCGGGCCAGCGACCGGCTGGTGCTCCAGGAGCAGGACGAGGTGGCCCGGGTCCTGGGCCTGGCCGACGCCGATGCGCTGCTGTGCCATTTGGCCTGGGCAGGCCGGACCATCGCCTACGCCCTCGATCAGTCGCTGCGCCAGGCTCAGCGCAGCCGGTCCGGTGCCGCCGGTGAGGGCGGCGGGCCGGGGGCCGGGCGCGGTGCCGCGGCCATGCTGCGGTGGTGTGGCCCGCGGCGGCCGCCTGCGCGGTGGGCGGGCCAGCGGCGGCCCGCAGCGGCGGCCGCTCGCCGACGGCCTGGTCGAGCAGGACGGCGAGGTGGTGCTGGCGCGGCCCGCCGACCCCGCCGCCGACCCGGTGCTCGTGCTGCGCGCCGCGGCCGCCGCGGCCGAGGCCGGCCTGCCGCTGGCGCCGCGCACGCTGGCCCGGCTCAAGGAGTGCCCGCCGCTGCCGGTGCCCTGGCCCGCAGCGGCCCGCGACGCCCTGGCCATGCTGCTGGGCACCGGGCAGGCCGCCATCGCCGTCTGGGAAGCCCTGGACCAGGAGGGGATGCTGCCCGGCCTGATCCCCGACTGGGACCGGGTACGGAACCGGCCACAGCGCAACCCGCTGCACACCTACACCGTGGACCGGCATCTGGTCGAGACCGCCGCCCGGGCCGCCGCGCTGGCCCGCGACGTGGCGCGCCCGGACCTGCTGCTGATCGCCGCGCTGCTGCACGACATCGGCAAGGGCTGGCCCGGCGACCACCGGGTGACCGGAGAGGTGGTGGCCAGGGACACCGCGCGCCGGATGGGCCTGGCGGAGGACGATGCCGAACTGGTCGCCGGCGCCGTACGGCACCACCTGCTGCTCCCGCACATGGCCACCCGGCGGGATCTCGACGACCCGCAGACCGCGGCCCAGGCCGCCGCCGCCGTGGGCAGCCGCCCGCTGCTCGATCTGCTGCACGCGCTGGCGATCGCCGACGGCCAGGCAACCGGCCCGGCCGCCTGGAACGACTGGAAGGCGGGCCTGGTCGCGGACCTGGTGCGCCGGGCCGGGGCGGTGCTGGGCGGCGAGCCCCCGCCCGCGCCGCTGCCGCTGCGCCCGGCCCAGATCGCGCTCGCCGAGGCCGGCCAGCCCGCGGCGATGGTGACCGGCTCGGAGGTGACGGTCGTCGCGCCGGATCGCCCCGGGCTGCTGTGGCAGGCGGCCGGGGTGCTCGCCTCCCACCGGCTGGCGGTGCGGTCGGCCAACGCGGCGTCCCACGGCGCGATGGCGGTGACCACGTTCACGGTCGCCCACCCTTACGGTGCGCCGCCCGACGCCGCGCTGGTCACCGCGGAGCTGCGGCGGGTGCTGGCCGGCGAACTGGACGTCGCGGACCGGCTCAGGCGCCAGGGGATGCTCGGCCGCTCCGCCCGCCGCGAGCGCGCGCCGGCCGTGGCTCGCGCCGCCCAAGGTCACCATGATCGACGACGCCTCGCGCACCGCCACCGTGGTGGAGGTGCGCGCGCATGACGCTCCTGGCCTGTTGTGGCGGATCGGCCGCGCCCTCGGCGAATGCGGCCTCGACGTGCGTGCGGCCCGGGTGGAGACGCTCGGCGCCGAGGCCGTGGACGTCTTCTACGTGGCAGGCGCCGGCGGCCGCCCGGTCACCGATGCCCACACCCGCGGCCTGATCGCCGCGCGGGTCCTTTCCGCGCTGACCGGCTAGCGGCGCCCGCCCCGGCGGCACGCGGCGCTCCGCCCGGCGGGCACGCGGCGGGCGTGAGATTCTCGGGACATGCCCTAGCCTGGAGCACGTGTTCGAGACACTCTCCGACCGGCTGAGCCAGGTACTGTCCTCGCTGCGGGGCAAGGGCAGGCTGTCGGCTGCCGACATCGACGCGACCTGCCGTGAGATCCGCCTTGTCCTGCTTGAGGCGGACGTGGCCCTGCCGGTGGCCAGGGAGTTCATCGCCCGGGTGAAGGAGCGGGCCTCCTCCGAGGAGGTCTCCGCCGCGCTGAACCCGGCCCAGCAGATCATCAAGATCGTCCATGACGAACTCATCACGATCCTGGGCGGCGAGGCCCGCAGGCTGCGTTTCGCCAAGAACCCGCCGACCGTGATCATGCTGGCGGGCCTGCAGGGCTCCGGTAAGACCACACTCGCGGCGAAGCTGGCGCGCTGGCTGAAGGCGCAGGGCAATACCCCGCTCATGGTGGCGGCCGACCTGCAGCGGCCGAACGCCGTGCAGCAGTTGCAGGTGCTGGGGGAGCAGGCCGGCGTCCCGGTGTACGCGCCTGAGCCCGGCAACGGCGTCGGGGACCCGGTGGCGGTGGCCCGGCAGTCGATCGACGAGGCCAGGCACCGCCTGCACAACGTCGTGGTGATCGACACTGCGGGCCGGCTGGGCATCGACGCGGAGCTGATGGCCCAGGCGGCCGCCATCGCCGATGCCACCGACCCGGACGAGATCCTGTTCGTGGTGGACGCCATGATCGGCCAGGACGCGGTGACCACGGCGCAGGCGTTTCTCGATGGCGTGGGTTACGACGGGGTGGTCCTGACCAAGCTTGACGGCGACGCCAGGGGCGGCGCGGCGCTGTCGATCGCCCAGCTCACCGGCCGGCCGGTGATGTTCGCGTCAACCGGCGAGAAGCTTGACGACTTCGACGTCTTCCATCCCGACCGGATGGCGTCCCGGATCCTCGACATGGGCGACATGCTCACGCTGATCGAGCAGGCCGAGCGCACGTTCGACGCGGACCAGACCGCGGCCATGGCGGGCAAGCTGGCCTCCGGCGAGGGCTTCACCCTGGAGGACTTCGTCGAGCAGCTTGCCATGGTGCGCAAGCTGGGGCCGATCAGCAACCTGCTCGGCATGCTGCCCGGCGCGGCGCAGAACAGAGAACTGCTCAGCCAGGTCAACGACTCGGACCTGGACCGGGCCGCGGCGATCGTGAACTCGATGACCCCGGGCGAGCGGCGCAACCCGAAGATCCTCAACGGGTCCCGGCGGGCACGCATCGCGAAGGGCTCCGGTACCACCGTCGGCGAGGTGAACAACCTGGTCGTCCGGTTCCTCGAAGGCCAGAAGATGATGCGCCAGATGCTGGGCGGTGGGGGTATCCCCGGCATGCCAGGCATCCCCGGCATGCGCCGGGCGGGCACCAAGTCCGCGAAGGGCAAGAAGGGCTCTGGCAAGAAGAAGCCCAAGGGCGGGCGTCCCGGGGGAGCCCCTGGGCGATCATCCGGAGGCGCCGGGCACGGCCCCCGGCCGGTCCGCTGGCGGTCCCGGTGCCCAGGGTGGTCCCGGTGCCCTGGGTGGTCCCGGTGCCCTGGGCGGCTCCGGCCTTCCCGGCCTGGGCGGTGCCGGCGGTCTCGGGGGTTCTGGTGGTCTCGGCGGTGCCGGAGGGCTGCCCGGCAGCCTGCCTCCTGGGCTGGGGGGCGCACTTCCCGGCGGCCTGGGTGGCGCGCTGCCGCCCGGCCTGGCGGGCAAGGGCCGTGCCGGGGGCAGCGGTGGCAGCGGTGGCGGCGCGGATCGCCGGCCCTCGGCGGGCGGCGCGGATCGCAGGCCCGCCGCGGGCGGCGCGGATCGCCGGCCCGCGCCGGTTCTGGCGGTCCGGCCGGCTGCGGTCCGGCCGGTCTGGCGGCGCGGCCGGTGCGAGTGGTGCGGATCGTGGCGCCACCGCGGGCGGTGCGGACCGTGGGCCCGGTGCGGGCGGTGCAGACGGGCCGGCCGGCGGGGCCCGGTGCGCGGTGCGGCAGGCCTGCCGCGCGCGGGCCGGTGCGGCGGGTGCGGCCAATGGTGCTGCGGACGACGGCACTCCTGGGCGCGCATCCAACGATCTCCCTGCGGGCTTCACTCCTCCGCCCGGCCGCCGGTTCCTGGGCCGGAAGGATAAGAAGCGGTAGCTTCGGCCGTTTGCGGTCGCTGGCGCCACTGCAAACGAGGGCGGCACCTGGTGATCGAGTGGCTGACTCAGCCACCGCGCAAGCCCACCAGCCAAAGCGGGGTCAGCCTCCGGAGCGACATCGGCGCAGACGCTCAGGAGGCTGTTCGCTCGACGAGCCGCAAGAGCCGGCATCGAGGGCATGCGGGCCTCTTGTGTTGACAGGTGCCAGGACATTGGTCTCGTACCGGACGGAAGGGCCAGATCGCCACGATCATGGCTGAGCGGGCCAGGCCGAGGGGCAGTCGGGGTGCTGAGTACGTTCTAGTCCGCGGTGTCTGGCACAATGGCGGGGTTACCTCGTCCGTCGGTCAGTGACGCCCTCTCACGCTCGCTGGCCCGGGCCCGTCCGGGGCACGCCGCCGGTCCCCACCTGGCGCGTTCGTCACCGCAGCAGAGCTTCATGGGAGAAGAGCGTCAGCCGTGGCTGTCAAGATCAAGCTCAAGCGCATGGGCAAGATCCGTGCGCCGTTCTACCGGATCATCGTCGCGGACGCCCGCACCAAGCGGGACGGCCGGGCGATCGAGGAGATAGGCAAGTACCACCCCAAGGTCGACCCCTCGCTCATCGAGGTCAACTCGGACCGCGCGCAGTACTGGCTGTCGGTGGGGGCGCAGCCGACGGACCCGGTCCGCCGGCTGCTGGAGATCACCGGCGACTGGCAGAAGTTCAAGGGCCTGCCCGGCGCCGAGGGCACCCTGAAGACGGCCTCGCCGCGGCCGGACAAGAGGGAAGCGTTCGCCGCAGCGGCCGCCGAGACCGTCAAGGACCTCAAGGTCAAGGGCAAGGCCGGCGACGCCAAGGCTGCGGACGGTAAGGCCACCGAGGCCAAGGCGGACAAGGGCAGGGCGCGCAAGCCGGCCGGTTCGTCCGACAAGGCCCCCGGCAAGGCTGCCGCCAAGGACGGCGCTGCCGCCAAGGACGGCGCTGCCGCCAAGGAGGCGCGCCGCCAAGGACGGCGCCGCCAAGGATGCGCGCCGCCAAGGATGGCCGCCGCCAAGGACGGCGCTGCCAAGGACGGCGCTGCCAAGGACGGCGCTGCCGCCAAGGACGGCGCGCCGCCAAGGACGATGCCGCCGCCAAGGACGGCGCCGCCAAGAACGCGGCGGCCAAGGACGGCGCGGCCAAGACCAGCACTGCCAAGGACCGGCGCGGCCAAGGACAGCGCGGCCAAGGACAGCGCGGCCAAGGACAGCGCCGCCAAGGACAGCGCCGCCAAGGACAGCACCGCCAAGGACGGCGCGGCCAAGGACGGCGCCGCCAAGGACAGCGCCGCCAAGGACGGCGCGGCCAAGGACGGCGCGGCCAAGGACAGCGCGGCCAAGGACAGCACCGCCAAGGACAGCACCGCCAAGGCGATGCCACGGCCAAGGCTGCAGCCGCGGACTCCGCCAGCGGCGAGGCCGCCGCTGCCGAGAGCGACCCGGCTGCCGCCGAGGCGTCGGCCGCCGGGCAGGACGGCGAGGCCTGAGGTGCTCCAAGAGGCGCTTGAGCACCTGGTCAAGGGCATCGTGGATCACCCCGACGATGTCCGCGTCGCCAGCCACGGGCTCCGCCGGGGCCGGGTCCTTGAGGTCCGGGTTCACCCGGACGACCTGGGCAAGGTGATCGGCCGCGGCGGGCGCACCGCCCGGGCGCTGCGCACCGTCATCGGCTCCCTGGCCGGCGGCCGCTACGTTCGGGTCGACCTGCTGGATGTGGACGAGGTCAGGTAGCTGAGCACGCAGCAAGGGCGAGACGTCCTGGTAGTTGGCCGGATACTCAGGCCGCATGGGCTCCGCGGGGAGCTTACGGTCGAGGTCAGGACCGACGATCCCGGCGAGCGGTTCGCCACTGGTTCTGTGCTCGCCACCGACCCGCCGGAGGCAGGCCCGCTGACCGTGGCAGGCTCACGGTGGCACTCCGGGCGGCTGCTCGTCAGCTTCGCGGAGGTCGGTGACCGCACGGACGCCGAGGGGCTGCGGGGCACCTGGCTGACGATCGACGCCGCCGAGGTGCCGCTGCCGCAGGACCCGGACGAGTTCCACGATCACCAGCTGACCGGGCTGACCGTGGTCACCGTCGCCGGGGAGGTGGTGGGCACCGTTACCGACGTCCGGCACACCGGCCAGGACCTGCTTGCGGTCACCCCGGCGCCCGGGACGTCACGGCGCATGGAAGTGCTGGTGCCTTTCGTGGCGGCGATCGCCGTTGAGGTGGACCTGGCCGGCGGGAAGCTTGTCATCGACCCGCCGCCTGGCCTGCTCGACCTCGGGCAGGCCGGTTCCGATGGCAGTGAGGCGGACGGAAGCCGTGAAGGTTGACATCATCACGATCTTCCCCGAGTACTTCGGCCCGCTGCGAGTTTCGCTGCTCGGCAAGGCGGCCGAGCGCGGCCTGATCGAGGTTGCCGTCCACGACCTGCGGACCTGGTCCCACGACGTGCACAAGAGCGTTGACGATACGCCGTTCGGCGGTGGGCCTGGCATGGTGATGAGCCCGGTTCCGTGGGGCGAGGCGCTCGACGCGGTGCTGGCATCAGGGTCACCCGGCACCAGGCTGGTTGTGCCGACCCCGGCGGGCATCCCGTTCCGGCAGGAAACGGCGGCCACGTACGCGCGTATGGCACATCTTGTGTTCGCCTGCGGGCGATACGAGGGGATCGACGCGCGGTTCGCCGAGGATGCGCGCGCCCGTGTGCCGGTCGACGAGGTCAGCGTCGGCGACTACGTGTTGTCCGGGGGCGAGCCGGCGGTGCTGGTGATGATCGACGCCATCGGCCGGCTACTTCCCGGGGTTCTCGGCAATGCCGCCTCCGCGCCGGACGACTCGTTCGGCGGCGGGGCCGGGCCGATGGCCGGGCTGCTGGAGGGCCCGGTCTTTACCAGGCCACGGGTGTGGCGGGGGCGTGAGGTGCCCGACGTGCTGGTGTCCGGCGACCATGCCGCCATCGCGCGGTGGCGCCGGGATGAGGCCCTGCGCCGCACCGCGGCGCTGCGCCCCGATCTCATGGCGGCGCTGCCTGCGGATGCCCTGGACGGCCGCGATCGGCAGGTGCTGAATGAGGCTGGCTTTCCGGTCCACGGCGAAGATATGGCACACTGAAACCGCCGCCTCGCGAAACTCTCACCGGGCGGGGATGCTTTTCGCGCCAAGCGACCACGACAGACCGTAACCACGCATCGCCACGTGCCGGAACCGGCGCGTGCGCGAGGACACTGAGGAATACCAGCTATGCACACCGCCATCGCCGACTTGGAACAGGCGCAGATTCGCGCCGACATCCCGGGGTTCCGGCCTGGAGACACGCTGAAGGTGCACGTCCGGGTCGTTGAGGGCAGCCGGACCCGGATCCAGATCTTCCAGGGCGTGGTGATCCGGCGCCAGGGCGGCGGGGCCCGGGAGACGTTCACCGTCCGCAAGATCAGCTACGGCGTGGGGGTGGAGCGGACTTTTCCGGTGCACAGCCCGTCGATCGAGAAGATCGAGGTAGTCAGCCGCGGCCGGGTGCGCCGGGCCAAGCTGTACTACCTCCGGTCGCTGCGCGGCAAGCGTGCCCGGATCCGGGAGCGCCGCGAGACGCCCGCGCAGTAACGAGCGCGTGGAACCGCCGATAAGGGGGAAGGCGGCGTCAGGCAACCGCGCGACCATGCCCGCCCGGCAGTGGAGGCATCGTCGTTGTGGGAACCCGGCGCTAGGCTCAATTCGATGAATGACGACCGGGACACTCGGGGCCAGGAATTGTCCGCAAGCGACGGCCACGCCCGGCCGGGCCAGATCGATGGTCAGCGAGTCGGCGGCGTGCCTGGCGACGGTCTGCCCGATGATGGCGGTGCCGCGGTTCCCGGGATGGGGTTCGACGGCCGGTCCCAGGCATCGTGGCCGGGCAACTCCGGCGGGCCTTATGGCGACGGCGCGCCCGGTCCCGGGATGGCTGGTCCTGGCATGGCGGGACCCGGGGTGGCCGGCGGCGGCGTGCCTGGTGATGGCGGGTCCGCGAACGGCGGCGTGGATGCCGGGCCGGCCCGCCCGCGCGGCAACGCGGCCGGGCGAACCGCCGCAGGGGCGGCGCCGGGGCAAACGGCGGCCGAGTATGTCGTGGTGGGTGGAACTGCCCATCCTGCTGGTCTTCGCCCTCGTGCTGGCCCTGCTCATCAAGAGCTTCGTGGTGCAGGCGTTCTTCATTCCGTCGTCGTCGATGGAGAACACGCTGGAAATCGGCGACAAGGTCCTGGTCAACAAGCTCGTCTACGACTTCCGGTCGATCCACCGTGGCGACGTTGTGGTGTTCAACGGCGACGGTTCCTGGGATCCCGTTCCCGCGCAGCCCGCGCCGATTCTCAGCCGGGTCTGGGACTCGATCTCCGGCCTTTTCGGCACCGCGCCCGGCGTGCACGACTACATCAAGCGGGTCATCGGGGTGCCTGGCGACCACGTGGCCTGCTGCAACCGGCAGGGCCAGGTCACGGTCAACGGCGTGCCGCTCAGCGAGAAGTCCTATCTGTACCCGGGCGACGCGCCGTCGGAGCAGCGGTTCAGCATCACCGTCCCCCCGGGCCGGCTGTGGGTGATGGGCGATCACCGCAGCGTGTCCTGGGACTCCCGCGGCCACATGAACGACCCGGGTGCCGGGACCATCCCGGAGAACCACGTCGTGGGCCGGGCGTTCGTGATCGTCGCGCCGATCAGCCGGTGGCGGATCCTGCCCATCCCCGCCACCTTCGAGCAGCCGAAGCTGACCGCATCGGGCGCCGCCGCGCTGGCAGCGGACCCGGCGCGGGCGGGCTGCAGGTGCTCAGGGACCCTGGTGCGTCCATGCTGGGCGCGCTGGCGCTGCCGGGCGCGCCGGCGGCGGCCGGGCTGGTCGCGGCGCTGCCGCTCACCCTGCTGGAGCGCCGTCTTCGCCGCCGGCTGCGCGGGCGGTCGCGCCGCCCGGACGGCCGCGGACGGGGGCAGCCGCGGGCTGGGAGGGCGCTCGCGCAGCGGGCCGGACGGCGGACCTGGACGTGGACCCGGGTGACGTCATGGCGGTGCTGCCAGCGCGTCATCCCGGCTATACCCCACGGAGCGCGGCTGGCCTCGCCGGTTATGAGCGGGTGCTGGCGCGGGCCGGGCTGTCCCCGGTCGCCGGGATCGACGAAGCAGGACGGGGAGCCTGTGCGGGCCCCCTTGTGGTAGCGGCCGTCGCCATCGGGCCTCGCGGGCTCGCCAGGCTGCACGGCATCGCCGATTCCAAGGTCCTCACCGCGAAGGCGCGGGAAAAGGCCTACGACGAGGTGGTGGCCGCCGCCCTGGCCTGGCACGCGGTCGTCATACCGGCCACGGAGATCGACGAACTGGGCCTGCACGTGTGCAACATCGCGGGCATGCGCCGGGCCCTGGCGGGGCTGGCCTGCCAGCCTGCCTACGTGCTCACGGACGGGTTCGCCGTGCGCGGCCTGGGGGTCCCGGCCCTGGCGATGTGGAAGGGCGACGCGGTGGCGGCCTGCGTGGCCGCCGCCTCGGTGGTGGCCAAGGTGACCAGGGACCGCATCATGCGCGACCTGCATCTGCGGTATCCGGAGTATGGCTTCGCTCGCCACAAGGGATACTCCACGCCTGCTCACATGAGGGCGCTCGGCGCACACGGGCCGTGTCCCGAGCACCGCCGTTCCTTCGTCAATGTGAGCAGCGTGGCCTGCGGTGAAACCGGCCCGCAGGCGCTATGCGGCGGCCTGGCCGATGACGCGGGCGGCGGCCCGGGCCAGGAAGCGGGCTGGAGTGATGCCTGGCCAGGAGAATTGACTTATGGTTGATCTCATCTGGGCGGTAGCTCCCGTCGCGGCCTGATCGGAGGGGAGACCATGAGCGCGGAAGATCTCGAAAAGTACGAGACCGAGATGGAGCTGCAGCTCTATCGCGAGTACCGGGACGTCGTGGGCCTGTTCACCCATGTGGTCGAGACTGAGCGCCGGTTCTACCTCACCAACCAAGTCGAGCTGAACGTCCGGACCGCCGACAACGGCGAGGTCTACTTCGAGGTCGTCATGCAGGACGCATGGGTCTGGGATATGTACCGGCCTGCGCGTTTTGTGAAGAACGTCAAGGTCGTCACGTTCAAGGACGTCAACATCGAAGAACTCGCGCAGGCCGACTTCGAGCTGCCGGACCCCAAGTAGGCGAATCCCCGGCCTGAGCGGCACTCAGGGCGGGCCCGGCGGTCTCGCATCCGAGCAGACAGTCCCCCAGGCAGTTGAGCATCCGGGACCGACAATCCGGGCTACCGCTGTCCACAGATGACGCGACATTCTCCGCTGGCTGTCCACAGCGCCGGTGGCCGGTTCAGCGGGCCCAGCCCCCGCCTCCCGCACTGTCGGTGTGGAGGTGGTGACCAGTGAATGCCAAGGACGAACTGGGCCGCGAGGGCGAGCAGGTGGCCGTGGAGTACCTGGAGCGGGCCGGGCTGCGGGTGCTCGACCGCAACTGGCGGTGCGCGGACGGCGAGATCGACATCGTGGCCGCCGAACGGCAGGTGATGGTCGTCTGTGAGGTGAAGACCCGTTCGAGCACCAGGTTCGGCACCCCGCTGGAGCAGATCACCCGGAACAAGCAGGCCAGGCTGAGGCGGCTCGCCTCCCGCTGGCTTGTCGCACACGGGGTGCTGTTCGACGAGGTCCGCATCGACGTGGTCGGCCTGATCCGCAGCCCGTCAGGCGGGTACGAGATCGAGCACGTCCGGGGGGTGGGCTAGGTGCCGGTCGCCCGGACGCACTCGATCGCCCTGGTCGGCGTCGAGGGGTATCCGGTAGAAATCGAGACCGACATCGCCAACGGGCTGCCCTGCCTGCTCCTGGTGGGGCTGCCGGACACCGCCCTGCGAGAGGCACGTGACCGGATCCGCGCCGCGATCATCAACAGCCGCGAGCAATGGCCGCAGCGCCGGATCACGGTAGGCCTGTCCCCGGCGAGCCTGCCCAAGCGGGGCAGCGGTTTCGACCTCGGCATCGCGTTGTCGATCCTGGCGGCCGCGGGCGCCGTTCCCGGGGCATCCATCGACGGCGTGGCCTTCTTCGGGGAACTCGGGCTGGACGGGCGGTTGCGGCCGGTGCGCGGTGTCCTGCCGGCGATGGCGGCCGCCGCGGGCGCGGGATTCGCCAAGGTGGTGGTGGCGCAGGCGAACGCGGCGGAGGCGGCGCTGGTGCCCGGGCTGCGGGTGGTCGGGGCGCCCACCCTGGCCGGCCTGCTGGCGTGGCTGCGCGGCGAGCCGGCCAGCGGGGACCAGCAGGCGGCCTGCGCCGTGGCGGAGCAGCCGCCGGCGGAACCGGTCCCGGCCGGAACCGGCGGGGACAGGTGCGGGCACCCCGGCCGGGTCACCGGGGACCGGCGGGGACATCCCGGCAGGAGCGACCGGCCGACCCGGGCCCGGCGGCCGCGCCCCCGGCCGGACCTGTCCGAGGTGCTCGGCCAGCCTGCCGCCCGCCGGGCCGCCGAGATCTGCGCGGCCGGTGGCCACCACCTGTCCCTGCTCGGCCCGCCGGGCGCGGGCAAGACCATGCTCGCCGAACGGATTCCAACGGTCATGCCCGTGCTGGACCGGGCCGCCGCACTGGAGGTCACCTCGATCCACTCGGTGGCCGGGACGCTTCCGGTGGGCAGCCCGCTGCTGACCGAACCGCCGTTCTGCGCCCCCCACCACACCGCCACCAAGGCGGCCATCGTCGGCGGCGGCAGCGGGATCCTCCATCCGGGCGCCGCGTCCCTGGCCCATCGTGGCTGCCTGTTCCTCGACGAGGCACCCGAGTTCGCCAGGGATGTCCTGGACGCTCTCCGGCAGCCGCTGGAGTCGGGCGAGGTGGTCGTGGCCCGCTGCGGGCTCACCGCCAGGTTTCCGGCCAGGTTCACGCTGGTGCTCGCGGCGAACCCGTGCCCATGTGCCAAGGGGGCGGTGACCAGCGCGGCATGCACCTGCACGCCGGCCACGAAACGGCGTTACCTTGCCCGGCTGTCCGGCCCGCTGCTCGACCGGGTCGACGTCAAGGTGGAACTGCTCCCGGTGGGCCGCGCCGAGTTGCTGAGCGATCGCAGCTTCGCCGAGTCCAGCCCCGTGGTGGCGGCCCGTGTCGCAGCCGCGCGGGAGCGGACGGCGGCCAGGCTGAAGGGCACCCCGTGGCGGCTCAACGCCGAGATCCCCGGCAGTGAGCTCCGCCGGGTGTTCCCGCCCGCGCCGGGGTCGCTCGCACCGCTGGAGCGGGCCATGGACCTGGGGCGGATCAGCGCACGGGGAGTCGACCGGGTCATCCGGGTGGCCTGGACGCTGGCGGACCTCGCGGGAATCGCCCGGCCGACGGTCAGCGAGACCAGCTATGCCCTCGGACTGTGGCTGGGGGCGGGGGCGTGAGCGCTGAGGCCGAGGCGGAGCGGGCCGCCCGTGCCGCCCTCACCTGGGTCGCCGAGCCGGGGGATCCGGTCATGGGCGCGCTGTTGCGGTACTGCTCTCCGGCCGAGATCGTGGCCGCCCTGACCGAGGGGCGGATGCCGCGCACGGCCTGGGTGCCCGCGGATAGCGCCGTGCCGGAAACCGCTGACAGCCTCGGTAGTGGCAGTGCGCGCCGGGCAGCCGGCGGCAGCCCGGCACGCTCTGGGACAGGCGGCGAGCCGGCCGGGATGCCCCGGCTGGCGCGTGCCCTGAGCCGCTGGGCGGCCAGGCTGGGGGAGGTGCCACCGGAATCCGGGCTGGCGGCGTTGCGGCGCGACGGTATCCGGCTGGTCATTCCCGGTGACGCGGAATGGCCCAGCCAGCTCGGCGTACTGGGCGAGGCCCGTCCCTGGGGCCTGTGGGTGCGCGGCCAGGCGGACCTGCGTTACGCCTGCCTGCGGTCGGTTTCCGTGGTCGGGACCAGGGCGGCGACCGGGTACGGCACCCACGTCTGCGGCGAGATGGCGATCTCGCTGGCCGAGGCGGGCTGGACGGTCGTGTCCGGGGGCGCGTTCGGGATTGACGGCTGCGCCCACCGCGGCGCGATGGCCGTCGGCGGCACCACCGTGGCGGTCCTGGCCTGCGGGGTGGACCGCGCCTATCCGCAGGCCCACGAGGGGCTGTTCGGTTCGATCAGGGAGCGGGGTGCGCTGGTCAGCGAATGGCCGCCGGGCCGGATGCCGACCAGGCCCGGGTTCCTGGTCCGCAACCGGGTGATCGCCGCGCTGAGCCGCGGCACCGTGGTGGTGGAGGCGGCGCTGCGCAGCGGGGCGCTGAACACCGCGCGCCACGCCCACGACCAGGGCCGGCCGCTGATGGCTGTGCCCGGGCCGGTGACGTCTCCGCAGTCGGCAGGCTGCCATGAGGCGATCAGGGACTGGGGTGCGGTGTGCGTCACCAGCGCGCGGGATGTGATGGAGTTGCTGGCGTTCTCCGGGGATGAGCCCGCCGGGCAGCAGCGGGGCCCGGTGCTCGCCCGTGACCTGCTCAGTCAGGTGGACACCCGGGTCCTTGAGGCGGTCCCTGCCCGGGCCGGGAGAGGGCCGGCCCGGATCGCGATCGCCGCCGGGGTGGACTTCGACACGGTCATGCGCTGCCTCGGCGGGCTGGCGGCTGCCGGGTTCGTGGAACGCTCCGAGCGTGGCTGGCGGCTACGGCGGCCGCAACCGGGTGCACATGTCGGACCAAACGTATAAATGCCAGATTCCTGCCCGCTATCGGGCAGGAATCTTGCATTTCCATACAGTAATGGGCCATCCTGCTAGGGTGACGAGCGCGGTGCAGGCGCATGAGGAGCTCGTGAGCCACCTGGCTCGCACCAGCCCGCTCAGCCAGGGCGAGGCGGTGCGGGTCGTAGCAGAGGTACTTGAATACTTCGGCGAGTCCGTGGAGGAGTTCGTGCGCCGGCGCCATCGTGAGCTGAAAACAGGGGGGCTCACGAACGAGCAGGCTTTCGCGCGGATCGCGGCCGAACTGCCGGCCAGGCGAGTGGCACCGCCGCAGCTGTCGCTGCGGCAGCTCCGCCGTGTCGTCTACGGCTGAGCGATCGCGCCGCCTGCGCCAGAGAGAGGGAGCGGTACGTGTGCGGGATCGTTGCGCATGTGGGAAGCCGGGATTGTGTGCCCATCCTGCTGGAGGGGCTGGCTCAGCTGGAGTACCGCGGCTATGACTCCGCCGGGATCGCCGTGGTGTCGCGTTCCGGGGACCTGCGCGTGCACAAGGCCAAGAGCCGGGTCGCGGGCCTGAGCGCGAGCCTTCCCGCGCGGTTCAAGGGCAGCCCGGGCATCGGCCACACCCGGTGGGCGACCCACGGCGAGCCGAACGACGTCAACGCCCACCCGCACGTCGTCGGGCCGATCGCCGTGGTCCACAACGGGATCATCGAGAATGCGGACGAACTGCGTGCCAAGCTGATCGCCGAGGGCGCGGAGTTCCTCTCGGACACCGACAGCGAGGTCCTGGCACACCTGATCGCCCGGGCCGGCGGCTACCTGCCGGCACCCGCCGCCGTGGCAGGCGGCGCGGACGGCGCCGAGCAGGCCAGCGCCCAGGAGCACAAAGGCGCGCGCAACGGCAGCACGGCGAACGGCAGCGCCCTCGCCAACGGCGGCACGCGGAGCGGCACCGGCAAGGCCAGCCGCGCCAACGGCACCGCGGCGGACCACGAGGGCGGCATCGACCTGGAGGAAGCGGTCCGCCAGGCACTCACCTCCGTGGTCGGCACCTACGGCATCGCGGTGCTGGACGCCCGCCAGCCCGACCGGGTCGTCGCCGCGCGCAACGGCAGCCCGGTCGTGCTCGGCATCGGTGACAAGGAGATGTTCGTCGCCTCGGATGTCGCCGCGCTGGTCCGCTACACCCGCCAGGTGGTGCACCTGGACGACGGTGAGGTGGCGACGGTCCGCGCGGACGGCTTCCATACCTCCACGCTGGACGCCCGCACCACCACCCACGAGCCGTTGCTCATCGAGGCCGACCTGCGGTCCTACACCGCCGACGGTTACACGCACTTCATGCGCAAGGAGATCCACGAGCAGCCCCGGACCGTGGAGCGGGCACTCCGGGGCCGGCTGGAGGAGCGGTTCAACACCGCCCACCTGGGCGGCCTGAACATCGACGCCCGCGAGGCGCGGGCCATCCAGCGGGTGAAGATCCTGGGCTGCGGCTCGGCCTTCTACGCGGGGCAGGTCGGCGCGCAGCTCATCGAGGAACTCGCCCGGATCCCGGCGGACGCCGAGGCCGCGTCGGAGTTCCGGTACCGCAACCCGGTGGTCGAGGCGGACACGCTGTACATCGCGGTGAGCCAGTCCGGCGAGACCCACGACACCCTGGCCGCCGTCCGGGAACTGAAGCGCAAGGGCGGCCGCGTGATCGGCGTGGTCAACGCCGTCGGCAGCGCCATCGCCCGGGAGTGCGAGGGCGGCGTGTACCTGCACGCCGGCCCGGAGATCTCGGTCACCTCCACCAAGACCTTCACCGCGACCTGCGTGGTGTTCTCCCTCCTGGCCCTGCACCTCGGCCGGATCCACGACCTGTCCCCGGCGGACGGGGCCCGCGTCATCGCCGGGCTGCACGCGCTGCCCGGGCAGGTCACCCAGATCCTCGCCGAGGAGGACCGGATCACGGAGCTGGCCAAGGACCTCACCGGCTACCACGGCATGTTCTTCGTCGGCCGGGTCCGCGGCTGGCCGATCGCCAGGGAGGGCGCGCAGAAGCTCAAGGAGGTCTCCTACCTGCACGCGGAGGCCTACCCGGCCAGTGAGCTGAAGCACGGGCCGCTGGCGCTGGTGGGCCCGGACCTGCCGACCGTCGCGGTGGTGCCCGATGACGAGCTGCGCGACAAGAACATCTCCACCCTGGGCGAGATCAAGGCGCGGCGCGGCCGGATCCTCGTGGTCGGCCATGGCACGCTGGACCCGAGGCTTGCCGACGACATGGTGGAGGTGCCCAAGAACGAGCCCGAGCTGGACCCGATCCTGCTGTCGGTGCCGCTGCAACTGCTCGCCTACCACGCGGCGGTCGCGCTCGGGAATGACGTCGACAAGCCGAGGAACCTGGCCAAGAGCGTGACCGTGGAGTGAGCTGACCGGTGGCATCCCCCGAGCCGGTGGCATCCCCCCGGTCCGGGGCGCCGCCCCGGCCGGGAGCGCCGCCCGAGCCCGCACCGCTTCCCGCGCGGCTGGGCGCCGCCCTGGATGCCTTCCGGCACCACATCGAGGCCGAACGGGGCCTGTCCCGGCACACCGTCCGGGCCTACCTCGGGGATGTCACGGCGCTGCTCGAACATGCCGCCTCCGCCGGGGCCGCCGGCCCGGAGGACCTCGGCATCGGGACCCTGCGGGCCTGGCTGGCGGGGGAGCACGGCCGGGGCCAGGCCCGCGCCACGCTGGCCCGGCGCGCCGCCGCGGCCAGGACATTCACCGCGTTCGCCCATGCCCGGAGCCTGATGCCGTCCGACCCCGGGCCGCTGCTCGGCATGCCGCGGATCCCGCGCCGGCTCCCCGAGGTGCTCCGGCAGGACCAGGTGGCCGCGGTGCTGGCGGCCTCCGCTGGCAGCCCGCCCAGCGGGCCGTCCGGCCAGGACGCGGCGCTGGGACTGCGGGACGCGGCGATCGTCGAACTGCTCTACGCGACGGGCATCCGGGTCAGCGAGCTGTGCGGCCTGGACCTCGGCGACCTCGATGAAGACCGGCGCACGGTGCGGGTGCTCGGCAAGGGCAACCGGGAACGCACGGTGCCGGCCGGGATCCCGGCCGTCAAGGCCGTGGGCGCCTGGACCAGGTCGGGCCGCCCCGTCCTGGTGACCCCGGCCAGCGGGCACGCGCTGTTCCTCGGGGCGCGCGGCGGGCGCCTCGACCCGCGGACCGCGCGCCGCGTGGTCCACGCGTGCCTCGCCGCGGTGCCGGGCACTCCCGACCTGGGCCCGCACGGGCTGCGGCACGCGGCCGCGACCCATCTGCTCGAAGGCGGTGCCGACCTGCGCAGCGTGCAGGAGATCCTCGGGCACGCGTCGCTGACCAGCACGCAGATCTACACGCACGTCTCCATCGAGCGCCTGCACTCGGCCTACCGTCAGGCGCACCCGCGCGCCTGAGCTGGCCGGGCAATCATGCGTTACGCCGGCCCGCGCCGGCCGCCATGCCCCGGAAGACCCGGGGCCCGCGGGCAGCGTCGCCGGGCCGCGCCCTTCGCCAGGAGCGCCGCAGGAGCGGGCATCGTTCGCCGGGAGCGCCGGAGCAGGCATTCTTCGCGGCGCGCGCCGCCGGGGCGGAAGCGGGTAGACTACTGCGCGGTCGGTGAGCCCGCAGCCTTGCGGGTACGGGTCTTCCGGCCAAATTCGCGCGCCCGCTCGCCGTCGGGGCCTCCCCGCGGTGCGCACCCTTCGGTCCGCGGTTTCGTTCACCGCGGTGTGTGCGCACGGGCGCCAGGACCAACCGAACGCGCCGCTGTAATGAGCACCGGCGCACGAGCAGGAAGGGGACACCGGTATGACACCGGTCGTCACCATGCGGCAGCTGCTGGAGAGCGGCGTTCACTTCGGCCACCAGACCCGGCGCTGGAACCCGAAGATGAAGCGGTTCATTCTCGCTGAGCGCAACGGCATCTACATCATCGATCTCCAGCAGTCGCTCGACTACATCGACAAGGCCTACGAGTTCATCAGGGAGACCGTGGCGCATGGCGGCACGGTCCTGTACGTCGGCACCAAGAAGCAGGCGCAGGAAGCGATCGCGGACCAGGCGCGCCGGGTCGGCATGCCGTTCGTCAACCAGCGCTGGCTCGGCGGGATGCTCACCAACTTCCAGACGGTGCACAAGCGCCTGCAGCGGCTCAAGGAACTCGAAGAGATCGACTTCGACGACGTGCCCGGCTCCGGCATGACCAAGAAGGAACTGCTGCACCTGCGCCGCGAGCGCGACAAGCTTGACCGCTCGCTCGGCGGCATCAAGGACATGGCCCGGGTGCCCAGCGCGCTGTGGGTGGTGGACACCAAGAAGGAGCACATCGCCGTCAGCGAGGCGCGCAAGCTCGGCATCCCGGTGATCGCCGTCCTGGACACCAACTGCGACCCCGACGAGGTGGACTACCCCATCCCCGGCAACGACGACGCGATCCGCAGCGTGTCGCTGCTCACCCGGGTGGTGGCTGACGCCGTCGCTGACGGGCTGATGGCCCGCGGCGGTGAGGCCGACACCGACGAAAAGCCGTCGCCCGTGGGCGACCTGGGCACCGAGGAGCCGCTGGCCGAGTGGGAGCGGGAGCTGCTGGAGCGCAAGGGCGCCGAAAATGGCGCGGGCGTGCCCGCGGCGCGCAACGGGCCCGGCTCGCGGCCGCTCCGGCCAGGCGCCGGCGGAGGCTGCCCGCGGCGGAGCTGCCGCCCCGGCGGAGGCTCCGGCCCCGGCGGAGGCTGCTGCTCCGGCGGAGGCTGCCGCTCCGGCTGAGGCTCCTGCTCCGGCTGAGGCTGCCCCGGCCGAGGCTGCTGCCCCGGCTGAGGCTCGCTGCCGCCCCGGCTGAGGCTGCTGCCCCGGCTGAGGCTGCCCCCGGCTGAGGCTGCTGCCCCGGCTGAGGCTGCTGCCCCGGCTGAGGCTCGCGGCGCCCGGCTGAGGCTGCCGCTCCGGCGGAGGCTGCTGCTCCGGCTGAGGCTGCCCCGGCTGAGGCTCCGGCCCCGGCGGAGGCTGCCGCTCCGGCGGAGGCTGCGCCCGGCTGAGGCTGCTCGGCCCCGGCTGAGGCTGCTCCGGCGGAGGCTGCTCCGGCGGAGGCTGCCGCCGCGGCTTCGGACGGCGCCGCAGCGCAGGCCAGCCCCGACGGGGACGCGCCCGCCGCTGAAGGTGCCGACGCTGCCGCGGCCGAGCCCTCGGCGGGTGACGCGGTCGCCGCGGAGTAAGCAACGCACCTGGCCGGGGCCACTGCGGCGCGGGCCAGCCGGCGAGACTGATCAGGCATGAGATCAGACAGTGAGAGATGAGGACATGGGGAACGTGACCAGCGCGGATGTGAAGCGGCTTCGCGACGCCACCGGCGCAGGGATGATGGACTGCAAGAACGCGCTGACGGAGGCCGCCGGCGAGTTCGAGAAGGCGGTCGAGCTGTTGCGGCTCAGGGGTGCCAAGGACGTGGACAAGCGGCGCAGCGAGGACCGCGGCCAACGGCCTCGTCGCGGCCGCGCTTGACGGCACCAGCGCCGGGGTCCTGGTCGAGCTGAACTGCGAGACCGACTTCGTCGCGAAGACCGACCTGTTCCAGAAGGTAGCGGCCGACATCACCGACGCCGCGCTGGCGCAGCGGCCCGCCGACCGGCTGGCCCTGCTGGCGCTGGAGGTCCGTCCCGGGGTCACCGCACAGCAGCTCATCGACGAGGCCAGCGCCTCGCTCAAGGAGAAGCTCGAACTCGGCCGGTACGCCCTGCTTGAGGGCGGCTATGTCGCCAGTTACCTGCACCGCTCCGACCGGGCGCTGCCGCCGACCGTGGGCGTGCTCGTGCAGTTGGACCAGCCGAACGAGCAGGCGGGCAAGGACGTCGCCCAGCAGATCGCGGCGATGCGGCCGCAGTACGTGACCCGCGACCAGGTCCCGGCCGACATCGTCGAGAAGGAGCGCAGCCTCGCGGAGCAGATCACCCGCGACGAGGGCAAGCCGGAGCAGGCGATCCCCAAGATCGTCGAGGGCCGGCTGGGCTCGTTCTTCAAGGACGTCGCGCTGATCGAGCAGCCGTTCGTCAAGGAGCCCAAGAAGACGATCAAGCAGATGCTCAGCGAGCAGGGCGCCACGGTGCAGGCGTTCGCCCGCTTCCAGATAGGCCAGGCAGGCTAAGGAACGCGGGAGCGAACCCGGACAGGCAAGGAGGCGGCCTCGTGGAAAACAGCGCCGACAGGGGGGACGGCGCGGCGCGCGTGCTCGGCTCCGCCGTGCGAGACGCCGCCTCCACGAGCAATGGCCATCCGCCCGCGGAAGCGGCCCAGGACGATGCGCGCCCCGACCGGGCGCACAGTCCCTGGCGGCGTGTCGTGGTCAAGCTGTCCGGCGAGGCGTTCTCCGGCGACGAGCCGCTGGGCATCTCCCCCAGCGTGGTCCAGCGCATCGCCAGGGAGATCGTTTCCGCCGTGAAGGAGGGGGTCCAGGTCGCGGCGGTCGTCGGCGGCGGGAACATGTTCCGCGGGCGGGAACTGGCCGAGAGCGGCATCGACCGGGCCAGGGCCGACTACATGGGCATGCTCGGCACGGTGATCAACTGTCTCGCACTGCAGGACGTGCTGGAGAAACTCGGCGTGGACACCCGGGTCCAGACCTCCATCACCATGGGGCAGGTGGCCGAGCCATACATCCCCCGCCGTGCGATCCGCCACCTGGAGAAGGGGCGGATCGTTATTTTCGGCGCTGGGCTCGGCGCCCCGTTCTTCTCCACCGACACCTGCGCGGCCCAGCGTGCGCTGGAGATCGGCGCCGAGGCGCTGCTCAAGGGGACGCAGGTGGATGGGGTCTACGACGCGGATCCGCGCACCATGCCCGACGCCGTGCGGTTCCATCAGCTTGACTACGGCGAGGTGCTCCGCCTGGAGCTGAAGTTCATGGACACCACGGCGGTGAGCCTGTGCATGGACAACGGCCTGCCCATCGTCGTCTTCGATCTGAACGAGAAGGGCAACATCGTCCGGGCGGTGCGCGGGGAGAAGATCGGCACGCTGGTCAGCAGGCCTGAGGACGCCGGCGCCCGCGGCTGACAGCCGCGGCAGGCACGCGATGGGACAGGAGCCGCTGTGATAGACGAGACCCTCTTCGAGGCCGAGGAGAAGATGGAAAAGGCCGTCGCTGTCGCCAAGGAGGAGTTCGCGGTCATCCGCACCGGACGGGCACATCCGGCGATGTTCGCCAAGATCACGGCCGAGTACTACGGCACCCCGACGCCGGTGAACCAGTTGGCCTCGTTCCACATTCCCGAGCCGCGGATGGTGGTCATCCAGCCCTTTGACAAGTCGTCACTGGCGGCCATTGAGAAGGCGATCCGCAACAGCGACCTGGGCGTGAACCCGGCCAATGACGGCAATATCATCCGGGTCGTCTTCCCCGAGCTTTCCGAGGAACGGCGCCGGGAGTACATCAAGGTCGCCCGGCACAAGGCGGAGGACAGCCGGGTCTCCATCCGCAACATCCGCCGGCACGCGAAGGACTCGCTGGACAAGCTGGTCAAGGCCGGCGACGCGGGAGAGGACGAGGTGCACCGGGCGGAGCGGGAACTCGAGGACCTCACCCACACCTACGTGGCCCAGGTGGACGAGTTGCTCAAGCACAAGGAAACCGAACTGCTTGAGGTCTGATCTGCCTGCTGACATTCCGGGGGAGCCGGCTCGGCCGGAGAAGCGGCAGCGGCGAGCCGGGCGTAACCTGCCCGTCGCGATCATCGTCAGCCTCGCCCTGGGCGGGATCGCCATTCTCACGCTGTTCACGGTGAAGGTCACCTTCCTGGTCGTCATCGCCGCGATGGTCGGCATCGCGCTGTGGGAGCTCACCAGGGCCGTGGCGGGCCGGCAGGTCAGGCTCCCGCTGATTCCGGTGGCCGCGGGCGGCGCCGTGGCGTTCGCCCTGTCCTACTGGCGCGGGGAGCGCGCCGTCCTGGCGTGTATCGCGATCACCGTGACCGTGATCATCGCCTGGCGGCTGCGCGGCGGAATCCGACGGCTACCTGCGGGACATCTCCGCCGGGGTCTTCGCCCTCGGCTGGCTGCCGCTGCCGGCCTGTTTCGTCGGCCTCATGCTGTCCCCACCCGACGGCCCCCGGCGCACGCTGGTGTTTCTCATCCTGACGGTGTGCAGCGACGTCGGCGGCTACTTCGCCGGCATCACGGTCGGCCGCCATCTGATGGCCCCGGCGATCAGCCCCAAGAAGACCTGGGAGGGGTTCGGCGGCTCGGCGCTCGCCTGCCTCCTGGGCGGGGCGATCAGCCTGCCTGCCCTGCTGCACGGTGCCATCTGGCAGGGGATCCTGCTCGGCGCCGCGGTCCTCGCCTGCGCCACGCTCGGCGACCTGGTCGAGTCGATGATCAAGCGGGATCTGGGGATCAAGGACATGGGTTCCGTGCTGCCCGGCCACGGCGGAATCCTGGACCGGATCGACGCGATGCTCATCACGGCCCCCGTTGTCTGGCTCCTCCTGCTGGTCTTCGTCCCCCTGGCCCACCAGCACTGACGCCCGGGAGCCCGCCGCACCCCCCGCGCCGTGACCGCCGGCTACAGGCTGGTCACCCAGCTCCGGCGCTGCGCGGCGAGCTGGGTGACCAGGCTGGCGGCGCCGCGTTCCTTGGCGATCAGCCGCTCCCGCTCGCTGATCGGGATGATCCACAGCCAGCGCGCCGGGTCACCGCCCACCGAGAACCCGCTCAGATCGGGCACCTCCGGGCCGAGCAGGTGGGAGGGATCGTCGAGGAGCAGCACGGCCTCCCTGCCACCGCCGAGCGGGAAGGTTCCCGGCTCGTGGTACCAGCGCACCGTGTGCCCGGTGCCGAACCACGTCACCGCCCGCCACGGATACTGCGCGAGCCACAGGAAGACGCGGGCGGCGTCCCGGCTGGGCATGGTCGTGGCGATGGCCAGCTCGATCCGCGCGCAGGCGGTCGGGTCCTCCATCGCCTGCTCCACCACGGGCATCCGCTGGCAGCTCATGCCGATCGTGGAGAGCACCGTGTATGGCCGCTGCGGGGTCGGCGGCCGCTCCGAGACGCCGACCATCGGCTGCTTGCCGCCGCTGACATCCCAGTACCTGGAGCCGGGCCCGAGCCGGGCCAGCAGGTGGCCGAGCATGGAACGCTGGAACGACGCCCAGGAGTCGTCCCGCTGCCGCCACCGCCAGAACGCCGTCGCCCGGTCCGCACGGGGGCCGAGCCCCTCCATCGCATCATCGAGTGACCAGGCGAAAGGCGTCTGCCCGATCACGTCCCTGCTGTAACCGGGCATGCCCCTGGCCATGTCGGACCAGCCGGGGATGACCGCGAGCAACTGCCCGCCCTCGATGACCGCGACCCCGTCGCCCTCCTCGAACCACAGCGCCCGCAGCGTCCTGGCATCCAGGGGCGGCCGGCCTGCCGGGTGCTTGGTGTGCGCGGCGGGCATCAGCGGCGCCTGGCCCGCGTTCAGCCGGGACAGGTCCGCGGCCTGCGGCGCCTGCCCGTGGTTGGCGATCCACGCCGCCCCCAGCACCGCACCGGCGTCGTGCAGGTAGGCGGACGTGGTCGTGCCGTCGTACTCGACCACGAGCCGGCGGCTGCCGTACGGGCTCTCGCTTTCGAGCACCGTTCCCGGCTGCCCGGCGAACGCGGCGGACCGGGGACCCCTTGGCCTGTTGCGCATCGAAGACATGCCTGAAATCTACTGAATCGACGCAGGTCATGATGGCGGGCCGGGACAACTGGAACACTGGGAACGCCATGTCTTCGCTCCCGCTCGTATTTACCGCGCCGCGCCGCGGCCAGCCACCGCGCCATCTGGCCGACCTGTCGGCGGACCAGCGCGCGGCGGCGGTGGCCGCGCTCGGTGAAAAGCCGCTGCGGGCCAGGCAACTGTCCCGGCACTACTTCGCCCGGCTGAGCGTGGACGCGCCCAGCATGACCGACATCCCGCAGCGCTCGCGGGCTGCCCTGGTGAGCGAGCTGCTGCCGCCGCTGCTGACCGAGGTCCGCGCGGTGAGCTGCGACGACGGCGCGACCCGCAAGTCGCTGTGGCGGGCGCACGACGGCACGCTGCTGGAAAGCGTGCTGATGCGCTACCCGGACCGTGCCACGGTCTGCGTGTCCAGCCAGGCGGGCTGCGGGATGGCCTGCCCGTTCTGCGCCACCGGCCAGGGCGGCCTGCGGCGCAATCTGTCCACGGCGGAGATCGTCGAGCAGGTCCGCGCGGCGGCGGCCACGGTCAGGGACGGCGGCCTCGGCCCGCCGGGGCGGCTGTCCAACGTGGTGTTCATGGGCATGGGCGAGCCGCTGGCGAACTACCGGCGCACCGTGGACGCGGTGCGCCGGATCTGCGATCCGGTGCCCGAGGGTTTCGGCATCTCGCAGCGCTCGGTCACCGTCTCCACCGTGGGGCTCGTGCCCGCCATGCGCAAGCTGGCGGACGAGGGGCTCGCCGTGACCCTCGCCGTGTCCCTGCATGCCCCCGACGACGAGTTGCGCGACGAGCTTGTGCCGGTGAACACCCGGTGGAAGGTCGCCGAGGTGCTCGGCGCCGCCCGCCAGTACGCGGACCGCACGGGGCGCCGGGTATCGGTCGAGTACGCACTGATCCGGGACGTGAACGACCAGCCGTGGCGGGCCGACCTGCTTGGCAGCCTGCTGCACCGTGCCCTGGGCCCGCTGGTCCATGTGAACGCGATCCCGCTGAACCCGACGCCCGGCAGCAAATGGGATGCCTCGCCCAAGCAGGCCGAGCAGGAGTTCGTCCGGCGGGTTGCCGCGGCCGGTGTGCCCTGCACCGTGCGGGACACCCGCGGCCGGGAGATCGCGGCCGCCTGTGGCCAGCTCGCCGCTACGGACCGGTAACGTTCTCGGTCATGTCAGCCAGAAGCGCGCTCGGCCGGTACCGGCGGCGGGTGGCCTGGCGCGCGGTGCACGGCCTGTGGGGCGCGGCGCAGCGCGCCGGGGTGATCACCGCCGACACGCCGGCGGGCCAGGCGTTCGGCGCGTTCGGCGCGGGGTCGATCATCGGCTTCCCCACCGGTGCGCTGTACGGCGAGCGGTGGATTGAGATCGGGACCGGGACGATGGTCGGGGCCCAGGTCAGCCTGAGCGCGGGCATGGTCCCGGGGCAGGACCTGGGGGAGGTGCCGCTGCTGCGGATCGGTGACCGGTGCGTCATCGGCCGGGGCAGCCATATCGTCGCGCACTACTCGATCACGATCGGCGATGACGTCTATACCGGCCCCTACGTGTACATCACCGACCAGAACCACAGCTACGCCGACCCCGATCTGCCCATCGGCCGCCAGTGGCCCAGCAACGCGGCCGTGTCCATCGGATCCGGAAGCTGGCTGGGCGCGGGGGTGATAATCCTGCCGGGCGCGGCCATCGGGCGCAACGTGGTGGTGGCGGCCGGTTCCGTGGTGCGCGGCGAGGTGCCCGACTGCTGCGTAATCGCGGGGGTTCCGGCCCGGGTGGTCCGCGAATACGTCACGGGCAACGGCTGGACCCGGCGTGCCCCGGCTCCCGGGCATCCTGGCTGAACTGCAGGTTAAGAATTCCGAGTCTGCCACCATGGGGCGCGTGGGGACTGAAGTGCGCATCGCCAGCGCGGCGTACCAGCCGGAGCCGAAGGCGGCCGCCGCGGCACGGCGTTTCGTGCGGGACACCCTGCAGGACTGGGTGGTGACCGGCGCAGCCGACGGGCACGGGCTGGTGGACGACGCCGTGCTGCTCACCAGCGAACTGGTGACGAACGCCGTGGTGCACGCGGGGACGCCGGTCCAGGTCACCTGCAGGCTCTCCGGCGGCGCGGTCGAGGTCGTGGTCAGCGATGGCCATCCGGGGCGGCTGGTCCCCGAGGCACCCGAGCGGGAGGCCGTGCCCAGCGAGCGGACCGGCGGCCGCGGGCTGCTGCTGCCCGCCGCCCTGGCGAGCGCCTGGGGGGTCGCCTACGGGCGGGCCAGCAAGGCGGTCTGGTTCCGGCTGGCGCTCGACGGGGCAGGTGGCGGCCTGGCCGGTGGTCCCGGCGACGATGACGCCGCCGCGGGCGAACTGGCCGACGCGATCGGGATCACGGCCGCCCTCGCCGCCGCGCTGCACTCGCCGGAGTCGCTGGCGAGCGCCGCTCGCCTGCGCCGGCCGCGGCGGCCGAGAGCGGGTACCAGCGCCTGCTGGCGGGCACGGTCGAGTCGGCCCGCCTGGCCGTCGGCGCCGACGCGGCCTTCGCGATGATGCCGGACGAGGACGGGGATCTCCGGCTGCGTGCGGCCGCCGGGATCCTCACGCTGCCGGACGGCGAGCCCGTGGCCGCGGCGCCGTCGGTGCTCACCGTTCCTTTTGTGGTCGACGGCCAGGTCACCGGCCTGCTCGCGGCCGCGTCCGGGATACCAGGCCGGTTCGGCGACCCGGAGGCGGACCGGCTCCAGCGGCTCGCCGACCGGTCCGGTCCCGGGCTGCTGCATGCCTGGCTGGCCGAACTGGAACGGCTCAGAAGGAGCAGGATCGCCGCGCTCACGCAGGCGCGCGGGCTGCTGTCCGGCGGCCGCGGCCGGGACGAGATCCTCGAACTGGCGGGCCGGGCGGTGGTGCCGGGGCTGGCGCCGTGGTGCGCGGTGCTGCTGCTGGACGGGGCTCCGGTGCTGCGCACCTGCTATGCGCGGCACGCGCGGGACCCGCTGGCCGGCGCCCTGCCCTGGCTGCTGGACCGGGTATGCCAGATGACGGCGCCCGACTTCGCCTCGGGGCGCGGTGCCGCCCCGCGCCCGGGCCGCCGCTGGCCGCTGGTGGTGGGGGACACCGACGCCGCCCCGCCCGGCGTGGCGGAACTCGCCACAGAAACCGCCTGGTGCTTCCCGCTCGGTGAGCCTGGTGACGCGGCCGGTGTGCTGGTCATCGGGGACGGCGGGCAGGACCGGCTGCCGCATGACGTGTCGGCCCTGGCCGCCGATCTCGCGTGCCGGATCGGGCTCGCATTGAACCGTGCCGACTTCGATGCCGGCCGGGCCGAACTCGACCCGGCCAGGCTGGTGGGCCACAAGTCCTGAGGTGCCGCCGCGGCGCTCGGGTGCGCGCGGCGAGTGCCCGGTGGCCGCGGGATTCCGGTGGCGCAGCCGTCGCTCAGCCCGCCGCCGCCTGCTTGTCGCTGGGCCGGTTCTTGCGCCGGGTGGTCCCGCCGCTGCGCGCGGGCCGCTGGGCGGCCTGCGCCTTGCGCGGCTTCGCCGGTCCATCGCGGCCCGGCCGCTCGGCCGGGCTCTCCCCGCTGCGCCCACTGCCACGCGCCTGGCGCTGAGTTCGTCCTCGGCACCCGCGCCGCGCCGGTCACCCGGCGGGGGAGCATCCTGGAGTTGCGGGGTGAACACCTCACCGCGCAGCGCCCTTGCCACCAGGTCTACCGCGTGGGCGGTGGCGACGAGCCTGCGGCCCTCCGCCCGGTAGGCGGCGAGCACCGCGTCGAGTGCGTGTGCCGGGAGCGCATTCCCCAGTTCGGTACGGGCGGTGCGGTAGCCATCGCGTGCCCCCGCCACGCACGCCTTCGTATGATGGGCGGCCATCGCGGCCAGCGCCAGCGGGTAGCGGCGCAGCACCCCGTGCAGCCGGTAGTCGGCGGGAACCGTGTCGAGCAGCCAGGCCTGCGCGGTTCGCTCGAAGTCTTCGCTGCCCGGTGGGTGCACCCCTGGCGGCCATCCGGGCGGCATATAAGCTGCCATGCCTCAATGGTAGCAGATTATCGAATGTGTGTTCTACTCACCTTCGAGCCAGAAGTAAGACGTGGGCTCGGTGCTGACGGGCGTGCCGCTCCGGGTGCGCCGGTGCCGGCGCATCCCGTCCACGGGCCTGGTGGCGGCCCCCAGGCCCACGGTCACCGCTCCGCCGCCCGAGGCCGAGCGGCCGAGGGTCAGCGTGCCACCAGAGGCTTCGGCGATCCGGCGGACGATGTCGAGGCCGAGCCCGGTGGAGCCGCCGCCGGAGTTGCCCCGCTCGGGCGGGCCCGTGTTGCCGAATCCCGGCCCGTCATCCGCCACCACCAGCCATGCTCCCCCCGCTGCCCGGCGGCTGAGCCGGACGGCCAGGGCCGCGCCCTCGGGAGTATGCGCGAAGACGTTCTCCAGCATGATGTCCATGCAGGTCCCCAGATCGTCGCCGGTCACCCGCACCGGCAGCTCGCCGTCCGCCAGTTCGACGGTCATCGCCCGGTCGGTGTCCTCGGCCAGCGGCCGCCAGAACGCCGTGCGCTCGGCAACCACGGCCACCGCGTCGCACGTCACCAGGCCGATCCTGGCGGGCCTTCTGGCCGCGCGGATGACCTCGTCCACGGTTTGTTCCAGCGCGTCGAGGCCGATGAGCATCTGAGCCCGCTCGACGTGGTCCCGCAGCGATTCCGCGTCGATCCGCAGTGCCGTCATCGGGGTGCGCAGGCGGTGCGACACATCGGCTATCGTCTCCCGTTCGTACGCGAGCAGTTCCCCGATGCGCCGGGCCAATCTGTTCAGGCCCTCGCCGGCGCTGCGTACCTCGGGCGGCCCGGCCTGCTCGGCCCGGGCGGACAGGTCCCCGGCAGCCAGGCGGTCCGCGGCCTTGGCGACGTCGGTCAGTGGGCGCACCAGGGATCGCGCGAGCCGATCGGCGACGATCAGGCTGAGCGCCAGGCCGGGGCCCGCACAGCCGATCAGCAGCCAGGTATGGTGCAAAGCCTGGCTGCGAAATACCAGCGCGACCGGGGCAAGGCAGAAGACCAGCACCAGCGAACTGGCTGCCAGTACGAGCAGGATGATGCGCAGTCTCATGGCCGGCTCACGGTGGGGCGCTGAGCTTGACTCCGACACCGCGCACGGTGTGGAGGTATCGCGGGTGCTGCGCCGTCTCCCCGAGCTTGCGCCGCAGCCACGAGATATGCACGTCCACCGTCTTGTCGGCGCCGCCGTAGGGCATCCGCCACACGTGGGTGAGCAGGTCCCGCCGGGCGACCACCTGGCCCGCGTGCAGCGCGAGGTAGTGCAGCAGGTCGAACTCCCGCCGGCTCAGGTCGAGGGTCACGCCGTCCAGGGTCGCCACGTGCGCATCGATGTCCAGCCGGAGCCCGCCGACCTCCAGCGGACCGCCGCGGCCGTCGCCGGGCTGGCTGGTCCGGCGCAGCACCGCGCGGATCCGCGCGTCGATCTGCCCCCCGCCGAAGGGCTTGATCACGTAGTCGTCGGCACCGGCGTCGAGCACCCGGATGATCTCGGCCTCGTCGTCGCGGGCGGTGATGACGACCACGGGCACCGCGCTCACCGCGCGGATCATCCGCAGCGCCTCATACCCCTCCAGGTCCGGCAGGCCGAGGTCGAGCAGCACCAGATCCGGCGGGGATTCCAGGATCTGCCGCAGGGCACCCATGGCACCGGGAGAGCTGGCGACCGCGTGCCCCCGCTCGGTCAGCGCCCGGATCAGCGCACCACGGATCGCGGCATCGTCCTCCACCAGCAGCAACTGCACCACAAGAGGAAGGTATCGGCTCGGCTCGGGTCGAAGGCCCTGATACCGGTGATGTCAGGCCCTATTGGCCTAATTAGCCTGAGGCCGCCGGTCCCCGCACCCGCGCCGCCGGCGGCACGGGGCGCAGCGTCCACGCTGCGCCAGCCCGGAGCGGGGGCAGCAGGCTGGCACAGCGTGGAAGCATTCCGGGCGGCCCGGCCGAAGTCCTGGTACCGCCCAGCGTTGCCTGCGGGGGGCAAGGCTGGGCGGTACCAGGGGCCATGATGGCCGCCGCGTGGGGGGTCGCGGCGGCCGGCTCGTGGGGGTGGCGGCAACCACGCAGCCGGGAAAACCCGCCGGGCCGGGCCTGTCCCGTAAGGTCGTGGTCGTAGCCGGTCTGCACAAGGAATGAGCACACCACGATGTTCGTTAAGACTCAGTGAAGAGCCGCTCAAGAGCCCGTTGCCTCTGCTGGCTAAAATGGCCTGGCGGCACGACCGCACCAACCACACCCTTATTGCAGTAAGGCTTCATGATGCCCGCACGCGCGCTGTCGGCCCGCGACGACCTGCGCAACGTCGCGATCGTTGCCCACGTTGACCATGGCAAGACCACCCTGGTCGACGCGATGCTCTGGCAATCCGGGGCATTTCGCGCGAATGAGCGGGTGGCCGAGCGCGTGCTCGACTCCGGTGACCTGGAGCGGGAGAAGGGCATCACGATCCTGGCCAAGAACACCGCCGTCCAGCACGGCGGGCTGACCATCAACATCGTGGACACGCCCGGGCACGCGGACTTCGGCGGTGAGGTGGAGCGCGGGCTCTCCATGGTGGACGGGGTGCTGCTGCTCGTCGACGCGGGCGAGGGCCCGCTCCCGCAGACCAGGTTCGTGCTGCGCAAGACGCTGGAGGCGAACCTCCCGGTGATCCTGGTGATCAACAAGGTGGACCGGGCCGACGCGCGGATCGCCGAGGTCGTGGACGCCTGCTACGAGCTGTTCCTGGACCTCGACGCGACCGAGGAGCAGATCGAGTTCCCGATCGTGTACGCCTCCGCCCGGGCCGGCCGTGCGTCGCTGGCAGCGCCCCGCCGACGGCACCCTGCCGGACTCACCCGACCTGGAGCCGCTGTTCGCCGTGCTGCGGGACCACGTGCCGGCCCCGGCCTACGACCCGGACGCGCCGCTGCAGGCGCAGGTCACCAACCTGGACGCGTCGTCCTACCTGGGCCGGATCGCCCTGTGCCGGGTGCACAACGGGACGATCAACCGGGGGCAGCACGTGGCGTGGTGCCGCAGGGACGGCTCGGTGGAGCGGGTGAAGATCAGCGAGCTGTACCTGACGGAGGCGCTGGAGCGGGTGCCCGCGCAGTCCGCCGGCCCGGGGGACATCATCGCGGTCGCGGGCATCAGCGACATCATGATCGGTGAGACCCTCGCCGACGCCGAGGACCCGCGGCCGCTGCCGCTGATCACCGTGGACGAGCCGGCGGTTTCGGTGACGATCGGGGTGAACACCGCTCCGCTCGTGGGCCGCGAGAAGGGCACCAAGGTCACCGCCCGGCTGGTGCGCGACCGGCTGGACCGGGAACTGGTCGGCAACGTGTCACTGCGGGTGCTGCCGACCGAGCGCCCGGACACCTG
This sequence comes from uncultured Actinomycetes bacterium, assembly GCA_963795785.1. GTDB lineage: Bacteria > Actinomycetota > Actinomycetes > Streptosporangiales > Streptosporangiaceae > DASXKD01. Next base: position 111,765 of record CAWCKG010000073.1, read on the forward strand.
GGAGGTGCAGGGGCGCGGCGAACTGGCGCTGGCGGTGCTGGTCGAGACCATGCGCCGGGAAGGCTATGAGCTCACCGTGGGCCGTCCCACCGTGGTCACCAAGGACATCGGCGGCGTGCTGCACGAACCGGTCGAGCGGCTGGCCGTGGACCTGCCTGAGGAGTACCTGGGCGCGGTCACCGGGCTGCTCGCCGGCCGCAAGGGCCGGATGGAAACCATGATCAACCATGGCACCGGCTGGGTCCGGCTCGACTACATCATCCCGGCGCGCGGGCTGATCGGGTTCCGCACCCAGTTCCTCACCGACACTCGCGGCACCGCGATCGCGCACCACGTGTTCGAGGGTTTCGAGCCGTGGTACGGGCCGATGCGGATGCGTCCTAACGGGTCGCTGGTCGCCGACCGGGCCGGCGCGGTCACCACCTACGCCTGCTTCTCGCTGCAGGAGCGCGGCTCCCTGATGGTGGCCCCGGGCACCGAGGTCTACGAGGGCATGATCGTCGGGCGAGAACTCCCGCTCCGACGACATGGACGTCAACATCACCAGGGAACGCAAGCTCACCAACGTGCGCCAGTCCACCGCCGAGGAACTGGAGCGGCTGGTGCCGCCCCGGGTGCTCAGCCTGGAACAGGCACTGGAGTTCTGCGCCCCCGACGAATGCGTGGAGGTCACCCCGTCCGCGGTCCGGCCGCGCAAGGCCGTGCTCGACGGCAAGG
>CAWCKG010000074.1:0-27350 GCA_963795785.1 uncultured Actinomycetes bacterium
CGCCATCGGCGCACCTGGGGGCTCCGGGGGGCCGCTCCCCCGGGCTGGCTAGCGTATGTGTCCCGTGGGAGCAGATCTGTTCTGGAAGGACAGCGCCAGGCTGGCGGACGGGCGCGAGATCATTACTTCGACGAGTCCCCGGGCTGGGCCGCGCCAAGGCAGCGGACCGGCGGCCGCTGGGGCACCGGCCGCCCGGGCCCGGCGAGGCCGGGCGGCCGGAGATCCGTCCCCGTCCGGGCTCCGCTGGGACGCCCTGGCCGGGGAATGGGTAATTATCGCCGCACAGCGCCAGGACCGGACGTTCCTGCCGCCGCCCGAGGAGTGCCCGCTCGACCCGTCGCGGAGGGCAGGCTGACCGCGATCCCCGCCGACGACTACGACGTGGTGGTTTCGAGGTCCGGTTCCCCTCGCTGCCGGCGCCGGTGACCCGGCGGCGGCCGGGGGGCTCCCGGCGATGCCGCGGCGGCGACGGCCGGGGGCCCGCTGGAGACCGCGGGGGTGCCGGGGCGCGGCGACCGGCCGGTGCGAGGTGGTCTGCTTCACCTCCGACCACGGCGCGTCGTTCGCGAGCTGTCCCCGGCGGGTCCGCACGGTCCTGGAGGCGTGGCGAACCGCACGCGGTGCTGTCGGAGATGCCGGGGTTCGAGAGGTCTACTGCTTCGAGAACCGGGGCGAGGAGATCGGCGTCACGCTCAGCCATCCGCACGGCCAGATCTACGGGTACCCCTTCGTGTCCCGCGCACCAGCGGATGCTCCGCCAGGCGAGGGCCCACGCCGCGGCCGGCCGGGCGAACCTGTTCGACGAACTGGTCCGGGCGAACTGGCGGCGGGCATCCGGATCGTCGGCCGCAACGAGCACTGGACCGCGTTCGTGCCCGCGGCCGCCCGGTGGCCGTAGAGGTGCTGCTGTTCCCAGCCCGGCGGGTGGCCAGCCTCCCGGATCTCACTCCGGCCGCCCGCGAGGCGTTTTGCGTACTTATCTGGACGTGCTGCGGCGCCTTGACGCGCTGTTCGGCGTGCCGCTGCCGTATATCGCGGCGTGGCACCAGGCGCCGGGCGGTGACCCGTTCGCGCGCCAGGAGTTCGGCATGCACCTGCAGGTGCTCTCCATCCGGCGGGCCCCGGGGAAGCTGAAGTACCTCGCGGGCAGCGAATCGGGCATGGAGTCTGGATCAACGACGTGCTGCCAGAGGATGCCGCGCGCAGGCTGCGGGAGGCCGGATGAAGCTGCTGGTGACCGGCGGTGCGGGCTACATCGGCAGCGTGGTGGCGGCGCTGGCGCTGCGCGAGGGGCACCAGGTGGCCGTGCTGGACGACCTGTCCACCGGGCACGCCGACGCGGTCCCGGCGGCGCGGCTTCACCCAGGGCCTGGTCCGCGACCAGGCGCAGGCCATGCTCGCCGACGGCGCCGACGCCGTGCTGCACTTCGCCGCGAAGTCGCTGGTCGCCGAGTCGGTGGCCAAGCGTCGCTGTACTGGGGGCACAACCTGGGCGGGAGCCTGGCGCTGCTGGAGGCGATGCGGGTCACCGGGGTCGCCAGGATCGTGTTCTCCTCCACCGCGGCGGTGTACGGGGAGCCCGAGCGCACCCCCATCGAGGAGACCGACCGGCCAGGCCGACCAGCCCCTACGGGGCGTCCAAGCTGGCCGTGGACACCGCACTGGCCGAGCACGCCAGGATGCACGGGATCGGCGCGGTGAGCCTGCGCTACTTCAACGTCGCGGGCGCGGCGGCCGGCCAGGACGGACGGTGGCTCGGGGAGCGGCACAACCCGGAGACCCATCTGATCCCGAGCATCCTGGCGGTGGCCCTGGGCGGCGGCGGCGCGGGGTGGGGTGCGGCTGTTCGGCGACGACTACCCCACCCCGGACGGCACCTGCGTCCGTGACTACATCCACGTGACCGACCTGGCCCGGGCCCACATGCTCGCACTGGGCGCGTGCGTGCCCGGCCAGCACCAGATCTACAACCTGGGCAGCGGCGCCGGGTTCTCCAACCTGGAGGTGCTCAGCGCCTGCCGCGAGGTGACCGGCCGGGAAATCCCGTCGCGGTTCGCCCCCCGCCGCCGGGGACCCGGCGGTGCTCGTCGCTTCCTCCGGCCGGATCCATGCCGAACTCGGCTGGCGTGCCGAACGCGGGCTGGCCGCGATGGTCGCCGACGCCTGGCAGTTCACCCTGGAGCGGTCCGCTCCGGGCCCGCCCGCCCGGCTCGGCGAGCGGTGAGTCCCGCGGACCTCGCGGACCAGGCCGCGGGCCGGTTCCGGGCCCGGCACGGCACGGCACCCGAAGGGGTCTGGCATGCGCCCGGCCGGGTGAACCTGATCGGTGAGCACACCGACTACAACTTTGGCTGGGTGCTGCCGTTCGCGCTCGACCGGGGCGTGGTGGTGGCCGCCCGGCGGCGCGGCGACGGCATGCTGGACATCTGCTCGGCCCAGTCCGCCGGCCAGGTGAGCGTGCCCCTGTCCGGGCTCGGCCCGGGTGCCGTGACCGGCTGGGCCGCCTACCCGGCGGGCGTCGCCTGGGCGCTGCGGGAGGCAGGCTGGCACGTCGGCGGGGCCAGCCTGGTCATCGACTCGGACCTGCCGCAGGGCGCCGGCCTGTCGTCCTCGGCAGCGATCGAGTGCGCGGTGGCGATCGCCCTCGCCGAACTGGCCGGGGCGGACGTGCCCAGGGCCGAACTCGCCCGGCTGGCCCGGCGGGCGGAGAACGAGATGGTCGGCGTGCCCAGCGGGATCATGGACCAGTCCGCGTCGCTGCTCGGCGAGGCAGGTCACGCGCTGCTGCTCGACTGCCGCAGCGGGCAGATCACGCCGGTGCCGTTCGACCCGGCGGCCGCGGGGCTCGCGCTGCTCGTGATCGACACCGGCGCCCGGCACGCGCTGACCGACGGCAGGTATGCGCTGCGGCGGCAGGAGTGCGAGCAGGCGGCGCGGGCGCTCGGCGTGCCCAGCCTGCGCGACGTGGCCGACCCGGGCAGGTCGGCGGCGATCGGCGACCCGGTGCTGGCCCGGCGGGCCCGCCATGTGATCTCCGACGACTGCCGGGTGCTGGCGGCGGCGGACCTGCTCCGGTCCGGTGACGTGGCCGGGCTCGGCCCGCTGCTGCACGCCTCGCACGCCTCGCTGCGGGACGACTTCGAGATCTCCTGGCCGCAGGCCGACGTGGCGGCCGAGGCGGCCGAGCGGGCCGGGGCGCTCGGCGCGCGGATGGTCGGCGGCGGTTTCGGCGGGTCGGTGATCGCGCTGGTGCCCGCGGACGACGCGGGCGTCCGCGCGGCGGTGCTGGCCGGGTACGCCGGCCAGGGCTGGCCACCGCCGGCGTTCCTGGCCGCGCCGCCCTCCGCGGGCGCCCGGCGCATACTGTGACACCCTGGGCGCGGGTGCGCCGGACACGAGCGAGGAGCATGACGATGGCAGTGACCGAGGACGCGACGGCGATCGGGGGCGAACTCGCCCATCTGCGGCGGGCCATTCACGCGGAGCCCGAGATCGGGCTGCAGCTTCCGCTGACCCAGCAGAAGATCCTCGCCGCGCTGGACGGCCTGCCGCTGGAGGTCACCCTCGGATCCGCCCTGACCTCGGTCACCGCGGTGCTGCGGGGCGGCGCCACGAAGAGCGACCGGCCCGTCGTCCTGCTGCGGGCCGACATGGACGCGCTGCCGGTCGCGGAGCGGACCGGGCTCGATTTCGCGTCCCGGATCGACGGCGCCATGCACGCCTGCGGGCATGACCTGCACTCGGCCATGCTCGTCGGGGCGGCCCGGCTGCTGTCGGCGCGCCAGGCGGACCTGCCGGGCAGCGTGGTGTTCATGTTCCAGCCGGGCGAGGAGGGGTACGGCGGCGCCCGGTTCATGATCGAGGAGGGGGTGCTGGACGCGGCCGGCCCGCGGGCCGACGCCGCGTACGCGCTGCACGTCGCGTCGGCCGAACTGCCCGCCGGGGTGTTCAGCAGCCGGGGCGGGCCGATGATGGCCGCGGCCGAGGCGCTGGACATCACCGTGCACGGCCGCGGCGGGCATGGCTCCCAGCCGCACCATGCCGCCGACCCCATCCCGGTGGCCTGCGAGATCGTGACGGCGCTGCAGGTGCTGGTGACCCGGCGCTTCGACATCTTCGACCCGGTGGTCATCACCGTGGGCAGCTTCCACGCGGGCACCGCGAACAACGTCATACCGGACGAGGCCCGGCTGGAGGCGACCATCCGCTCGTTCTCGCCGGAATCCCGGGCCCTGGTGCGGGAGCTGGCGGTCCGCCTGGTCCAGGAGATCGCCGCGGCGCACGGGCTCACCGCGACGGCGGAGTTCACCAACTCCTATCCGGTGACCGTGAACGACCACGGGGAGGCGCAGTTCGCCGCCGATGTGGTGGCCGACATGCTCGGCGAGGACCGGTACCGCCCGCAGGCCAACCCGATGGCGGGGGCCGAGGACTTCTCCTATGTCCTGGAGCAGGTCCCCGGGGCCTTCGTCATGCTGGGCTCGTGCCCACCGGGCGTGGACCCGGCCACGGCGCCGTTCAACCACTCCGCCTTCGCCGTGTTCGACGACATGGTGCTGGCCGACGGCGCGGCCCTGTTCACCGAGCTGGCCATCCGCCGCCTCACCCGCTGACCTGCCCCGCCAAACCGTTCGTGATCATGAGGATCTGGCTGCTCCAGCGACCAGAACCTCATGATCACGATGTGGGCGCCGGTCAGAGGCTGGCGACCGAGGCCTGCTTCTCCCGTACCGCCTCGGCGGCCTCGCGCAGCGCGGCCAGTTCCGGCTCGGTCAGGTCACGGGCCACGACCCGGCGTATCCCTGTCGCGCCTAGCTCGGCCTCGACGCCCAGGTAGACACCGGAGATGCCGTACTGGCCGTCCACCCACGCGCACACCGGCATGACCGTGCCGGCGTCCTGCGCCACGGCCCGGGCCATCCGGGCGGCGGCCGCCGAGGGCGCGTAGTACGCGGATCCGGTCTTGAGCAGCGCGACGATCTCCGCGCCGCCCTGCCTGGTCCGCTCCACCAGCGCCTCGATGTCGGCGGCGGGCAGCCGGCCGGCCAGCGGGGCGCCGTCCACCGTGCAGGCCGAGGGCACCGGGACCATGGTGTCGCCGTGTGAGCCGAGGGTGAGCGTGCGCACCGAGGAGACCGGCACGCCGAGGCGCTCGGCGACGAAGTTGCTGAACCTGGCCGTGTCCAGCATGCCCGCCTGCCCCATCACCCGGTGCGCGGGGAACCCGGAGACCTTGGCCGCCAGCGCGGTCATCTCGTCCAGCGGGTTCGAGACCACGATGAGCACCGTCTCGGGCGCGTGCTTCACCACGTTCTCCACCACGCCGCGGACGATCTTGGCGTTGACCTCGATCAGGTCCATCCGGCTCATGCCCGGCTTGCGGGCCAGCCCCGCGGTGACGATGACGATGCCGCAGCCCGCGATCGCCTCGTAGCCCTCGCCGTCCCGGCCGGTGGTCTGCCCGGTGACCTTGGTCTCGAAGCCTTCCACCGGGCGCGACTGGTTCATGTCCAGCGCGAGCCCTTCCGGCTTTCCCTCGATGATGTCGGTGAGCACGACCTCGTCGAAGATGTCGTACTCGGCCAGCCGCTGCGCCGTGGTCGAGCCGTAGAACCCGGCGCCGATCACGGCTACCTTCCCCTTGCGGGCCATCTTTTCCGGTCTCCTTTGCGAATGCTCAGGCGCTGTGCTGCGGGCGGGCCCGCGATCAGGAACTCATCGCGGCGCGGAGGTTGTCGTCCAGCGCGGCCAGGAAGTCCTCGGTGTTCAGGAACGGCGCGCCGGCGCCGATCAGCACGGCCAGGTCCTTGGTCATCTTGCCGCTTTCCACGGTCTGCACGCAGACCTTCTCCAGAGTCTCCGCGAACCTGGTGACCTCGGGGGTGCCGTCCAGCTCGCCGCGGTGCGCCAGGCCACGGGTCCAGGCGAAGATGGACGCGATCGGGTTGGTCGAGGTGGCCTTGCCCTCCTGGTGCATGCGGTAGTGCCGGGTCACCGTGCCGTGCGCGGCCTCGGCCTCCACGGTGCGCCCGTCCGGGGTCATCAGCACGCTGGTCATCAGGCCGAGCGAGCCGAAGCCCTGGGCCACCACATCGGACTCCACGTCCCCGTCGTAGTTCTTGCACGCCCAGACCACGCCGCCCTCGCCCTTGAGGACCTGGGCGACCATGTCGTCGATCAGGCGGTGGTCGTAGGTGATCCCGGACGCCTCGAACTCCGCCTTGAACTCGGACTCGTACACCTCCGCGAACAGGTCCTTGAACCGCCCGTCGTAGGCCTTGAGGATGGTGTTCTTGGTGGACAGGTACAGCGGGTAGCGACGGATCAGCGCGTAGCGCATGGTGGCGCGGGCGAAGTCCCTGATCGAGTCGTCGTAGTTGTACATGCCCAGGGCGACGCCGCCGCCGGTGAACCGGCTGACCTCAAGCTCGAAGCCGTTGGCGTTGGTGCCCTCGTCCGGCTCGTAGGTGATCAGCACCCGGCCCGGGCCGGGGACCACGAAGTCGGTGGCGCGGTACTGGTCGCCGTGGGCGTGCCGGCCGATGATGATCGGCTTGGTCCAGCCGGGGACGAACCGCGGGACGTTGTGCACCACGATCGGCTCGCGGAACACCACGCCGCCGAGGATGTTGCGGATCGTGCCGTTGGGCGAGCGCCACATCCGCTTCAGCCCGAACTCGGCGACGCGCGCCTCGTCAGGGGTGATCGTGGCACATTTCACGCCGACCCCGTACTCCTTGATCGCGTACGCCGCGTCCACGGTGACCTGGTCATCGGTCTCGTCGCGGTGGGTGACCGACAGGTCGTAGTACTTCAGGTCCACATCCAGGTAAGGCAGGATGAGCTTGTCCTTGATGAACTTCCAGATGATCCTGGTCATCTCGTCGCCGTCGAGCTCAACGACGGGATTGGCTACCTTGATCTTGGACATTGGCGGTTGTTCCTTCCCTTCTGCGGCCTGACATCGTTGTCACGCGCGGCCCGGCCCGCCCCGGTGCGGGGCCGCCCTGGCCGGAACTGCCCCCCACCCGCCTCCCCATCCCCGTCAAGGCCGGCCAGGCAGTGGCTTTCCTCACCTCACAGTGGCACCGGGAGCAGCAGCCCCGCGGCCAGCAGCCCGGTGGCCAGTGCGGCCAGCGTGACCACATCCGTGCGGCGCTTCCTCGATGCGAGCAGGCCGGCCCGGCTTTCCGGCAGCGCCAGCCTGGCAAGTGCGGCGGCGAACATGACGCCCGCCAGTGCCAACGTACCCCCCTTGGCGGCATGCCCGCCGCCCACCCACAACCAGCCGCAGACGGCCGCGACGCCGGCGAGCACAGCCAGGTAGGCGAGCCATCCCCCGCCGCCCGCCCGGCCGGGGCGCGCGGCGGCCGCGGGCGTCCCGCGCGGTGCAGCGGGCCCGGTCATGCGGCGCAGTCCGCCGGCCGGGGCCGGCTGACCGCTGGCCGGCCGGGATCCAGGTGAGCCCGCGCTCGCCGATGTACTCGCTGTCCGGGCGGATCAGCCTGTTGTCCGCGTGCTGCTCCATGACGTGGGCCGTCCAGCCCGCCATCCGGCTGACCGAGAAGACGGCGGTGAACAGCTCCGTCGGAATGCCCAGGTAGTGATAGACGGTCGCGGCGTAGAAGTCGACGTTGGGCAGCAGGCCCTTCTGCGCCAGGACGGTCTCCTCCATCCGCCGGGACATCCGGTAGAAGGTGTCGTCACCGGACGCCGCGGCCAGTTCCCCGGACATGGCCCGCAGGTGGGTGGCCCGCGGGTCCTCGGTCTTGTACACCCGGTGGCCGAAGCCCATGATCTTCTCGCCGGCCGCCAGGCGCCGCGCCACCTCGGGCTCCACCGCGCCCACCGGGTCCTGCGGCGCCGCGCTCCTGTATCTCGGTGAGGGTCCGCATGACCTGCTCGTTCGCGCCGCCGTGCAGCGGGCCCTTGAGCGTGCCGATCGCCGCGACCACGGCGGAGTGCATGTCGGAGAGGGTGGCCGCGCAGACCCTGGCCGCGAAGGTGGAGGCGTTCATCGTGTGGTCGGCGTGCAGCACCAGGCACGTGTCCAGCACCTGGGCCTCGTGCGCGGCGGGCGGCGTGCCGCGCATCTGGAGCAGGAAGTTGGCGGCCAGCCCCAGTTCCGCGGCGGGGGGCGGCAGTTCCCGCCCGCTGCGCGCGGCGTGATAGGCGGCGACCAGGAGCGGCTGCTGCGCGGTCAGCCGCACCGCCTTGCGCGCGTTCGCCTCCGGGGAGTTCGAGTTCTTGTCCGGGTCGTCGGCGCTGGCCAGCGAGACCAGCGTGCGCAGCGCCTCCATCGGCCCCTGGCTGGCGGCCACGTCGGCCAGGCAGGCCGTGACGAGCTTGCCGAGCCCGCGGCCGCCGGCCACCTCGCCGCGGTAGGCGTCAAGCTCCGCGGCCGAGGGCGCGTGACCGCGCTGCAGCAGGTAGGCGATCTCCTCGAAGGTCGCCGCGCCCGCGAGCTGATGGATGTCGTAACCGCGGTAGAACAGCAGACCCGCCAGGCCGTCGATGTCACTGACCGCGGTGGAGGCCGCGATGACGTCCGCGAGGCCCCGGGACGGCTTGTCCGCCATTTTGTTTCCTTCCGCATGACCCGTCGGAAGTGTACTGGCGACCGCCCGCGACCAGTCCCGTCGGCCCTGCGGGACCGCCGGTGCGCCCGGCGCGGCCGGCCATGCGGGCGGCCAATCGCGGCCCGGGTGGTAGGAAGCTGCCGCGAGGGGGTAACCAGACCGTAAGACCTCAGTCGCTACATAGGCAGGCAGGAGAACCTTGTGGAGGGGCCTTACATTCGCATCGAAGAGACCGGCGACGTCATCCCGCTGGCCGAGGCGGTAACCACGATCGGGCGTGGCAGCGCGGTCGACGTCCGGCTGGCCGATCCCAGCGTCTCCCGGCTGCATGCCGAGATCGTCCGCCACGGGCCGTACGCCTACGTCGCTGACCTGGGATTATCGCGTAACGGGACCCGGGTCAACGGGCGGCTCGTGGCCCGCCGGGTGCTGGAGGAAGGCGATGTGCTCAGCTTCGGCGCCGCGCGCTGCCGGGTGGGGGGAATCCCCAGGGAGGACATCTCCGCCGAAGTCGAGCTGCGGCGCTCGGCGAGCCCCGAACTTACCCGCCGCGAACTGGACGTGCTCACGTCGCTGTGCCGCCCTGCCCTGTCCGACGAGGCCTTCGTGGCCCCCGCGACGGCCCGCGAGATCGCGGCCGACCTCGTCGTGACGGAGGCGGCCGTCAAGCAGCACCTGCTGCGCCTCTACCAGAAGTTCCGCATCCCGGAGGGCCAGAACCGGCGGGTGCGGCTGGCCAACGAGGTGATCGCCCTCGGCCTGGTCCGTCCCCTGCCACCGGCCGAGCGGGCGGACCGCCCGGCGCAGCCCGGCCCCGCCGACCGCGCCGAGCCGCCCGTTCCCGGCCCGGTGCCCGGCGTGGTGCCACCGCCCCGGCGCACCGCCCGGCCGGCCGGCCAGGCCGACGGCTTCCGCGGCGCCGGCCAGCCCAACGGCATCGGCCAGCGCCACGCCTGACCCCTCCCACCTGGGCGCCGCCGCCCTGGCAGCCATGATCGCGGGCGGCCCCGGCCGGGAGTGGTGCGCGCGCCGGGCTCAGGAGAAGTGCCGCAGGAACCGGCCGCGGAGCAGCTGGAACCGGTGCGGCCCGCTGCAGATGGCTCAGGTAGCCCAGGCGGCGCAGCGGCCCCAGGTGCGTCACCCCGAAGCGGACCACGTTCCCCGGCACGACCGCCGGCCAGAAGACCGACGGCGCGGACACCGCCGCCGTGAGCGCCCCGAGGGCGAGCGCGGTGATCCCGAGTATCACCACGATCCTGACCGCGGGCGACTTGGTGAACGTGCCGAAGAACCGCCGTAGCTGGGCCCGCGGCATGCCCGAGCCAGGGCCGAGCCCGTAATAGAGCACCAGCGTGCCCGCCGCGTAACCGAGGGCACGGTCCGGCCACGCACCCGGCGCGACCGCGACCGTGATGCCGGCCGCGAGCGCGGCGGCGGCCAGCGCGAACGGCGCCAGAATCAGCAGCGCGACCAGCGACCGCAGCAGGAACCAGGGCAGGGTGACCACGGTGACGACCGGATCCAGGGTCCGGGCCCCGCGCGCGGCGCGGCGCGCGGTGGTGCGGCGCTGCACCAGGCCGGCCGTGCGCAGCACCGCGAACAGCAGCAGCGCGGCTATGGTGCCCGCCACCGGCAGCATGGCGCTGACACTGGCCACCACCACGACCGCCGCGGCCACCATGAGCGCCTGCCCGCGCGGCCGTGCGGCCGGGTCCGGCGCCGCCGGCGGCCGGGCCGCGTCGCCCTGGCCCGGCATGCCCGTGGCGGTCCCGGCCTGCGGCACCGGCGCGCGCCCGCCGTAGCTGACCGGGGTGAGCACGTCCCTCAGGTCCTCGGGCAGGGGCCGGCCCTCGGCCATCGGGCGGGTGCTTGGCGAGGCCGCGCCCGGCACGGCGGGAGCGGGGGCCGCCCCGTTGCCGGCCGGCCCGCCGGGCCAGGCCGCCGGGTCCCCCGGCGCGGGCAGCACGGTCGGGCCGCCCGCGCCGAGGATGGTCGGCGGCACGTAGCCCGCCGGGCCGCTCGCCACGGGGGCGGGCGGCACGTAGGCCGCCGGGCCGCCCGGCACGGCGGTGGGTGCCCCGTCCGATCTCGTCGCGCCGGCTCCGGTCAGCGGCACGGGTGCCGCCTGGCCGGCCTGCCCATGATTCGAAACGAGAGACACGGGGTCGAGCACCGTCGTCTGGGCGCGGAGTTGCACCGCCGATGGCCGGTGCGCGGGATCCCTGGCGAGCGCGGCGGCCACCAGCGGGAGCAGTGGCCCGGGCATCCCGCTCAGGTCGGTCTGCCCGTTCACGATGCGGTAGAAGATGCCCTCGTACGGGCCGGTGCCATAGGGCGGCCGGCCGATGGCCGCGAACGCCACCGTGGCTCCCCAGGCATGCACGTCGGAGGCCTCGCTGCTCGGCCGGCCCTCGATCACCTCGGGTGCCAGGTAACCCGGGGTGCCCATGAACATTCCCGTCATGGTCAGCCGGGTGGCGTCGGGCCCCTGCGCGATGCCGAAGTCGATCACCACGGGGGTGTCCTGGAACAGCATCACGTTGCCCGGCTTGACGTCGCGGTGCACCACCCCGGCGGCGTGCACCGCGACCAGGGCGTCGGCGAGCCCGCAGGCCAGCCGGGACAGCGCCGCCCCGCGCAGCGGGCCGTCCTGGGTGACCACGTCGTCCAGGGTCCGGCCGGGCACGAACCGCGTCACGATGTACGGGGTGTCGCCGTCGAGGTCGGCGTCGATCACCTCGGCGACGTTCGGGCTGCGGATCCGCTGCATCGTCTCGACCTCACGGGCGAGCCGCCGCCGCGCCGTCGGGTCGCCCGCCACGCTGGAACGCAGGACCTTGAGCGCGACCGTGCGGTGACCGCGGTCGCGGGCGAGGTACACGACCCCCATGCCGCCCTCGCCGATCCGGTCGAGCAGCCGGTACTGCCCGAGCCGGTCCGGCACCAGATCCTGATCGTTCATGGCATGTCCCAGAGTACGGAGCCCCCTTCCGTATCCCCGCCCGGATCGGCATGCCGCCGGGTGATGTCCTAGGAACCTGTGATGAGCTTGCGGAGCACCTCGGCCGTGCGTGCGTTCTGCTGTGCGTGAGCGGCAAGTTCCCGGGCCAGGTCGCTGACCCATTCCTGCAGCCCGGCGGGCTGGCGGGAGAGGACGACGCCGCGCACCTCCCGGCAGATCTCCGCCGTCGGCGGGCGGCCCGGCGCCGTCGCCAGCGTCAGCACCTTCTCGCCGAGCCGCACGGTGATCTTCGTGACCTGGCCGGGACGGCCGTGCAGCCGGTCGGACATGCTCCGGTCCCGGTCGACCACCACGCAGCCGTCCGGCAGCGCATCCCCCAGGGATTCGGTGAGCACCCGCGCGTACAGGGCGACGTCGGCGCTGTCCACGCGGAGGGCCGCGGTGATCTCCTCCAGGGACAGGCCATCGCCGGGCTCGGTCATGGCCGTGGCCCGCGGGCCGGCGACGGATGGACCGGCGGTGATCAGCGGATGCATCGGCTCTGCTCCTTGCCCGGGGCGCCAGGACGGCGGGCCCGCCACCTGCCTTGCCTCAGCGCCCGGCAAAGGTGGCCTTCCCAGGCCCATTCTCGACGAAACTGCGCATTCCCGTGCGCTGGTCTTCGGTCGCGAACAGCGCGGCGAAGTTCAGCCGCTCGATCTCCAGGCCGGTGTCCAGGTCGGACTCAAGCCCGGAGTCGATGGCCTGCTTCGCCGCGCGGAGCGCCACGGCCGGGCCGGTGGCGTACCTGGCCACCAGATCGCGCGCCGCCTGGTATACCTCGGCGTCCGGGACCACCCGGTCCACCAGGCCGATGCCGAGCGCCTCCGCCGCGCCGACGAAGCGCCCGGTGTAGACGATGTCCTTCGCCCGCGCGGGCCCGACGAGCCGGGGCAGCCGCTGGGTGCCGCCTGCCCCGGGGATGATGCCGAGGAGGATCTCGGGCTGGCCGACCCGGGCGGTCTCACCGGCCACCCGGAAGTCGGCGCACAGCGCCAGTTCCAGGCCGCCGCCGAGGGCATACCCGGTGATCGCCGCCACGACCGGCTTGCCGATCCGCGCCACGGTGGTGAAGGCGGCCTGCAGCCGGCGGCTGTCCACGGCCACCTGGGCGAAGCTGGCCTCGGCCATCTCCTTGATGTCGGCGCCGGCGGCGAAGACCTTCTCCCCGCCGTAGAGCACCACGGCACGCACCGCGGCATCGGCGTCGAGTTCCGCGGCGGCGGCCGCGATCTCGTCCTGCACCTGCGCGTTGAGCGCGTTCATCGGCGGCCGGTCAAGCCGTATCGTCGCGATCGCCTCATCGCGCTCCACCCGGACGAACTCGCCCATGCGCACCTCCCGTGCCGGGGGAACCGATCCTAGTTCACCCCGGTCCGGGCTGGCGTCAGGCGTGCGGCGGGCGGTGCAGGAAGGCCTGGACCTCAGCTTCGCGGTACCGGCGGTGCCCGCCGAGGGTCCGGATCGAGCGGAGCTTGCCCTGCTGCGCCCAGCGGGTGACGGTCTTGGGATCCACGCGGAACAACGCGGCGACCTCCGCCGGGGTGAGCAGCGGGCTGTCCGGCTGGATGTCTGACCTCATGGCTGTAGTCCTTTCGCATGCTGGGGTCGGGCGGCGACGAAAGTGACACGGCCGGCAGACGTTAAAGCGTGCGGGGTTGTGTCCCTCATTGGCCCCCCCAGGGCTTCTGACTTCTCGCCCCCGCCGGCACGGCGCAGCTTGCCGTGTGCACCGGGGGCACTAGGGCATATCGCGCAGATCTCCGCCAACTCGGAATAGATCTACAAGACACACTCTAGTCAGACGCGATACGGAGCGCAGTGGTTTACATGCATAGAGTTACTACTAAGCGGCCTAGGTGCCGCGCTGACGAACTTGTCCGGTAACCGGCCAGCGACCTATCGCAGGTCACCGTTGGTCATGCCCTCGGGGGCGTCGGGATAGGCCACCAGGCCCAGTTCCGCGGTGCTGTCCAGCAGCGGATGACAGGGCACCACGCGCACCGTGTACCCGAACGGGCCCGGCCTGCCCAGCCGTGCCTCCCCGCCGTAGCGGAGGGTGCCCTCGGCGGTGGCGGGCCCGTCGGGCGCCAGCGGGCTGGCCGCCGGCTCGACGATGTCTTCCTCGTCGTTCACCCGGCCGCAGATCACCTCGACCGTGACGTCCTGCGCCGACAGCTCGCCCAGCGCCACGCTCGCCCTGACCGGCAGCCACTCCCCCGGGCCGCGCTCCCCGTCGCCGGCCTCGATGTGCTCGATCCGGACCTCCGGCCAGGCGGCCTTCACCCGGTGCTTCCAGGCGGCCAGTTCGCGCGCCGCCGCGAAGGCACCCTCGCCGTGGCCGCCGGCCAGGGCACGGGACGCGCGCGCGGCGGGCACGTACAGGGTCTCCACGTACTCGCGGACCATCCGGGACGCCTGCGCGCGGGGCCCGAGCCCGGCCAGCGTGTGCGCGACCATCTCCAGCCACCGCTGCGGCAGCCCGTCGGCTCCGGTCTCGTAGAACAGCGGGGCCACCACCTGCTCCAGCAGGTCGTACAGGGCGGCGGACTCCAGCTCGTCACGCCTGGCCGAGTCGGCCACGTCGTCGGCCGAGGGGATCGCCCAGCCGTTCTCGCCGTCGAACCACTCATCCCACCAGCCGTCCCGCACCGACAGGTTCAGGCCGCCGTTCAGCGCGGACTTCATGCCGGAGGTGCCGCACGCCTCAAGCGGCCGCAGCGGGTTGTTCAGCCACACGTCGCAGCCCTGGACCATGGCCGCGCCCAGCTCCATGTCGTAGTCCGGGAGGAACACGATGCGGTGCCGCACCCGGGGATCCTCGGCGAACCTGACCATCTGCTGGATCAGCTGCTTGCCGCCGTCGTCGGCGGGATGAGCCTTGCCCGCGATCACCAGCTGCACCGGGCGCTGCGGGTCGAGCAGCAGCGCGGTCAGCCGCTCCGGGTCGTGCAGCATCAGGGTGAGCCGCTTGTAGGACGGCACCCGGCGGGCGAAGCCGATGGTCAGCACGTTCTCGTCCAGCGCGTGCTGGGTCCAGCCCAGCTCGGCCTCGGACACGCCGCGCTGCCGCCAGGAGGCACGCAGCCGCCGCCGCGCCTCGGCGACCAGGCGGCGGCGCAGCCTGGCGCGGATCTCCCACAGCCTGGCGGGCCCGGTCTCGGCGATCCGGTCCCAGGCCGGGCCGTCCTCCGGCCCCGGCTGCCCGCCGTCGCAGCCGAGGATCTCGGCAGCCACCCAGGTGGCGACGTGGACCCCGTTGGTGATCGAGCCGACCGGCACCTCGCTGGCGTCGAACCCGGGCCACAGGCCGGCGAACATCTCCTGGCTCACCCGGCCGTGCAGCTTGCTCACCCCGTTGACCCGCTGGGCCAGCCGCATGCCCATCACGGCCATGTTGAACACGGACGGGTCCCCGCCCGGGTAGGTCTCCGCGCCCAGGGCGAGGACGCGTTCCAGCGGCAGCGCGGGGTCCGCGGCGGTGCCGCCGAACTCCCGCTCCACCAGGTCCCTGGCGAACCGGTCGATCCCGGCGGGCACCGGGGTGTGCGTGGTGAACACGGTGCCGGCCCGGCACAGCTCGATCGCCTCGTCGAAGCTCAGGCCCGCCTCGGCGTATTCACGGATCCGCTCCAGGCCGAGGAACCCGGCGTGGCCCTCGTTGGTGTGGAACACCTCGGGCTGCGGATGGCCGGTCAGCGCGCAGTAGGCGCGCACCGCCCGCACGCCGCCCATGCCCAGCAGCAGTTCCTGGCGCAGCCGGTGCTCGCTGCCGCCGCCGTAGAGCCGGTCGGTGACCTCCCGCAGGCCCGGCTCGTTCTGCTCCACGTAGGAATCGAGGAGCAGCAGCGGCACCCGGCCCACCTGCGCCAGCCACACCTGCGCCGCCAGCGAGCCGCCCTCGCCCAGCGCCAGCACCACGGTCACCGGCGAGCCGTCCTCGCCGCGCAGCAGGGTGAGCGGCAGGCCGTTCGGGTCGCCCGCCGGGTAGCGCTCCAGCTGCCAGCCCTCCGGCGACAGCGACTGGCTGAAATAGCCGTGCCGGTAGAGCAGCCCCACCCCGATCAGCGGGACCCCCAGGTCGCTGGCCGCCTTGAGATGGTCACCGGCCAGGATGCCCAGCCCGCCGGAGTACTGCGGGAGCGCGGTGGCGATCCCGTACTCGGGGGAGAAGTAGGCGATGGCCGCCGGGGGCGCGCCGCCATCCCCGCCGCCGCTGCGCTGGTACCACCGTGCCGCGGACAGGTAATCCCGCAGGTCGGCGACCGCGCGGTGCAGCCGTCCCAGGTAGTCCCCGTCGGCGGCCAGCGCGGCCAGGTGCTCGGGGGGGACCTCACCGAGCAGGGCGACCGGGTCGTGGCCCGCCCGCTCGCGGCCGGCCGGGTCGAGCGCGGTGAACAGTTCCCGCGTGCCGGCATGCCAGGACCAGCGCAGATTCAGCATGAGGTCGTGCAGCGGGGCCAGCGGCTCGGGCAGCGAGGCGCGGATGGTGAAGGTGCGGATGGCTCTCACGCAGAGCGACCTTACCGGCTGCCCTGGGCCCCCGGTCCGGCCCGGCGTTTTCTGGCGGGCTGTCCGGCGGCCCTTGCCGGGCACGGCCTGCCGGGGCGCATGAGTGCACCCCCCTCATGCTGGGTAGCGTTCTGGGGTGATCGGTCGGATGGTGATCAGCGACGTGGCGCCCGTGCTCGACTGCGGGCGCTGGCCGGCCAAGGCCGTCGTCGGGGAAACCTTCGAGGTCAGCGCGACCGTCTTCCGTGAGGGGCACGAAGTGCCCGGGGCCGGGGTGGTGCTGCGCGGGCCGGACGGCCAGCGCCTGCCGCTGGCCCGGATGCGGGAGACGCTGCCCGGGCTGGACCGCTATGCGGCCGAGGTCACCCCGGACGCCGAGGGCCGGTGGCGGTTCCACGTGGAGGCCTGGGGCGACCCGATCGGCCACTGGCGCCACGACGCCGCCATCAAGGTCCCGCGCGGCCAGGACGTCGAGCTGATGCTCGCGGAGGGGGCCCTCCTGTTCGACCGCGCGGCGCGGTCGCCGTCGCGGCCGCTGGAGCACCGGTCGGCGCTCGCGGCGGTGGCGGTGCGGCTGGGCGACCGCGGGCTGGCGCCATGGGACCGGCTGGCCGCCGCCGAGGACGAGGGGATCCTCGCGATCCTGCACGAGGCGCCGCTGCGCGAACTGCTCACCCGTTCGGCGGTCTACCCGCTGGTCGTGCACCGGGTGCGGGCGCTGTACGGCGCCTGGTATGAGTTCTTCCCCCGCTCGGAGGGCGTGCAGACAGACCCGATGGGCCGCCGCGAGCCGCAGGGCGGGACGCTGCGCACCGCCATGTGCCGGCTGGAGCCGATCGCCCGGATGGGTTTCGACGTGGTCTACCTGCCGCCGGTCCATCCCATCGGGACCACGGCCCGCAAGGGCCGCAACAACTCCCTGCACGCCGGGCCCGGCGACCCGGGCTCGCCGTGGGCGATCGGGTCACCGGACGGCGGCCACGACGCGATACACCGCGGCCTGGGCAGCTTCGCCGACTTCGACGCGTTCGTGGCCCGCACCCGCGAACTCGGCATGGAGGTGGCGATCGACCTCGCGCTGCAGACCTCGCCGGACCACCCGTGGGTCACCGAGCACCCGGACTGGTTCACCGAGCGCGCCGACGGATCCATCGCCTACGCGGAGAATCCGCCCAAGAAGTACCAGGACATCTACCCGCTGAACTTCGACCGCGACCCGGCCGGGCTGTATGCGGAGGTGCTGCGGATCGTGCGCCTGTGGATGAGCCACGGGGTGCGGATATTCCGGGTGGACAACCCGCACACCAAGCCGCTGGCGTTCTGGGAGCGCCTGCTCGCCGAGGTGGACAGCACCGACCCCGACGTGATCTTCCTGGCCGAGGCCTTCACCCGCCCGCCCATGATGCACACCCTCGCCAAGATCGGGTTCCACCAGTCCTATACCTACTTCACCTGGCGCAACACCGGCCCCGAGCTCACCGAGTACCTGCGCGAGCTGAGCGGGGCCGCCGCCGCGTACATGCGGCCGAACTTCTTCACCAACACCCCCGACATCCTCACCGAGTACCTCCAGCACGGCGGGCCGCCCGCGTTCCGGGTGCGGGCCGTGCTCGCGGCGCTGCTGTCGCCGACGTGGGGCATGTACTCGGGATTTGAGCTGTGCGAGAACTCATCCGTGCGGCCGGGCAGCGAGGAATACCTGGACTCGGAGAAATACGCCTACCGGCCGCGGGACTGGGCCGCCGCCGAGCACGGGCCGGCGGGCATCGCGCCGTTCATCACCCGTCTCAATTTGATACGGAGATCCCACCCCGCGCTGCACTGGTTGCGTAATCTACGGTTCCACTACGTCGACCAGCCGGGACTGATCTGTTTTTCCAAGCGCAGCAGCCGGGACGCGGACACCGTGCTGGCCGTCGTGAACCTTGATCCACACCAGCCGCGAGAGGCCACCGTATGGCTTGACATGTCCGCACTCGGAGTGGACGATCGGTCGCAGTTTGTTGTCACAGACGAGCTGACCGGAGAGTCCTACCGGTGGGGTCAAGCCAACTACGTGCGCCTCGATCCGGCGACTGCACCTGCTCACATATTCGCCGTCACGCCTGTTCCCAGGGCGTGACGGCGGTACCTTTGTTCGCCGCCAGGGGAGAAGCGAGTGGCCGCACAGCCGAATCAGACCCCGCCCGGCCTGGCCGGGGGGCCGCCCGCCACGGGCCAGGGAGCCTTCAACACGCCTCCCGGTGACCCGGTTCCCGACCCGTTCTCGTTCGACAGGCCCCGCGACCCGCACTGGTACAAGCACGCGCTGTTCTACGAGGTGCTGGTCCGCGGATTCCACGACTCCAATGGTGACGGCACCGGGGACCTGCGCGGGCTGACCTCGCGGCTGGATTACCTGCAATGGCTGGGGATCGACTGCATCTGGCTGCTGCCTATTTACAACTCGCCGCTGCGGGACGGCGGTTACGACATCGCGGATTTCACCTCGATCCTGCCGGAGTTCGGCATCCTGGGCGATTTCGTGGACCTGGTGGACCAGGCCCACGAACGGGGGATACGGGTGATCGCGGACCTGGTCATGAACCACACCAGCGACGCTCACCCGTGGTTCCAGGCGTCCCGGTCCGACCCCGAGGGCCCGTTTGGCGACTTCTATGTCTGGTCGGATACCGATGAGCGGTACCCAGAGGCGCGCGTCATCTTCGTCGACACCGAGCAGTCGAACTGGACCTACGACCCGGTCCGCGGCCAGTACTACTGGCACCGGTTCTTCTCCCACCAGCCCGACCTCAACTACGAGAACCCGCGGGTCCAGGACGCCATGCTGGAGGTGCTGCGGTTCTGGCTGGACCTGGGCATCGACGGGTTCCGCCTGGACGCCGTGCCCTACCTGTACGAGCGCGAGGGGACCAACTGCGAGAACCTCAAGGAGACGCACGAGTACCTGAAGCGGGTCCGGTCCGAGATCGACCGGCTCTACCCGGACCGGGTGCTGCTCGCCGAGGCGAACCAGTGGCCGGCCGACGTGGTGCAGTACTTCGGCGACGCCTCGGTCGGCGGGGACGAATGCCACATGGCCTTCCATTTCCCGCTGATGCCGCGCATCTTCATGGCGGTCCGCCGGGAGCAGCGCTACCCGATCTCGGAGATCATGGCGCAGACCCCGCCCATCCCCCAGGGCTGCCAGTGGGGCATCTTCCTGCGCAACCACGACGAGCTGACGCTGGAGATGGTCACCGACGACGAGCGGGACTACATGTACGCCGAGTACGCCAAGGACCCGCGGATGAAGGCGAACATCGGGATCCGGCGCCGGCTTGCCCCGCTGCTCGACAACGACCGCAACCAGCTGGAGCTGTTCACCGCCCTGCTGCTGTCGCTGCCCGGCTCGCCGGTGATGTACTACGGCGACGAGATCGGCATGGGCGACAACATCTGGCTCGGTGACCGGGACGGCGTCCGCACCCCCATGCAGTGGACCCCGGACCGCAACGCGGGCTTCTCCACCTGCGACCCGCAGCGGCTCTACCTGCCGCTGAACATGGACCCGATCTACGGCTACCAGGCGCTCAACGTGGAGGCGCAGCAGCGCAACTCCGGGTCGCTGCTGCACTGGACCAAGCGGATGATCGAGATCCGCAAGCGCCACCCGGTCTTCGGCCTCGGCGCGTTCGAGGAGCTGAGCTCGTCCAACCCCAGCGTGCTGGCGTTCGTCCGGGAGTACCCCGGCCCGGTCGAGGACGAGGGGGTGGACCTGTCCGACCACATCCTGTGCGTCAACAACCTGTCCAGGTTCCCCCAGCCGGTCGAGCTTGACCTGCGCCGGTTCAAGGGCATCACGCCGGTGGAGTGCATGGGCGGGGTGACCTTCCCGCCCATCGGTGACCTGCCCTACCTGCTCACGCTGCCCGGACATGGGTTCTACTGGTTCCAGCTCCCCGGCCTGCGGCCGCAGCAGCAGGCCTGACCGGGGACGTTGCCGGCGCGGCCGGCACGCGGTGCGCACCGGGTCCGTTATGCGGCCCGCCGGGCCGGTGAATCCGCAATGGCGGGGTAGATGGCAGTCATGACGTTTGAGGAACACCTGGCCGCCTGGCTGCCGGGACAGCGCTGGTTCGCCGGTAAGGGAACACCGATCACCGACCTGGCCGTGGTCGCGCAGACCACGCTGGTCTCCGGTGATCCCGGCCTCCGGCACCTCATCGTCGCGGTCACCCAGGACACGGGCACGGACTCGTATCAGCTGTTCATGGGCTTGCGGGCGGAGTTGCCCGACCGGCTGGAGCATGTCCGGATCGGCACGGCGGACGGGGGCCTGATCGGCTACGACGGCCTGCACGACCCCGGCCTGACGGCGGTGCTGCTGGAAGCGATGGCCGGTGCGGCGTCCATCGGGCCGCTGCGCTTCGCCCAGCGGCCGGGCGGGCACATCGACACCGGCCTGGAGAGCCTGGTGCTCACCGCCGAGCAGAGCAACACCAGCCTGCTGTTCGGCGAGGAAGCCATCCTCAAGGTGTTCCGCCGGCTGTCCCCCGGCCCGAACCCCGATCTGGAGGTGCCCGAGGCCCTGGCCAGGCTCGGCTCCCAGCACGTGGCCGCGCCGCTGGGCTGGATCACCGCGCAGGCCCAGGGGCGGTACACCGTTCTCGCGGTGCTCTCCAGCTACCTGCGGAACGCGGTGGACGGCTGGTCCCTGGCCGCCACGAGCGTCCGTGACCTGTACGCGAGCGCGACCGCCGAGGCGGACGAGACCGCCAGGGCGGCGCAGGCGGGCGGGGACTTCTCCGGCGAGGCGCACCGGCTCGGCGAGGCCACCGCCGAGGTGCACCGCGACCTCACGGCGGCGTTCGGCACCCAGGAACTGCCCGCCCAGGCATACCGGGACATGTCGGTGCAGATGCTGGAGCGGCTGGACCGTGCGGTCGCCGCGGTGCCCGGGCTGGCCCGCCACGACCGGATGCTGCGCGCCGCGTTCGCGGACGTGGCCACCCTCAGCGACCCGCTCGAAGTGCAGCGGATCCACGGCGACTACCACCTGGGCCAGGTGATGCGCACCCACGCCGGGTGGGTGCTGCTGGACTTCGAGGGGGAGCCCGCGGTGCCCCTGGAGCACCGCCGGGCCTACTTCCCGGCACTGCGCGACGTGGCGGGCATGCTGCGCTCCCTCGACTACGCGGCGCGCTTCCAGCTTGTCGGGCACGAGAACCCCGAGCAGGTCACCGCGGCGGCCAGGGACTGGGCCCGGCGCAACCAGGCCGCGTTCTGCGCCGGTTACGCCCGGGCTGGCGGGGCAGATCCCGGCAAGCATGGGATCCTGGTACGCGCCCTCACCCTGGACAAGGCGGTCTACGAAGTGATGTACGAGGCGAGAAACCGGCCCTCCTGG
Organism: uncultured Actinomycetes bacterium; assembly: GCA_963795785.1. Taxonomy (GTDB): domain Bacteria; phylum Actinomycetota; class Actinomycetes; order Streptosporangiales; family Streptosporangiaceae; genus DASXKD01. The sequence goes on from CAWCKG010000074.1 coordinate 21,482, forward strand.
CTGCCCATCCCGCTCGGCTCGATCGCCGACGGAGCGGCATGACCGGGCCCCGCCAGGCCGGTCCGGTCCGCCCCGGTGCCCCGGAACCGGAGCCCGGGGTGCACCCGGGCGAGATCGACCGGATCGTCGCTGGCCTGCACCATGACCCGCATGCCCTGCTCGGCGCGCATCCCGGCCCGGACGGGGTGATCGTCCGGGCCCTGCTGCCGCTGGCCGCGACGGTCGCCGTGGTACTCGCCGACGGCCGCCGCTTCCCCCTGCACCACGTGCACGAGGGGGTGTTCGGCGCCACCCTGCCGCTGGCCGAGGTGCCCGACTACCGGATCGCCGTCGCCTACCCGGGGCCGGAGCCGGGCAGCACCATGCCGGAGATCATGGTGGACACCCCGTACCGGTTCCTGCCCACGCTCGGCGCGACCGACCTGCACCTGATCGGCGAGGGACGGCACGAGGAGCTGTGGCGGGTGCTCGGCGCGCACGTGCGCGAGTACGGCACCGAAGGCACCGGGTTCGGCGCGGTCACCGGGACCGCGTTCGCCGTCTGGGCGCCGAACGCCCGGGGCGCGCGCGTCATCGGCGACTTCAACCACTGGGACGGGCGCGGCCACCCGATGCGCTCGCTCGGCGGCTCGGGGATCTGGGAGCTGTTCGTGCCCGGCGTCGGCGACGGCACCCACTACAAGTTCGACATCTGCGGGCCCGACGGGCGGTGGCGGCGCAAGGCCGACCCCATGGCCAGCCGTGCCGAGCAGCCGCCCGCCACCGCGTCGGTCGTGTTCACCTCCGGTCTACACCTGGGGGGACGAGGAATGGCTGGCGGCACGCGGCCGCGGGGACCGGACCACCGAGCCGGTCAGCGTGTACGAGGTGCACCTCGGCTCCTGGAAGCCGGGCCTGTCCTACCGCGAGCTGGCCGGGGAGCTGACCGCCTACGTCACCAGGATGGGCTTCACCCATGTGGAGTTCCTGCCGGTGGCCGAGCACCCGTACGGCGGGTCCTGGGGCTACCAGGTGACCTCCTACTACGCCCCGACCGCCCGGTTCGGCAGCCCGGACGACTTCCGCTACCTGGTCGACCGGCTGCACCAGGCGGGGATCGGCGTGATCCTCGACTGGGTGCCCGCGCACTTCCCGAAGGACGAGTGGGCGCTGGCCCGGTTCGACGGCACCCCGCTGTACGAGCATGCCGACCCGCAGCGCGGCGAGCACCCCGACTGGGGGACGCTGATCTTCGACTTCGGCCGCCCCGAGGTCCGCAACTTCCTGGTCGCCAACGCGCTGTGCTGGCTGGAGGACTTCCACGTCGATGGGCTGCGGGTGGATGCGGTGGCCTCGATGCTGTACCTGGACTACTCCCGGGGGCCGGGCCAGTGGACGCCCAACGAGCACGGCGGCCGGGAGAACACCGACGCGGTCTCGTTCCTGCGCGAGGTCAACGCCACCTGCTACCGCCGGGTGCCCGGGATCATGATGATCGCCGAGGAATCCACCGCCTGGCCCGGTGTGACCCGGCCGGTGCACCTCGGCGGGCTCGGGTTCGGCTTCAAGTGGAACCTCGGCTGGATGCACGACACGCTGAACTACCTGGCGCACGACCCGGTGTTCCGCAACTACCACCACAACGAGATCACCTTCTCGCTGATGTACGCGTTCAGCGAGAACTTCCTGCTGCCGCTGTCGCACGACGAGGTCGTGCACGGCAAGGGGTCGCTGCTGGGCAAGATGCCCGGTGACGAATGGAACAAGTTCGCCGGGCTGCGGGTGCTGTTCGCCTACATGTGGGCCCATCCCGGCAAGCAACTGCTGTTCATGGGCTCGGAGTTCGGGCAGGGCGCGGAGTGGTCCGCCGAGCGCGGCCTGGACTGGTGGGTGCTGGGCGACGAGCATCACGCCGGGCATGCAGCAGCTCGTCACCGACCTGAACCGTGCCTACCGGGAGCACCCGGCGCTGTGGGCGCTGGACCGCTCCCCGGAGGGGTTCGGCTGGATCGACGCGAACGACGCGGGCGGCAACGTGCTGTCGTTCCTGCGCTTCGCCGGGGGCCGGCCGAGCCCGCCATCGCCCGGCGCCGCGGCGGCCGACGGCAGCGAGGGCGTGGCCGCCGCGGGCGGGCCCGGCCCCGGGGTCCTGGCCTGCGTCGTCAACTTCTCCGGCCAGCCGCACCAGCGCTACCAGGTCGGGCTGCCGCGGGCGGGCCGGTGGCGGGAGGTCATCAACACCGACGCGTTCGGCTACGGCGGCAGCGGAGTGGGCAACCTGGGCGCGATCGAGGCCGTGCCGGAGCCCTGGCACGGCCAGCCTGCGTCGGCCGTGATGACGCTTCCCCCGCTGGCCGCGCTCTGGCTGGTCCCGGAGGACTGACCCGGCGCCGCTATCCCGCCGGATGAGGCATGGATGCGACGACGATGCCCCCGGCGGGGCCTGACTGTGCCATCAAACCGGACAATCAAGGCACTATCGGGCCAACATTCCTCGTTCAGCACTCGTGATCATGGCGTTTTGGCTGCTCACGGGCTGTCTCGGAATGAGTCTTGCCCAGGCGACGGTAGGGCTAGCGCTGGCGGGTTTGGCCTGCATGGGTGAGTCACCCGGCCAGGGCGGTCAGGGCCTGGGTGGTGAGGTGCCCGGTGGTGATGGCCTTGAGCAGGTTGTGGACGGTGCAGGCGAATCGCCATTCGGCGGCGGCTTTGGGTTTGCCGCGGACCGAGAGCTGGCGGAAGCGCATGTTGTGCTTGAGGTGGCCGTGCGGTGTTTCGGCGATGTGGCCGCGCTGGCGGTAGGCGGTGATCCCTTCGGGGGCCGCCAGCCGGGCGGCCATCGCCGCGGTGGCGGGGCCGCCCGCGGGCGGGCCGGTGCCGGTACCGTCGCGGGCGGCTTGTTCCAGGTTGCGGAGCTTGCCGGTGGCGATGAGGCGGTCTGGGCGGCGGTGGTGAGGTTGTGCTCGGAGCAGTAGCCGGCGTCGGCGAGGAACAAATCGATGCCCTCGCTGGCGGTGCCGTGGGGCGGAGGCTGGCAGGCGGTGATGAGGGCGGCGGCGGCTTCGGCCTGGCGGAGCATCGGCTCGAACCAGGCGGTGTCGGTGGTGTCCTGGGTCAGCTCGGTGGCGATGATCAGCTTGTCCTCGGATGTGACGTTCTGGGCGTTGTAGCCCTGGAGGAACCCGCCGCCGCGCACCGGCATCAGCCGCGAGTGCAGGTCGGTGATGTTGCGCACCGGCCCGGGGCCCTTCTTCGCGGCAGCCTTGCGCCCGGCTTCGGCGGCCCTGGCCTCAGCCTTTGCCACGGCAGCGCGGGCCTTGGCGACCCCGGCATGGGCCTTGGGTGTGAACGGCTTGCGGCCGCCGGGTGCGCGCTTGATCCCGGCCGCAGCCTCCGCAGCCCGCTGCGCCTCCCAGGCCGCGACCTTGGCCTGCTGCGTGGCCTCGGCGCGTTCCAGCCGGGCCCGCGCGGCAGCCACCGCGGCAACTGCAGGCGGCTGCCCCGCCAGCGGCTGCCCAGACTCCAGCGCCTCCAGGTAGGCCCGCGCCTGGGCATCTCGCTCCGCCTCGGCGGCTTTCCGCTCGGCCTCCAGCTCCGCCAAAGCCCGGGCGATCCGCTCATCCCGGGTAGCCGGATTCACTGCCTCCGGCGGCACCTCATCCCCGCGCCGCCCTTCCCCGAACAGCTCATCCTCCGCCGCATCGGTGGCCGCATGCGCCGCCACCCGCTGCGCCGCCAGCTTCCGCAGCCCCTCCTCGGTGCGGTTGGCCGCCTTCGACGCGTTCGCGGCGATCTTGGTGCCATCCAGCGCCACCATGCCCAGCTTGCCCATCCCCAGCCGGGCGCACAGCAGCAGCACCGCGGTGAACAAGCTCTCCACCGCACCGGGAAACGCCCCCCGGAACCGGGCGATGGTCACATGATCGGGGAAGCTGCCCCCGCAGATCACCCGGAACGCCACATCGGTGGCGCACAGCCGCTCGATCCGCCGCGAACTGCTCACCCCGTTCGCATACGCCCACATCAGCAGGGTCACCAGCATGTCCGGGTCATAACCCGCCGTCCCCGCACCACCCGTGCGGCGGGCCGCGTGAAACCCCGACGTATCCAGGTGCCCAGCGACCACCTCGGTCACCAGCCACACCGGGTGATCAGCCGCCAGCCACTCCCGCATATCCGGCGGCAGCAGAAACGGCTGATCCCGCCGCACCGGCCGATACCCTTTCGCCATACCCGAAATTCTCCCAAATTCGCAGGTCACAGGCCTGCAGGCACGCCGAGGCACAGGCCAGCTATTCTGCAACAGCCCGTCCAGCAGCCAAAACGCCATGATCACAAACTGGGGAAGATCGTTAGCTGATGGCAGCGCGCAGCCACCACCCGGCCGCCAGGGACCCCGCCTGCCGCATCCCAGCCCGCCGCGTCTCAGCCCGCCGGACCCCAGTCCGCCGCACAGGGCCGCTGCTGCCTGCCGCGGCTGCCGCCGGTTCCGTTCATCCCGTCAAGCATGCCGTTCCGGGGGAACCGCGCACCATGGGCCGGTGCCCACATTCGCGGTGGGCCTGGGCCTACTGGGCAGAGCGTCACGCCCAGAATCAGCCGAACTGGCGGAGCAGCCAGCCCGGCCCGGTGACCGCCGCACCGGCGGCCTCGCAGCGCCGCCGCAGCTCCCGGTCGGCGGTGACCACGACCCGCGGCCCGGCCAGCCGGCCCGCCAGGCTGGCGATCTCGTCGTCCCCCTCGCCGCGGGCCGCCACCACGCGCACCCGGGGCGCGGGTGCCACCAGGTCGAGCACCGCCCGCGCCCGGCCCTCCACCACCAGCAGGACATCCGGAAACCATCGCCCGCCGCCCGCCGCCTCCCCCGCAGCACCGGCCGCCGCCCCGACCTCCCTCGCAGCATCGGGGTTGCCCGCAGCGCGGGCCTCCCCGGCAGCACCGGCCTCCCCGGCAGCGCCTGGCTCGCCCGGCACCGGGCCGGCGATGCCCGCGGCCGCCAGTGCGGCCAGTTCGCCGTGCAGCCGTGCCATCGCCCCGGCGCGGTCCCGCCACCACCCGTCGGCCCGCGAGCCCATCACGTTGGCGCCATCCACGATCAGGCTGACGTCCATGGCGGCCGACAATAGCGCACGGCCAGCCGGGCCAGCCCCGCGCTCGCGCCCCGGCCGCGCTCCGCTCACGACCCGGGCACCCCGCGGCGCCGCGGGGAAGCCCGCCGGGCCGACACCCCGCGGCGTACGGCGCCCCGCCGGCTTTTCGTCTTACAGTGGGCCCATGGTAGAGGCGATGTTCACGGACAAAATCAGCAGGCTGCGCCAGCGCCGTTCCAGGCCGCTCATCCTGGAGCTCCACCTCTCCGAGGGCATCGCCGAGGAACCCCCGGCCGACATGGTGTCCGCCGTGCTCGCCCGGGGCCGCCGCGGCTGGCCGACGTGCTCGACGGCGTGCGCCGGGCCCGGGCGGACGACAAGGTCAGGGCCCTGGTGGTCAAGATCGGCGGCCGCCCGATCGGGCTGGCCCGGGTACAGGAGCTGCGGTCCGCCATCACGGAGTTCCGCCGGTCGGGCAAGGCCACGGTGGCCTGGGCGGAGACGTACGGGGAGTTCGGCCCGGGCAACGCGGCGTATTACCTGGCCACGGCGTTCGACCGGGTCTGGCTGCAGCCGTCTGGGGACGTGGGCCTGACCGGGCTCAGCCTGGAACAGTGGTTCCTGCGCGGCACCATGGACAAGCTCGGCCTGGAGTACGAGGTCAGCAAGCGGCACGAGTAAAGAGCGCCGCCGACCGCTGACCGAGCGGGCTCACCGGGCCCGCCAGGGAGGCGCTGGAGAGCTTGCCTCCTCCTGACCGGGCAGATCACGAAGGCTGTCGCGGAGCGGCTCGCAATCCC
>CAWCKG010000075.1:0-24050 GCA_963795785.1 uncultured Actinomycetes bacterium
CCAGGCAGCTCGACGACATCGGCACCCGCGGTGCCGCCCGGGCGCAGCTTCCTGACCGCCAGCCGGTGGCCGGACCGGTGACCTAGGTCCCTGGCTCGCCGCGTGGCATCGGCCGCGGCGACAGCGGCGGTCTGGTCCGGGCCATAGAGGGACCTATGGCCCTGCTGTCCAAGGGTGGTGGGGGAGCGAGTGTGGTGGCATGAAGCGCACAGACTCACCGCCAGAAAGACCAGACGTGCTGCCGGACTGTCCACCGCCAGAGGTCATCGCCGAGACGCCCGGTCGGCGACCCTCGCGCCGTCGATGCACAACACCCAGCCGTGGCGGTTCCGCGTGTCGCGGGCCGGCCAGACCATCGAGCTGTACGCGGACCCGTCGCGGATGCTGAAGACGGCATCCGCACGCCCGCGCCGTCCACATCGCATGCGGCGCTGCCCTGTTCAACCTGCGCCGGGCGGTCGCCGCAGGTGGTACGTGAGCCCGTGGTCAGGCTGCTCCCCGCCCCCCCGCAACCGCTGTTGCTCGCGGCGCTCCGCCTGGCCGGGCCGTACCGTCCGTGCGAGGCCGATAGCGAACTCCATGCCGCCATCGCGGCGCGGCACACCAACCGCCAGCCATTCAGCAACCGTCCCGTGCCGCCGGGCGTCCTCGCCGAGCTTGCAGGCCGCGAGGCCGAAGGCGCGACGCTGCACTTCCCCGACCATGCGGAGACAGCCAGGCTGCTGTACCTCGTCAGCGACGCCGAGCGGGACCTGCTCGCCGACCCCGCCTATCGCACGGAGCTGGCCCAATGGGCCGGCGGTGACCGGGACAACGACGGCATCCCGGCGGCGCGCTCGGCTGCGTGACCCGTGGCCGCACCCCGGTGCGTGACTTCACCCCGGACGGGCACCAGCCTCCCGGTTACGCCTGGTTCGAGGAAAACCCCCAGGTTGCCGTGCTGTCCACCGCAGGCGGCACGCCGAAAGACTGGGTGCAGGCGGGCCAGGCCCTGCAGCGGGTACTGCTGACCGCGACATCCCCCAGATCGCCGCCCTCCGCTCACCCAGCCGCTGGAGACCGCTGACGCCTGGCTGGTCAGTCACACGCGGGAGGCCAGTCGAGCAGCCGCAGATGATCCTGCGCCTCGGCTACGGCCTGCCCGTTCCCCAACACCACGCCGCCCCGTCGCCGATGTGCTCGACGAACGGCAAGACATAGGTTCACCAGCACCCTGATTCGAGGCGGTGATGTCGCGCCGCCGGGCAGCTGACAGAACCATGCCCGATCTTCCAAAGGGCGGGACTTTGGTCCCTGCCTTGCCCGATTGAGCGCGGCTACGATGAGGGCCTGACCTGGCACAGACGGCAATGAGCCAGCCACAAGCGGGCGGGTCCAACTGGTAGGAGTGAGTCAGAGCGTGGACGAGACGACGCGCGAGAGCGGGCAGATCGGCGTGTTCCTGCTGGATGACCACGAGATCGTCCGGAAAGGCGTGCGTGACCTGCTGGAGGCCGAGCCGGACATCGTTGTCGTGGGGGAGGCCGGCACTGCCGAAGCTGCCCTGGCGGCGCATTCCCGCGCTGCGACCCGATGTGGCGGTGCTCGACGTGCGCTTGCCCGACGGCGACGGGGTGAGCGTATGCCGTGACATCAGGTCGAAGATGCCGGAGTCGCCTGCCTCATGCTGACCTCGTTCGGGGACGACGAGGCGCTGTTCGACGCGATCATGGCCTGGCGCTGCGGGCTATGTACTGAAACAGATCCGGGGTACCGATCTGGTGGGCGCCGTGCGCACGGTCGCGTCAGGGCAGTCGCTGCTGGATCTGCAGGCGGCCAGCAGGGTGATGGCCCGGATGCGCGACCGAGCCCAGCGCAGCGACCCGCTGGCCGGGCTGACCGAACAGGAGCGGCGGATCCTTGAGCTGATCGGCGAAGGGCTGACCAACCGGCAGATCGGGGAGCAGATGTTCCTGGCGGAGAAGACCGTCAAAAACTATATTTCCTCGCTGTTCGCCAAGCTGGGCATGGAGCGCCGGACGCAGGCCGCCGTCTATGCCGCGAGAATTTTTGAAGAGCCAAAAGATTCGAAACGAGGGTACCAGGAGCCCTGATTTAGCCGACCAGGGGTTTTCGGGGCTGGTCAGTGGCCATCGGTGCCGGGAGAGCTGTCCGACCGGCAGCGGGACGCGCCATTCCAGCTCGGTGCCGCCGCCCTCGGCAGCGGCCACGTGCAACGTCCCGCCAAGCTCGCTGGCCCGATCCGCGAGGTTGCCGAGCCCGCTGCGGCGCGTGGCCTTACCAGGCAGGCCGACTCCGTTGTCCCGGACGGTGAGCGTCAGGTCGGCCCAGCCTCCACGGCGACGTCCACCCGGCTCGCCTGCGCGTGCTTGGCCACGTTCGCCAGCGCCTCGCGCAGCGCGGCCAGTAGCTGGTCGGCGATGCAGGGCACCTGGGAGTCCAGCGGCCCGGCCATCCGCAGCGCGGGCGCGAACCCCAGCGATTCGGTCATCTCCTCGACAACGCCGGGGATCCTGGCCCGCAGCGGGACCGGCCGGCTTCCCCGCGGGACTGCAGCGAGAAGATCGCCGACCGGATGTCCCTGATCGTCTCGTCCAGCGCGTCGATCGACTGCTCCACCCGGTGCGCGGCCTCCGGGTCGTCCAGCAGGGCCACGGTGCCCTGCAGCGACATCCCGGTGGCGAACAGCCGCTGGATCACCAGGTCGTGCAGATCGCGTGCGATGCGGTCGCGGTCTTCGAACAGCGCCAGGCGCTGGGCGTCGCTGCGGTGCTCGGCCAGTTCCAGCCCGATGCCCGCCTGCGCCGCGAACGTGATCAGCATCTCGACGGCGTCCGCCGAGAGCGGCAGTCGAGCCCTGGCGCCGGCCCGCGGTCAGCACGCCCCGCACGTCCCCGGCCGGGCCGAGCGGGACCAGCACCGCGGGCCCCAGCGGCATGTGCTCGCGCGCCACCTGCGCCACCCGCGTGGTCACCGCTGAAGTCGTCCATGGCGAGCGGCTTGCCGCTGGCCATCACCATGCCCGAGGCCGACCCTCGGGCGGGCAGCACGAGGCCGAGCGCCGCGGCGGCGCCGTCCCCGCAGGCATGCTCGATCACCAGGCTGCTGCGGTCCCTGGTCGGCAGGGCGAGGACCACCAGGTCCGCCCCGGACATCTCCAGCGCGTGCTGGGTCACCAGTTCCAGCACCTCGCCGGGCTGGTCCCCGGACAGCAGCCGCTGGGTCACCTCGCCGGTGGCCCGGAGCCACTGCTGCTGCCTGCGCGCCTCCGCGTAGAGCCGGGCGTTCTCGATGGCCACCCCCGCCGCGGCGGCGAGCGCCCGGGCCAGCGTCTCGTCCTCCTCGTCGAAGTCGCCGCCCTGCTTCTCGGTGAGGTAGAGGTTGCCGTAGACCTCGTCCCGGATCCGCACCGGCACCCCGAGGAAGGACCGCATCGGCGGATGGCCCTCGGGGAATCCGCTCGACCCGGGGTCCGCGGAGATGTCCTGCAGGCGCAACGGCTGCGGATCGGTGATCAGCTTGCCGAGCAGGCCGCGGCCCTCCGGCCAGTGGTGGATCCGGGCGATCTCCGCCTCATCCAGCCCGACAGGGACGAACTCGGCCAGCCGGCCACCTTCGCCGATGACGCCCAGGGCGCCGTAGCGGGCGGAGACCAGTTCGACCGCGGCCTCGACGATCTGCCGGAGCACGACCTCGAGTTCGAGTTGGCTGCCGACCGCGACCACGGCTTCGAGGAGCGCATGCGTCCGGTCCCTGGTGTCGAGGACCGTCTGGAGCCGATGTTGCAGTTCCACGAGGAGGTCATCGAGCCTCAGGTGCGGCAGCAGCGGCCGGGGGTCCTGGCTCTCCACCGGCTACACCTGCTCATCGCGGCGTGCCACGCCATGATCGTACGTGAGCGAACGGCCCGGCGGAATGTCCGCCGGGCCGTTCTGGCGGCTTGCCCTTACCGGTCAGGGCTGCAGGACCAGGCGCGCCCTGGCCTTGCCGCTGAGCACCTCGGCGATGGCCTCGTTGACCCCGGCCAGCGGCCGGGTCTCGTAGATCACCCGGGTCCGGCCCGCGGCGTGCAGGGCGAGCACGTCATCGAGGTCGGCGCGGGTGCCGACGATCGAGCCCAGCACCGACTTTCCGTTCAGCACCGTGTCGAAGACCGGGAGGCTGAGCGTGCCGTCCGCGGGCAGCGCGACCAGCACCAGCCGGCCGCCGCGGCGCAGCCCGGCGTAGGCGGCCGCGAAGGACTGGTCGCTGACGGCCAGCCCGACGGCCACGTCGGCGCCGCCGTGAGCCTGCAGCGACCGCCGCCGGGATCCTCGGTCCGGGCGTCGATGACGAAGTCGGCGCCCAGTTCCTTGGCCAGTTGCAGCTTCTCGTCGGTCACGTCGATGGCGGCGACGGTGCCGCCGAAGATCTTCGCGTACTGGAGCGCCAGGTGCCCCAGGCCGCCGATACCGGAGATCGCCACCAGGTCGCCCGGGCGGACGTTGCCGACCTTGATGGCCTTGAACGTGGTGACGCCGGCGCAGGTCAGCGGTGCGGCCTCGAACGACGTTGATGCCCGCGGGGATCTTGGTCGCGAAGGCGGCCTCGGCCAGGAAGTACTCGGCGTAGCCGCCATCCACGGAGTAGCCGGTGTTCTGCTGGGAAAGGCACAGGGTCTCCCAGCCGGTGAGGCAGTACCTGCAGGTGCCGCACGCATAGCCCAGCCACGGGACGGCGACCACATCGCCTTCGGCCACCGTGGTGACACCTTCGCCAACGGCGTGCACGGTGCCCACGCCCTCATGACCGGGCACGAACGGCGGGGTCGGCTTGACCGGCCAGTCGCCATGCGCGGCGTGGATGTCGGTGTGGCACAGGCCGGACGCCTCCATGCGCACGGTTACCTGCCCTGCCCCCGGCTCGGGTATGGGCCTGTCTTCGATCACCAGCGGTTCACCGAACTGGCGTACGACTGCTGCTTTCATCGTTCCTCCAAGGTCGCCATAAGAGTCATGGCCAGCGTGGGCGCCCGGGGGCCCGCCGGCCAGAGGCGTAGGTCGGCCGGCCCGGACCGAGGCCCGGCGCCCGCCTCAGGGCCCACGGCCGGCGAAGTTCCCGCTGACCTGGGACGGAGGTCCCGGACAGGCGTGACCTGCGGCCCTGCTCCCGGGCCCGGGCCGGGTGAGGCTGGGGGCAGCTAAGAGAGTCTTCGGCCGGGCCGCAGGGCCCGGGCGGATGCGAGGAGGCATCGAAATGCGCAGAAGGACATTTGACGCGATGGCGACCATCGCGGGCCTGGTGCTCGCGGTCGTCCTGGCGATCGGCGGCGGGCTGCTGCTGTGGGGGCACTCGGTCGTGAGCACCAACGTGCACAACCAGCTGGCCGCCCAGAAGGTCGTTTTCCCGACAGCCAACAGCCCCGAGATCAAGGCGCTGCCGGCCAGTGACGCCACAGCCATGAAGCAGTACGCCGGCCAGCTGATGACCACCGGCGCGCAGGCCGAAACCTACGCCGACCACTTCATCGCCGTGCACCTGGTCAAGATCGGCGGTGGCAAGACCTACTCGCAGCTGTCCGGCGCCGCGCTGGCGCAGCCGAACAACGCGGCGCTGCAGGCCCAGGTGGCGACCGTGTTCAAGGGCACGACGCTGCGCGGCATGCTGCTGAATGCCTACGGGTGGTGGCAGATGGGCCAGATCATCCTGATCTCCGCCATCGTGGCCTTCTGCGCCGCGGGCCTGTTCCTGATCCTGTCCGGCCTTGGGTTCTTGCACCTGCGCCGGGCGGCCCCGGAGTCGGAGGTCTTCCCGAAGCTGGCCACCCGGGTCGAGGTGAACGCCTGACCCATCCGGCCCAGCCGAACGCGCCCCTCGCCCCCCGGCGAGGGGCGCGTTCGGCGTTTGCCGCCCCGGCTCTGACCAGGCATGGCCCGCCGCGCGCGTGGGACCAAGGTCCCACGGTGAGGTGACCGAACTCCCTACTGGCCGGCCCGCCGGGCGCATTGTCGGCCGAAGGCTTCTCGATTATCCCGGTTGCGCGTATCTAAGGAGCACCGATGAGTACCTCGCTGATGGCAGCCCCCCGCGTCGCTGCCATTGACCTGAACCATCCAGGCACCTATCTGCACTGGTCGATCTTTGAGATCTCGGTCGCGAACCTGGTGGTGATCGCCGTCATGGTCGTGATCTTCGGGGCGGCGCTGCTGCTGCCGTTCCCGCACCGGAACCGCACCTGCCGGCGCGACCGCAGCGGGCGCACCCCGGCCGGACAGCGGGCCGCGGCCGCTGCATGGGCGACGACGCCGACGCCAAGATGTGGACCGCGCGGACCAGGCGGTGGGCGCTGCGCACGCTCCCGCCGCAGAAGCTGCTGCCCGACCGGCAGCCCGCCTACGTCGCCTCCTGGGTCTACGTGTTCGGCGTGGCCACGCTGGCCGCGCTGGGCCTGGCGATCGTCTCCGGGTTCGCCATCGCGATCGGCGGCACCGACTGGTGGCACACCAACCCGGTCGGCCACTTCTTCAACAGCATGCACCTGTGGAGCGTCGAGCTGTTCATGGCGTTCATGGTCATCCACCTGTGGGGCAAGTTCTGGATGGCCGCCTGGCGCGGCCGCCGGGCGCTGACCTGGATCACCGGCGTGGTGGCCTTCGTGGCCTCGGTCGTGGAGTGCTTCACCGGGTACCTGTCGCAGCAGAACTTCGACTCCCAGTGGATCGCCACCAACGGCAAGGACGCGTTCAACGCGGTCGGCGTGGGCGCGTTCTTCAACGTGATGAACTTCGGCCAGATGCTGCTGTGGCACGTCGTGCTCATCCCCATCATCCTGATCGCGCTGGTCGGCGCGCACGTGCTGATGGTCCGGGTGCGCGGCGTCAGCCACCCGCTGCCCGCCAAGCGCATCGGCTGGCGTGACCGGGCCGCCCGCAAGGCCGCCGCGGCCGCCGACGCCGCCCCGTGGCGCGGGCGCACCCGCCGCTACGACATCCTCAAGGAAGGCACGATCGCCACGGCGATCGCGCTGGCCCTGGTGCTGATCATGGCCGCCGTGCTGTCCTCGCCGGACGTGCCGCCGGTGTCGGTGCAGAGCTGGGCCAAGGTGGCGCCGGCCGACTTCCTCGGCACCGCCGCCACGGAACTCGACGGCACCGGCCTCGCGGCGTCCTACGGGCCGCCCTACAACAACGGGTCCGCCGCCGTGCAGCAGGTGGGGCCGATCAACTGGCAGAAGCTGTCCGGGGTCACCCAGCCCATCAACGCCGCCCAGGTGTTCGTGATCTCGCCGCTGACCAAGCTGGCGCCCACCGACCCGGCGCTGGCGGCCGCCCTGGCGACCTACCGGGGCCCCGGCCGCGCAGCAGCAGAAGTGGGCCACCGCCTACGGCAACGCGGTCACCAAGGTCAAGTTCGTCAACGGCGCCCCGGTCGTGCCCACGGCCAGCGACGGGCCGGTCCCGGCGATGATGGCCATCGAGCTGAACATGGCCCGCAGCGGCGCCCTGGACGCCGACCTGCTCGCGCAGCGGCCGTTCTACGGCACCGACTTCACCAAGCCGCTGCTGTTCATCGCCGACGGTGCCTACTACGCCAACCTGGCCGCAGGCCATGCACCTGACCGGCGACCAGTGGGGCGTGATGAACGAGACCGGCAGCTATCCCGGCCAGCCCTGGCTGTGGCTGTACCAGCTCTGGTACCACGTGGCGCCGTTCAGCAACTCCGCCAGCGTGGACATCTGGGCGGTCTACCTGACCGGCATCGCCACCCTGCTGCTGCTGGCCATCCCGTTCATCCCCGGCCTGCGGGACATCCCGAGGCTGATCCCGGTGCACCGGCTCATCTGGCGGTCCGGGCCGGACGGCGCGGGTGACGGCGGCGACCCGGATGCCGAGGCACGCCCGGTCGGCTCCGCCACCGCGGGGCCAGTCGACATAGCCGTTCCGCCCGTTCATCCCCGGACGGCGGCCCCTTGCGGGGGACCGCCGTCCGGCTTCCCGGCCGGCCCGGGAGCCCTGTCCGGGCCCGGGCCTATGGTGGGGCCATGTCTGGTTTGCGCGTGCTGTTCCTCGGCGGTACCGGGATCATCAGCTCCGCGTGCTCGCGGCTGGCCGTCGAGCGCGGCATCGAACTGTTCGTGCTCAACCGCGGCCAGAGCACCGACCGCCCGCTGCCGCCGGAGGCGACACTGCTGCGCGGCGACGCCAGGGACCCGGCCAGCGTCCGGGACGCGCTCGGCGGCCGCGAGTTCGACGCGGTGGTGGACTGGGTCGCCTACACGCCCGCCCACGTGCGGGACGACATCGACACCTTCCGCGGCCGGGCCGGCCAGTACGTGTTCATCAGCTCGGCGTCGGCGTACCAGACGCCGCCGTCCCGGGTCCCCGTGACCGAGTCCACCCCGCTACGCAACCCGTACCTGCAGTACTCCCGGGACAAGATCGCCTGCGAGGAACTGCTCCGCGCGGCCTACCGGGACGAGGGTTTCCCGGCCACGATCGTCCGCCCGTCGCACACCTACGACAAGACGAACATCCCGCTGCACGGCGGCTGGACGGCCCTGGCCCGGATGCGCCAGGGCAAGCCGGTCGTGGTGCACGGCGACGGCACCTCGCTGTGGACGCTGACCCACCACGCGGACTTCGCGCAGGGCTTCGTGCCGCTGCTCGGGCATCCGCGCACCCTCGGTGAGAGCTTCCACATCACCTCCGACGACGTGCTCACCTGGGACCAGATCACCCATGCCCTGGCGGCCGCCGCCGGGAGTGACGGCGGACATCGTGCACGTGCCCTCGGACGTGATCGCCGCCGCCGACCCGGTCTGGGGCGCGAGCCTGCTCGGCGACAAGGCGCACTCCATGGTGTTCGACAACGCCAAGCTGCGCAGCGTCGTGCCGGGCTACCGGGCGGTCATCCCGTTCGAGCAGGGCGCCCGCGAGATCGTCGCCTGGTATGACGAGGACCGCGCCCGGCAGCGGATCGACGCCGGGGTCGACGCGGTGACCGGCAAGCTGGCCCAGGCCTACCGGCCGGGGGCCTGACCGCCATGGCCACCGCGCAGGACGTGCGCCGGCTGGCCCTGGCCCTGCCGCGCGCCTACGAGGCGCTGGTCAGGGACTACGTCAAGTTCCGGGTCGGCAGGATCGTCTTCCTCTCGATCTCACCGGACGAGGAACTGCTGGGCTTCGGCTTCCCCAAGGAGGAGCGGGCCGCGCTGGTGGCCAGCGAGCCGGGCAAGTTCCTCATGCCGGTGCGCTCGGACGAGCGCTACAACTGGGTCCGGGCCCGGCTCGCCAGGCTCGACGAAGCCGAACTGGCCGAGCTTGTCGTCGACGCGTGGCGCATGTGCGTGCCCAAGCGGGTCGCCGAGGCATACCTGCGCGGCGACCCGGCCCGGCCGTAGCCCGGCCCCCAGCGCGCACCGGCCGCCCCGCTGCTAGCTGGCCTTGCGCAGCACCGGCGCGGGGACGAACTCGGCCGGCGCCGGGCCCAGGCCGAAGTGGCAGGCGAGGGCGGCGACGGACCGCTGCGCCGCGTGGCCGTCCCCGTACGGGTTGATCGCGCCCGCCATCGCCGTGTAGGCCGCGCGGTCGGTGAGCACCGGCTCGCCGACTTCACGATCAGGTCCTCGTCGGTGCCGACCAGGCGGACCGTGCCGGCCTGCACCGCCTCCGGCCGTTCCGTCGTCTCCCGCATGACCAGCACCGGCTTGCCCAGGCTGGGGCCCTCTTCCTGGACGCCGCCGCTGTCGGTCAGGATGACCGTGGCCCGCTTCATCAGCCGGGCGAAGCCGCCGTAGGGCAGCGGCTCGGTGACCGTGACGTTGGGCAGGTGCTCGATGGCCGGGCACGCACCGCCTCGCGCACCAGCGGGTTGGCGGTGCACCGGGAACACGACCCGCAGCTCCGGGTGCGCTGGTCGCGATCCTGGCCAGGGCCCGGCCCACCGCCCGCATCGGGGCGCCCCACGACTCCCGGCGGTGCGCGGTGACCAGCAGCACCGGCGCGTTGGTGTCGTCCAGGTCCGCCAGCGCCGGGTGGCCGTAGCCGAGGTCACGGGACGACGGCCCACAGCAGGGCGTCGATGACCGTGTTGCCGGTGACCACGACGGTGGCCGGGTCCACGTTCTCGGCGAGCAGGTTGGCCTTGCTCGTCGCCGTCGGGGCCAGGTGCAGCGTGGCGAGCTGGGTAGCCAGGCGCCGGTTGATCTCCTCGGGGTACGGCGAGTACGGGTCGTCGGTGCGCAGGCCCGCCTCCAGGTGCACGACGGGGATCTGCTCGTAGAACGCCGCGAGCGCGGCGGCGAACACGGTGGTGGTGTCACCCTGCACGACCACGGCGTCCGGGCGCTGCTCGGCAAGTAGTTGCTGAACGCCGGCCAGCGCCCGGGTGGTGATGGACGTCAGCGTCTGCCCCGGCTGGTGGATATCCAGGTCGAAGTCCGGGCGTGATGCCGAACACCTCGTTGACCTGGTCCAGCATGGACCGGTGCTGGGCGGTCACCGTCACGACCGGCGGTGAAGAGCGGCGAGGCCTCGCGAGGGTCCTGGATCAGCGGCGCGACCTTGACCGCCTCCGGCCGGGTGCCGTAGATGACCATGATCCGCCGCGGGTCCTGGCCGTCGGCTGGCCCGTGCTGGACGATGCGTGCTGTGAGTCCGGACATGAGATTCCCCCCGTAATTGGCATGGCTGTGCTGGCGCCGCGGCCCCCGCCGCGGCGGTGGCTGTGCTGGTGGTCAGGTGAGCTGGCGGACGTGGATGGCCTCGAACCGGGCCAGTGAGTCCTCGCAGTACAGGCCGAGCGCGCCGGTCAGGTACGGGCCGCTGGGTGTCGGTGAACCGGGTGAGCAGGTGCCCGTCGGCGCGGATCGTGATCCGGTGGGCCGGCCTGGGCGATCTGCGACCTGGTGCGCGCGGCCGACCGGGAAGCCCGGCGTGCGCCCCGAGGCGAGAAAGCGCTCGGCACCGCGGTAGGCCGGGTCCTGCTTGGACAGCACCCAGCCGTGTGGCTTCCAGGGTGAGGGCGTAGAAGCGCTGGTTCGAGGTGAAGTGCCACAGCACCCAGCCGACCTCCCAGGGGTGCGGTGCCCCGGCCGCGCCGTGCCGTAGCTGGCGCAGCGTCCGCACGGTGAGGGTGGCGGTGAAGTCCTGGTAGCGGCGGGCCGAGACGACCAGCGCCGCGTGGGTGCTGCCGGGGGCGGTGGCCCGGGCCGGCGCCAGCAGGATCGCCCGTCCCGGCATGGTGCCGGTGACCTGGCCGCTGCCCGGTGAACACGGTGCGCCACGGGCCGGCCGCGGAGCCGTGGCTGCCGCGCACGGAGAATGTCAGCGCCGTGGCGGCCGTGGCACAGGCGAGGATGGCAACGGTCACGGCATCGGTGACGGCGCCGGATCGCGCGGCCTGGAAGGCTGGCGGCGCCGGGGCTGAGCCCGGGCTGGAGGTTGAGGCGCCAGGGGAACCCTGCCGCGGCAGACCTCCGCGTCAGGGCCATCTGCCGCGAGGATCGGGGCTGGCCGTCGGCGGGCCTCGGCGACGCGGTCGGTTTTGGCCCAGCCGGTGCGGCCGCGCACGGCGCGGGCGGCCGCCCGCCAGCCGGCCGCGTACCAGATCATGCTGTAGCCCACGTAGAGGTGTGCCAGCAGGAGGGCCTGCACCAGGCGCAGGCCCGTGGTCCCGTTCCTGCTTCCAGTAGACCGCGGCAGAAGGCCAGGGCGGGCCCGAGGATCAGGGCGTAGGTCACGGCGACCCACCAGCCGAGCGGGTTATGGCCCGGCCGCCGCCAGCACCGCGCAGTCGGCGAGCACCACGCCGAAAGACACTGTGAGCAGCGATGCGATCAGCACCAGCGCCGGGCTGGACAGCAGGAACAGCAGGTCGGCGCCCCGGCGCGCCGGGCATGCTGCGCAGCACAAGCGGGATGAGCCGCCAGGACTGGAGGTTCCCCTGGAACCAGCGGGCCCGCTGCCGGATCAGCCGCTTGACCTCGACGACGCCCTGCTGGTGCACGGCCGCCGTGCGGCAGTACTCGTTGCGCCAGCCCGCCGCGGCCAGCCGGACGCCCAGGTCCAGGTCCTCGGTCAGGCTGCGGGTCCACGGCGGCGGGCCCAGCGCGCGCAGCGCCGACAGCCGGACGAACTGGCCGTTGCCGCCGAGCCCGACGCTGCCCAGGTGCCGCCGGCCCCGCTGGAACACCTCGGTGTAGATGACGAACTCCATGTCCTGCATCCGGGCGAGCATGCTGCGGCTCCCGGTTGTTGATCCGGACGCCGATCTGCACCGCGCCCACGGCCGGGTCGGCGAAGAACTCGGTGACGTCGGCTGACGGGCGTGCGGGTCAAGGTGGCCGTCGGCGTCCACCACGGCGATGATCACGTTGTCCGGGTCCCGGCCGGCCAGCCGGCCGCTGCTCGCCAGGTGGCCGATCGCGTCGTTCAGCGCCTCGCCCTTGCCCTGGCGGGCGTTGGGCAGCTTCCGGCTCAGCAGCCACACCCGCTCGTCGGCGACGCCGGTCACCGACCGCGGCCGTGCCGTCGTCGGAGCCGTCGTCGATGACCATGACGGCGAAGTTGCCCGCGGGCAGCGACAGCAGCCGTTGCAGGCTGCGGCCGATCACCAGTCTCCTCGTTCAGGCAGGGCATCACGAAGACGAAGAACTCCCCGCCGGCGCGGCGGATGGCCTGGCCGGCCGGGCGCCCGTGCCGGGCCCGCGGGGCCGGTATGCCTGGAGGCTCCTGGGGGCAGAGCAGGCTGGCTGCCCGCGCGAGGGCGGGGCCGGTGGTGCGGTCCGCGGGCTGTGCCTGGACAGCCCGAGCATGCCGAGGCCGTATCCGACGCCGAGGGCGACCAGCCCGGCGGCCAGCCAGCCCAGCGGGCGGTCCCAGCCGAGGTTCTCCAGGACGGCCGGGATGGCCGGCCTGGCAGCGAGCCCGATCACGGGCGGGCCGCCTGCGCGGCGGCCGTCTCGCGGGTGGCAGTCTCCTGGATGGCCCGGTCCGCCGCGGGCCGGACCCTGACGAAGGCGCATCACGTAGCCGGACAGGAACAAGGCGAGGACGGTCAGCAGGTAGAGCCCGAACAGCCCGCCCGCGCCGTCCAGCAGCAGCCGTGCCGTCAGCCACAGCGCCCCGCTGCCCGGCAGGACAGCGGCACCGCCGACCGCGGTCAGCCCGGCCAGGCCCGCAGAGTAATGCACCGAATCCCCCCGTATGAGGCAGGACGCCTCATGTGTCTCCCCGTGACCCAGTTGCGGGCCTGGACTAGACGCTATGCAGGGGAGATCACCCGGTGCTGAGGCGAACGGACGGTTCCGCCTACCTCATTTGCTGGACCGCGGGCAGCCTTCAGCCGGTCGAGCCGGAACGGCGTAGGCTTCACCAGCGGGAGCCACCGATTCAATTCCGGAGCGACAGGGTACGAGTAGTCAAGGCGGACCGACTGATGATCATCGGTTGCCGGATATCTGTCATCCATCACGGCCAGGTATGCGCCAACCGGTTGCCGAACCGCTGCAACCTGAGGTTCCAGTCGAACTACCAGCGCGGATACTTCTGCCAGAACACGAGAGCAAGAATGATGTCGACCCGGTTGAGTGCCCGGTCCGGGTAATCGACCGAGAACTAAACTGGGATAGGTAAACCCAGCCCATTGTCCGGCGCCTTTCGCTCGAAGGGTTGCGGTCACCGGCACTATCGGGTAGGAATGCCGCGCGAAGTCAGCACCCTGCGGGCCGGCCGGTCCCGTCCGGTGGCGGGCGCGGTACCGGGACGGACCTTCGGCCCTTGCGGACGGACCGGAGCGGAGCGAGAGTATTCGCAGGACGAGAAAGTTCTGGAGGACGTCGTGACTGAGCCCAGGGAGCAGCGGATCGTCGTCGGGGTGAAGTGGTCCGTGGGGTCGCTGGCGGCGCTGCGGTGGGCGGCCGCGGAAGCGCGGCTGCGCCGCGTCACGCTGCACGTCGTGCACACCTGGGAACCGGCCGCCCGCCCCGCCTCCTACGCCATTCTCGGCGACAGCCCGGCCGGTGGGCAGGAACGGCTCCGCGCCGAGGACAATCTCGCCGCGATCATGCGCGCCGCGTTCGGCGCCGAGTCGCCCGCGGGCATCACCGCGGAAGTCACCGAGGGAAGGGCCGAGCGCATCCTCGCGGACCGCTCCCGGGACGCCCGCGCCTGCCTGCTCGTGCTCGGCGCGGCCGCCGACACGGGCGTGACCGGGCGCCCGGCAGGCCCGGTGATCCGGGCCTGCATGCGGAGCGCGCGGTGCCCGCTGGTGATCATCACCGCCGCCGCGGACGCGCGGCCCCCGGTTGTCAGCGCCCCGGTGGGCGTTTCCTGACGGGCCGGCCCGCTCGCAGCGGGGTGTGCTTCCCAGGAGCGGGCCGCGGTCACCGCACCACGAGGACCGGCCGGTCCGCCAGATGGATGACCTTGTGCGCGGTGCTGCCGAGCACCAGGCCGGCCAGGTCGCCGCGCCCCCGTGAGCCCATCACGATCACATCGGCGCCGAGCCCGGCCGCGTCGCTGACGATCTCCCGGGCGGCGTAGCCGAACACCGTATCCCTGACCACGGCGTGTGCCTTGATCCCGGCATTGGTCAGCTTTGCCACGGCGGCGCTGACCTGGGCAGTGGCCTCGTCGGACGACTCCGCGGAAGTGAGCAGGCCGGTCTTGCCCATCGTCTCGCGCTCGCGCAGGTGCAGGACCCACACCTCGCCGTGCGACAGCGAGGCCAGCCCGCGGGCGGCCTCCAGGGCCCGCGCGGAGACCTCGGAGTGGTCCACCGCGACCAGAATCTTCTCGTACATGGCCCGTCCCTTCTCTCTGTCAAGGAACGGTAAGCACTTGCGTATCCACGGGCCAGGGCCGAAGGTCCCCTGTCCGCCGGGCCCGGGTTCCGCGCTGGCCTGAAACGACGGGGGGGACCCTGTCCGGCTTCTCGCGGACCCGGTTGCGCGGTGTACGGGCCCCCGGCCCGCAGCTCCGCGCCCGTTCGAGGTCCCCCTCGTCGGTAGGGCAGCACACCAAGCCCGGATAGCCCGCACCTAGGGCCAAAGGTCCCTAGGTAGCAGCGGGTGGGATGTGGCTGACTGTGGGCATGTTCACGGATCACGCGGTCCGGCTCGACATGGGCTACCCGGTCGCCAGGGCCCGGTTCCTGGAGTTGGCGCACGGAGACTGGCTGGACGGCCCGTCCCGGGACGCCTATGCCGACGGGCTGGTCGGCGAGGCCAGGGTCGGCCCGCTCGGCAGCGTGCCGGGCATGTCCAAGGTGGTCCGGGTGAGCCTGCTGAACCCGGTGCCCCGGGACGACATGGTGTTCATGCCGATCCGCTGGGAAGCGAGCGGGCGGATGGGCGGGCTGTTCCCTGTGCTGGATGCCAACCTGATTGTCCGCAGCGACGGCCGCGGGCGGGCGGTGTTGCGGATCACTGGTGCCTACCGCCCGCCGCTGGACGGGCTGGGAGAAGGACTGGACCAGGCCCTGCTGCACCGGGTGGCGGAAGCCACCATCAGGTCGCTGCTGCACCGCATCGCGGCCACACTGGCCGGCCCGGCCGCCGAATAGTCAGGCCAGGACGCCCGTCCCGGCCCGGGCGCCCCGGACGCGCGGCCGGACACGCCTTAAAGAGGCATCAGGCCATGCAGCGGGAAGACCGCGTTCCGGGTCGCCATGATCGCCCGGTCCACGGGCTCCGACGGGTCGTGGCCCGACTCGAACGCGGAGTACCGCCCGGGCAGGCCGTCGGTCATCAGTTCCGGCGCTGGCATGCCGGTCCGGCGCTGCACGTACTCACGCCAGCTCGCCGGGGTGGGCGCCTGCGGGTCGATCGGGCGGCCCGCCGCCTCGGCGAGCAGGTGCGTCCAGGTCCGGGGCACCACCTGGACCAGCGAATAGCCGCCGCCCCCGGTGAGCAGCCAGCGCCCGCCCGCGGTCTCGTGCGCCAGAGCGTGGATCGCGGCATGCGCGGCACGCTGCGCCGTCGATGCTCAGCTCCAGGTTGGCGAGCGGGTCGGTCCAGTGCGTGTCGCAGCCGTGCTGGCTCACCAGTACCTGCGGCCGGAACGCGCGCAGCAGCGGCGGCACCGTCGCGTGGAACGCGCGGAGCCAGCCGGCGTCCCGGGTGCCGGCCGGCAGCGCCACGTTCACCGCGGACCCCTCGGCGCCGGCCGCCCCGGTCTCGGTGGGCAGGCCGGTGCCGGGGAACAGCGTGGCCGGGTGCTCGTGCAGGCTGATCGTCAGCACCCGTGGGTCGGCCCAGAACGCCGCCTGGACGCCGTCGCCGTGGTGCACGTCGATGTCGACGTAGGCGATCCGCTCGGCACCCTGGCCGAGCAGCCAGGCAATGGCGATCGCCGGGTCGTTGTACACGCAGAAGCCGCTGGCGTGACCGGCCATGGCATGGTGCAGGCCGCCGGCGATGCTGGCGCCGTGCTCGGCCGCGCCGGCCCACATCGCCCGCGCCGCGGCCAGCGTCGCCCCGGCCACCAGCGCCGACGCGTCATGCATCCCGGGGAACACCGGGTCGTCCGGGGTGCCGAGCCCGTACCGGAGCAGGCCGCGCGGGTCGGTCAGTTCCCCGGCACCGGCCCGGCGCACGGCGTCGATGTAGCCGGGGTCGTGCACCAGTTCAAGCTCGGCCATGGTGGCGGGCTCCGGGACGGCCATCGTCACCCCGGCCGCGTTAAGCACACCGAAGTCGCGCGCCAGTTCGACGGTGAGCTCGACCCGGATCGGTGCCAGCGGGTGGCTGGGCCCGAAGTCGTACCTGGTAAGCCGGTCGTCCCAGGCCACGTGGAGGGTGCAGGTCACAAGCGCGTCCTTTCCGGGCCGCGCGGCCGGCTCCATCCCGCTGTACGCCCGGGGAACGGCCCCGCGTGCGCAGCCTGGGCCGCCGCCCACATCTTCGCGTAATACCCGCCCGCGGCGAGCAGGCACGCGTGCGTGCCCCGTTCCAGCACCTGTCCGTGGCCGAGAGCAGACCACGGTCACCGGCCGGGCCTCGAGGGCCTACCGGCCCGGCGGCGGGGGACGTTCGCCCCTTGCCGGGCTGTCCCTTCTGCGGGGACGGTCGAAGACGACCCCCAAGCCCCCGAATAGGCAGGAAGTGCTACCAATGACGATCACACAGGAACGGCAGGCATCGGCGAGAGGGCTGCTCGCCGGCAGGGTGGCCCTGGTCACCGGTGGCACCGCCGGCATCGGCGCGGCGATCAGCAAGCAACTGGCCGGCGACGGGGCCACCGTCGGCGCGGGCTACTGGCGGCACCAGGAACGGGCGGTGCAGTTCCAGGCCGACATGGCCGGGCAGTACCCAGACCGGCTCTTCACCGTGCACGAGGGGAACATCGGCTCGGCCGAGCGACTGCCGCCGCGTGGTCGCCGAGGTGATCGGCGGCACGGCCGCCTCGACATCCTGGTCAACAACGCCGGCATCACGATCGACAAGACCGTGGCGAAGATGGGCGACGAGGACTGGCAACGGGTCATCGCGGTCAACCTGTCCGGGGCGTTCTTCATGGCCCAGGCCGCCCTGGACCAGATGGTCAAGCAGGGCACCGGCCGGATCATCAGCGTGTCCTCGGTGATCGGCGAGACCGGCCAGGTCGGCCAGGCCAACTACGCCGCGTCCAAGTCCGGGCTGTTCGGCCTGACCAAGTCGCTGGCGAAGGAGGCCATCTTCCAGCTCAAACGGGCGGGCGGTGCGCCAGGCGACGGTGTCGGGCTGACGGTCAACGCCGTCACCCCTGGCTACGTCGCGACCGACATGGTGGCCGCCGTGCCGGAAAAGGCGCTGGCGCGGATCAAGGAGCAGATCCCGATGGGCCGGCTGGCCCGGCCGGAGGAGATCGCCCGCGCCGTCTGCTTCCTGGCCGCCGACGAGTCGTCATACATCACCGGCCAGATCTGGGCCATCAACGGCGGCCTGGACATGTGAGGGTGATGACGATGAGCGCCACGAACGATGTCTTCGTCCTGTCCGGCGTCCGCACCGCCATCGGCAAGTACGGCGGCGGCCTGGCGGCCGTTCCGCCGTGTGACCTGGCCGCGGCCGTAGTGGCCGAAGCGGTGCGCAGGGCCGGGACAGATCCCGCCGGTATCGGGCATTGTGCCTTCGGCAACGTGATCCACACCGAGGCCCGGGACATGTACCTGAGCCGGGTCGCCGCCGTGAACGGTGGCCTGCCGGTGGAGACGCCAGCATTCACCGTGAACCGGCTGTGCGGCAGCGGGCTGCAGGCCATCGTCTCGGCGGCGCAGGCCATCATGCTGAGCGACGCGGAGGCGGCCGTGGCGGGCGGCGCGGAGTCGATGAGCCGCGGCCAGTACTGGCTGCCCGGGATGCGGTGGGGCCAGCGGATGCAGGATGGTGTGGTCATCGACGCCATGGTCGGCGCGCTGACCGACCCGTTCAGCGCCTGCCATATGGGCGTCACCGCGGAGAACGTGGCGGCTGACTACCACGTGTCCCGCGAAGACCAGGACGCCCTGGCCATAGAGAGTCACCGGCGGGCGGCCGCGGCCACCGACGCTGGCTATTTCACCGGCCAGATCCTGCCCATCGAGGTGGCGGGCCGTAAGGGCACCGCCACCTTCGCGACCGACGAGCAGATCCGCCCCGGCGTCGGCGCCGCGGACATGGCGAAGCTCCGCGCGGCCTTCGCCGAGGACGGCACGGTCACCGCGGGCAACGCATCGGGCATCAACGACGCAGCGGCGGCCGTGGTGCTCGCCAGCGGCGAGTTCGCGGAGCGGGAGGGACTGGCCCCCCTGGGACGGCTGGTGGCCTACAGTCACGCCGGAGTCGAGCCGCGGATCATGGGCATAGGCCCGGTACCGGCCGTCCACAAGGTGCTGGACCGGGCGGGCCTCAAGCTTGACGACATCGACGTGTTCGAGGTCAACGAGGCCTTCGCGGCACAGGCCCTGGCGGTGGTCAGGGAACTGGGCCTGCCGCCGGAGCGGACCAACCCCAACGGGAGCGGGATCTCGCTCGGTCACCCGATCGGCGCGACCGGGGCCATCCTGGTAGTGAAGGTGCTGTACGAACTGCACCGTACCGGCGGCCGCTACGGCCTCGTCACCATGTGCATCGGCGGCGGTCAGGGCATCGCCGCGGTGTTCGAGCGGGCATGACACGGTATTGATAGACAGCCGCGGGGCGGCCGGTGGCCGCTCCGCCGGCTGGTCGCGAGTGGCTGGCACCGAGGAGGACGCTCATGGATGGCGCAGGAAGCGCATGGGCCGCGGGTGAGGACGCGATGGCGGCCGTTGCTCCCGAAGGCGGCCTGTTCGCGCGGCTGGACCCGGTCAGTTTCGGCAATGCGCTGCTGGCCGTCACCCGGCGCGCCGCGCAGAATCCGTACGCGGCCTCCGGTGCGTTCTGGCAGTTCGCGGCGGCCCTGGCCCGGGTCGGCCCGGAGGCCGCCGTGCGCTGGGCCGGCCGACCGGGCGGCCGGGACGGCGCTGGCCAAGGACAAGAGGTTCGCCGAGCCGGCCTGGCGGGGCAACCCCGCGTTCTTCGCGATCGGGCAGGCGTACTTCGCCGCTGTCAAGCTGGTCGACGACCTGCTGGCGGCGGGCGGGGTGACCCGGTCACCGACGCGAAGGCGCGGCTGGCATCCGACCTGCTACTGGCGGCGCTCGCCCCGACGAACTACTTCGCCACCAACCCGGCGGCGCTCAAGCGGGCGTTCGACACGGGCGGGGCGAGCCTCGTGGCGGGTGCCAGGAACTTCCTCGACGACCTCAGGAACAACAACGGCATGCCCCGGCAGGTGGACACCCGGCCGTTCGAGATCGGCCGGAACATGGCCGCCACCCCGGGGCAGGTCGTCTTCCGCAACGACCTGATGGAGCTGATCCAGTACGCGCCGCAGACCCCCCAGGTCCGGTCGGTCCCGGTGCTGGCCAGCCCGCCGTGGATCAACAAGTACTACATCATGGACCTGGCCCCCGGCCGCAGCTTCCTGGAGTGGGCCATCACCCACGAGCGCACGGTCTTCGCCATCTCCTACCGCAACCCGGGCCCGGCATGAGCGGCGTGACCCTGGACGACTACCTGGTGCACGGCCCGCAGGCCGCCTGGACGTGATCACCGACATCACCGGGGCTCCGAAGATCGACATCGTCGGGCTGTGCCTCGGCGGGGCGCTCACCGGCATGCTCGCCGCCTACCTGGCCGGCACGGGAAACGACCGGATCGGCTCGTCACCCTGCTGAACACCCTGCTCGACTACAGCGAGCCTGGCGTGCTCGGCGCGTTCACCGACGAGCTGACCGTGTCCCGGCTGGAGAAGCAGATGGAGGAGCAGGGCGTCCTGGAGGGCAGGCAGATGGCCACCACTTTCGACGCGCTGCGGCCCAACGACCTGATCTTCAACTACGTGGTGTCCAACTGGCTGCTCGGCCAGGAACCGCGGCCTTCGACATCCTGGCCTGGAACAGCGACAACACCCGCATGCCCGCCACCATGCACGCGTTCTACCTGCGCTCGCTGTACCTGCGCAACGAACTGGCCAGAGGCGTGATGGAGATCAAGGGCCGGCAGTTGTCCCTTGCCGACGTCGGCAACGACGTCTACGTGGTCGGTGCCATCAACGACCACATCGTGCCCTGGCAGCGTCCTACAAGACGACGGGGCTGATGGGCGGGGACGTCCGCTATGTGCTCTCCAGCGGCGGTCACATCGCCGGCATCGTGAACCCACCGGGCCCGAAGGCCTGGTACGAGGTGGCCACGACGCCGAACCCGGTGACCGCGGACCTATGGCGGGAGGCGGCGGAACGGCACAGCGGATCCTGGTGGGAGGACTGGGCCAAGTGGGCGGGCCGCCGGGCGGGGCGCCGGACTGACCGCCGGCGATGGGTAGTGAGAAGTACCCGGCATCGACGACGCGCCTGGGGAGTACATCCACGGGTAGGGCCTGAGAGCCGGGAGAAAGGCCAACCAGGGGGCTGCCCGGACGCGGGACAAAACCGCGTCCGGGCAGCCCCCTGGCCGACCCGGAAGCTTTGCCAGGTTGGCTCCTCAGCCGTCTGCCCGCGTCAGGTGGCTGCTCTCGATCGAGGTGTGGTGGCGGCGTGGCGGTTGCTAGATATATCTAGGGGGCGCTTGACAAGAGCGCGAAGTGCGTACTTTAGTTAGCAGAAGACATCAAGGAGGAGCCATGAGCGACACCAAGACCGTGGGGCACGAGCTCCAGGGTGAGATTCTGAAGTCCGTCCGCGGGCCAGGACGCCGTCGTCGACGCCATCCAGCTCTGGGCGGACGCCGTCCAGTCCATCAAGCCGCCGTTCCCCGAGGTCGGCATGCCGTTCTCTGACAAGCTGCCCAAGCCGGGCGAGCTGGTAGCCGGCGCGTACGACTTCGCCGAGCAGCTGCTTGCCTCACAGCGCAAGTTCGCCGAGGACGTGCTGCAGGCGACCGCGCCGCTGTTCTACGGCGACACCGCCTCCGCTGCCAGGAAGACGGCACCGCGGCCAAGTAAGGCGCGTTCCGTGCGACGGGCCGCGGCCGGGCCGCCGCCCGTTGCAGCGGGCAGGCCAACACGCCGCACGGCGGCCCGGCAAGGGCCGCCGTGCGGCGTGTTGCTCAGTATTGTTAGCGCATCGGCATCCTGTGGCTGTGGTACGGGGAGGTGAGGTGACCGTGACGGACGCATGGGACGCCCAGATGAAGGCGCTCGGCAGCTTTATCCGCAGCCAGCGCAAGCTGGCGAACCTGTCGCTGCGCCAGCTTGCCGACCTGACCAGCCTGTCCAACCCGTACCTGAGCCAGATCGAGCGCGGCCTGCACCAGCCGTCGGTCCGGGTGCTGCGGTTGCTGGCCGACGCGCTCAACGTGTCCGGCGAGACACTGCTCACCGAGGCTGGGCTGCTCGAGCACGGCGCGGACGCCGCTCGCGGTGAGGCGGATAGCGGCCCGGGCTCGGTGGAGTCGGTGATCCGGGCCGACGCCCGGCTCGACGACGACCAGAAGGCCGCGCTGCTCGCGGTGTACCGGAGCATGCTCAAAGGCCAGTAGCGCCGCGGCCGGCGTGGACCCTGGCCGAGGGCCGCCGCACACCCCCGCGTTGCCAGGCACGGCCATGCACCGGCACAGGACCCGGTGCCGCGGGACCAACGACCCTGGCCGCTGTGCCCACACCGCGCCACCTTGGGAGCCTGACCCCGAGCATGGGCAGGTGAGGGGCATGGCAGAGGGCATCAGGCAGGCGCGGCCGGACAACCAAACGGCGACAGCCGCGCAGGCAGCCGCATCCCCGGCAGCGCCGCTGCCGCGCCGCATCCCGGCGCGCACGGTCACGGCGATGCTGGCGGCCGCATCCCGCGCACCTTCGGTGCACAACACCCAGCCGTGGCGGTTCGCTATCAGCCCGCACGCGATCGACCTGTACGCCGATCCGGAGCGCAAGCTCGGCCAGGACCGCGACGGCAGGGAGATGCTGATCTCCTGTGGCGCGGCGCTGTTCGGGCTCCGGCTCGCGGTGCGCGGGCTGGGCGACCCGCCCGCGGTGCGCCTGTTTTCCGAGCGGTCCACGCCCTGGCTGCTGGCCCGGGTGGCCCTCGGCCCCGAGGCGCCGGTCACCGAGGCGGAACGCCGGATGCTGACGGCACTGCCGCACCGGCACACCCACCGTGGTGCGTTCGACCCGGGCCCGGTACCGGCCGGCCTGTAGCCCAGGTTGCAGCATGACGCCCTCGCCGAGGGTGCCACGCTGGCCCTTGTCGAGACGCCCGGCAAGTACGGGAAGCTGGCCGACCTCGCGGGCCGAAGCCGCTCCTGATGCAGGCACACAGCGCCGGGGCGCGGGCGGAGATCAGGCGGGTGGAGCCGCCCGCCCGGCAGCCCCGCCAGGGATGGCGTGCCCGCGGCCGCGTTCGGGCCGACGGTCCCGGCCGCTCTCCGGGCGGCTCGCCCAGCGCGATTTCGACCTCGGCCGTTCACTGCGGCCTGCTGCCCGCCGCCGGGGCCGGATGGAGCCGCCCCCGGCCGCGACCGCGGTGCTTGTCACGGCCGGCGACACCCGTCTCGACTGGCTGCGCGCGGGCCAGGCGCTGCACCGCGTCCTGGCCGAACGCGGCCACGGTGTGGGTGGCGGCCAGCCTGCACACCGGGCCGCTGGAGATTCCCGGTGATCCGGGACCTCATCCACACCAGACTCGCGCTGCCGGGGACCCTGGAGACGCCGCTCCAGTTCGGCCCCGCGCGCACCAGCCTGGCCTCCGCGCGCCGCCCGGTGCCCGAGTTCCTCATGGACGGGACATTCGGGCGGGACCTCCCGGGACGAACGTCCCTGACATCCGGGCCGCAACGCCCTGCTTGCCTGCGGGCCCGGCCACGCAGACTGAGAGCACGACGCAGGAGGAGGCGGCCAGTGATGGCAGCCGTGACCAGCACGACGTCCGGGCAGCCCAGCCCCGTAACGGGCGGCCGGGTCGTGGTGGGCATCGACGACTCGCCTGCCGGGCTGGCGGCGCTGCGCTGGGCGATGGGATTCGCCCGGTCGCGGGGCGCGCAGCTGGTCGCGGTCCGGGCCTGGGCGCTCGGGCTGCCGCAGCACGGCGGGCTCCGGCACCGCAGCGGCCGCACCCTCGTGGTCCTCACCTTCCGGGGCAGCGAGCCCGGGCAAGCGGCAAGGCGCCTCACCACGCGGGCGCTCCGTATGGCTGGCGGAGAGGTTCCAGGTGATCTTGATGTGACGATCGAGACACCAGAGGGTAACCCCGGCCCGGTGCTCACTCGGATCGCCTCGGGCAGTGACGATGTACTCGTCGTGGGAACCACGCCCGGCCCCAGCCTGCGGCGGGCGGTGCACGGCTCGGTCAGTGCCTACTGCACCGCGCACGCACGCTGCCCGGTCACCGTCGTCACGCCCGGCCAGCCGGGCACGTCCCGGAATCCAGCTCCGACCAGCACGCTGGCCCGCGGCCCCGGCCGCCAGGGCCGCCGGTGAGGTGGTTCGAAATGCGCGCACATATCGGCGACCGGCTGGTCGTCGGGGAAGACCGGATCGGCGAGGTCCTCGGCGTGCCGTCGGCCGACGGTGCACCGCCGTACATCATCAAGT
>CAWCKG010000076.1:0-27716 GCA_963795785.1 uncultured Actinomycetes bacterium
ACGCCCCCCTCCCCTTTCGGAACTTAGAGTAGTTATTACACTACAGAACGATTCATCGTGGCTGGCGCCGTCCAGTGCCCGGCCGGGCGTGGGGATCGCCCGGCCCCGGTAAGCCTGGCGGCCCGGCCGCCTGCGGGGATCCGTCGAGCCGGGGGGACCGCGATGGACAAGCGGCAACTGCGTGCGGTGCTATTCCTGACGATGTCCACGGCCACGATGTGCGTCGCGGCCCGGCCAGGGGCCGCCCGCGCGGCCACGTTCGGGCCTGGCGCCCGGGCCGGGGAGTACCAGATCTGCCGTTCGTGGGGGAACCACGCCGCGATCGCGGCGCGCATGTCCCGGGGCATCCGGGCCGTGCTGCATCGCCGCGAGTCGATCGTCGCGATCAGGATGCAGGACCCCCACCTGGGCATCGGCTGCTGGTACCGGGAGCGGCGCCACTTCGACTCGGCCAGCGTGGTCAAGGCGACGATCCTCGGTGCCCTGCTCCGCAAGGCGCAGGCCGGGCACCGGGACCTGACCGGCCGGGAGCGGCGGCTGGCCTGGCAGATGATCACCGAGTCGGACAACGGCGCGGCCACGGCACTGTGGGACGACGTGGGCAGGTACCACCTGAACCGGTTCCTGCAGCTGACCGGGATGCGCCAGACCGTGCTCGGCCCGACCGGCTACTGGGGCCTCACCCGGATCACCGCCCACGACGAGCTCATCCTGCTGCGGCACCTGCTGCAGCCGAACCCGGTGCTGGCCAAGGCGGCACGCCGCTACGAACTGCACCTGATGGCGCACGTGATCCCCGCGCAGCGCTGGGGGGTGCCCGCCGGCGTCCCGGGCACCTTCACGGTGCACGTGAAGAACGGATGGGCGCCGCTGTCGCCGGTCCCGGGCTGGTTCGTGAACAGCATCGGCTGCTTCACCCACGGCGACCGCAACTACAGCGTGGTGGTGCTGACGCAGGGCAACCCGACGATGGAGTACGGGGTGGCCACCGTGGCGGACGTGGCCGAGGTGATCAACCGCGGGCTGAACCCGGGCGCGCGGCACCTCATCCCGCGGTCGCGGCCGTTCCCGTCCTGGGGCAGCGCCGGACGAGCCGCGCCGCAGGCTGAGCGGGCCGGGGCGGAGCGGGCGTTATGCCTGCCGGCGGACCGGGTTACGCGGACCGGGGCCGGCGGTGCCTGGCCCACGGTCCCGCGCCGGGTGTCAGGCCGAGGTCGCGGCCTTCCAGAGGTGGCCGTCCGGGTCGGCGAAGTAGCCGGAGTAGCCGCCCCACTGGGCGCCCTCCGCTGCCTTGACGACGGAGCCACCGGCGGCGACGGCCTTGCTGATGACCTCGTCCACGGCCTCGCGGGAGTCGACGATGTAGTGGAACGAGACGCCGCTGAAGCCGGAATCCCTCGGGTGAGACGCCGGCGTCCTGCGCCGCCGCCCCGCGCTCGTAGAGGGCCAGCGACGACGACCCGCCGCCCAGGCCGAGGTTCACGAAGCCGGGGTAGTCCTTGTCGATCGCGCAGCCCAGGCCTTCGGCGTAGAACTTCTTGGACCGGGCCAGGTCCTCGACGCCGAGCATGATCGTGGTCACTTGCAGTGGCATGGGTGTCTCCCTTGGATGTTGTGGTTTCTTCCCCCGAATGTCTGACCGGGCGGGGCGGCAAAGTGTGACCGGCCTGCCGCACGACGCCACCGTTACCGGGGAATCGGCCGCAGCCTGGAAGCCTGACCTGCCGGGCATCCCCTAGAGTCGCTGCTAGCTGTCCCCCGGCGGCGGTGCGGGCGGCAGGGTGTTGACGGCGTTGGAGTGAGGACCGGCCGGTGGATGTCTCCCTGCACGATGTGCATCAAGCCCTGCGGGAACTTGGCAAGCTTCGCTTCGGCGAGATGCGGGTCGAGGACGCGATCAGCGAGGTCGTGCACACCACGCACACGATGTTCGGCGTTGACGGCGCGGGCCTGATGCTCGTCGACGACGAACAGCACCTGCGCAACGTCGCGGCCTCCGATGACAGGTTCGGGCACCTGGAGGACCTGCAGATCCGCCACCAGGAGGGACCCTGCATCGACGCCTTCGACACCCACGAGCTGATCAGCGCCGAGGACCTGGCCAGCGAGCAGCGATGGCCCAAGTTCAGCGAGGCGGCCGTGGCACGTGACGTCCGCGCGGTGCTGGCCAGCCCGCTGCCCTACAACCAGGCCGCGGTGGGCGTGGTGGCCGTGCTGTCGGAGCAGCGCCATCCCTGGTCACCCGAGGGAGAACTGGCGCTGCTCGCGTTCACCGATCTCGCCGCGCTGTTCATCGCCAGCATGATGCAGGGTGAGCGGCAGTCCGAGCTGGCCGGCCAACTGCAGGGCGCGCTCGACTCCCGGAAGGTGATCGAGCAGGCCAAGGGGGTGCTGATGGGCCGGGACGGCATCTCGGCGCGGGACGCCTACGAGCAACTGCGCGCGCGGGCCCGGTCCGAGCGCCGCAAGCTGAGCGCCGTCTGCGCGGAGATCGTCGCGGGCGCCGAACGCCCGGCGTGACCGACGGCGCGAGGTGCAGCAGGGCCCGTGCCGCCAGCGCCGGTGATTTGCGCCCTGCCCACACTGGGGCATACTGGAAGCGCCGTCATGACGCCGCCCAGACCCTGCGGCCCGAATGTCACGTCGATGCTGGTCCCCGCGCCTCACCGGATGCTTCCGCGAAGGCGCCCCCTGACAGCAGTCGGCCGAACCACTGGCCCAACCGCTGGACTGGAGCGTCCCATGATCATCATCGGCCTTATCCTGCTGCTCATCGGCTTCCTCGCCAACATCGCGATCGTCTGGACGATCGGCATCGTCGTCCTGGTCGCCGGGCTCATCTTTCTCCTCCTCGGCTCGATCGGCCGGGGCGTCGGCGGCCGGCGACATTACTGGTAGCAACCCGGTGGCGGGCCCGGCATCCGGCGGCATGCCGGGCCCGCACCTGGGGATCGAGGTGACGGTGTCCGCAGGGACTGCCACGGTGGTTCTCCGCGGCGAACTGAGCCCGGTCACCATGCCACTGCTGGCGAGGCGGCTGGCACAGACCCTGGGCTGCGGGACGCAACGGCTCGTCTTCGACCTGGCCGGGGTCGAATTCATCGACTGCGCTTCCGCGCGGCTGATCACGGGAACCGGCCGGCATCTCCCGGCTGGCGCACGCCCGGCCGTCCGGGCCGCCAGCCCCATGGTCCGGCGGATGCTGGCCCTGACCGGTCTGGCGGATCACCTTGACCTCGGTGCCCCCGGCAAGGAGTTACCAGGTGCCCCACTTGCGGCCGGGCTCGGGCAGCTTCGGCGGCGTGCGGAATGCGGGCGGCGCGCTGAGGTCGAGCGCACCGATCGGTGACGCCGCGGCCGCGTCGCGGCGGGTGAGCGCCGGCAGGTTCCACTTCTCCTCGACCAGCTTGAGCACGGAGGTGTGGTCGAAGACCTCGGACAGGACGCAGTCGCGCCGGGCGTAGGGGGAGACCAGCACGGCCGGGACGCGCAAGCCGTACCGGTCGTAGCGCATCGGGTCCTCGTCCAGCTGCTCCGCGTCCTTGGCGTGCCTGGGGAACAGCAGCCGGTGGGCCACCTGCAGCCACGGCGGCCGGGCGGCCATCGACTTCCCGTCCACGTCGTCCGGCTGGACCGCCGCCGGCGGCGGGACATGGTCGTAGTAACCGCCGTGCTCGTCGTAGGTCCAGATCAGCAGCGTGTCCGGCCAGCCCTTGCCGTGCATGACCCGGTTGATCACTTCGGCGGCGAAGCTCTCCCCCTTCCCGATGTCCTGCGGGTTCTCCTCGGAGAACTCCTCGAACGCCGGATCCACCAGGCTGAACGCGGGCAGCGTGCCGGCGTCGGCATCGGCGAAGAACTGGTCAATGCCGTGGATGTGCAGCATGTGCTGGCCGATGCCGAGCGGGAACAGGTCGGCGGTGAACTGGATGTCCTTCTGCACCCCATCGGTGACCGTGCGCAGGCCCTGGCCCAGGGCGATCAGCGTCCGGCGGGCCCGGCGGCGCCGGTAGTGAGCCAGCCGCCGCGCCCTGGACTTGTCCCCGGCCACCGGGTGGTAGTTCGCCCACGAGATGCCGTGCCTGGTCAGCATGTCGAAGATGGTCCCGTTCGGCGGGTAGTCGAGCAGATGGAACGGGAGGTCGTCGACCAGGCCGTTGGCCGTGCCGGCGATGAGGAAGCGGCGGTTGGGGAAGGTCGGCCCCAGGCACGAGCTGAACCAGTGATCGGCCAGCGGGAAGGTCCGCGCCAGACCGTAGTAGAAGGGCAGGTCAGCCTCGGACCAGTAGCCCATGCCGACCGCCGGGTCGGCGTCGGGTGTGACTTCTTCCGTGCTGGTGACGAAGCCGTCCATCTTGCCCTGGTTCCACTGCACCTGGCTGGCATTCCAGCTCTGGCAGGGGGCGCCCTCGGCCTGCTGCGTGGTGGCCAGGTGATGCGCTCGCACCGGGTTGCCCTCGGCGTCGAGGTTCGTCACGGCAGGCGGCCATCGCCGTCCAGCGGGAACCCCTCGCCCCGGCCGGTCAGCATGCCGAGGTAGTTGTCGTAGGAGTGGTTCTCCATCATCAGCACGACGATGTGCTTGATCTGCGGTAGCAGGTCGGTGCCCGCGGGCAGCGACGGCTGCGGGCGCTGCCCCGGCTGGGCCGTGCTCCGGGTACGGCCCCGGTACCGCAGCTCCATCCGCTCAAGCCGCTCCGGGATGCGGCGCCGGGACCAGTCGCGCCAGTTCTCCCTGGTGCCCGGTCCCCCACTGGACTCGCGCACACTGCCTGGTTCACTCACGCCGGGCATGCTGCCCAGGTAAAACGAGAGCAAACAACCGCGCAACGGACCGCCGCGGCACGGCGGAAAACCAGTTGCCCTGCCGCCGTCCTGGCCCGTATCCAATGGCTGTAGCCGAAGAGTCGGCCGGTGAGATCGCCGGCGGGTTCGCGCTCGCCGGCCTGGCCCAGGCCGCTGGGATCTCCGTGACCCTGCTGACCTCGGCCGCGGTCATCGGGGTCACGGGCGTCCTGGTCGCCGGGTCGCGGGCCGGTACGCCGCCCGGGGCCGGTGCGGGATCTGGCTGAGCCCCTATCCGGGTACCGGGGAAACCGGGCCGCGGCCGGGCCCGGGGCTCGGGCAGACTGGGCCCATGGACAGCGCCTTCGCCCGGGCGGCCAACGACCTGGACGAGGCGGCGTTCCAGGCGCTGTACGGCCGCTGGGATCCGCTGGACCCCGGCCAGGCCGCGGAACTGCTGGCCGGCGCCCCGGTGCGCTGGTGGGTCGCTGGCGGCCGGGCCGCCCGGATCGGCGCCGCGCCGCGCCCGCACGACGACACCGACATCGCGGTCAGCCGTAGCGACCTCGATGAGCTGCGTAAGGCTCTCTCCGGCTGGCATCTGTGGGAAGCCAACGACGGGGCGCTGCGGCCGGTGCTCGCCGGCCAGCCGCTGACTGCGGGCTGCGAGCAGCTCTGGCTGCGCCGTGACGCCGGGCATCCCTGGCGGCTGGACATCCAGCTCGATCCCAGCGACCAGGAGTGGGTGTTCAAGCGGGATACCAGCGTCCGGCTGCCGTGGCCACGCGCCCAGCAGACCGTCGGCGGTGTCCGCTACCTGCGGCCCCAGATCGCGCTCCTGTATAAGGCACGCCTGGATCGCCCGAAGGACCGGGCAGACCTGGCCGCCGCGGCGCTCGACGCCGATGCCCGCGCGTGGCTGGCCGGCAACCTGGAGCGCCTCGGCCACCACGAGTGGGCACATCTTGCCCGCGGCGGCCAGGGAGCCGGATAGCCGCCGGGCCGCCGCCCGCGCGGGGGAGCGTAAAGCTTCCTTGACATTCACGCACAGGTAAAGGTACCTTGACATAGTGCAGAACCGGGTGCGGGAGCAGCGCAACCAGCGCGGGCTGTCCCAGGCCGAACTGGCGGCCGCGCTGGCCGTCTCCCGTCAGACGGTGATCTCCATCGAGAACGGCCGCTACATGCCGTCGCTGCCGCTTGCCTTCCGGATCGCCCGGTTCTTCGACCTGCCGGTCGACAAGATGTTCACCCCCGGGGACAAGGACCTGACGGGATAAGGCGCGCCCACCCGCGCGGCGAAGGGCGGTCAGGAGCGAGCACTTGCCAGGGTCTTCAGCCGGGCACGACGGCGAGCATCCCAGCCTGGCGTTCCCGCGTCACCCAAGGTGAGAAGTGGTTGCCGCCAGGGTAGATGCGCTCCTCCGTCACACGTGGCGCCCTGGCGAGGCTTCGGCGGAGGACCGGCAGGGGCGCCAGGCTGTCGCTGTCACCGTGAAAGACGTGGATTGACGCCCGGATCCGGGCGACATCAATCGGCCACGGCCGGCCGACGGCCTGGCCATCGAGCCACCGCCGGCCGCCCCCTGCCGCGCCGCCTCCGCTATGTCCTCGGCCAAGGCGCCGCTGTTCTTCTCGACCCAGTCGCGCTCGTCAGCGGGCCACGTACCGGCCAGCTTCCGCATGCTCTCCAGCGGGCTCGCGTGCAGTTCGGCCATTGCCGCCTCGAGCCGGGCCCGGGCAGCCTCGGGGTCACGCCACTCCTGCCGCCAGCCCTCGGCGATGTCCCGTGGCAGGCCGTCCAGGCCCCCTACTTCGCCGATACAGCCACCCGCCGAGGTCAATATCACCGCGTGTACCTGGTCAGGCATGAGGACCGCGCAAGCGAGCGCGTACTGCCCGCCCCCCGAGGTGCCCTGAACCGCGAATTGCGCCATGCCCAGGTGCTCGGCCACGGCAACGGCATCCTTGGTCCGGGCGAGCATGCCGAGGTCATCGAGAGGATCCGTAGCGCCATAGCCGGGCCTGTCGACCGCCACCGCGCACACGCCCCGCTCTTCCAGCAGGCCCGGCTCGTAATCCCCCACCTCTGCCCGCGACGAAGGCGAGCCGTGCAGGTAGAGCAGGGCCGGGCGCGCATCCGCGCCGGACACCCGGTAACCGACCCGGCGGCCTCCTGCTACGCGCAGCACCTCGTCAGACACCGGCACGGCAACCCCGCCATCTGGTCCCCAGGCGCACCCCGGAGTCATGCTGCCGAGCAGCCGGGCGACCGGTCACCCCCAGGCCGGCACCGGTGCGCGTACCTGCGGATCGGGGCCCGGGTTTTGCGCGGTGAGCCAGGCCATTTACGCGGTCGACGCGGGCCGCCTGGCTGCGAGCACAGCGGCAAAGCCCAGCACTATCAACGCAAGCGGAATCGGGCACCACCAGTGGTCCCAGAAGGCAGTAAGGCCATGGGTGCTCTCGCGCCCAGCCCAGAAGACACCAAGAAGCAGGAAGATGGCGCCGACTACCTGGCCAATTCGACGCATGGTCCCGATCCTAACCTGCGCCGCCCCCGGGCGTGCCTCCTGGCCGCTGCGCGGAAACCCTGTGGATGACCTGTGGATAACGCGGCTGCCTGCGCGTACCGTAGCCGGGCCGTGTTCCTGACGGCGCCTGTGCCCGCGACGCCCAAATCGCCGGGCCTGGCGAGGTGTGCCACAGCACCGACGCTGCGCCTGGCGCGGCGATCGGCTTGGCTGGGGTTACCCGACTGCGGTTCCGCGTAGGCGTCCACAGACTGTGGGTAACTTGCCAGAAACCTGGCTGTATGCCGGACAGCGCCCACATCCCGGCCGGGAAGCTCATTTCATGATCGGCGATGAGCCGCGGCGATCCCGTCCGTCGCACGGCCGCCGGCCCGCTGGCTCAAATTTGCAGTAATACAGTGAGTACTGCAATACTGCATTTCTGTGGAACGAGCCGGTGGGCCGCTTCGTGGTGTCCCTCTTACCGCCGTGCCCATCGCCCGCGTGAGCCGGTTTCCACACAGGCCATCAACGCCCGGAAGGGATGTCTCCTGGTGTTAACCCACAGTTCCGGCCTGTGCACCGCGCGCCAACGTGGCCGCGTGCCTACCGAAGCCCCCCAGACGCTGCGATAATGCCCAGGTGACGGGGCTGAGTGTCGCTCTGGCTAACCTCAAGCCGGGCACGGGCAAGACCACATCGGCGGTCTGGCTGGCACACGTCTTTGCGCAAGCCGGGAACAGTGTGCTCCTGGTGGACGCCGACCCCTCCGGCAGTGCTCTGGAATGGTCCGACCTTGCGGCTATGTACCCGCGGCTGGCGCCACCGGAGGCGGCGTTCCCGTTCCGGATCGTGGCGCTCCCGTCCCGCGAACTGCACCGCCGCGTGCCCGAGATCGCCCAGGCAGACGACGTGGTGATCATCGACACGCCGCAGTTGGAGGACCACGCCGGCATCGCCCGGTCGGCACTGCGGTACGCCGACGAGATTCTGATCCCTTGCGCACCGAGCCCCATCGAGATCAACCGCACCTCGCCGGTGCGGGACGAGATCAGCGACGTCGGCACGGTCCGTGATAGGCCCGCACGGTCTGCTGTGCTGCTGAACCGCTGCGTTGCCCGGGCGCACTCCACCAACGACGCCCGAGAGGCGCTCGAGCGGCTCGGCTATGACGTGCTGGAGACCGCTGTGCCACGGCTGGAGGTCTACGCGCAGAGCTTCGGCATGCCCATTAAGAATCCCGGCCGTGACGCGTGGCGCAACGTGGCCCTCGAACTCATCGAGCGATGCCTTCCCCTTGGCTCACTGCGGACATGAGCACGCAGCGGGAGCAGCGGAAGGCGCAGATGACTGCCGCCGCGGCCAGGCGCACAGAACCTGACGCACGACCGCCGGGCCGGACCGCGATCCGGTCGAAGCCGGTCAGGATCACCCTGGACCTGAGCCCCGAACTCTACCGGCAGCTCACCGAATGGGCTGCCGCGGCCGCGATTGAGCTCGGTGTGCCACGTGTCGCCCTGGCGGACGCCGTGCGCGCGATGATCCGGGTCACGGCCGAGAGCCCGGACGAAGTCCTCGAGCTACTGCGCCGCGAGCGAGAGTAGACCGCAGAGCGTTTCCAGCCCTAGCTACGAGACGATCAGGTAGATGCTGTTCCCCAGCAGCCAGGCGCCAACCACCAGCGATCCCACCACGATCGCTTGATCCTGGTGTGCGTCGATCCAGCTATGCATCTGCCTAAAGCGAGCCATGGCCGCGGCCGGAGCGAAGGTCGCGTACAGCTCCATGACCAGGAAGGCCGACGTGGCCAGCAGGCAGAACAGGACCAGTGACAGCCAGTCGCCCGCGGTGGACAGCTTGGCCTGGACGACCGTGGCCGCTGCAGCGGCCACCAGCGTCCATGGCTGCAGAAAGGCGCCGAGCCCGGCAGCGGCCCACAGCGACAGATGGTCCAGCCGCGCCATCCAGCCCGGCTGCTTGCGGGGCCTGCCCATCCGCCTGCGCTGCCGCAAGCCGATCCAGATCAGCACCGCGCCCAGCAGCGCTTTGATCACCAGGGCGGCCGTGGAGGGCGCGGTGTGCGGCCGCGGTGGCTTGCCTCCGGTGACCAGGACCACGGCCGCGATCACCGCGACCAGGCAGGCCATCCAGCCGAGAATGAAGGCCAGCCCTTTCCGGGTGCCTCGCTGGGCACTGAGGATCAGGACGAACGCCACGAGCGTCAGCGGCTCCAACGTGATGGCGAGCCCGATGATCACAAGGTCCAGGATCATCGGGGGCCTTCACTTGGAGCCATGCGGGCCTCCGATGTTGACGTTTCCCTGCGGATGGCGCCCTGACTCAGCGCAGTAGGCCCCATGATCTGCGGCAAGACGGTGCACGTCATCCCCCGCCAGGAGTGACGCCGACGCGGGTGAGTGCGGATTACGCTCGGTGCGGTTGAGGTGCGGCGCTGGGTTTGCGGCTCGCCGCACATGCGGATACCTCTCATCCGCCGCTACGGTGGCGAAGCCCGATCACCCAGAGGGGAAGGCAGCAGTGGCAGAGGCGACAGGATTTACCATTGGAGCTAAAGCGAACTGCACGGATGGTCCCTGCGGCGAAGTCAGCCGTCTGATCATCGATCCGGCCGGTGGTGCGGTCACACATCTTGTCATTACGCCCGAACATCATCGGGAGGCCGGACGGCTGGTGCCCGTCGATCTGGTGGACAACACGGGCGGTCAGCTCAGCGTGCGCTGCACTCTCGCGGAGTTCGGCCGGCTTGAACACGCCGCGGAGCGCAAAGTGGTCACAGGTATGGAAGGCGTCGGCGGCGGCCTCGTCGGTACGGGCTTTGAGCCCAGACCGGGACAGCCGCGAACGGTCATCGAGGACCTTGTGCCGGTAGGCGAGTCAGACGTGGGCCCGGGAGAACGGGTCCACGCCGTTGATGGCGAGATCGGGCGGGTACGGGGCTTCCTGGTCGATCCTGGCGACCGCCGGGCGACCCATGTGCTCCTCCAGGAGGGGCATTTCTGGGGG
This sequence comes from uncultured Actinomycetes bacterium, assembly GCA_963795785.1. GTDB lineage: Bacteria > Actinomycetota > Actinomycetes > Streptosporangiales > Streptosporangiaceae > DASXKD01. The sequence continues at coordinate 10,323 of CAWCKG010000076.1, forward strand.
CGCAAGGAAGTCGCCATCCCGGTCAGCGCCGTGACCGGATATGACGGCGGGATCCGCCTCAACATCACCAAGCAGCAGGTAGCCGAACTGCCACCGGTGGACTGAGCGCCTGTCCCGAGGGCCCGGACGGCGACGCTCAGCGTACGTCAGCGGACCGACTGGTGCCAGGCGAGCTTTATTACCGTAGAAGTGCCGGCGTAGTAGAGGCTCATCAGCGTTCCTCGTCTCGAATCGCTGCGAGAATCCCGGAAAGCCAGTTCGAGCCGTCACCAGAGCGCGTCCGGGGACGGTAGCCCGGCCTGGGGGCGAGTCGCCCCCGGCCTGACTCGACGAGACGAGCAAGGATGGGCGTGGGCTCGCACTCGCCGACAGGGACGATGCGAGCGATCAGCCGACCATGCTCGGTGACGTCAACGGTCTCACCACCGTTCGGGTTCTTCCTGTCCGTCAGGGGTACTGCGGGTGGTAGTACCCTGAATTGGGACATACCCGCCGACTGCGCTCGCGAGGGAAGAGTCATCACGGTGCTCCAGTCGTCGCCCGCGCAAGAGGGCAAAATCCAGACAGGTCGCCCTATACCTTGTCGTGAGCCTCTGTGAGGCTCCCCGGATTTTACATGCTCTGCGGCGGAGAGAGGACACAAGCCGGGGCCGTTGACACTAAGCCTCCTGTGAAACAGGATACGTATGTCGGCTTTCGGGCGGCTATGCGGTCCAGGGAGGGGGTGGGTCGGCGGCTCGAGTCTTCCTGCCGGATAAGCCTCGGTAGACGTTGCGCCTAGGATGCCATCTTGCGCCGTACTTGCCGTACTGGCCATTCACTCATTACGGCAACACTCGGCTTGGTGAAGACGCTCATTTCGGGGGGATGATGATAAGACGCTGATGGCATGTCGGGTACGACTTGTCCACGCCCAAGCGGCAAGGCGGTTGCTAGGAAATGCAAACAACTTTCTTGAACAGGCACTGGAGCGGACTGGCGTGCCTTTCGGGCCCATTGCTGGCCTTAGCTTTGTTGGCGAATGCTACAGTGGCGCTCTGGATTGGATTTCAAGACTTGCTTTGGCCAGTGTCGCTCTCCGCGCGGTTCTCTGGCCTCTTTCTTTTTATTGCGGGGCTTGTCAGTCTTGCCGGTCTTTTTGGCATCTTTCCGCTGTTGCGTCAAGCCTTGACCCTTCTAGGAACCGGGACGAGACCGAACACAGCACGCTGCACTCCGTCGTTAGCGCAATCCGGGACACATCTACTCGGCCGCTTTCCTTTGTGGCAGGCGCGGCTGTGGCTGGCCTTTACATAGACTTAACCATAGTCTTCTACTCGGTTCATGACAGGAACATTCTCGTCTCAATATTCGGTATATTCGCCGCGCTTTGCGCATGCGCAGCATGCGTGACCCTCCCAGCGATCTGGAAGGACCTAAGCCGAGGCCTGAAAACCGCCGGGATATCGCTCACCGCATTAGGCGCAGTCGCCCAATTCTGGTATCAGAGCATCTATGTTCCCGAGAACACACCAGCCGGGATGGCCTACACTGTCGCTGTCGGTTCCGTGGTCCAGTCGGGCAACGAGAGACTTCGTCCAAGTCAACTTGACCATGGAAGATGTAGGCCCGCTGCCCGAAGTCGACTTGGCATCTATGGTAGTCGTGAGGGGAATAAGCTCTAGCGGGCAGAGCACGATCCTGAGGACTCTGGAACCAGTTAACAATGCCAGCTACTTCTTCTCTAACGATAAGTTCTCGGTTGCGTTCGTCGTAGCTGGACCTAGGCTCATCGCTCTGAAAGTCGAGATCCTGGTCGACGTTGCACTTTCCACGAAGCTTACAATTGGGCAGCCAGTTACAAGCCTGGGAAGCCCTCAAAACTGCTCCCAGGGCACGCTGTCCGAATGGTATATTAATGAGAGCAACCTGTACCGCTTTACTCGCGGCAGTCAAGTGCTCTGGTCCGATTGGTGCCCGAACAATGTGAATCCTTACATCGATGTCGGTACCTCGGGCATCAGTGGCCGGCGACTGGTGCCCATCCCAGGCCAAGGCTTTATCCGGCAAACGAGTCGATATGACACGCTCCTGCTTGGGTGACCACAACTGACCTGCTCCAACGACCACCAATTACCTCGGCGCCATGAGTTCGCATCGAGGGGACCGAGTGACAGCAAAGGTAACTTGACATCACAGCCGAGGTAAAGATCCACTTCCCGCCGCTTGGCCTTCCGCAGGAGACGCCAGTCCCGCCCAGTCCGCAGTATCCGACGGATTTATGTCTTGACTCATACTGCTGGTGCCAGCGGTACCTGGCTGAACTCAGGCCGTCTCCGTCCCCGGTGAGACCGTGGCCAGGCCCGCATCGGTAGCCGCTTTGATCAGGCGGTCGTCGTAGGTGACCAGGGCTTCCAGTTCCGGTGCGAGGATGCGCGCGGTCGCGAGATGGATCGCATCGAGGGACCGGAGCCCGCGGTCTGGCTCACTCATCGCGCCATCCACGATCTCGTCATCGATCGCGATGTAGGAGAAGGCGGTCAGCAGGTCCCGGGCCTCTGGCAGCAGTGCGGGCATGGCACGGGCGACGGCCCGGGTGAGTTCGATCCGGAGCAGCGCGGAACTTACCCATTCGGCGTCGGCATGACCGTCATAGAAGGCCGCGAAAGCCTTCGAGTGCGTCTCTTCGACCAGGAGCTTGATCACCGCGGAAGTGTCGGCGTAGTAGAGGCTCACCAGCTTTCCTCGTCCCGCATCGCTGCGAGAGTCTCGGAAAGCCGGTCCGAGCCGTCACCAGGCCGCATACGGGGACGGTAGCCCGGCCTGCGGGCGAGAGTCGCCCGCCCGACGCGACGAGGCGGGCAAGGATGGGCGTGGGCTCGCGTTCGCCGACAGGGACGATGCGAGCGATCAGCCGCCCGTGCTCGGTGACGTCGACGGTCTCGCCGTGCCGTACCCGTGCCAGCACCTCACTGGTGTGATGGCGCAGGTCCCGTAGGCCCACCGCATGCGGCTCCGCTAGCCATGAAGCCAATGTATCACAATTTTGTGGCCACATACTATCCGAGGTGCCGACTGCCAGCGTCGACCGCGCAGACTCAGCCGTCGGCGCGCGCTACGCCGACTGGGCAGGAGACGCCGGTGCCGCCCAGGCCGCAGTAGCCGTTGGGGTTCTTTCGCTCGAAAGGTACTGCTGGTGGTAGTCCTCGGCGAAGTAGAACTCGGGCGCGGCCTCGATCTGGGTGGTGATCTCGCCGTATCCGGCTTCGCTCAGCTTCTTCTGGAAGGCCACCAGCGACTCTTCGGCGGCGGCCCGCTGCTCGTCGGAGTGGTAGAAGATGGCCGAACGGTACTGCGTCCCGACGTCGTTGCCCTGGCGCATGCCCTGCGTGGGGTCGTGTGACTCCCAGAAGACCTTGAGCAGGTCGCGATAGGACACCTTGGCCGGGTCGAACACCACCCGGACGGCCTCGGAGTGCCCGGTCCGCCCGGAGCAGACCTCCTCGTACGTCGGGTTGGGGGTGAACCCGCCCTCGTAGCCGACCGCGGTCGTCACCACGCCTGGCACCTGCCAGAACTTGCGCTCCGCACCCCAGAAGCAGCCGAGCGCGAACTCGGCGATCTCGGTGCCGGGCGGGTACGGGGGCGCCAGCGGGGCGCCCAGCACCTCATGCCGGGCTGGCACGCGCATCGCGGTGGACCGCCCCGGCAGTGCCTCATCCGCTGTGATCATCCGAGTCTTGCGCAACCCGAACATCTCCACCTGCCTCCTCGGATTACGCGCGGCGGCCCGGCCACGCCTATAGGTAAGCGCATCCGCGTGGCCCGGATCTTCCCGGGTCAGCGCGCGCCGGGCGGGCCGGGCCGTGCGGTCCGGGCTGCGCCGCGGCAGCGTGGGCAGGTTACGCGGGCGCTCCTCGCCCAGCCGCACGTAGTACCCGACCGGGAACAGCCGGACGTTCAGGCGGGCGTCCACCAGCCCCCACAGCCCGCGCCGCGCGAACAGGGCCACGGCCATCGCCACCAGGCCAAGGATGATCAGGTACCACGCGTTGTACGAGGCCAGCGTCTGCTGCAGCACCATGTACACCGCGGTACCGATGATCGGCCCCTCGATCGTGCCCAGGCCGCCGATGATCGTCGCGAACGCCATCTCCGCGGTCCACTGCACGCTGAACACCGCGCTCGGCTGCACCTGGAGCTGGCTGATCGCGAGCACGGCGCCCGCGGCGCCGCAGCCTGCGCCCGCCACCACGAACACCAGCATCCTCGCCAGGCCGACCCGTGCCCCCGAGCTGCGCGCGGCCACCTCGTCGTCGCGGATGGCGGTGAGCACCAGGCCGAGCCTGCTCGCGCAGCAGCAGGTAGACGGTGACCAGCGCCACCACCGTGACGGCCAGCCCGGCCCAGTAGGTGTAAGCGGTCAGCAGCGTCGGGGTCGAGCCCGGCCAGGCCGGGCAGCGGCATGCCGGTCCCGCCGCCGATCGAGGAGAACCTCTCGATGATGAGCATGATGGTCGCGGCGAGCACCCACGTGGCGATCGCGAAGTACCCGCTGCGCAGCCGGGAGACCAGCCACCAGAGCGGCAGCGCGGCAACGCCGCAGCCGATCGCGGCGACGGGCAGCGCGGCGAACGGCGAGGTGCCGTGCAGGGCGAGGAACAGCACGAAGTACGCACCGAGCCCGACGAACGCCTGCTGCCCCACGGACACCAGGCCCGCGTACCCCGCCAGCAGGTTCCACATGCTCGCCAGCGTGAGCACGATGAACGCCTGCACCAGCACCGAGGTGGTGCCCGAGTACACGATGTAGGGGAACAGCGCGAGCACGACGACGACGATCAGCGCGGCGGCCCCGGTCCAGACGACGTTCCGCTGTGACCGGGTGACCCGGAACCCGGCCGCCGGGCGAGCACTGGTATCGGTGGCCAGGCTCACGACTGCGCCCTCCGGGAGGTAAGGCCCTGTGGCCGCAGCACCAGCACGGCCAGGAACACAAGATAACCCGCGAGGACCTCGTAGGAGATGTTGATCTGGGCGCCGATCTGCTGGGCCACGCCCAGCACCACGCCGCCGAGCAGGGTGCCCCACAGTGAGCCGAGCCCGCCGATCACCACGGCCGCGAACGCGAACAGCAGGATCGTGTCGGTGCCCGTGGTCGGGCTGAGCTGGGAGTACATGCCGTAGGCGATGCCGGCCAGCGCCACGGTGCCGAACGCGAGCGCTGCCGCGATGCCGAACACGTGCCGGTAGTCCGCCCCGGAAAGCTGCGCCGCCTCCCGGTCGTCGGCCACGGCGCGGATCAGGCGGCCGTACCTGGACGCGGACAGGAAGTACTGCAGCCCGAGCAGCACCACGACGGCCACGGCGAAGATGACCACGAGCAGGTAGGCGATCTGGATCTGTGAGCCGATGCTGAAGGAGTCCGACACCAGGGGCAGCCCGGTGCCGATGGCGCGGCTGTTGGCGGTGAAGAACTGGAGCAGGCCGTTCTCGATGACCACCGACAGGCCGAACGTGACCATCAGCGTGGTGAGCACGCTGCGGTCGAGCGCGCCCTGGATGACCGTGCGCTGCAGCACGTAGCCGAGCACCGCCATCACCGGCACCACGATGAGGAAGGACCACAGCACGGGGATATGGGTGACGGTGATGACGCCGATGGCGATGTAGCCCGCGACCACGGCGAGGTCGCCGTGCGCCAGGTTCACGACCTTCATCACCCCGAACATCAGCGACAGCCCGCAGGCGAACAGCGCGTACAGGCCGCCGGTCAGCACCCCCTGGATGATGGCGTTCACCCAGGCCATTACGGCTCACTTCCTTCCGGTGCCGCGCCGGGCGCGGTGGCGCTGGCCAGCCCGAAGTAGGCTGCCTCGACCTGGGCCGCGGTGACGCTGGCAGGTGTGCCTTCCAGGGTGGTGCGGCCCTCCAGCAGGCAGTGGATGTGCGAGGCCACCCGCAGGGCCTGGCTCACGTCCTGCTCGACCAGCAGGACCGTCAGGCCCGCAGCCAGGATCTGCGGCAGCATGCCGTAGATCCGCTGGACGACCACCGGCGCCAGGCCGAGCGACAGCTCGTCGAGGAGCAGCACACGGGGGTTGGCGAGGAGCGCCCGGCCGAGGGCGACCGTCTGCTGCTCGCCGCCGGACAACTGGGCGGCACTTTGACCGCGGCGCTCGCGCATCCAGTCGAACGTCTCGTACACCCGCTCGATGGTCCACGGGCCCTGTCGCGCGTAGGTGGCGCCGACCTGCAGGTTCTCCTCGACGGACAGGGATCCGAAGAGCCGCCTGCCTTCCGGCACCATGACGATGCCCTGCCTGGCCCTGAGCTCGGGCCGAAGCCGGGTCACGTCGCTGCCGTCGAACAGGACCGAGCCCGTGGTTGGGAAGTGCAAGCCGGCGATCGTGCGCAGCAGCGTCGACTTGCCCGCCCCGTTGGCACCGATGATCGCGTAGACCTCGCCGGGGAACACCCGGAACGAGACCGCGTCCAGGGCGCGGAGCTGCCCGTGGTGCACGACCAGGTCGTGTACCTCCAGCAGCGGCGTCCCGTTCCCCGGGCGCTCCCCGCCCGCCTCCCCTGCCCCCTTCACCGCGGCACGCTCACGGCTCGCTCCGTTCCCCGTCGGACGAGGATAGCCCGCCGTCGGGCGGGGAGGGCCCCAGCGATCCGCCGGCCAGCGCCGCCGTGACCTCCGTGCCGAGGAAGACCTCCCGGACCGCCGGGTCGGCCAGCACCGTGGCAGGGTCACCATCGCCCACGAACACGCCGCCGGACAGGCACATCAGCCGGCTCACCACAGGGGTCAGCGCGCGCACCACGTGCTCGATCCAGATCACCGCGATGCCTTCGGCGTTGACGCCGCGGACGATCTCGACAAGCTGCGCGACCTCCGGGTCGGTGAGGCCGCCGGCCACCTCGTCCAGCAGCAGCAGGGTGGGCCGCGTGGCCAGCGCCCGCGCCAGTTCCAGCCGCTTGCGCTGCAGCAGGCCGAGCCGCTCGGCGGGCACGTTCGCCTGGCCGGACATGCCGGTCCGGTGCAGCGCTTCTACCGCCACCGCGTAGCTGGCCCGCCGCCGCAGCCCGGCGCCCTGCTGGGCCGCGACGAGCACGTTCTCGAACACGGTCATATCACCGAACGGCCGCGGCACCTGATAGGTGCGGCCGATGCCCAGCCTGCACCGCGCGGCCGCGTCCAGCCTGGTGACCGTGCGCCCGGCGAAGCGGACCTCGCCCGCGCCGGGGGCGAGGTCCCCGGAGATGAGGCCGAACAGGCTCGTCTTGCCAGCACCGTTCGGCCCCACGATTCCGACCGTCTCGCCGGGCCCCACCGTCAGCGACAGGTCCTCCGCGATGACGACCCGGCCGAACCGCTTCGTCACATGCTCAAGCTGAAGCAGCGGGCTCGCCATCAGGTCACTGGTTAGTTGGCATTCAGATCGGCGGTGATCTTCGCCTGTGGCTGCAGCGTGTTGTCGACGACCTGCATCTCCAGCGGGTACTTGGTCCCCTTCTGCCACTGCACGCCGACCGGCGGGGTGATCGCCACACCAGGCGCGGGGCCACCGGAGGCGAAGTTCAGCGGGCCGGCGACCGCCATGGGGAGGTTCACCTTGTGGATGGCGTCGGCGACCTCGGCCTTGTCATGCGGGTCGCTCGCCATGGTGAGTGCCGCGTGCGCGGCCTCGAAGAGGCTGTAGTTGCTGATGTTGGAGTTCCACTGCCCGTGGGTTTCCGCCTCGAACTGGGTGGCGAACTCCTGGCAGGTCTCTCCGGTGAAGGAGGACTTCCACGGCAGCGACGGCGCCCACCAGGCGTCGGTGGCGACGTTGTAGGCCAGGCTGCCGAGCGCGTAGGCATCGGGCGGGAACAGCAGCACCTTGGCCACGGTGGCCAGCTTCGGCTTGAAGCCCTGCTGCACCGACTGCTTCCACATGGTGGCGAAGTCGGGCGGCAGCGGCACGTTGGTGAAGAAGTCGGCCTTGGCCGCCTTGAACTGGGAGATCATCGAGGAGTAGTTCGTGGTTCCGTCGGGGTAGGGCGACGACAGGACCAAGTCGTAGCCGGCCGCCTTGGCGATCGGCGGGAACACCGCACGGAACGCGTTGCCGTCCGAGTCGTTCGGGAACGCCGCGGCAACCACCTTGTTGGTGTGCAGCTGGGCGTGGATCCGGTTCCACATCGGGATGAAGGCCTTGACCAGGTGCTCGGCGCCAAGGAAGTACATCACCACGAACTTGGGCTTGAGCGTCGGCTTCGCCGGGTTGCCGCCGAGGTTGATGTACCAGGACTCCCACGGGACGTTCGAGCAGATCAGCGGCGTGCCCAGGGACTCGGCCTGGCTGGCGACCGTGTTGACGGTCTCCGGCGTGGACGAGGCAAGCAACAGATCCACGCCGTCATTCAGAATGGCCGTCCTGGCCAGATCCCCGGCGCGGGTGGGGCTCGACTGGGAGTCGTAGGACTTGATCGTCACCGGGTAGGTCTTGCCGCTGATCTTGAAACCGTTCTTGTACGGAGTGGTCTGCTTGATCTTGGAGATCACCCAGTTGTCCGGCGCGCCAAAACCGGCCAGCGGGCCGGTCAGCGGGTGGATCCAGCCAATCGTGATGCTCTTGGTGCTGCCCGAGTTGGCGCCCTTGATGCCCGAGCCGCAGGCGCTCAGGACGCCGCCGGCGCCAGCCAGTACCGCGCCCGCGCCCACACCTCTCAGCAGCGACCGCCGGCCAATCGGCGTCCCGGCCAGCGGCGAGTCGCCCGCTCTCTCAGGGCCCATGTCGTCTCCTCTGAGCTTAAATGCCGTGAAGCCGGTGGATGCCTTCGCCGACCGGCCGCATAGGGGATCTGCCACCGGAAGGACTTCCGGCACATATCTGAGCTGTTCGCATAGCGTACAACGATGCGCAATACAGAACTTAACCACGCCGAAACTTGGGCTGTCAACAGCCGGGCGTCATGGTGTTGCGGCAGGTAACAAGCCGGACAAGAGCCGGTAACAGCCGGGACGCGGAGTGCGCCACCGCAACCGTGATCATGGCGGAACGGCCGTGCCAACTGCGGGTTTCGCCATGATCATAAGGCTCGTCCCGGCTACCGGGCGTGACCGGCGCGGCGGGCCGGGCGTGGCTGAGCGCGGGCAGGCCCGCGCGGCGGCGCGGGCGGCGGCCGGTACCGCCGGGCGCACGGGCGGGCGCGGTTAGCTGGTGCGCTCCACGACGAAGCCGCACATGATCTCGAAGGCGCGGCGGGCCGGGATATCGGGCAGCCCGGCGACCTCGGCCCGTGCGGCGTCCGACCAGCGCCGCACGTCGGCCTGCGCGGCCGCCATCGCGGGGTGCGCGCGCAGCAGTGCCAGCGCCTCGGCGTGCAGCGACTCATCCGTCAGGCCGTCCCCCGACAGCAGTTCCCGCAACCGCTCATCGCCGGGCACCGGTGACCCGAGCGCATGCAGCACCGGCAGGCTGCGCACCCCCTCGCGCAGATCGGTACCGGGAGCCTTGCCCGACTGGGCCGACTCGCTGGCCACGTCCAGGATGTCGTCGGACAACTGGAACGCCACGCCCAGCGCATGCGAGGCCGCGGTGATCCTGGCCACGACGTCGGCGGGGGCGTCGGCGAACATCGCCCCGAACCTGCCCGCGGTCGCGATGAGCGATGCCGTCTTGTCCTCCACCACCCGCAGGTAGTGCGCCAGTGGGTCCTGGCCGGGCGCGGTCCCAGGGTCTCCGCGACCTGGCCGCTCACCAGCCGGGTGAAGGTCTCGGCCTGGATCCTGATCGCCTCGGTACCCAGCTCGGCCAGGATGCTGGAGGCCCGGGCGAACAGGAAGTCCCCGGTCAGGATCGCGATCGTGTTGCTCCAGCGGGAATTCGCGCTCGGCAGGCCCCGCCTGATGGACGCCTCGTCCATGACGTCGTCGTGGAACAGCGTGGCGAGGTGGGTCAGTTCGATGGCGGCCGCGGCGGGCACGATCCGCTCGTCACGGGCGTCGCCGAAGTGCGCGGCGAGCAGGACCAGGGTGGCACGGAACCGCTTCCCGCCGGCGTCGATGAGATGCCGCGAAGCCTCGGTGAGCAGGGCCTCCTCCGTGCTTCGCGGCCTCGGCCAGTAGCTTCTCGACACCGACGAGGCCATCGGCGATGTCGGCCGCCAGGGAGGCATCGGCAAATTCAACCGGGATGGTATTGATCACGAACGGCTCCACTCGTCGGTCCTCGCGGTGTGCCGCACCGCGGTGACCCAGGTTGGCTCTGGTCGCACCAGCCTGCGCCAAGCCTCATCCAAACCACCGTAATCCCAGGTATGCCCTGCCGCCTGCCACCGGACACTAGCCGGCCGGACCAGGCCGGCCCGGAGCGGGGAGGAGGCGGGCACCAGCCGTGAGCGGTGGTGCTGGTGGGGCGGGCGGGATAAGTGAGCAGGATGAAGGCCGGCCCGGTCAGCGGACGAACAGATGGGTGGCCGCATGGTCCGCCAGGTTCAGCAGCGGCCCCGGAACCACGCCGAAGACCAGGGTGGTGACCGCCCCGATCGCCACCGCGGCCCCGGTGAACAGGCCCGGGGTGACCACGCTCGGCCCGTCCGGCGCCGGGTCGCTGAAGAACATCAGCACAATGACCCGCACGTAGAAGAACGCCGCCACCGCGCTGGACAGGACGCCGACGATCACCAGGGGCAGGGCGCCGCCCGCGATCGCGGCCTGGAACACCGCGAACTTCCCGGTGAACCCGCTGGTCAGCGGGATGCCGGCAAAGGCGAGCAGGAAGAACGCGAAGATACCGGCCACCAGCGGCGAGCGCTTGCCGAGCCCGGCCCAGCGGCGCAGGTGCGCCGCCTCGCCGGTCGCGTCCCGGACCAGGGTCACCACGGCGAACGCCCCGATCGTGGTGAACCCGTACACGGCCAGGTAGAACAGCGAACTGGACAGCCCCAGCGTGCTCGCGGCGATGACACCGGTCAGGATGAACCCGGCGTGCGCGATGGACGAGTAGGCGAGCAGTCGCTTGACGTCGGTCTGGGTGATCGCGATGATCGCGCCGACGACCATGGTGAGGATGGCCACGACCCACATCACGGGCCGCCAGTCCCAGGTGAGCTGCCCGAACGCCACGTAGAACACGCGCAGCAGCGCGCCGAAGGCCGATACCACGGTGCAGGACGCCATGAGCGCGGTGACCGGCGTGGGGGCGCCCTGGTAGACGTCCGGCTTCCAGGCCTGGAACGGCACCGCCCCGATCTTGAACAGCAGGCCCAGGCCGAGCAGCGCGATGCCCGCGTACAGCAGGGTGGAGCCACTGGTGTTGGAGGAGGCCGCGGCGGCGATCGCGCCCAGGTTCACCGAGCCGGAGAACCCGTACAGCATGGCCACGCCGAACAGGAAGAAGGCCGACGAGAAGGCGCCCAGCAGGAAGTACTTGACCGCCGCCTCCTGGGAGAGCAGGCGGCGGCGCCGGGCCAGGCCGCACAGCAGGTACAGCGGCAGCGACAGGACCTCCAGCGCGACGAACATCGTCAGCAGGTCGTTCGCCGCCGGGAACAGCAGCATCCCGCCCACCGCGAACAGGGTCAGCGGGTACACCTCGGTGTGGGTGATGCCCGCCAGTTGCCCCTCACGTTCCTCCGCGCTGCCCGGCACCGCCGCGGCCTGCGCCACGAACGGGCTCCCGTCGTGGGACGACTCGGCGAGCAGCAGGACGCTCACGAAGGCCAGCACCAGGATCGTGCCCTGGATGAACAGTGCGGGGCCGTCCACCGCCACCGCGCCCATGGCCACCACGTGACCAGGCTTGCCGAGCGCGAAGTGCGAGGTGGCGCCGACCGCGATGGTCAGCCCGAACGCGCCGGCCAGGCCGCCGAGCGTGAGCCCGACGTGCAGCGGCCGGCGCTGGGCGCGCGGCACGAACGCCTCCACCAGCACGCCGAGTATGGCCAGGCCGAAGACCAGCAGGGTCGGCGACAGCTGCCAGTATTCGATGTGCGGCGGCGGGATGGCCGGCGGCGGCGCCGCAGCGAGGCTGGCGAGGCGCGTCACGGGAGTGTTCCCTTCTGGATCACGGCCGCCGGGTGCGGCGGGACCGGGTCAGTCGCATGCATCTGCACGAGCGTGTGCCGGACCGCCGGATTGATGATGTTCAGCAGCGGCTGCGGGAAGAAGCCGAAGAAGATGAGCAGCGCGATCAGCGGGCCGACCGCCAGCAGTTCCCTGGCCTTCAGGTCGGGGAACTTCTCCACCTCGGGCGCCGTCGGCCCGGTCATCGTGCGCTGGTACATCCAGAGGATGTAGATGGCGGCGAGGATGATGCCGACCGTGGCCGCGACCGCCGCCACCCGGTACCGGGTGAACGTCCCGACCAGGACGAGGAACTCGCTGACGAACGTGGACAGGCCCGGCAGCGACAGCCCGGCAAGGCCGGAGATCAGGAACAGCCCGGCCAGCACCGGCGCCACCTTCTGCACGCCGCCGTAGTCGGCGATCCGCTGCGAGCGGCGCCGGGCGATCATGAACCCGGCGATGAGGAACAGCGCGCCGGTGGCGAAGCCGTGGTTGACCATGTACAGGGTGGCGCCCGCCTGGCCCTGGCTGGTCAGCACGAAGATGCCCAGCGCGATCAGGCCGAAGTGGGAGATGGACGTGTAGGCGATCAGCCGCTTCAGGTCGGCCTGGCCGATCGCGACGATCGCCCCGTACAGGACGCCGATCACCGCGAGCGTCAGGATCAGCGGGGTGAAGTAGCGGGACGCCGCAGGGAACAGTTCCAGGCAGTACCTGATCATGCCGAACGTGCCGACCTTGTCCAGCACGCCGACGAGCAGCACCGCCGCGCCGGGCTGGGCCGCCGTCGCCGCGTCGGGCAGCCAGGTGTGGAACGGCCACAGCGGCGCCTTGATCGCGAACGCGACGAAGAACCCGAGGAACAGCCAGCGCTGCGCGTTGGTGGACAGCGCCAGGTGGGTGAGCTGGCTGAACAGGAACGTGCCCTGATGCCCGCCCTGGGTGGAGTACACGTACAGCGCGATCACCGCGACCAGCATGAGCAGGCCGCCGAGGAGGCTGTAGAGCAGGAACTTGACCGCCGCGTACTGCCGCTGGCCGACCCCGAAGCTCCCGATCATGAAGTACATCGGGATCAGCATCGCCTCGAAGAACACGTAGAACAGGAACACGTCGGTGGCGGCGAAGACGCCGATCACCATCGTCTCCATCACCAGCATGAGCGCGAAGTACGCCTTCACGCTGCGCCTGGGCGGGGTGGTGGGGTCAGGGCTAGCAGAGCGCGGGGTGGTGGGGCCAGAGCCAGCATCGCCCGCGGATCCGTGCCGTCCCCGGGCTCGGCCGGATCCGCGTCGTGCCACGAGGCGAGGATGACCACCGGCATGAGCACGGCGGTCATGCCGATCAGGACCAGCGCGATACCGTCCACGCCCACCGCGTAGTGCACCCCGAACTCCGGGATCCACTGGTAGACCTGGACGAACTGGAAGTCCGGGCCGTCCGGGGAGAACTTCACCGCCATCGCGACGGTCATCCCGAGGGTCACCAGCGACGCCACCAGCGCGATCTGCTTGGCGAGCAGGTTACGGGCGGCGCGGGCACCCTTGTCGTCCGATCCGGCGGCCGGAATGGCCGCGATGACCAGCGCGCCGACCAGCGGGATCGCGCCGATGACCGTCAGCCAGGGGAACGAGCTCATAGCGATCTAGACCCTCACCAGGAGGAAGGCGCCGACGAGCAGCACCGCACCAACGAACATGGACAAGGCGTAGGAGCGGACGAAGCCGGTCTGCACCCGCCGCATCCGCCCGGATGTGCCGCCCACGGCCGCCGCGAGCGTGTTGACCAGGCCATCCACGCCGCGGTTGTCGAAGTACACCGACAGCCTGGTCAGCCACTGCCCGGGGCGCATGAGCACGGACTCGTTGAACGCGTCCCCGTAGAGGTCCCGGCGCGCGGCGGTGACCGGGAACCTGGCCGCGGGTGCCACGGCCGGCACCGGGCGGCGGCCGTACATCGCCCAGGCGAGCGCGATCGCCGCGGCCACCAGCACGAGCGCCGCGATTCCCGCGACGCTGAAGGGGTCCGGTTCGGGCGGCACGTAGCCGGTCACCGGGCCGAGGAAGTGGGCGAGCCGGTCGCCGAGGATCTCGAAGGCCCCCCAGCCCAGGGCGCCGAGCGCAAGCAGGATCATCGGCGAGGTCATGACGGGCGGTACCTCGTGCGGGTGGGCGTCGGCGTCCCACCGGCGCTCCCCGGCCCAGGTCATGAACATCACCCGGGTCATGTAGAACGCGGTGAGGCCGGCCCCGATCAGCGCCGCCGTGCCGAGGATGGCGCCCGAGGTGCCGCCCTTGCTGAACGCCTGGTCGATGATCGTGTCCTTGGCGAAGAAGCCGGAGAACGGGGGGATGCCGATGATCGCCAGGTAACAGACGAGGAACGTGACGTAGGTGATGGGCATGATCTTGCGCAGGCCGCCGAGGCGGCGCATGTCGACCTCGTCGTTCATCTCGTGCTTCACCGAGCCCGCGCCGAGGAACAGGCCGGCCTTGAAGAAGCCGTGCGCGAGGAGCAGTGCGATGGCGAACGGGTACCCGGCGGGCCCGAGCCCGGCGGCCAGCATCATGTAGCCGATCTGGCTCATGGTCGACCCGGCGAGCGCCTTCTTGATGTCATCCTTCGCGCAACTGATGAGCGCGCCGAACAACAGGGTCGCGGCGCCCACGATCGTGACCGCCAGCCGGGCGTTCGGCGAGAGGTCGAAGATGGGACCAGACCGGACGATCAGGTACACACCGGCCGTGACCATCGTCGCGGCATGGATCAAAGCCGAGACCGGCGTCGGGCCTTCCATCGCGTCCAGCAGCCAGGACTGCAGCGGCAACTGAGCCGACTTGCCGCAGGCGCCGAGCAACAGCAGCAGCCCGAGCGCGGTCACCACGCCCTGGCTGGCCTTTCCCGCCTGGCCGAAGACGCCGGAGAACGTCACCGAGCCGAACACGGCGAACATCAGCATGATCGCCACCGACAGCCCCGCGTCGCCGACCCGGTTGGCCACGAACGCCTTCTTGGCCGCCACCGCGGCGGCGGGCTTGTACTGCCAGAAGCCGATGAGCAGGTAGGAGGCCAGGCCGACGCCCTCCCACCCGACGTAGAGGACGAGGTAGTTGTCGGCCAGCACCAGCAGCAGCATCGAGGCCACGAACAGGTTCATGTACCCGAAGAAGCGGCGCCGCTCCGGGTCGTGTGACATGTACCCGACCGCGAAGATGTGGATCAGTGAGCCGACCCCGGTGGTCAGCAGCACGAAGCAGATGGACAACTGGTCCAGTTGCAGGCCCACGGGCACGTTGAAACGCGCCACGTGGATCCAGGTGAACAGGGTGAGTACCCTGGTCCGCTGGTTGGCGGGGTAGCTGAGCATCGCGCCGAAGGCGATCACCGCGTAGACGAATGCGGCCACCGGCATCAGGACGCCGATCCAGTGACCCCAGCGGTTCGTGCGCTTGCCGCCGAGCAGCAGGATCACCGCGCCGGCCAGCGGGAACGCCAGCAGCAGCCAGGCCGCGCGCTGGACGCCGACCGCCGCGCAGGGCGGTCGTCCCGGACGCGGCGTGCGCAGCCGCCAAAGAGCTTGTCACCCCAGTTCCCCTCAATACTTGAGCAGGTTCGCTTCGTCCACCGACGCGGACCTGCGGGCACGGAAGATCGCCATCAGGATGGCCAGCCCCACCACCACCTCGGCGGCGGCCACGACCATGACGAAGAAGGCGATGACCTGCCCGTCCAGGTTGGCGTGCAGCCTCGCGAAGGCCACGAACGCAAGGTTGACCGCGTTCAGCATGAGCTCCACGCACATGAAGATGACCAGGGCGTTGCGGCGCACGAGGACGCCGACCGCGCCGATGACGAACAGGATCACGGAAAGCGCGACGAAGTGCGACGGGCTCATGGCCGTGCCTCCTCCGGCTCGCTGCCGGCGGTGTCCTGCTGGCCGGCTGCGCCGTTGGCGGCGCCGCCGCCCGGCGGAAGGGACGCGGCCGGGCCGGTCCCCAGTTCGCGTTCCCTGGCGACGATGACCGGGCTGACCGAAAGCTCGGACGGCCTGCCGTCGGGGAGCAGCGCGGGGAAGTCCACCGCGTTGTGCCTGGCGTAAACGCCCGGGCCCGGGAGCGGGCTCGGGTGGCTGCCGGCGACCCGCTGCTGGGACAGGTCCCGCTGGGTGGGCTTGGGCGAGGTCCGCTCGCGGTGGGCGAGCACCATGGCGCCGAGCGCCGCCGTGATGAGCAGGGCGGCGGTGACTTCGAACGGGAAGACGTACTTGGTGAAGATCAAGGTGGCCAGCCCGCGCACGTTGCCGACGCTGAACCCGGCCACGGCCGGGGAGGGCCGGCCCGATCGCCGCGTGCCCGACGATCAGGCTCAGCAGCACGAGCAGGCCGATCCCGGCCACGCCCGCGGCGAGCCGCTGCCCCGGAATGGTCTCCCGCATGGAGTCCGCCGCGCTCACGCCGACGATCATGAGCACGAACAGGAACAGCATCAGCACCGCGCCGGTGTACACGATGATCTGCACGAAGGCGAGGAACGGCGCACCCGCGACGGCGTAGAGAATGGCGAGGCAGAGCATCACCACGGCGAGCAGCACCGCGCAGTGCACCGCCCGCGGGGCCAGCACCATGCCGAGGGCGGCCGCCACCGAGAGAACCGCCAGCACCCAGAACGCGACCGACGCCCCGGTTGACGTGGCCTGGCCCGCGGCCAGCAGGTGTCCAGCGGTCACTGGTCCGCCCCGCTCGCGTCCTCGCCCTGCCGGGCATCCGGGGTCCAGTCCGGGCCGCCGGGGCCTGGCCGGCGCCCTGGTCCGCCGCGCCCTGGTCCGCCGCGCCCCGGCTGGTCCGCCGCGTCCCGCGGAGCCGCGCCCCCGGCCGCGCCGAGCCGGTAGTAGTCGCGCTCGGTGTCCCCAGCCGCATCGGGTGCGGCGGCGGCTCCATGCCGGATTCCAGCGGCGCCAGCAGCTGCTCCTTGGTCCAGATCAGGTTTTCCCTGCTGTCGTCCGCGAGCTCGTACTCGTTCGTCATGGTCAGCGCGCGGGTCGGGCAGGCCTCCACGCACAGCCCGCAGAGGATGCAGCGCAGGTAGTTGATCTGGTAGACGACGCCGTAACGCTCACCGGGGGAGAAGCGCTCCTCGTCGGTGTTGTCCGCGCCCTCCACATAGATGGCATCGGCGGGGCAGGCCCAGGCGCACAGCTCGCACCCGATGCACTTCTCCAGCCCGTCGGCCCAGCGGTTGAGCTGGTGACGGCCGTGGAACCGGGGCGCGGTGGGCCGTTTCTCCTCGGGGTACTGGACCGTGTCGACCTTCCGGAACATCTGCCGGAAGGTCACGCCAAACCCCTTGACCGGATTGAG
>CAWCKG010000077.1:0-42480 GCA_963795785.1 uncultured Actinomycetes bacterium
TAGTGGCGTGATGTCCGATTCATGGCGTGATGGCCGTTCCAGCGTGTTGAACGCTGAGCAGGCACAGTTTCCAAGATCATGTGGGTGTCGAATCCAATGACTCCCTGCGGAAGACTGTGCCTGCCCTGCCATCATCTCTGATCAACCCGGCCCTGGAGCAACTTGGGGACCTGCCCGCCGGTGACCGCGCGCTGCTGCCCGGAAGGTGCCTCAGCCTGGCCGCCGCCGTCGCCGCCGGCATCTGCTTCCGCACGCCGCCCAGGCCCTGTGCTTGCGGTCGGTGTTGATGGTGGGGGGTAGAAGCTGGGGCCAAGGTGGTCGTAGCGGGCGGCGCGGTCGGCGAGCTGGTGCCAGATGATGACCAGCAGGGTGCGGGCAATGGCGACCAGGCGGCGAACCAGGCGTGGGCTGGTGCGGAAGGACCGCTGTCATGCACATTCTTCGGGGCGTGAGCGTGGCGGATGTCGTTGGCGGGACCGGATTGTCCTTTCCGTGCTGGTCCTGCTGGGAGTGATCGTGTAGATCTGCGAGAGCGAGGCTGGATCTCCCTGATGGAACCACCCGACCCGCGCGAGCGCGGATTTCCGCGCTGCGCCGTGGACTGACCGGGGGCTCCCGATGGAACCTGCTGCGACGATGTCCGCTTCACCGGGACCTGCGCTCCAGCGCGAGCCTGCGGCATTGCGGGCGCGCCGTCTGGCTGCCGCACGCCGACGGGCCACCGGTCTCCTCGTGGGGGTAACGGTGCTGTTCCTGGCCGTGACCACGGCCGGCGTCCACGGGACGTTCCTGGGCTTCGTGCAGGCCGGCGCCGAGGCCTCCATGGTCGGAGGCGTTGCAGACTGGTTCGCGGTGACGGCCCTCTTCCGCCGTCCCCTGGGCCTGCCGATACCGCACACCGCGTTGCTGGTGGAGCGCAAGGACCAGTTCGCCGTTACTCTCGGCCAGTTCGTGCAGGAGAACTTCCTCAACGCCGACGTTCTCGCCGAGCGGATCCGCTCCGCCCGCCTCGTTCCCCGTCTGGCCGCCTGGCTGGCTGACCGGGCCAACGCCGCCCGTTTCGCCGGTCACGCCGCGGATCTGCTGGTCACGGTGGCCGAAGCTTTCCGCGACGAGGATGTCCAGCGCGTGCTCACCGCCGAACTGACCCGGGCGGTAGATACCGTCGAGGTGGCGCCGCTGGCCGGGCGGGCGCTACGGGTCATCATTGCTGGAGGCCACCACGCCGACCTGTTCGACGCGATGGTGTCCGCCGCCGACCGCTACCTCGCCGACCATTACCTGGAGCTTCGCGAGCTGTTCGAGGCCGAGTCGCCCGGCTGGGTGCCCGACGCGGTGTACCGGCGGGTCTTCGACCGCCTGTTCACCCGCCTGCGCCACCGGCTGGTGGCCATGGCCGCCGATCCCGACGACGAGGCCCGGCATCAGTTCGAGGAGTGGATCGCCGGGCTCCCCCACCGTCTCGAGACATCCCCGGAGCTGCGCGAGCGCGGCGAGCGCCTCAAGCGCGAGGTTCTGGCAGCGCCGGGCTCCGGGACTGGTCCTCGTCGCTGTGGCAGAAGGCCAAGGAGGCCCTGCGAGCCCAGGCGGCCGACCCGGAATCTGAGCTGCGTCGTCGGCTGGCCGATGCGCTGGTGGCGGCCGGTCGGCGCCTCGGGTCAGACCGCCGCCTCCAGGAGGGCCTCGAGCGCATGGTCGAGTCGGGAGCCAGGGCACTGGCCGATCAGTTCCACGACGAGCTCGCCGGCCTTGTCACCGGGACTATCGAACGATGGGACGCCGCCGAGACGTCGAGCCAGCTGGAACTGCTCCTCGGCCGCGATCTGCAGTTCATCCGCATCAACGGCACAGTGGTGGGGGCGGGCGTGGGGCTGGCCTTGCACGCCATTGCCCTGGCTCTGGCCTGATAGTGGCGGCTCACCCAAGCGCACTTCCTGGCCGTTGATCGACCGGCTTCCCCCGGCGGGCTCACGGGCGAGGACCAGACAGCCACGCAGCGCGTCGAAGATACGCGACCCAATCACTCAAGGTAACGAAAAGGCCGATTACTCAGTAACCCGTACTCGTGCAGATAGCCGATTCGGTACGAAGCGAATACCGGTACCGACTTTCCGCGTACCGCGCCAGATATATCTGTTCTGGCGCGGGCATTCCGGATCTTGGCAAAGGACCATTACTTCAACTAGTTGTGGCGCCTTGATCGGGCGGACTACCTGGCGGCCTGTGTACGTCACGGCCCGCCAGGTACGCCTCAGGCCCAGCATGTTCGGGGCCACGGTTCTGGGTCAGACGGTGGCGTTCAGCGGAGGCGGGCCGAGGTATGCGTGTGCCTGACGAGTAGTCACGGCCGGGCGACATGTGTGCGGATGAACGGGGGCACCCGGTGCGAAGTCACGCCACCGGGATCAGGACTAGGGATCTCCCCGGAAGCGACGACGGCGGATCACAACTTATGGTCGCCGGAAAGCAACTCCGGGTCCTGGGGAGCATGCCATGACCGCACTGGAGCAGTCAGCCGCGATTGATGCCGGCAAGATGATGGGACCGTCACGGGTGAGCGGGGCCGGCCTGTACCCGGGGTGCGGGGCCGTCGCCAAGGTGTCCCGCCCGGCGGGCCACCTGGCCGGTACCTGTATCGCCGCGTCGGCGGCCGCCTGTGCAATCGGGCTGCAACCGCGGCCGGTCATGCTCGCAGATGCCACGCGAGGCCGGAAGGAGTTTTCAGATGGCCGGAGTCCTGTTCACACGCACTGGTGGGGGCAATCGCCACGCCGCGGGCCGGTCCTGGGCCCGCCAGATCTGCCGGGTGGTGACCCGCAGACTCCGCCAGCTGGCCGTCTGCGCCGTGAGCGTGGTCGCGGTCACACTGCCCGTGGGGGCCGTTGGTGCCGTCGCGGCGCAGGCAGCCACGTCGGCCCCGGACGCACTGACCAGCGGCTGGACCCCGCTGACGTTGCAGAACGGCTGGACCAGCTCGCCGTTCGGCACCTCGGCCGCGGCGGTGCGCACGATCTCGGGGATCGTGCACTTCAAGGGCGCCATCGCCACGACCGGCAGCAACCCGGTTCCGTTCACCCTGCCCGCCGGCGTTCCGCCCGGCCAGCGCGGTGTTCGTCCCGGTGGACCTGTGCAACGCCACCAACGGGCGGCTGCAGATCGAGCCCACCGGCGTGGTGACCGTGGAGGCCGAGGGCGGGGCGTTCAGCAACGCCGCGTGCTTCACCTCACTGGACGGGGTCTCGTTCGCGAAGTCGGCCAGTTCGTTCACCCCGCTGACGCTGCAGAACGGCTGGACCAACTCGCCGTTCGGCACCTCCGCCGCGGCGGTGCGCACGATCTCGGGGATCGTGCATTTCAAGGGCGCCATCGCCACGACCGGCAGCAACCCGGTTCCGTTCACCCTGCCCGACGGCGTTCCGCCCAGCCCGCGCGGTGTTCGTCCCGGTGGACCTGTGCAACGCGACCAACGGGCGTGCTGGAGATCGAGTAAGTCCGGGGTGGTGACCGTAGACGCCGAGGGCGGGGCGTTCAGCAACGCCGCATGCTTCACCTCACTGGACGGGGTCTCGTTCGCGAAGTCGGCCAGTTCGTTCACCCCGCTGACGTTGCAGAACGGCTGGTTCAACTCGCCGTTCGGCACCTCCGCCCCCGCGGTGCGCACCATCTCCGGGATCGTTCACCTCAAGGGCGCGATCGCGACCTCGGGCACCAACCCGGTTCCGTTCACCCTGCCTGCCGCGTTCCGCCCAGCCAGCGTGGTGTTCGTCCCGGTGGACCTGTGCACCGCGACCAACGGGCGGCTGCAGATCGAGCCCACCGGCGTGGTGACCGTGCAGGCCGAGGGCGGGACGTTCAGCAACGCCGCGTGCTTCACCTCACTCGACGGGGTCTCGTTCGCGCCTTGACGTCACCATAGGCGAAGGCCGCAGCGCGGTCTGCGGCGCATCGTGTCCGCCAGCACGTGCGGACCTCAGACCTGTGGAATGCGCGCAGATCACTCAGCTCTGCTAGGCAGTGTGCACTGCCGAGAAGCCTGATATCCGGGGTGGCCGTTATCTGGCCGATCCGCGGGCGAATGTCAAGTTGGAAATCGTCCTGGTGCTGGTCATGCACGCGATGCGAGGATCACTAGGTCTGGCTCGCCGCGGCGGCCTGCCAGCACGGGAACCTCCATCGTCACTACCTGGGCGAACAGGGGGGCGAGTCTGTTGGTGAATTCCGGTGCACGCGTGGAGCTCCATACCGACAGCACGCCCTGGCCGGTCAGTGCACGCTCAAGTACGGCCAGTCCCGCGGGTTCATAGACGCTGCGGTTGTCATCGGTCATTGTCCAGCCGGGGCCGTTGTCGATGTCAAGGCACAGCACGTCATACCGTTCGCTCGCGGTGCGCAGGTGGTGCAGGAGATCGTCGTGGACGATACGGGTGCGCGGATCGTCGTGCCCGCCCCCGGCGAAGCGCCGCAGCGGCTCCGTGCCCTTGGTATGCCAGTCGATGACCGCACGTTCCCGTTCCACCACGCAGATCTGTCCCGGACGCGGGTCGGCTGATGCCTCGGCCAGCGAGAAGCCGATGCCGAGGCCACCGATCAGAAGGCTCGCGCCGTGTGGCTGCTTCAGCATGTCGAGCGCGGCGCTGATCAACAGCCGTTCCGAGCGGCCATCCGAGGAATCCATCAGGAAACAGCCATTCGCGATGATTTCAAAGCACTCCCCACGACGGCGTAGCACCACCTCGCCGTACGGTCCCTCACAACGCTCGATCATCTGAGCCATCCCGTTCATGCGGACCATCTTCTCCCGGCCGGTGGATATCCGGAGTCTGTGATCCACAGCCTTGGCAACGCCGCAGCAGTGGCGCGGATCGTGCTGCAGACCTACTCCTCACCATCGAGGGATACGGTGGTCGATAAGGATCATCGGTGCATGCCGGAACCTGTCAACCTGAATGAGGCGCCGGTGCGGGATGGTTACTGAGTGGCGGCTTCTTTCTGGGGTGGGTTGATCCAGGAGGTCGCGGGCAGTTCTGGCGGGGTGGGGGCCTGGAGACGAACCGCTCGGGGTGCTGGCGGTAGGCGGCGGTCAGGACGCGGGCGCGGCGGGCCCGGACGGCTGCGGCTGTGCCGTGGTGGACGTCAGCGGCGGTGTGCAGGTTATGAACTTGACCACGGCGAGGTCTGCCCTTCGGATTGCCCCTCAACAGCGAACCGGCCACCGGTTTAGCGTTCGAATTAAGGTCTATGACCTGAGTGGGGCTAAGGGGCTCGAACCCCTGGCCTCTTGCATGCCATCCACAGGCAGCCCGTCCACCCGTGTCCATCCCCGCAGGTCACCGTCCCGGGCCGTGCACCAGGGTCCGCTCGCGTCCGCACGGGTTGCGGTACTTTCCTGCTGTGCATCAAGCGCTTCCGGCCTGGCCGGTCAAGGACAACATGGGTTCAGGAGGGTTGAGATGGCATCACGGGTCGCCGTGATTGGCGCCGGACCATGCGGGCTGGCACAGCTGCACGCCTTCGAGGAAGCTCGCCGACAGGGTGCCGAGGTACCGCAGGTCGCTTGTTTCGAGAAGCAGAGCGACTGGGGTGGATTGTGGAACTACACCTGGCGCACCGGGCTCGACGAGCACGGCGACCCAGTACACGGGAGCATGTACCGCTACCTGTGGTCCAACGGGCCCAAGGAGTGCCTCGAGTTCGCCGACTACACCTTCGATGAGCACTTCGGGCAGCCGATCCCGTCGTTCCCGCCGCGCGAAGTGCTTTACGACTACATCACCGGGCGGGCCAAGACGAACAACGTTCGCCAGTTCATCCAGTTCGACACCGCCGTCCGGTGGATCAGCTACGACGAGAAGGCCGGGAAGTTCGCAGTAACTGTGCAGACCAGGGACGACGGCCGGACCAGGACCGAGGAGTTCGACAAGGTCATCGTCGCGACCGGGCACTTCTCCACGCCGAACATGCCGTCGTTCGAGGGGTTCGACCAGTTCCCCGGCCGCATTATGCACTCCCACGACTTCCGGGATGCTCGGGAATTCGCCGGCAAGCGGCTGCTAGTCATCGGCAGTAGCTACTCCGCGGAGGACATCGCGCTGCAGACCAAGAAGTACGGTGCCCACTCCGTAACCATCTCCTACCGGACCGAGCCGATGGGCTTCCCGTGGCCGGCGGGCATCGACGAGGTGCCGCTGCTTGCCAAGGTCGACGGCAGCACCGCGCACTTCGCTGACGGGACGGCGCGCGATGTGGACGCCATCGTGCTGTGCACTGGGTACCAGCACTCGTTCAGGTTCATCTCCGACGAGCTGCGGTTGCGCACCGCGAACGTGCTGTACCCCGACAACCTCTACAAGGGTGTCTTCTGGCTCGGCAACCCCGACCTCATGTACCTCGGGATGCAGGACCAGTACTACACGTTCACCATGTTCGACGCGCAGGCGTGGTATGCGCGGGACTACGTGCTCGGCCGGATCTCGCTGCCCTCGCGCGAGGAAATGGCCGCCGACATCGCACGTTGGCGTGCCCGGCTGGCCGAGTGCGCGGGGCCGCTCGACGAGATCGACTTCCAGGCCAACTACGTGGTGGACCTGAATAAGGATGTCGACTACCCCGGCTACGACGTTGACTTGACCCGTGCGCACTTCAAGGACTGGGAGCACGACAAGAAGGCCAGCATCACCGGGTACCGGAACCGGTCTTTCTCCTCGCCCTGCACCGGAACCATCGCGCCGGTCCACCACACCCCGTGGTGGCAAGAACTCGACGACTCCATGGCGACCTTCCTGGGCAGCCAGACGTAGGGCGTATTCGCGCCCCTCGCCTCCCAGGGGTCCCGATGAGGGCTCGGGTCAGGTCTCAGGGTCGGCAAAGTCATTTCTGACGGGTGACAGGCAAGATCGCGACACGCCGGTGAGGGTGGTGTAGCAGCGCTGGCGTGTCCCGCGGTGTTTCCGTCTGTTACCGGCGGCTGAAGGTGACGTGGGTGACGCCGCTGGGGCTGGTCACCGCCTCGATTCGGAAGCGGTCTTCGAGCGCCTCCAGCCCCTCCCACAGCCGCTCCCCGCGGCCCAGCACGATCGGCACCACCACGATGTGCGCGTAGTCGATCAGGCCGGGCGGCCAGGAACTCGCGGACCGTGGACGGGCCGCCGCCGATGCGGACGTCCCCGCCAGCGGCAGCCTGGCGCGCCTGCGCAAGCGCCTGGGCAGGGCTGGCGTCCAGGAAATGAAACGTGGTGCCGCCATCCATCGCGACCGCGGGCCGGGCATGATGGGTCAAGACAAAAACCGGGGTATGGAACGGCGGGTTATCCCCCCACCAGCCGTTCCACTCCTGGTCCGGCCAGGGGCCGCGCTGCGCGCCGAACTTCCCCCGGCCCATGATCTCCGCCCCGACGCCCGGGCCCCAGGCGCGGGCAAAAGCGTCATCGACGCCGGTGCTCGCCGCCGGGCTGGCCCTGCATGGCACAGAACGTCCGGGTCGGGAAAAACACCGTGCAGCCGGGTTCCCGCGTGCCCGAACGGCGCGTCCAGGCTCTGCCCCTCGCCGGTGCCGAACCCATCCAGCGACACCGAGAAATTGTGCACCCGCACCTGCGACACCGCGACCTCCCGACACCTTGCCCCACCACGACCGGGACCGGCCGCCCCGTGCCCGCCCCCAAAAACGACGATCCACCGGGCCCGAAGTCATCGCCAGCCCCGCCCGCCGAGCGTCACGCGCTGCGAGCCTACAAGGGACCTGAAGGGTGCCGGTTTCCTTCCACTTGCCCATTTACCTTATAGCCCCACAACATGTACCAGATGAAGGCGATCACCGCCATCGCAGCGCAGCCAATGACACATAGGGTCACGACCCTCTGTGCGTGATTGGCAATAGCCGCCATGCCCGAGCACGCGGCTGGCCCCGTACGTGGGTTCAGTTCTGCCCCGCACTGGCTGGCAAGGCCATCCGTCACCTGCAACAGGATCGCGCCGATGACCGCGAGCGTGACTGCAGCGCCCAGGAAATCCTTGGCCGGGTGCGGCGGCGGCTCCTGGGGCTTGCCGAAGCCGGGGATCGTAGACAGGTCCTTGCTCAGTTGCCGGAGCTGCCGACGTCCAACGCGAGTTGGTTCGTGGCGTGGCCTCATACTCGGTGAGTTCCCTCGTGAGCACTGCCAGGAACCTCACGCGGCCGATCCCTGTCAGGGAGCTTGCGGAGTCTGCCTGCCAGCACCATCCGTCAGCCTCGTTTGGACGTGCGGACAGCGATAGCGCCGAAGACCAGCACCATGACTCCATAGATCCCCAGCGG
Source organism: uncultured Actinomycetes bacterium (assembly GCA_963795785.1). Classification (GTDB taxonomy): domain Bacteria; phylum Actinomycetota; class Actinomycetes; order Streptosporangiales; family Streptosporangiaceae; genus DASXKD01. The sequence continues at coordinate 8,294 of CAWCKG010000077.1, forward strand.
AGCAGCCGCGGCGATGCCGAACGCGCTCGCAGCGATGCCCGCCGCCACCGCAAAGTCCCGCATCGCGGTTGGCAGGATGACCGCCGTGCGCCGCCCCGACGGCATCCCGAGCGCAAGCAGCCATCCCAGCACGCCTGCGCCAGCGAGGTAAGCGAGCAGGGCTGCAGCGATCAAGCCATCGCTGGCATGAAGCCGCAATTCGCTGGCGACCTCCCAGAGCAGTATCAGCAGGCTTGCAATTCCCAGGATTCCGACCAGCGAGCGCTCGCGCCCGCCGAGTGGATCGAGGGTGCGCATCGCGCAGCCCGCAACTAGGGGCAGCGCCACGACAAAGGCGAGCGTGGATAGCAGCCCGACCTGTGACATCGCCGAATGGGCGCCGAGAAGTCGCAGGATCGGCCCAGCCAGGAACACGGTCAGCAACGTGGACGTGATCAGCAGGCCAGCTGCCACCACGACCTCGCCGCCGGCCAGACCGGTGAGCGCCACGGATGCCACTTCCACGGGGGCAACGCCGGCCGCGAGCACTCCCCCTCGCAGCGCCGGCTCGCTCACGAGCCTGCTGGCCAGCCACGCCAGCAGCGGCAGGATGGCGGTTGTGGCTGCCAGCACCAGGACCATGCGCCGGGAAGCCCCGCGCATGCTGCTGATATCGGCGAAGGTAACCGACGAGCCGGTACAGAACACCAGCACCGCCAGGGTAATCAAGATCGCTCCGCTGGCATCCAGGCGCCGTCCGGGACCAGGAAGCGTAACGCCCAGCCCAGCGGAGATCAGAACCAGGGGCAGGAGAAATCGGTCAAGAAACCCAGCCAGCCGCGCAAGCCGGCCCGAGAGGCCGGACACGTCGCCGTTGCCCCCCACTGCCTCACCATCCCGCCACCGGCAGCAGTTGCCGCTCCCCAGTGCCCGTGTCCCAAACCGGGCTGATCATGTTAGCCTCCTCGCAAGCCAGGCGCTGGTCAGGTGCACCGACGGGAAGAGGCCGGTTGATGTACGAGAAAGTCCTGGTGGCCCTGGATTACTCGCCCGTTACGGAACGTCTGCTGGGCGCGGCCAAGGACCTGGCGGCCCTGTCCAAGGCCGAGGTCCACTTCACCGGCCGTCCGGTGCTGGTGGTTCGCTGACCCATGGCACGAGCGTGCGTGCTGCAGCATATCCGGTGCGAGCCGCCCGGCCTCTTCAGCGGCCTGCTCCGTGACCGCGGCTTCGTGGTCGAGGTGGTCGAGGTGGACGAGGGCGGGGGCTTGCCCGACTGGCGCGAGGCCGATCTCGTCCTGGCCATGGGCGGGCCGATGGGCGCGTATGACGAGGCGGGGTATCCCTGGCTCGCCGCGGAGAAGCAGTGGATCGCGGCTGCGGTGCGGGCTGGCACGCCCTACCTGGGGGTGTGCCTTGGCGCGCAACTGCTGGCCGCCAGCCTCGGCGCGGAGGTTCGTGCTGGGGATACGCCAGAGGTCGGCGTCCTGCCGGTCGAAGTGACCGGCCCGGGGCAGGCCGACCCGGTGTTCGGCGTGCTCGGCGGCCAGTTCCTGGCCCTGCAATGGCATGGCGACACGTTCGCAATCCCCGCTGGCGCGGTTCATTTGGGCCGGTCCGCTGCCTATCCGAACCAGGCGTTCAGGTTCGGAGAGGCCGCGTACGCCGTCCAGTTCCATGTCGAGGTGACCGACATGATGCTCGCCGAGTGGCAGCAGGTGCCCGCGTACCAGAAGTCTGCCGAGGCTGTGCTGGGTGCTGACGGCTTCCAGTGCCTGGCCGCAGCCTTCGCGGCCGCGCGGGATTCGATGGCGCGGTCCGCTTCAGGCATGTTCAACGCCTGGCTCGATCTTGTGGCCCGCCGATGACGTTCTTGGAGCTTGCCGATCCTGGCTTCTCGGTCACTTCCGATGAAGTGCACCGGGCCAGGGAGCGCTGCTGGTACGCCCACACCAGCTACGGCCTCGCGGTGCTGCGCCACGACCAGGCCAGCCGGCTGATCAGGCATCCCAACGTGCGGCAGGGGAGCTCCGCGTGGCCGGCCCACCACGGCATCACCTCCGGGCTGTTCGCGGACTGGTGGGCCGGCTGGGTGCTGAACAAGGAAGGGGCCGATCATCAGCGCCTGCGCAGGCTGTTGAACCCTGCCTTCTCGCGGCGGCTGGTGGCGGCCATGGAACCGCGTTTCCGCATGCTGGCAGGCGAACTCGTGGACTCCTTCGCCGAGCCGGATCGGTGTGAGTTCATGACCGAGTTCGCCGAGCCTTATGCGGCGCGCGTCATCGCGATCATGCTAGGTATCCCGGAGCGGGAATGGCCGGTGATCGCGCGCGATTCAGCGACCATCGGCCTGGCGATGGGGGTCCGGATCCGCCAGAACCTCGAACAGATCGAGGCCGCGCTTGGCCGGCTCTATGCCTACGCCGACGCGCTGATCGCGGACCGCCGGGCCACGCCGCGGGAGGACTGCGTGACCAGCCTGGTCAGGGCGCACGCCGAGCACGACAGGCTGAGCCAGGCCGAGCTGCGCGACACGCTGGTGCTGTTGATGTTCGGCGGCTTTGATACCACCCGCAACCAGCTGGGCCTGGGCATGCAGGCGTTCGTCGACCACCCGGCGGCAATGGCGGCTGCTCGGGCAGCGTCCCGGCCTGGCGCCCGCCGCGGTCGAGGAGGTCATGCGGACCCGCCCCACCACGACCTGGGTTACCCGGGAGGCCCTCGCGGACTTCACCTTCGACGGGCTTGCCATCAAGGCCGGCACCACCATTCACTTGTTCTGCGAGTCAGCGGGTACCGACCCCCGGGCGGGCCATGACCTCGCGTTCGACATCACCGCTCCCGGCCGCCCGCCACACCTGGCCTTCGGCGCGGGGATGCATTACTGCCTTGGTCACCTTGTCGCGCGCGCGGACATGAGCGCGGCCCTGGCGGTGCTCGCCCGCCGGCTCGGCGAGCCGCAGGTGTCCGGGGATGCGGTCTGGCTGCCGTGCAGTGGCAACACCGGGCCGGCCCGGCTCCCCCTGGCCTTCACGCCGGGAGATTCACTCAGAGGAAACAGAGTTTAACCAGGTGATAACAGGCGCGTAACGAGACACTCACTGTCGGCGAACCTGCGATCACATGATCCGGCGCCACTGCCGCCGCGGGCCGCCGGTGCCGCCCGGGTCAGTCGGCCAGCCACACCAGCGGCGCGGCGCTGGAACGGATCGCGCGTACCGCCCGCCGGTAGCGCAGCCGCCGGATCCGCCTGCGGTCCGGGCCGAAGACGAAGATCCCGGCTCCCTGCTCGTGCATGACCTCAAGCATGGCCGGGATGGGATGAAAGCTCTTCACCCTCAGCCTTGTCACGTCCACTCCGAGCGAACGGGCCAGTTCCGCGGGCGCCCGCAGGGATTCCGCGAGTTGCGGGGGGTAGGGCAGATCGTCGTAGCCCAGCATCGCCGACAGCGGCAGCGGCGCGCGCTCGACGAAGTTGGCCACTATCAGCCGCTGGCCGAGTTCGACCGCCGAATCGACCGCGAACACCACCGCATCGGGGTCGAATGGAACATCGAGGGTCGCGAGCATGACCGGCCGCCCCCCGGCCCGGTCAGGCAGGCTGGTGGCCTGCGGCTCCGACCGCTCCCGCGCCCGCATGTCAGGTCACTCCGGGTGCAGTTTCCACCTGCGCAGGCTTCTCGCCTGCTCCCTGACCCGCCGCCGCCATCTGGGCATGTAGAAGAGGAACCAGAAGCTCATCACGACCGGAAGCAGCAGCATGATCCGGATTCCGGCGACGGCCGCCAGGGCCACGATGGGGACGACCACGGCCAGCGCGGTGACGATCGCCGAAATGCGCATCCGGCGCATGTCCCGCATGATCCCCCAGTACTCCTCCGCGGGGATCTGCCCGGTGTTCCAGCGACGGTGGCACGTGCGGCACTCCCACCGCTCGCCATACGGAACGTATCCGATCCCGCCGCAGTCACAGCGGACGGTGATCTGGGCACCGCGCACCTTCGCATTGTAGGTGTTCACCAGCTGCCCGAACAGGCTCGGAGCAGGGGCGAGCGCGCTGACAGGCGGCTCACGGGCGCCTGGCGGCCACGCCGGAGCGACACGAGCGCGGAAGGTAGCCGGGCAGTCACGCAGGCACGATGCATATAGATGGGCAGATCCATACGTGTAGACAGGCAGACCCATACGTGCTAAACAACGTTTACCTGGGGTGAACGGAGGTGCCCAGAGTGGCTGAGGCTTTCATTGAAGAGCGGCACCTACTGAAGTCGCTCCGCTGGTGGGACGGGTTCGTCATAGCCCTGTGCAACCCGGGCTTCCTGATCGCGTCCCTCGGGTTCTCGATGGGAGCGCTCGGCACCTGGGGCGCGGTACTGCTGTGGGCCATCTCGGCCGCCGTCGGCATGCTGCAGACCTGGATCTACGCAGAGACCGCGTCGATGTTCCCGGACAAGCCGGGCGGCATCTCGCTGTACGCCCACGAGGGCTGGCGCGGGCGGTTCTCGCTGGTCGGCCCCATCGGGGCGTTCGGATACTGGATCGGCTGGTCCGTCGTGCTGTCGATCTTCGGCGTGCTGATCGGCGATCTTATCCAGGCACAGTGGTTCCCGAACACGACCTGGTCGGTGTTCGACGGCGTCGTGCACCTGGGCCTGCCACAGGTCATCGCGGTCAGCTGCATCATCGTGGTCTGGCTGCTGAACGTCTTCGGGATCCGCCCGGCCGTGTGGATCTCCTACGTCACCGGGGCGGGGCTCATGGTCCCGCTGGCGATCTTCATCGTAGGGCCGTACATCACCGGGAACTGGCACAGCTCCAACATGACCTGGGCGCTGCACGGCTACAGCGGCTTCAAGCTGGCGATGGTCTACCTGTTCCTGTTCGGCTGGTCCGCGTACGCCGCCGAGGTGTGCGCGACGTTCGCCCCCGAGTACCACGACACCAGGCGGGACACCACGATCGCGCTGCGGTCGGCCGGCGTGTTCACGCTGCTGGTGTTCCTGCTGTTCCCGCTGGGGATCGGCGGGGTCTCCGGCGCGCCGAGCGCCGCCACCGCCAGCGGCCAGTTCTACGTCCCGGCCCTGGCGAAGATCGTGGGCAGCGGCGCGGCGCAGGTCATCATCGTGCTGCTCATCGGCAGCCTGCTCCTGTCGATGATCTCCTCGACGGCCGACGGGTCGCGCGCACTGTACGGGATCGCCCGCGACGGCATGACGGTCAAGCAGCTCTATCACCTGAACCGCTTCCACGTGCCGGCCCGGGCGATGACCGTCGACCTGGTGGTGAACGTGCTGCTGGTGCTGTTCGTCTCCAGCAACCTGGCGATCCTGTACATGAGCAACATCGGGTACGTACTGGCTCACGTCTTCGCGCTGAGCGGCTTCCTGCTGCTGCGCCGGGACCGGCCCAACTGGCCGCGGCCCATCAAGGTGGGGCCGGTCTGGCTGTGGATCGCCGCGGTGCTGGTCGTGTTCAACACCGTGCTGATCTTCTACGGCATCACCAACCCGACGCTCACCGGCTACGGGACCTGGACCGACATGTTCATCGGCGTGGGCGTCCTGGTCGCCTCCGTGCTGCTGTTCTTCTACCGGCGGATCGTGCAGGACAAGCAGAAGGTCACGTTCCGCGAGGAAGTGCCGGCCGAGCCTTCCCCCGAGCAGATGGCGCTGCTCCGCGAGGAGGCGGCCCCGGCCGCGGTTGACTAACCACCCGTGAGCGACTGAAGTTTCCCGGGCGGGCCGGCGTTCACGGCCCGCCGGGGGCGGCCAGGCCGGGTCAGCTCCACGGGAACGGCGAGTTGCTGGTCGGGTGCAGGTCACCGCTGCGGTACCGGCCGAACCGGAACGGCGCCAGCAGTCCCTGCTCCTCGCCGAGCAGTTCCCTGGCGACCAGCGCCCCGACGCCGATCATCTTGTACCCGTGGTTGGAGTCGGCGATGACATAGGCGTTCTGGCTGAACACGTCGAAGACCGGGAAGCTGTCCGGGGTGAACGCGCCGATGCCGCCGGTCGGCTCGCGCCGGTAGAGGTGGCGCTTGCCCTGCAGCCGCTTGTGGCAGTGCGCGAGCGCCGACGTCCACATCCGGATGAAGTCCTCTTTCACCGTGTAGTCGGGGCTCTCCGGGCCGTACGGGTCCACGGCGACCTCCGCGGCGGCGCGGTCGATCGCGTAGGGCGAGGTACCGCCCTGCACTCCGCCGAAGTAGAAGTCCGGCTTGTAATAGATCCCCCACATCTGGTCCGTGACCAGGTCGCCGCTGATGTCGTCGTAGAGCGGCGCACTGGAGTCGACGTGCAGGACCGGCGGGAAGTCACCCCGGTTGTCAGTGAACTCCTTCGGGTTCACCGCGAGCGTCCCCTCCTGCAGGGCCCAGTAGGTCCACATCGGCCGGCCGGGGTGGACGGTGCCGTCGCGGCCGGTGACCGGGATGTGGCTGGGCAGGCCCAGCATCGCCCACAGGTCACGGATCCACGGGCCGGCCGCGATGATGAGCTGATCGCAGCGGATCTCGCCCTGATCGGTCTCCACCGCCGTGACCGCTCCGCCGCCGGTGCGCAGGCCGGTGACGCGGACCCCCGGCACGATCCGCACGCCCTCGGACTCCGCCTTCGCCGCCAGGCCCCGCAGCGAGCGAACGTTGTTGGCGTAGCCGCCCTTCTTCTCGTGCAGGATCGCGGTCACGCCGGCCGCCTGCCAGTCGTCGAACATGTCCAGCATGTAGCCGCGGCAGTCACGCTCGCCCTCGACGAGCACCGACGGGTAGCCGATCGCCTGCTGCTCGGAGAAGATCTTTGCCACGTTCTCGTGCATCTCTTCCGGCGCGATCTGCAGGTAACCCACGGGGTGGTAGGCGAAAGCCTCGGGGTCTGACTCCCAGATGGCTACCGAGTGAGCCATCAGCTCGCGCATGGCGGGCTGGAAGTAGTTGTTGCGGATGACGCCACAGGCGATCCCGGACGCGCCGGAACCGACCCCGCGCTTGTCGAGGACGAGGATGTCGCCGCCGCCGCCGAGACCGCGGGCCTTGAGCTCTCTCGCGAGATGCCAGGCCGTGGAGAGCCCGTGGATCCCGGCACCGATGATGACGTAACGGCTGCTGGCTGGAATGGAGGTCACTGGTCCGGCCTCTCCCCTGGTGGCGAGCCTGCTAGTATTGCCTATACGGCAATACTATTTCCAAACTTAGGAGAAGTGTACCGTGGCACGGACCGGCCGGCCAGCCACCCGCCAGGTCGCTGCGGTCCAGCGCGCGATCGCCATCCTCGACGAACTCGCGGCGGCGCGGGCCGAGCTGGGCACCAACGAGATTGCCCGCCGGACCGGGATCAACGTCAGCACGATCTCCCGGATTCTCGCCACGCTCGCCAGCGGCGGGCTGGTCGACCATGTCCCCGCCACCGGGCGTTACCGTCTCGGCGCGGGGGTGGCCCGGCTTGCCAACGCGGCCGGCCTGGACATCCGGTCACTCGCCCGCGCGCACCTGGAGGAGCTGGGCAAGCGCATCGGGGAGACCGCCACGTTGTCGGTCCCCGGGGAGCACGAGGCGTTCACGCTCGACTTCGTGCAGAGCCCGCTCAGCGTCCGCAGCGTGGCCGAGGTGGGCCGCACCAGCGTCGCGCACGCGACGGCGGTGGGCAAGGTGGTCCTCGCCTACGGCGGAACGGTGCCCGGCGGAGCCTTGAAGGCATATACGAAACGGACGATCGTGGCTGCCGCAGTTCTTGAGATCGAGGTCGCCGGGGTCAGGGAAAAGGGCTGGGCCCAGGCCATCGGTGAGCGTGAGGAGGACCTGAACGCGGTCGCGGCGCCGGTGCTCGACCGCAGCGGGAAGCTGGTCGCGATCCTCGGCGTGCAGGGCCCCGCGGTCCGGCTCAGCCCGCGGGCGATACGCTCCGCCGCCGAACTGCTGGTCGAGAAGGCCGCCCAGATCTCCGCCGCACTGTGAATCCGCGGCCTGACGGTCCGTCGGCGGCCACGGCTGACCAGGCGGCCGCGTCAGGACCGGGGGCGCGTCTTGTCCGGGTCGTAGAACGGGAACCGCACCACCTGCGCCGGTATCCGCTTGAGGTGACCGTCCAGCTTCCCGACGTCGACGGCCGTGCCGATGTCCGAGTAGTCGATCGCCATCCGGCACAGGGCGATGTTCTTGCGCAGGATCGGTGACCGGGTACCGCTGGTGATCACGCCGACCTGGGACCGGCCGGCGTGCACGCAGTCACCATGCGCGGCGGTCTCGTTGCCTTCCAGCTCAAGCCCCACCAGGGTGCGCTGCGGGGCGGCCTTGCGCCGCTCCAGGGCCGCGCGGCCGACGAAGTCGTCCTCTTTCGTCTTCAGCGCGACGGCGAAACCGATCCCCGCCTCGAACGGGTCGACCTGGTCGCCGAACTCATAACCGGCGAAGATCAGGCCCGACTCGATCCGGAGAACGTCCAGCGCGTCCAGGCCGAGCGGGGTCAGGTCGTGGCCGGACCCCGCCTCCCACACCGCATCCCACAGCGCCACGGCGTCTCGCGGATGGCACCACAGCTCATAGCCGAGCTCACCGGTATACCCGGTGCGCGACACGATCAGCGGGAGGCCCGGCCCGCCGATCCGGCCGATCGCGAACCGGAACCAGCCCAGGTCGCCGAACGCGGGCTGCGTCGGCGGGGTCCACACCAGGTCGCGCAGCAGTTCGCGCGACTTCGGCCCCTGCACCGCGATGTTGTGCAGCTGATCGGTGGAATGCTTGACCCACACCTGGTCCAGTCCCAGCCTCCCGGCCTGCTCGCGCAGCCAGATCCCGTCGTGCTCGTCGCCGCCGACGAAGCGGAACCTGTCCGCGGCAAGGCGGAAGACTGTGGCATCGTCCAGCATCCCGCCAGTCTTGTTGCACATCGCGGTGTAGACGACCTGGCCGTCCGCGAGCTTCCTGATGTTGCGCGTGACGGCCGCCTGCAGCAGGGCCTCGGCGTCCGGGCCGACCACCTCGAACTTGCGCAGCGGGGAAAGGTCCATGACCACCGCGCCCTCGCGGCAGGCCCAGTACTCGTCGATCGCGCCGTGGTTGTCGAAGCTGGTCGGCAGCCAGTAGCCGCGGTATTCCGTGGTGCGCCTGGTCAGCGCGGACCAGCGGGGCTGGAACGCCGTCTGGCGGGTGAGCTTCGGCTCGGCGTCCGGGGTGACTCGGTGCGCGATCGCCATGGAGAACCTCCGCTCGGCTGGGTAGACGCGGACGTGGATGTCGGTCGGGTTCCAGGCGTTGGCGGGATCGATGTCGTCGGGGCAGGCCGAGGACGCGCACACCATGTCCGTCATGGCCCGCAGCAGCACGTAGTCGCCCGGACGAGACCAGGGCTCGTCGAAGAAGAGCTGGTTGGCGGAGTTGAAGAAGGTGTTGTAGAAGAAGTTCAGCGCGGGCCAGCCGCGGCGCGCCGCCACGCCGAACCGGCCGAGCTGCCCGTTGAAGTTGTCGGTGCAGTTGATGTGGCCTGGGTAGCCGAGATCCTCGTAATACTTGGCGTTGCAGGCCAGCGCGAAGGTGTCGTGCCTGCCCACCGTGTCCCGCACCACCTCCACCAGCGGGCGCATGTCCTGGTCGAAGAACTTGCCGTACAGGCCCGGCTGGGGGTAGGCGTTGCCCATCAGGTTGCGGGTGGTGGTGGCGTCAAGTCCGCGCTCGACGCCATCGGACAGCCGCCGGGAGTCGAAGGCAAGGAAGTCGGAGCATTGCCGCCCCTCGACGTCGATGACCTGGATGTACTGACCGGCCTCGACCTCGTACGCCAGCGCCGTCGCGGAATCCACCCGGAGGTCGAGGACCGTGTCTGCCAGCGGCTGCGGCAGCCGTGGCCCGGCCTGCGGCCGCGGCCGCAGCCGCCGGATCTCGATCTGCAGGTCGGACGGGGGGTTGTGCTGGTCCACCAGCATCAGCCCGCCGGGGGCCGCGACGATGCACGTCACCGGGTGCTGTGCCGCGAAGCCTGCCGACGCGCCGGCCGGCGACCACTCGCCGAACAGGGCCACCGCGCGAGCTGCTGACGGGTCCAGGCCGCGCGCCGCGAGGATGCCGACGACCTCCTCCGCCGTCAGGGCGCCCGGAGTCCGCCCAGCGTCCGGGTCAGCGGTGACGCCGCCGCCGCCGGTGGGCGCGGGGCCGCCATGGCCCGCAGCACCGTCGCCGCGCCATCCGCCGACGTGCCAAGCTCCCCGAAGCCCTCGCCACCGCGGGCAAGGACGGTGAGCTCACCGCGCTGCCGCCCCTCGGCGTCGATGATGGTGATCTCGTCTCCGGCCCCGAGTTCCACCGCGGTGACCGCGCCGGGGCGCACCCGGTAGCTTTCCAGCCGCGGGTCGGCGGGTGGCAGGCCGGGGAGGATCAAGCGGGGACGGCCGGGCGGTGCCTGCCCGTCAGCGGCAACCGCCACACCAGTCGTCACGACAGCCCCACGATCTCGCCGCCGGAGTCAAGATCGATGCGCGCCGCGGCCGGATGCGCGGACAGGCCGGGCATCGTGCGGATGTCACCGCAGATCGGGTACACGAATCCGGCGCCGACTGAGGCACGGACCTCCCGGACCGGCAACGTCCACCCGGTCGGCGCGCCCTTGAGCGCCGGATCCGAGGAGATCGACAGGTGCGTCTTGGCGATGCACACGGGGAGCCCGCCGAACCCGGCCCGCTCGTAGGTATCGAGCTGCTTGACGGCCTGCGCGGAGTAGGTCACGCCTGCCGCGCCGTAGACCCGCAGGGCCACGGTCTCGATCTTCTGCCGCAAGGTCGCCTCATCGGGGTACAGGAACTGGAACCCGTCGGGCTCGTCGGCGGCCTCGGCCACCGCCTCGGCGAGCTCGGCGGCGCCGCGGCCGCCCTCGGCGAAGTGGGTGCACACCGCGGACCGGGCTCCCATCGAGTCGGCGACTTCGCGTATCGCGTCGTGCTCGCTGGGGTGGTCGGTCGGGAACGCGTTGATCGCGACCACCGGCGGGACGCCGTGCAGCCGCACGTTCTCGAGCTGCTTGCGCAGGTTCGCCGCGCCGGCCAGCACGTCGTCGGGGTTCTCCGCCAGCAGTTCGGGCGGCAGCGGCAGGCCCGCGACCACCTTGTACTTGCCCGAGTGCGCCTTCAGCGCGCGGACCGTCGCGACGACCACCGCGGCGTCCGGCCGGAGCCCCGAGGTGCGGCACTTGATGTTGAAGAACCGCTCGGCCCCCATGTCGGCACCGAACCCCGCCTCGGTGACCAGGAAATCGCCCGTCCGGATGCCGATCAGGTCGGCCACCACCGAGGAGTTGCCGGTGGCGATGTTGCCGAACGGGCCGGTGTGCACCAGCACCGGCGTGTTCTCCATGGTTTGCAGCAGGTTCGGCTTGATCGCGTCGCGCAAGATCACCGCCATCGCTCCCGCGGTGTCGAGTTCCTCGGCGGTCACCGGGGAGCCCGCCGAGGTGTAGCCCACGACGATCCGGCCCAGCCGCTGCCGGAGGTCAGCCAGTGACGAGGAAAGTGCGAGCGTGGCCATCACCTCGGAGGCGGCCGTGATGTCGAACCCCGTCTGCCTGGTCACGCCGTCGGCCTTCGGGCCGAGCCCGATCACGATGTTGCGCAGCGCCCGGTCGTTGACGTCCAGCACCCGGCGCCAGGTGATCTCGTTCAGGTCGAGCCCGAGGGCGTTGCCCTGGAAGAGATGGTTGTCGAGCATCGCGGCGAGCATGTTGTGCGCGGCCGTGACGGCGTGCATGTCGCCGGTCAGGTGCAGGTTGAGCACCTCCATCGGGACGACCTGGCTGTAGCCGCCGCCCGCGGCGCCGCCCTTGATGCCGAACGTCGGGCCCATCGACGGCTGCCTGATGGCGACCGTTGCCCGCTTGCCGATGTGCCGGAATGCCTGCCCGAGCCCGACGGTCGTGGTGGTCTTGCCCTCACCGAGCGGGGTCGGGGTGATCGCCGTGACCACCACGTACTTCGCCTTCGGGGCGCCGGCCAGTTCCCCGATCGCCGCCAGCTTGATCTTCATGACCTGCTCGCCGTACGGCTCGAGCAGGTGCATGCCCAGGCCGGCCTCGCTGGCGATGTCGTCGACCGGCTTCAGCTGCGCGCTGCGGGCGATCTCAAGGTCACTTGGGAATGCCATGTTAGGGCTCCTCAAATTCCGGGGGGTTCGAAACCGTCGATCTCAATGGCGAACTCGGCACCCGCGCGGAGCAGGGCGTCGAACAGGTACTGACCGGAGGACCGCTCGCAATGCAGGAGGTAGGAGCGGGTGCCGCCCTGGTCGTCGCGGATGACGTCGGTGGCCAGTGCGGCGACCGAGGTGCGGAATGCGGCGCCGTCCGGCGTGACGTCATCGCCGAGGTCGATCCCGCAGACCTTGGCAAGAACGCTGGCCGCGGACGATCCGTTAAGTCTCATCAATGCCCGGCCGTGCGTGAGATCGACCCAGGTGACGGATTCACCGGGGTCCCGGGCGGCGGTGTCCTCAAGCCTGGGCGCCAGTGCGGAGGCCTGGCCAGGGGGCGCGAGCAGCAGCCATTCCCCCGGCCCCGAGCCGACCACCAGCGTGCCGTCGGCATCTCGCGCCGCCCGGCCGAACCGCACCGGCAGCGAGGCCGCCACCCTGCCGCCGATCGGGGCACGCAGCTGCACCTTGGCCAGCGGCGTGCAATCGGTGAGGGTCAGCCCGGCGGTATCCCGTGGCATCGGCCCGGCGGCCGCTCACCTCCCAGCCGGCCGTCACGACCACGGGCGGCGCGGGCGCGATGGGGCTGCGCGCCACCGGCTGGTTGCTGGCCCAGGGGGAACGCCGCCGGGGAACTCCCGCGCTCAGACACGCATCCGCCCTCCGTCCGGGTCGACGTGAGCATGCTGCGGGGTGACCCGTGCCGCGATCAGGCGGCCGTTCGGCAGCCGCACGGTGACGACGGTGCCCGGCTCGGCGAGACGGGCATCGACCTGGGCGAGGCAGATGGACCGGCGCAGCGCCGGTGACATCCGGCTGGAGGTGATCCGGCCGGCGATCTTGCCGCCGTCGACGATCAGGCTCGCCTCCTCCGGCACGACCGCGGGGTCCAGGGGCTGCAGCCCGACCAGCCTGGCGCCGATGCCCTGGGCGAGCTGCCAGGCCAGCTCCGGCTTCCCGGCGAAATCGTCCTTGTCCAGCTTGATCGCCCACTCCAGCCCGGCGCTGTAGCCCTTCGTCAGGCCGTCGGTGTCCTGCCCGACAATGAAGTGGCCCTTCTCCAGCCGCAGGATCCGCTGCGCCTCCACGCCGAACGCGGCCACGCCAAGGTCAGCGCCCGCCGCCAGCAGCGCCTCCCAGACGTGCAGCCCGTAACCGGCCGGGACGTGCAGTTCGTAGCTGAGCTCGCCGGTGAACCCGATCCGCCACAGCACGCTGGCAGCGACGCCGGCGATCGTGCCGGTGCGCACATGCATGTAGGGGAAGGCCTCGTTGGCCAGGTCCACGCCCTCGGTGACCCGCTCGATCAGCTGGCGCGACTTCGGGCCCGCCACGTTGATGCTGGCGTAAGCCGTGGTCACCGGCGTGACGTGGACCCGCCAGTCCGGGTGTTCGGTCTGCAGCCAGTTCTCCGCCCACTCCCAGACCGTCGCCGCGCCGGAAGACGTGGTGCTCATCAGGTAGTGCTCGTCGCCCAGCCGGCCGGTCACTCCGTCGTCGAGCACCACCCCGTCCTCGGCGCACATGACGCCGTAGCGGACCCGGCCGATCTCGAGCTTGGACCACTTGTTGACGTACAGCAGGTTGAGCAGCCGCGGAATGTCGGGGCCGCGCAGGTCGAGCTTCCCGATCGGGGTGACGTCGATGATGCCGACGTTCTCGCGCACGTTGCGCGCCTCCGCCGCCGGGTCGCCGTAGCCGTCGGGGCGGATCCACGCGCCCGCGATAAGCGGCACGGCGCCATGCGCCTCATGCCAGGGCTGCATCGGCGAGTAGCGCACCGGCTCGAAGGCCTGCCCCGCGAGAGCGCCGAGCGTGACCGGCGCATAGGGCGGGCGCCAGGTGGTGGTTCCGGTTTCCGCGATCGAACTGCCGGTCGCCCGGGCCACGACGGCGACCGTGTTGACGGTCTCCAGCTTGCCTTGCACCGGCCCCATGGTCGCTGTCGTGAACCGCTTGGCCAGCTCGGCGCTGGCATATCCCTCAGCGACGGCGGCCTCGAGGTCCTTGGACGATACGTCCTCGCTGAAGTCGACGAACCCGTGGGTGCGGCCGGCGAACAGCTCCGGGTGCGGGTATACCGGCAGCTCGGGGATGGGGACCGGGTCCGGCTCCCCTGCCGGGTCGTCCCCGGGCAGCGCCCGGGTGGGCGCGGCCAGCGTGCGGGCCCTGGCGATCCTGGCGGCGCGGCGGGCCGCCTCCGCGCCGGTGGCGCTGCCGTGCTCGGTGAGCTCATCAAGGCGGCCGTCGCCGGCGATGCCGCCGGTGACGAGGACGTCCTCGGGCAGCCGTGCCGGGTCGGGGAAGAACCGTGCTGCCCGCGGGAGGTATGCGGGCCGGTCACCGCAGGCATTGAGCAGCGCGGTCGGGGCGGTCCAGCCGACGGCGGTGACCAGCAGGTCACACTCGATCGTCGTGCCGTCGCCGAGCTCGACCGCCCGGACCCCGGCACGTCCCCTGACCGCCGCCACGTCCCCGCCGAGGCGGGCGTCCTCCACCCGGGCGACCTCCACGCCCGCCCGCTTGAGGTCGGCGACCGCGGCGTCGCCGTCGGCGTTGGCGGTCAGCACCACGGCGCGCCCGCCAGGCTTGACCGCGTAAAGGTTGATCAGCCTGCGCACCGCGGTGGACAGCATCACCCCCGGCAGGTCGTTGCCCTCGATGACGTAGGGCCGCTCGATCAGGCCGGGTGCCACCACGAGCGTCTTGGCCCGCGCCTTGACGAGCCGTTCCGCCGCGGCCCCGGCGGCGCCCGGCCCGCGGTCAAGCACGGCGATCCAGTTGCTGTCGTAGCGGCCGAGCACTACCGCGTTGGTCAGCACCTCGATGCCAGCCTCGGCCGCCACCTGCCCGGCCAGTTCGTCAAGTGCGGCGAGGTCGGCCTCGCCGCCCCACCGGAGGTGGCCGCCGAGCCCATGCTCCTCCTCGACGAGCAGGACGGAGGCACCGGCGCGGGCCGCGGCCACGGCCGCCGCCATGCCGGCCGGCCCGCCGCCGGCGACCAGCACATCAGGATGCGCGTGCCGCTTCTCCGGCCGGTCATGCGGGGTGCCGGGAGACACCGAGCCGCCGTTGACGAACCGCCGCAGCACGGCCTCGTAGGCCGGCCACAGCGCCTGCGGCCGCATGAAGGTCTTGTAGTAGAACCCGGCGGTCAGGAACCGGCCGGCGAACCGGTTCACTGCCTTGGCGTCGAAGCGCAGCGATGGCCAGGTGTTCTGCGAGGTCACCGCCATGCCGTCGGCCACCAGGCGGTGCGCGCCCCGCACGTTCGGCTCGTCGCCGACCTGCACCATACAGCCCGGGTCATGGAAGGAGCCGGTGAGCAGGCCGCGCGGGCGGTGGTACTTCATGGACCGGGAGAAGACCCGCTCTCCGGTGGCCGCTAGCGCCGAGGCGATCGTATCGCCCTCAAATGCGGGGAACTCGCGGCCGTTCCAGGTGAAGGAAAGCTTCCTGGCCCGGTCGATCACCTCGCCCGGCTGCGGTGACAGGCGCATCGGCATTGCGCCCGCGCCGGTGTGGCCCCCGGTGCCGGTGCCGTTCACCCGGCCGCCTTGCCGGGGTACACGGCACGGACCTCGTTGGTCTCCGTGTGCCGTTCCACCCTGATGTACCTGCGGCAGCCCATCCGGTGGTACCACGTCTCCGTGGTCCAGCCGCAGGGATTGGCCCGCAGGTAGAGGTATCCACGCCACTGCGAGGCGGTCGCGGTCGCCGGGTCGGGGCGCGCGACCACCTCGCCTGCATGCTGAAACTCGGTGGCGTCACGCGGACCGCACCAGGCGCATGGCAGGAGGATCATCACCGGACCTTTCACCCATCAGTGACCGACGGCGGCCGCACCCTTCTCGCCCACGAGCGCGCCCTCGGCGAAGCGGTCCAGGCCGAAGGCGGCGATGATCTCCGGAGCCTCGCCGGTCGCGATGCACTGCGCCATCGCCTCGCCGGACACCGGCCCGGCCTTGAAACCGTAGGTGCCCCACCCGACGTCAACCAGGAACCCCTGCACCGGGGTGTGGCCCATGACCGGCGAGAAGTCGGGTGTCATGTCGCACAGGCCCGCCCACTGGCGCAGCACGCGTACCTTCGTCAGCGCGGGCATCAGCTCCAGGACATGACCGGCGAGGCCCTCGATGAACTCCAGCGAACCGCGCATCGAGTAGGAGGTGAACGGGTCCACGCTCGCGCCGAACACCAGCTCGCCACGGTCGGTCTGGCTGATGTAGACGTGCAGCGTGCCGGACACGATGACCGTGGACAGGAACGGCTTTACCGGTTCGGTGACCGCGGCCTGCAGCGGGAACGTCTGAATCGGCATCGTTACCCCGGCCATGCCGGATATCAGGCTGGACCAGCCCGCGGTGGCGTTGAGCACGACGGGGGCGGCGATGTCGCCCCGGTTCGTCCGCACCCCGCGGACCCGCCCGCCGGTGACGTCGATGCCGGTGACCTCGGTGTTCTGGTGGATGTGCACACCGAGCGCGTCCGCGCCGCGGGCGTAACCCCACACCACGGCATCGTGCCGGATGATGCCCCCCGGCGGGTGCCACAGCGCGCCGAGCACCGGGTACCTGGCCTGGGTGCTGACATCGAGGAACGGCGCGAGCCGCTTGACCTCGGCCGGCCCGATCACCTCGGAGTCGACACCCTGAGCCTTGTTCACCTCCGCGCGCCAGCGCATGGTGCGCAGCGACGAGTCGCTGTGGGCGAGCGTGAGGTGGCCCCGCCGCGAGAACATCACGTTGAAGTCCAGGTCGGCGGCGAGCCGCCGGTAGAGCTGGATCGAGCGGTCATAGAACCTGACCCCTTCGGGCGTCAGGTAGTTCGACCGCAGGATCGCGGTGTTGCGGCCCGAGCCGCCCGAGCCCATGTAGCCCTTGTCCAGCACCGCGACGTTGCTGATCCCGTGATTGGCCGCCAGGTAGTACGCAGTGGCGAGACCGTGCACGCCCCCGCCGACGATCACGACGTCGTATGAGCCCTTCAGCGGGTGGGAGCGCCAGGCGGGCGGCCATTCGGCGTGGGTCAGGCCGCGGCGCAGCAGGCCGAGCGCGGAGTACCTGGCGGGATAAGCGGCGCGGCGGGCGCCCTGCCGGTGTCCGTTCATGATCGCCTGCACGGCTCCGTCGCCTCCCCGCGAGCCACGATGGGTGACCGAGACCCCCCGCGGGACAGGCTACGCTGGCAATGAAACTCTGTCCACTTATAGGAAACGCAGCGCGACGGGTCCGTGGTCGCCCCGCGCCCCGTGGCGAGCCTCCGCCGGTTCCGGCGCGGGCCGGCGGCACTCAGCTCGCTGGCTGGATCGACTTCACCGCGAGGAACTGGATGGGCAGCTCGATCAGCGCGTTGGGCCCGTGCGGGACCTCGCCCACGAACTGCAGTGCGTCCCCCGGTTCCAGCACGTAGCGGGAGCTGCCGTACAGGTACTCCATCCGGCCGGAGATCATGTAGATCAACTCCGTCCCCGCATGCTGGTAGAGCGGGAACGTGTCAGCTCGCTCGGTGAGCGTGACCAGGAGGTTCTCTAGCGAGTTGTGCGGCGCGCGCATCGTGCCGAGGGACTGGTACCTGTGCCCGGGACCCGAGCCCTTGTGCTGGATGTCCAAGCCGCGGCCTGCCTTGACGAAGAGCACGTCCTGTTCTTCGTTCAAGCCGCGGAAGAAGGCGGTGACCGGGACTTTCAGGGCCTCGGACAGCCGGGCGAGAGTGGCGAGGCTGGGTGATGCCTGGGAATTCTCGATCTTCGACAGCATGCCCTTGGACAGGCCGGTCAGCTCTGCGAGCTGGCCGACGGTCAGCGCGAGCTGCAGCCGGAACTCGCGGACCCGCTCCGCGATGATCGCGCCGAGCGCGTCCTCGAGGGTGCCGTCCGGCCTTGGCGGCGACTCCACGCCAGCGCCGCCGGCCTGGTATCCGGCCGTGCCCTCGCCATTTGTCGTGCGGCTTACCAGTTCCGTCATCTCTTGCAGTGTCCTCCCCCGAGCGGCCACCGTCACTCCCGCCCTCGGCCTGCCGCGCGGCAAACCGCCTGCTCGGGATGGAGGAGCCGGACAAGGTGTTGTATCGTCCCATGATACAAGGTTTACTGTCCGTAAATAGCTCTGGCTAGCTCCGGCCCGCCGCGAGCCGGCCGGGATGACAGCCCGCCAGGAGGTCCCGTGAGCACAGACCTCGAACGGTTCACCGAGTCCGACGGCCGCGCCGAGGCGGTCGAGCGCATCCGGGCGGAGATCGACGCCAAGGACATCACCTACATCTACTACCAGTTCGTGTCGGTCACCGGCCGCATCATGGGCAAGGGCGTGCCCGCCGACCACTGGGAGCGGATCGCCGACCGGGGCTTCCAGCTCGTCTACGGGTCCACCGCCAACCTCTTCACCGACCGCCACGGCCAGTACATCGGGTACGGGCCCGAGGCGTGGGAACTCGTCGGCCTGCCTGACGTGGAGACGTTCTGCCAGCTGCCCTGGGACCCGAAGACGGCCAGGGTGTTTTGCACGCTGTTCCGCAACAGGGAAGAAGAGGTCGACCCGGGCGGCTACCTCACCTCCGACTGCCGCGGCAACCTGCGCCGGATCCACGAGGCGTTCGAGGCTGAGACCGGGCTCCACCTGCGGATCGGCACCGAGCCGGAGATGATGTGGCTCAAGCTGAATCCTGACGGCACGCCGTCGGTCGAGGGCAAGACCAAGCCGTACTGCTACCACATCGACCAGTTCGCGGAGCTTCAGCCGCTGATCCACAAGGTGATGGAGTACGGCAAGGCGATGGGCCTGGACATGATCCAGGGCGACCACGAGGACGCGCCCGGACAGCTCGAGCTGAACTGGATGTTCGACCGGGCCGAGCGGACCGCCGACCGGCTCACCACCTACCGGCAGATCTGCAGGCAGGTGGGCCGGGAACTCGGCGCGTTCCCGTGCTTCATGCCCAAGCCGTTCATGGGCGTGTCGGCGAACGGCTGTCACCACAACATCTCGCTGTGGCAGGGCGAGGAGAACATGTTCCTGCCCGACACCGACAACCCGCGCATGCCCAGCAAGCTCGGGCTGAACGCGATCGGCGGCATACTAGAGCACCTCGGCGCGCTGACCTGCATCACGGCGCCGACCGTGAACTCCTACCGGCGGTTCTGGGATACCGGCTTCTGGGCGCCGCTTTTCGCCGACTGGGGTTACCAGAACCGGACGACCGCACTGCGGGTGAGCGCCCCCGGCCGGTTCGAGTACCGGTCCGTGGACTCCGCGGTCAACCCTTACCTCTCCTTCGCCGCGGTGATCAAGGCGATGGCCGACGGCATCCAGCGCAGTCTCGACCCAGGACCGCCGGAGGACCGCAACATCTACGAGGCGATCGCGGGCGGCAAGAACGTCAAGAAGGTCCCGATGACGCTCGGCGAGGCGCTGACGGCACTGGCGGACGACGAAGTGGTCAGGGACGCGATGCCGGGCGAGATGTACCGGGTCTTCCATCATTACAAGACCGACGAGTGGGAGCGCTACTGCGCGACGGTCTCCGACTGGGACGTCAACGAGTACCTGGACATCCTCCCGTAGCGGGTTGCGCGGGTAGCGAGAGGGGCCAACGACATGTGCGGGATCGCCGGCATCATCCACCGGGACGGGCCGGGGGACATCGGCAGCGAGATCACCCGGATGCTTCAGTCGATGAAGCACCGCGGCCCGGACTCCACCGGCTTCGCGCTGTACGGTCCGCCGGATGACCTGCTCGTGATGCGGGTCAAGCTGGCCGACCCGAACGACAACCGCGGCTTCGGCTGGAGCGAACGTCTGGAGCGGCATCGCAACGAGATCGAGTCGCGGCTGTCGAAGATCGGGGCCACTATCGACGCCATCCGCGGCGACCAGGAGTACGCCTACCGGATCAAGTTCCGCTATACCGGTGACCTCAAGCCGCTCGCCGACTACGTCGAGGACGTCCCCGGCTGCGAGGTGCTGTCCCTGGGGCACTCCCTGGAGATCATCAAGGATCTCAGCGATGCCGAGAGCGTCGCGGAGCGCTACGGCCTGGCCGGGTTCACCGGCACCCACGCGATCGGTCACGTCCGGATGGCGACCGAGTCCGACGTGGACATCTCGGGTGCGCACCCCTACTGGGCGTATCCGTTCTCCGACATCGCGGTGGTGCACAACGGCCAGCTGACCAACTACCACATGTGGCGGCGGCGGCTGGAGCGGAAGGGGCACCGGTTCCAGTCGGAGTGCGACTCCGAGATTATCGCGGTCTACCTGGCGCAGAAGATGGACGACGGCCTGTCGCTGGAGACGGCGATGAAGGAGAGCCTCGACGAGCTCGACGGTGTCTTCACCTACCTGGTGGTGACGGCCGACGCGCTCGGAGTGGCCAAGGACGAGATGGCCGCCAAGCCGCTGGTGCTGTACGAGTCGCCCGGGCTGGTGGCGCTGGCGTCGGAGGAGGTGGCGATCCGCGCCGTGGTTGGCCGCGAGATCGACACCTACGATCCGTACGAGCGTGAAGTGCTGGTGTGGCACCGGTGAAGATCAGCTATGACGTCCGCGGGCTGGCGGAGCCGGACGCGCAGGCACCGAACATCGCCAAGATCGAGGGCGAGGGCCCCGGGCGCCAGGCCGTCTTCGACGCGGCCGACCTGTCGACCCGCCAGATCAACCTGGAGTTGCGCCGGCTCGTCTACTACGAGGGAGTGGCCGACGTCACGATCCAGAACCCGGGGGCCAAGCACTCGATCGCGGTTGGCATCCTCACCCGGTGCCGGATCACTATCGAGGGCAGCCTCGGCTACTTCGGCTGCGGCCTGATCGACGGGCCCGAGATCCACATCAAGGGCCGGGTCGGCTGGTCGGTGGCGGAGAACATGATGTCCGGCGTGGTCGTGATCGACAAGATCGCGGGATCCCTGGCCGGTGCCGCACTCCGCGGCGGTGACCTGGTTGTCCGGGGCGATGTCGGGGCGCGCACCGGCATCGACCAGAAGGGCGGCACGATCGTCGTCGGCGGCAATGCGGGCATGATGACAGGGTTCATGCTGCAGCGCGGCCGCCAGATCATCTGCGGGAACGTGGGTGGCGGGCTCGGCGACTCGATGTACGACGGCGCGATCTACGTCGGCGGCAAGGTCACCTCGCTGGGCGTCGACTGCGTTGAGGCAGAGCTCACCCCCGGCGACCACGAACTCCTGGAACGCAAGCTGCGGATCTACGGCATGGAGCCGAAGACCTCGTTCCGGAAATTCGTCTGCGGGCAGAAGCTCTGGAACTACGACAACCTCGAGCCGGCCGAGCGCAAGCTCGTCCTATAAGACCTCCGGGACCATTCATGAGCCAGAGCGAAGACGGCGCCAGGTCGGTCCTGGGGCGCAGCAGCATATTCACCCCCGAGGTGATCAACGACATCCACGTGAAGGCCGAGCTGGGCCGGTACCGGATGCGCGGGTTCTCGATGTTCAAGCGGATCCCGCACTGGGACGAGCTGATGTTTCTGCCCGGCACGCTGACCCGGTTCGTCATCGAGGGCTACCGGGAGAAGTGCGAGACCAAGACGGTGCTCGGCGCGCGCTTCGCCAAGCAGCCGCTGGAACTCGATATCCCCGTCTACATCACCGGCATGAGTTTCGGGGCGCTGTCGCTGGAAGCGAAGATGGCCCTGGCCAAGGGCGCTTCGATGGCGGGGACCGCGACCTGCTCCGGAGAGGGCGGCATGATCCCGCCGGAGCGCGACCTGTCGACCAAGTGGTTCTACCAGATCATCCAGAGCCGCTACGGGTTCAACCCGCACCACCTGATGCTCGCCGACGGGGTGGAGTTCTTCATCGGCCAGGGGTGCAAGGTCGGGCTCGGCGGCCACCTGATGGGACAGAAGGTCACCGAGCAGGTTGCGGAGATGCGCTCGCTGCCGGCCGGCATCGACCAGCGGAGCCCCGCGCGGCACCCGGACTGGCTCGGGCCCGACGACCTGTCGCTGAAGATCCAGGAAATCCGCGAGGCGACCGATTACCAGGTGCCGATCCAGCTCAAGCTGGGCGCCGCGCGGGTGTACGACGACGTCCGGATGGCGGCCAAGTGCGGGCCGGACACCATCTACCTGGACGGGGCGGAGGGCGGCACCGGAGCGGGACCGCACATCGCTGCCGAGGAAACCGGCATCCCGCTGATGGCGGCGATCCCGGAGGCCCGCCGGGCGCTGGAGGACGTCGGGCTGGTCGACGAGATCGACCTGGTGGTGGCCGGTGGCATCCGCAACGGCGCCGACGTCGCCAAGTGCCTGGCGCTCGGCGCGAAGGCGGTGGCGATTGGCCACTCGGCGCTGATGGCGCTCAACTGCAACAAGGAGATCCCCGGCGTCACCGACTACGAGGGCACCGTCGGGGTCCCCGCCGGGCAGTGCTATCACTGCCACACCGGACGCTGCCCGGTCGGCATCACCACCCAGGACCCCGAACTGCGCAAGCGCCTCGAGGTCGACGAAGCAGCCGAGCGGGTCTACAACTTCTTGCACACGCTCACGATCGAGGCGCAGATGTTCGCCCGGGCGTGCGGCAAGACTGACGTGCACAGCCTGGAGCCCGAGGATCTCTGCGCGCTGACCATGGAGGCGTCCGCTATGGCGAAGGTCCCGCTGGCAGGGACCAACTACATCCCCGGGCAGACCGAGGAGCGCACGCTGGGCGAGATCAAGGCACTCCTGGAAAAGCAGATACTGAACGAGGGCACGGGCGGTCGCGGCAATGGCTGACGAACTCTCATCGGGCACGTCGCGGCTGACGACGAAGATCGGCATCGACACCGAGGAGTTGACCGGGCGGACCTTCCCCTACCAGTTCGACCGGTCCCTGGTCGACGACGTCGATCTCATCGCGGCCACGCCCGGCGAGGATCTCAACTGGCTGGAGGACGTGACCATGATGTACGAGGATGGCGTTCCGGCGGTCTTCGACCGGTACACGAACGCCTTCCTCAAGATCCATTTCGAGATCCCGCCGGGCAGGGAAGACGAGTACGCCCGCAAGGTGCTGATCACCCACCTTCGCGAGGGGAACTCTTACGGAATCTGGCTCAAGCGCAGGCACGCAAAGTTCGCTCAGCCCGAACTCGGCCCGTGGCCGGCCAGTACCGGCCCGGGTACCGCCGCGGCCGCTAACGAATGACGCGATAGTCGACGAGCAGATAGCCAGTCGGTGAGACCTCGCTTCGGATCGATTCGAGCTGAATCGATGGCAATCCGTCGAGGAGCCGGCGTCCGCGGCCGGCGATCCTCGGCGCTATCACGAGCCTGAGTTCGTCGACAGCGTCGGCGGCGAGCAGCGCCTGCGCGACCGAGATACTTGCGTGGACGCCGACATCGCCGCCGCGCTGCTGCTTGAGATCCCGGACGAATTCGGCCAGCCCGCCGTCGAGCACCGTCGCATTGGCCCAATCTCGGTCAAGGGGCGTCGATGTCGCGACATACTTCGTGACCCCGTTGATGAATGCCGCGAATGGCTGGATCTCGCTGCCCGGCCAGAACTGCGCCCACTCGGTGTAGCTACGGCGGCCGAGAATGACCGCGTCCTGTGTCGCGATCACAGCGGCAAGGTTGGCGTCCATCGCGTCGTCCCAGTCGGCGATGAAACCATCTGGGTCCTCGGCAACCCCGTCGAGGGACAGCAACTCGTACACGACGATCTTTCGCACGCCCTACACCTCCGATTGGCCTCGATGCCTAGCTGACTGATCAAGCCGCCGAAATTCATCGCACCCCGCGGGTGTGCCCACCGCGTACCCGGCTAGGCGAGAGTCCGCTCGTTCCCGCCGGTATGGGGCCGGCTGGCCTGGGTTTTCTTCGTCGATTTCGCGGGCGAGCCGGTGCCCGTCGAAGATCGCCTCCGAGATCATCCGTGGCGCGACCGCGTCGCCTATGCGGTACAGCCCGCCGATCCCGGCTGCCGCGAGCGCGGCCTGGTCGCCGGCCAGTTCGCGGTACAGGGCGTCCTGCGATACCTGCTGGGTGACGAGCACGACCCCGTCGCAGGCTGCGGACCAGGGCTCGCCGTGACGGCCGTGGCCCGTGACCGACCCGGCGCCGACCCCGGTGATCGTCGTCGCGTGGCGGACGCTCACCCCCGCCCGGTGGAGGTGGGCACGGAGCATGTCACCCTCCAGGGTCTCGTCGCTGACCGGCGAGAGAACGTCAAACGTCGTCACCACCGTCACCTCGAACCCGTCCGCAGCCAGCATCTCAGCCACCCCGGGCGCGACGTAGTAGCCGTCGGTGTCGTACACGACGACCCGAGGCCCAGGCGGGCGCTTGCCCGCGCAGGCCTGTTCCGGGGTCAGCGCGTGCGGCAAGCCCGGGTCCGCCCCCGGCATCGGGTCCGGGTAGCCAGGCTGGACGCCGTCGCCGCGCCACGCTGAGCCGGTGGCGATCACGACCAGGTCCGCGCCGTACTCCAGAACGTCCGCCGCCGTCAGCCGGCGCCCGGTGATCACCTCCACACCGGGCAGTCTGGCGAGCTGGACGGCGCGCCAGTCGACGATCCGTCCCCAGTCGCCGAGGGTAGGCAGCCGCCTGGCCCAGCGCAGCCGGCCCCCGATCTCCGGCTCGGCCTCCACCAGGTGCACAGCGGTAAAGCCGCGCTTGCCGAGCACCACCGCACACTCCATGCCAGCCGCCCCGGCGCCCACGATGAGCACGGACCTGCCCGGGTCGGCAGCGGCCGGGAAGGACTCAGGGTGCCAGCCGCGGCGGTACTCCTCGCCGGCGGTGGCGTTCTGCACGCAGCCGACGTGACGGAAGGTTTCCTCCCGCAGAATGCAGACGTTCGACCCGGTGCACTCGCGGATTTCGTCCAGCCTGCCATCGGCGATCTTGCGGGGCAGGAACGGGTCGGCGATCGCCTGCCTGGCCGAGCCGATCAGGTCCACCGCACCCGACCGGATCACCTCCGCCATCAGATCGGGGCTGCTGTACCGGCCGACCGCGACCACCGGCTTGCTGGTGGCTTCCCTGATCCGGTGCGCCCACGGCCGCTCGTGCCCCTCCGGGTAGTACCGGGAGGTGCCCGAGTCCTCGGGCCACGAGCCGACGGTCAGGTCCCACAGGTCCACCAGGTCATCGGCCATCTTCACCAGGGTCAGCATGTCGTCGGCGTGAATACCAGGCAGCCCTTCCGCCCCTGGCACCCCGGAGTCGCCGTGCACGGCGATCCTGGTGGCGATCGCGCAGTCGCCACCGGCCTCCTCCCGCACCGCGGCCAGGGTTTCCATCCAGAACCGGCCCCGGTTCGCCAGGCTGCCGCCATAGCCGTCCGTTCGCCGGTTGGTGTGTGGCGACAGGAACTGGGTCATCAGGTAGCCGTGCGCCCCGTATACGTAGACGATGTCGAAGCCGACGTCGGCGGCGCGGCGGGCAGCCCGTGCCCAGTCCCGCTGGACGCGGGCGATGTCGGCGGTGTCCATCTCCTTGGCCAGGCCGCCCCACTGGATCGTGGAGGTGAGCTGGCTCGGGGCCAGCCGGACCGCTCGTGAGCTGCCGTTGGCGCTGGACGTGCCGCCGTGGTAAAGCTCCAGCCCGGCCAGCGCCCCGTGGGCGTGGATCGCCTCGGCGGCCAGCCCCAGTGCCCGGGCGTCACCGTCGTCCCAGATGTCCGCGGCGATCGCCGGGGTCTCGTCGGAGTCCCGGGAGACGGGGGCGTACTCCACGCACACCCCGCCCCAGCCGCCCTCGGCCTTCACCGCGCGAAACGCCGCCTGCGTCCTGGGCTTGCCCGAGCCGAACCCGGACGCGTGCGGGACCTGGTAGAACCGGTTGGGCAGTGTCTTCGGGCCGATCCTTACCGGCTCGAACAAGATGGCATGCCTTG
This sequence comes from uncultured Actinomycetes bacterium, assembly GCA_963795785.1. Classification (GTDB taxonomy): domain Bacteria; phylum Actinomycetota; class Actinomycetes; order Streptosporangiales; family Streptosporangiaceae; genus DASXKD01. The sequence goes on from CAWCKG010000077.1 coordinate 34,276, forward strand.
CGTCCATGGGGTAGCTCCTGGCCCGGCCCGGGCGGCTCCGGGAATCTGAGGTCATTGCGTTACGGATCCGAAATTCTCGCAGCCCCCTCTCACTGCCGCGCCATAGCGGCCGCGCTCGCTGCGGATTTCTGACCTCTGGAGCACTTGCTGGGCACAATTTTGCCCCTCACACTGCCCCTCGCAACGACCTCCTAGTAGCTGTTCGAACGGCCCCAGCTCGCGGCGGTCAGTCACAACGCCGCGCAGAAGCTGGGTTCCGAATTATGCGGCGGTAGCGGTGTTGCCTGACGGGCAACCGGACTGTCCTGTCGCCGAAGTCGGCCACGAGGTCCAGCCGACCGCCGAGCGCCTCGACGTAGCGGGCGATGACCTCGAAGGAGGTGACCTCGCCATGCTCGATCTGGGATACCCGGGCGACGCTCACCCCATGGCGGCAGCGATCTGCTTCTGGCCCAAGCCCAGTTGCTTGCGGGTCTGGGCGAGTTGGTGCCCGCGGGCCCGGGCGAGCAACTGGCGCGCGCCAACCTCGATTTCCTCCGGGGAGACCCCGGCAGCGTGCAGCTCGCGCTCCAGGTCCTCCCATGCGGCATACTCCTCGGTGACCTTGACACTCCACGCCACATCGCGGCGTGGGCGCGGTGGCCGCTGGGCATCAGCTGCTGGGCGGGCCGTCGCTTGGGTCGCGGTGAGGCGGCGGGGGCTCGAAGGACAGGGCGCAGGAGTTGATGCAATAGCGCCTGCGGGTGGGGCGGGGCCCGTCGCGGAAGACATGTCCCAAGTGACCGCCGCAGCGGCGGCAGGCCACCTCGGTGCGGCGCAGCCACCAGCCCTGGTCGGTCCGTAGCTCGACCGCTGCTTCGCTGGCCGGGGCGACGAAGCTCGGCCAGCCCGTGCCGGATGCGAACTTGGTGTCCGAGCGGAACAGTTCGTTCCCGCAGCCGGCGCAGCAGTAGGAGCCGGTGTCCTTGGCGTAGAGGTATCTGCCGGTGAAGGCCGGCTCGGTGTGGCCCCGGCGCAACACGTCATACTGCTGGCGCGTCAGTTCCTGCCGCCACTGCTCCTCGGGCTTGTCGATCTCGGGCGGCGTGGTGGGCTTCGTGGCCCTGGTGCGGCGCATCGGCGCGTTCTCCTGGCGTTGGCGCTGACGGTGCTGAACACTCCCCGGACGGGAAACACTGGGTCGAACAAGCCGCCCAACCCGGTCATTCCACCGGCCGGAACACAGACAAGGGACGCTGGGTGAGACGGCCGCTCTTTCCGGCTGGCGCAGCTGTGGGTGTCATCGCGGCATAGGACGTTTCTGATCTGGCCCCAACCGCTCGGGTGGCATCTGCCGCTCTTTAAGATCAGCCCATGCGACGCTACCCGCTCGGCCTTTTCCCGGTATCTCGGATCGGCTTTGGCGCGATGCAGTTGCCCGGTCCGGGCGTCTTCGGCCCGCCGCGTGACCGTGCCGAGGCCCTGGCGGTCCTGCGGCGTGCGGTGGAACTGGGCGTGGACCATATCGACACCGCGCAGTATTACGGGCCTGACGTTGCCAACGACCTCATCCGGGAGGCCCTGCACCCCTACCCGGGCACCCTCGCGCTGGTGAGCAAGGTCGGCGCACGCCGCGACGCGTCCGGCGGCTGGCTGCCCTACGACGAACCTGATGAGCTGCGCCGCGGCATCGAGGACAACCTGCGCAGCCTCGGCGTCGGGCAACTGGCCGCCGTCAACCTGCGGGTCATCGAAGGCGCGGTGCCAGACCGGCGATTCGACGCCCAGCTCGCCGCCATGATCGCCGCCCGCGACGAGGGGCTGATCGGGGGCGTCGGCCTCAGCGCCATCAGCCGCGGCCACCTGCTGCACGCCCTGGACCAGACGCCGATCGCATGCGTGCAGAACCCGCTGAACCTGGCCGATCGCGCTTCGATGCCGGTCCTTGAAGAGTGCTCCGCGCGGGGGATCGCCTTCGTGCCCTTCTTCCCACTGGGCTCCGGCTTCGGCCAAGCTAACCCGGTGCTGAACAATGAGCACCTGCTCAGCACCGCCGAACGGCTGGGCCACACCCCCGCCCAGATCGCGCTTGCCTGGCTGCTCGGCCTGGCGCCCAACGTCCTGGTGATTCCTGGCACGTCATCGGTGCGGCACCTGGAACAGAACGTGGCGGCCGCCGACATCAAGCTCGACGAGCACACACAGGCACAACTGACAGCCGCAACACAGTAACGGCCTGCACTTCCCGACCGGCTCCAGAACCACCAGCTTGCGGCAGCTAGCGCGCATCGCCCTGGGAGTGCCGACAGTACCGGCCGGTCTTGGTTTATCCGCCCTGTGGCGGTCGCTTCTTGCCCTTCCTGCGCCGATGTTCGATGATCGCGTCCGGCCCGGGGAACACCAGGCTGGTATGGCCGTCGTCGAAACGCACCAGATAGGGCGGCTCTCCGCCCGCTCCGCGAACCTCGATGATCTCGCCCGTCCGCTCCGGCTGGCCCACGATGTTGCCACGCACGCAGAACCGGTCTCCGATGGCTGCTTGCATCAGCCCACTTCCTCACCCGCGTTTGCGCGCCACCCGTGCACCGCAGCGGCACACTCACGGTGCGCCACATCACTATGGCCAGTATCTACCTCGCGCCGTTGGCTGATACCGGCTACGCGAGGGCACTGGGCAGCCAGCGGCAGAAGAGTGCACCTGATCAGGGGCGGATGAGGACGCGCGGAGAGCGGCATGATGAGTGCGCTCAAATTGCCGGTGCGCCGAGTGTGCGATAGGGAACGTGCCGTTAAGGGCGGACTTGGCCGGCCGTCGGAGGCTGAGTTCTCCTCTTGGTAGCCAGCAGCTCATAGCGGTGACGGGCACGACGGTTCAGCGCCGCCGTCTCCAGCGTGTACCGCGGGACAGCCCCCGGCCCGGGCCGCCCGTTGTTCACCGCGGCTCGACAGTGCCTGGCCGAACGGCGCGCCCTTCCAGGGCCGGCGATGACGGCACAGCCCACGCCTGGCATGAGGCGGGCCTAACACGAGCTACGTGCTCCCGCTCGGCCAGGCTGACAGCTCGAAACGGCCGCCGGAGGAGCACCAGCAGAGCATGCCCGTCTTGGCGGCCTGAGGCCAGGGAGGATTCGATCCATGCCCGGACGGCGGTGGCCACATTGGCGGGAACGCGCCAGGGCTGAGACACCGATGTGCCAGCCGGGCGCTGAGCCTTTACTAGAGCACGGGCAGTCCGCCGCTCTGAGCGCGGCGAACTCGAATTCAGCTCGATGTGGCATGTACCGAGCACCGCTCGTCAGCGGCCCATAAAAAGAGTACGTTTGGGCAATTCCCTGGGCAGCCATTTATCTTCCTGGTGCGTCCGGCCAGGTACAGCCGAGGCCACACTAAAAGTCGGCACTGAGAGAGATCACTAGGCGGCTAGTCGTGGCCGGCGGCCGGGAGGTAAAGGGTGGGGCGACTCAGTGCGCCGAGCGTGTGAGCAGGTGTCACGGTCTGGTGAAGAGACAGGTAGCGGTTGCCGCCGGATGTCGGGCGATGTTTTCCCCCGGTGGCCCGCCACCATCGCATCCCGTCTGATGTGCTCAGGCTGGACGAGGCTCCAGCTTCCTCGGTACAGCGCGCTACGCGGGGCTCAAGCAAGCGGCTGCCCGGGGGCCTGCATCCGGTGGATGGCCGCGCGGTGCGTCGCCGCTGGGGCAGGCCAGGCGCGGATCGGGGGGTGGATTAAGGCCAGGCGGCAGCGGGCCGCCATGTCCGCGGTGATCCGTTGCGGCGGACTGCCGCCGGCGGGTGATGCAATCGGGTTCGGCGGCTCGGACGGCTTGGCCGCGCGCAAGTGGGGCGGTGTGTTCACGGCGTGCGCCCGCACCGCCCGGCGCCTGTGACTCTGCACCCTGGGTGCCAGGCAGCGGCGACAGGGTCGGCGGCTGCCGGTGGTGCCGGGGCGCAGTGTTACCGGCCCGGGGGTGCCAGCCCGCTTGGCGGGGCGGCCGTGGAGTGCCTGGCACGGGCCCGGGCCTCCGCTCCCGCGCTGGAGGAAAGAACCCGGATGGCGGTGATCCCGGCGTCGTAGGCGTCAGAGCCATTGTCAGATGCGGCGAAGCACCACTCCTGCAGGGTGTCTCCCGCGGTCACGTTCACCGCGGTTGTCTCCGCTGCCTGGAATAGCCCGTGCCACGCAGCCGCCTTGGGCAAGGTCAGTCCCACCGGAGCCTGTGGCGATGGAGCAGAACCCACAGACGCCGCCGGAAGAAATGCCGAGCATCGCGGTCGCGGTCACGTAGTAAAGGCCGGCGGCAGGGGCCCGGTGCTGACGATTTCGGTGGGGTGGTGCCGATCGGGGTCTGGTGCCTCGCCCCGGTAGAGCCGTGGCCGCCGGTGGCCAGGTCCTGGCCGGTCAGGCCGCTGAGGTACTGGGCGTTCAGGCCCCCCACCAGACGGGAGTTGCTGACTTTCAGCGGGGCGGCGTCGCCGGGGCGACCAGGCTGAGCGGGGTTCCCTTGGAGTTGTTCAGGGTTGCCTGGCTGGTTTCGCTGTTTACCTTGCCGAGGATGAAGTTCGCGCCGGTGGCCGCGCCCGCCGCGGTCGCCGCGGCGAGCAGGAGGAACCCGGCTCCAGCACTGATCAGGATGGTCACAGGCCGGTTCATGTCTAACCTCCGCTTCCTGGCGCGGACGGCTGGTGATCAGCAGTGGGCCCAGTACCGGGCGGCGCCGTCGTTTCCGGGTATGCCGGACAGTTTGGGAACATGACGTGGTAGTCCATTGCGTCCTCCGTCGGGTTTACTTGCGCCTGTCGGCGTCGATATGTGTCGTTGTTCGCGTTTGTGTCTATGGGCCTGCGGCTGCACTATGCATGTCGCTGGGCCGCTGGAGCGGGGCTGCGCCGGTCGCCGGTACTCCAGTGCCTGCGGCGGTGGCTCGCCGCGGGCGCAATGTCCGCCAGGCTATGCCGAATCGGTCAGGCGGGCAGCGGACCTGTGGTCCGCCGGACGCGGCTGGGCGGGTAGGCACGCGGTGGTGCCGGAGCGGGTGAGGATCATCAGGTTCGGGTAACGGTTTGCCGGATGTTGTCGTTCACTGTTGGTGCTTTGTGCAGGCGGCGGATAGCCGCTGGTAGAACCAGACGGTCTGGTATCCGTCGGTGTCGCGCGCGTTGGGTAGCTGCGTGGCCAGGTGGACGTAGGCCGTCCCGGCGTTGCGCAGGTCCGCGAGCGCGAGCTGGCGAACTGGGCGCGGATTTTCGGGTAGTCGGCCGCGGGGATGTTTTGCGTCATCAGCGGTCTCCTGCAGGCGGCCAGGCCGCTGTCCCGCGGCGCGTCCGAGTGGGTGGTGGCGAGCACCCCGGCAAGCAGGACAGGGATTGCTGCGGCTGCGCCGATCGTGACGCGGCGCGTGCGGGTCGAGAAATTCCTGATCGCCGGTAGCCGGTGTGCGGCGAAGCGGTTGGACATTGTGGTAGTTCCTTTCTTCCTGCTCCGCGCCAGCGCGGATGGCTGATTTGCCGGTGCCCGGTGAGCAGCTGGCCCGATGGCGGGTTGGCCTGGGTCTGGCGGCTTGCCCTGGCACTTCAGGCCTTGCGGCCCGTCGCCGGGCAACTGGCTCCACGATGCTCGGCGGCCCGGCTGACCACCACACAGGCAAGCCCACAGGACGGGTCACATAACGGATCACAGGACCCACGGCCCGGCCTGGCTGGCCAGAGATGCTGAGGGCGGCCGGGCCTGGTTAACCTTGGTGCAGGTCCCGTCGCCGCTGTGCCGAGGTTGTGCCGCGGCAGGATGAGGACCTGCGGAGGGGAATGCCAGGCCATGGCGGAGCAGCGTGCGCTGGGGTTCGGCGGCCTGCTGCGGCGGCTGCGGGCCGAGGCCCGGCTGACCCAGGAGGAGCTGGCCGAGGCGGCGGGCCTGAGCCCGCGGTCGGTCAGTGACCTGGAGCGGGGTATCAACCGCACTGCCCGCAAGGACACCGCCGAGCTGCTGGCCGGCGCGCTCGGCCTGGACGGCCTGGCCCGGCCGTTGTTCGTGGCGGCCGCACGCGGCCGCGCCCCGGCCGAAGAGGTACTGGCGGTTCTGCGCGAAGCCACGGTGCCAGAAGCTCCCGCGCCGGGCCCGGCGTGGCCGAACGGCCCTTATCCTGGGGCTGATGCCGTTCGAGGAGCGGGACGCCCGGCTTTTTCACGGACGTGACGAGCGGGCGGATCGGCTGACAGCCGTCGGCGGTGTGCGGGGGTTCCCGGTCGTGCTGACGAGTTTTGTCGGCCGGGCTGGGGCGGTGCGCGAGGTCGCCGGCCTGCTGGAGGAGTACCGGCTGGTGACGGTGACCGGGCCGGGCGGGGTAGGCAAGACCCGGCTGGCCGGTGAGGTCGCCGGGCAGGTGGCGGCCAGGTTCGCGGACGGGGTGTGGCTGGCCGAGCTGGCCGGGGTCGGGGATCCGGCACGGGTCGCGGCGGCGGTAGCGGTGGTGCTGGGGGTGCGCGAGCAGGCCGGGATGCCTGCGGCGGACGTGGTGGCGCGGGTGCTGGCCCGTCGGCAGCTGCTGCTGGTGCTGGATAACTGCGAGCACGTAATCGGCGCAGCCGCTGAGTTGTGCGCGAGCCTCCTGCAGGCCTGTGATGACGTGCGGGTCCTGGCGACCAGCCGGGAGCCGCTGCGGATCGCGGGTGAGGCGGCGTACCGGCTGGCGCCGTTGCCGGTGCCCGGCCCTGGGGATGACAAGGCGGGGGCGGAGGCGGTGACGCTGTTCACCGACCGGGCCCGGGCGGCGGATGCGGGTTTCGCGCTGACTGGTGAGAACCGCGGTGATGTGATGCGACTGGTGCGGCGGCTGGACGGGATGCCACTGGCGATCGAGCTGGCGGCGGCGCGGGTCGAGGCGCTGGGGGTATCCCAGCTGCTGGAATCGCTAGAGGTCGGGCTGGGCCTGCTGGCTGGCGGGGACCGGCTGGCGGCCGGGCGGCACCGGTCGCTGGTGGCCGCGGCAGAGTGGAGTACCAGCTGCTGGCAGAAGACGAACAGCGCGTGTTCCGCCAGCTGTCCGTGTTCCCGGCGCCGTTCACCCTGGAGGCGGCCGCGGCGGTCGCGGGGAGGGGGCGGCGGCGGCGCTGCGGCTGGTGGAGTGCTCGCTGCTGGTCCCGCCGCGGCCCGGCCCGGATGGCCGATCGCGATACGAGATGCTAGAGACGCTGCGCGGTTACGGCGCCGGGCTGCAGGCGGAGAGGGGAACAGGCCAGGTCGCAAGCGGCGCTGGCCCGGTACGCACTGCGGGTGGCCGAGCAGTCCGCGGCGGGGCTGACGACCATCGCCGGGGAGCCGTCCGCGGCCCGGCGGCTGGATGCTGAGGACGCCACCATGGGGCACGTGCTGGCCTGGGCGGTGGAGCATGACCTGGACACGGCGGCGCGGCTGGTGACCGCACTGGGCTTGTGGTGGGTGCTGCGCGGGCGGCTGGCCGGCCAGGAGCCGCTGCTGCGCGAGCTGGCCCGGCGCGCCGGGCCGGGCAGCGACGGGTGGTGCGCCGCACAGTTCTGGCTCGCCTGGATGGCACTGGACTCGGCCGACCTGCCCCAGGCGCAGCAGCGGTGCGCCGCGATCGTAGACGTGATCGGGGACCGGGAGCCATCCCGGATACTGGCAGACTGCCTGGCCTTGCAGTCAGTCACCCTGTCCAGCCTGGGCCGGGTCCCGGAAGCGGCCGGATGCGCCCGCCGCGCCCTGGCCATAGCCCGCGAGCTGGGCTATCCATTCGCCCAGGCGTATGCCACGAATGGACTGGCCATCGCTGCCTCGTATGCCGGTGACCTGGCCGATGCGGTGCACCTGGCCCGCCAGGGCGGCCAGATCCCGGGCATCCCCCGCGGAGCCGCCCGGGTGTGCGGCTACCTGCTGGCCGTGGTGCTGGCCCAGGCGGGGGACCTGGCCGCCGCCGAGCAGGCCTGCGCCGGCACGCTGGCCCAGGCCCGGACACAGGCGACCTGTATGCCCTCGGCTCAGTGCTGCCGGTGATGGCAGACCTGGACGTGCGGGCCGGCCGCCCCGGCGACGCCGCCGCGCACCTGCGCGAGGCAGCGCAGATCGCGCTGCAAACAGGGGCATGGATCGTGATACTGGACATCCTGGAAGGCTGCGGGTACCTGTGCGCCGCGACCGGGCGTCCCGCCGACGCGATCACGGTATGACGCCGTCCATGCGCTCGGCCAGCAAGGCGGGCTGGCGTCATGGGAACC
>CAWCKG010000078.1:0-23667 GCA_963795785.1 uncultured Actinomycetes bacterium
CCTGCTGCGTTTGTGGTTGGTGTGCCACCCACCACATTCTTTTGTGGTTGGTGTGCCACCGACCACAAACCGTCCCCGGCAACCAGTGCCTCAAGTTCCCGTTCCAGCCTGGCCGTTCCGGTCGGCACCACGGTGAGCGGCAGGCCGAACCGGGCCGCCACCTGTTCCGCCTGCGCGGTCAGCCCCGGCTCCGGGTCCTGGGCCAGCCAGACCAGACGGCGGTAGTGCCCGAAGTAGTCCGGCCACAGCTCCGGGTACCGGTCCAGCCCCAGTTCCGCGAGCACGGTCCGCTCGAAGCTGCGGACCAGGAAGTCGGTGAGCACATACGTGCCCGGCTCGGCCTCGAACACCGCCCGCATCCGCTCGGGCCCGGCCAGCACGTCGTAACAGTGCAGCCCCGGCAGCCGCCGCAGCCCCAGCCGGGTGCACACCTCGTCCAGCGCGCCGTACGTGCCGCAGTCGGCATAGGCCACGGCGACCCGCTGCCCGCGGGCCAGGGCGGCGCGGGCCAATCGTTCGGCCTCAATCGTGATCTTCTTCGGGCGGTTGTGCAGCACGGCGGGCAGGCAGTGCAGCTCGGCCCGCCAGCCGCGGCGGGCGAGGATCTCGCGAAGGTGCCCGCCCAGGGCACCGCAGGCGATGACCAGCCACGCGGCGCGGCATCAGCCGGGGAACGGCAACTGCGCGACGAAGCGGTCGTTGAAGTCGGCGCGGTCGGACAGCTCGACATACCTCACCTCCTCCAGCAGCGCCAGCCCGCCGGCCCGCTCGCGCAGCGAAAGCAGCGCCATCTTGGCCCCCTCGCCGGCCACGTTCCCGGCGCTCACCACGCGCAGTACGCCGATCTCCGGGACCAGGCCGAGCCGGATCGCGTTTGCCGGGGACAGGTAGCTGCCGAACGAGCCGGCCAGCAGCACCTGCTGGATGTCGCGGGGCTCCAGGCCCGCCTCCTCCAGCAGGATCCGCCAGCCGGTGGCGATCGCCGCCTTGGCGAACTGGAGTTCCCGCACGTCACGCTGGGACAGGTAGATCGACTGCGCCACGTCGCCCGGCGCGCCGAGCCAGTGCAGCACGAACACCCGTTCCGCGCCGAGCCGGGTCAGCCGCCCGGCCAGTCCCGGCGCCAGCGCAGCGGCCTGCTCCTCGGGCACGAACCGGCCGGACGGATCGAGCAGGCCCAGCTTGACCAGCCCGGTCACCGCGTCGACAAGCCCGGAGCCGCACAGCCCGGCGGGCTTGGCATCGCCGATGACGGTCAGCTCGCAGGTGTCGGGGGTCATCGTGACCACCTCGATGGCCCCGTCGGCCGCGCGCATCCCGCACCGGATCGCCGCGCCCTCGAACGCGGGCCCGGCCGGCGCCGCGGTGGCCAGCAGCCAGTCCCGGTTGCCGAGCACGATCTCGCAGTTGGTGCCGATGTCCACGAACAGCCGGATCCGGGCGTCCCGGTCCATGCCCGAGGCGAGCAGCCCGGCGGTGATGTCGCCGCCCACGTACGCGCCGAACGCGGGGAACACCACGGCGCGGGCCCGCGGGTGCACCGCGACGCCGAGGTCGGCGGCGAGCACCTCGGGGAACAGCCGGGTGGCCATGATGAACGGGGCCATCCCCAGCGGCTCGGGGTCGATGCCCAGCACCAGGTGGGTCATGGTCGCGTTGCCGGCCAGCGCCACCTCGTACACCTCGGCCGGGTCCGCGCCGCCCTCGGCGCACACCTCCGCGGCCAGCCCGGCCAGGGTCTCCTGCGCCAGCGAACGCAGCCGGTCGAGCGCCGCCGGGTCCAGCATGGTCGCGCTGATCCGGCTGATCACGTCCGCGCCGAACGGCTGCTGCGAGTTGAGCACGGACGCCACCGCGGCCGGGGTCCCGGTGGACAGGTCGAGCAGCGTCGCGACCACCGTGGTGGTGCCCAGGTCGAACGCGATGCCGAACCGGCGGGCCGAGGTGTCGCCGGGTTCCACGCCGATCAGCACGTCGTCCACGACCACCGCGGTGACCTTGTAGTCGGCGGCGCGCAGCACCCGGCCGAGCGTGCGCAGCACGTCGAGGTCGATGCGGGGTTCCAGGTCGTCGAGCGCCGCGAGCACCCGCTCGGCGTCGGTCACCTGGTCGCTCAGCGACGGCTCGGCCAGTTCCAGGTAGCGCTTCTGCACCGCGGGGCGCAGGATCACCTGGCGGCCGACGCCGACCGTGGCGGCCTTGGGCCTGGTGACAAGCGGCGGCACGTCCACCCGGGTGTCGGCCAGGGCCTGGGCCCGGCAGGCCAGCCGCCACCCCTGCCGCAGCTCTTCTGGGGTGAACGCGCGGATGTCCAGCGCGGACGGCGTCGCGGCGCCGTCGTCCAGCACCTGGACCTTGCACTTCTTGCAGGTGCCGTGGCCGCCGCAGGTGGAGTCGATCGCGATCCCGTTCCAGCTCGCGGCGTCGAACAGGGTCACCCCGTGCGGCACCCGCACCCGCCGGGCGCCCGGCTCGAAGACGAGATCCACCCGGACCGGGGCCGGGGTGACCTTCGCGGCCCGTGTCCGTGGCCACGGGGCTGGCGTCCTCGACGCTGGTCAGGGCGGCCGCGGCCTGCGGCAGCGCCCTCGGCGGCGGCGCCCTCCGCAGCGGCGCCGCGGCGCGCGCGCGGCCTGCTGGGCCCGGTGCGCGGCGATCCAGGACGCGCCCCAGGGGTCCCGGTCCAGCAGCAGGTCGGCAGCCTTGACCGCGCGGACGATCTGCGGCGACCGGGCGTCCATGATGGCGCTGGTCAGGCCGTGCGAGATGGCCACGGGCAGGAACGCGGCCCCGATCGCGTGCCGGTCCGGCATGCCGAACGACACGTTCGAGGCGCCCAGCGTCATGTTCACGCCGAACTCATCGCGCAGCAGTGCAATCGTTTCCAGCGTCCGGATCCCGTGCCCGGTGTCGGCACCGACCGGCATGGCCAGCGGGTCGATCACGATGTCCTCGATGGCGATCCCGTACTTGCCGGTGGCCACGTCGATGAGCTTGCGGGCCAGTTCCACCCGGCGGGCCGGCTCCTCGGGGATCTCCTCCTCGTCGTTGGGCAGGCCGATGACCGCGGCGCCGTACTTGCGCACCAGCGGCAGGATCGCCGCCAGCCGGTCGTCCTCGGCGGTGACCGAGTTGACCAGCGCCTTGCCCTGGTAGGCGGCCAGGCCCAGCGTCCAGGACCTCGATGATCGAGGAGTCGATGACCAGCGGCAGGTCGGTCAGGCCCTGGATCAGCCGGACCGCGCGGCACATGAGTTCCGCCTCGTCGGCCAGGGGCGCGCCCATGTTCACGTCGAGCACCATGGCGCCGCCCGCGACCTGCTGGGCCACGTCGGTCGCCACCCGGGACAGGTCGCCGGCCCGCAGTTCCTCCTGGAACGCCTTGCGGCCCGTCGGGTTGATCCGCTCGCCGATGATGCAGAACGGCTGGCCGGGGCCGATCGTGACCTGCTCGCCGGCCGAGGAGAGGACGGTGTCCACGCCGGCCGCCTACGCGGGCAGCGCGGCGCGGCGCCGCTTGATCAGTTCCTTGGCGCGGACCACCGCCGCCGAGGCGTCCGATGCGTACCCGTCGGCACCCACCACGTCGGCGTACTCCTGGGTGACCGGCGCACCGCCGACCATGACGATCACCTGGTCGCGCAGCCCGGCCTTCGCCAGCGCGTTGATGTTCGCCTTGAACATCGGCATGGTCGTGGTGAGGAACGCGGAGAAGCCCAGGATGTCGGGCTGGTGCTCGCGGACCGCGTCGATGAACTTCTCCGGGGACACCTGCACGCCGAGGTCGATCACCTCGAACCCGGCGCCCTCGAACATGATGTTCACCAGGTTCTTGCCGATGTCGTGCACGTCGCCCTTGACCGTGCCCATGACGATCTTGCCGATCGTCGCGGCGCCGGTCTCGGCCAGCAGCGGCCGGAGGATCTCCAGCGCCCCGGCCATCGCCTTGCCCGCGATCAGCATCTCCGGCACGAAGAAGTCGCCGCGCTCGAACCGGGCGCCGACCTCCTCCAGCGCCGGGATCAGCGCGTCGTAGAGCAGCGTCTCCGGGCCCAGGCCCATCCGCAGGCCGGCATTGGTCAGCTCAAGCACGGCAGGGCCGTTGCCCACCAGGGTGTCGTCGTAAAGCTGCTTGAGAAGCTCGTCGGGTGTCACGCGGCACCTTCTTTCTGTGCTTGCTGCTGGCTTGCGGGCGGCGTGGCGTCCGGCCGGTGACCGAGGATCGCGGACAGGGCGCTCGCCTGGGCCATGCAGTGCAGGGCGACGTCGGCGACCTGCGCGGGAGTCAGCCGGTTCCCCGGGCCGGACACCGACAGCGCGGCGACCACCGCGCCGCCGTCGCGGCGGACCGGAGCCGCCACCGCCACCAGCCCCGGTTCGAGTTCGCCGTCGATGACCGCGTAGCCGCGCTCCCTGACCGCGGCCAGTTCCTCCTCCAGCGCCGCCCGGCTGGTGATGGTCTGCTCGGTGCGCCGCTCCAGCCGGCCTGCTGGCAGCTTCGCCGCGCCGTGGGCGAGCAGCACCTTCCCGGCCGCGCTGCAGTGCAGCGGCACCGCCCGGCCCAGCCAGTTCGTGGCGCCGATCAGGTACCCGCTGTCCACCTGGGCGATCTGCTCGACCATGCCGTCCCGCCCGACGCCCAGGTTCACCGTCTCGCCGGTGGCCGCGCCGAGCCGGTCCAGGTAGGGCTGGGCGACCTCGGTCAGCCCCGCTTCGGCGCCGCCGCGCCAGGCGAACCGGACGAACATCTCGCCGGGACGGAACCGGCCCGCGTCGTCGCGGCGGACCAGCCCGTTGCGCTCCAGCGCCAGCAGCAGCCGGGACGTGGTGCTCTTGGCCAGCCCGGTTGCGGCGGCCAGTTCGGTGAACGTGACCGAGCCGGGCGCGTGCACCACCTCGGTGAGCAGCCGTGCCGCCCGGTCCACCGCCTGGGTTCCGTTCGGGCTGCTCACCACGTGCCTGCCTGTGTGGGGTTCGCTGGGCGGCCCTGGGCCGCATAGTTCCGCGCTGCTAGTTCCGCGCTGCTAGTTCCACGTTGCGGAACTCTGTTCTACTATGTGATCTTACGATCGGGGTCTTGGCCGGTCAAGGCTGCGCCGGCCGCGCCCCGGGCCGCCCGGGACAGCCGGAAGAGGCAGGTGGCGATGTTCCGCAACACGATGCCGCGATACGAGATCCTCTCCACCGACGCGGTCGGGGTACTGGAGCGCGGCTGGCGCCGCATCGTGAGCGAGATCGGCGTCCAGTTCGCCAAACCGGAGGCCGTGGAACTGTTCCGCAAGGCCGGCCAGCAGGTGGACGGCGACGTGGTCAAGTTCGACCCCGACTTCGTGCTCGAGCAGGTCGCCAAGGCGCCGCGCGAGTTCGACGTGCAGGCCCGCAACCCGGCGAACAGCGTGCACATCGGCGGCGACGACATGGTGTTCGGCGCGGTGTACGGGTCGCCGTTCGTCCGGGAGGGCGAGGTCCGCCGGGACGCCACGCTGGACGACTTCCGCCGGATGGCGATGCTCGCCCAGTCCTTCCCCGAACTGGACTCCGCGGGCGGGGTGATCTGCGAGCCCAACGACGCCCCGCTGGACTCCCGGCACCTCGACATGATCTACGCCCTGCAGACCGTCACCGACAAGATCTACATGGGCAACGTGGTCTCCGGGCCGAACGCGGCGGACACCATCAACATGACCTCGATCCTGTTCGGTGGCCTGGAGAAGGGCAGGGCGAGCATCGAGCAGACCCCCGCGACGATCTCGCTGATCAACTGCAACTCGCCGCTGCGCTGGGACGACCGGATGCTGGACGCCCAGTTCGAGTACTGCGCGGCGAACCAGCCGGTGGTGCTCACCCCGTTCCTGCTGATGGGCGCGATGTCGCCGGTGGCGATCCCGGCCGCGCTGGCCCAGCAGCTCGCCGAGGCGCTCACCGGCATCGCGCTGGCCCAGCTCATCCGCCCCGGCTGCCCGGTGATCTTCGGCTCGTTCCTGTCCAACATCGACATGCAGTCCGGGTCGCCCAGCTTCGGCACCCCGGAGTCGGCGATCGGCCTGCTGTGCACCGGGCAGCTCGCCCGGCACTACGGGCTGCCGTTCCGCACCGGCGGCGGGCTCAACTCCAGCCAGACCCCGGACGCGCAGGCCGCCTACGAGGCGCTGATGACGCTGCTGCCCACGTTCCTGGCGGGCACCAACTTCGTCATGCACGCCGCCGGGTGGCTGGAGGGCGGCCTGGTGAGCTGCTACGAGAAGTTCATCATCGACATCGAGCTGCTGCGGATGCTGCGGGTGCAGTTCACCCCGCTGGAGATCGACGAGGCGTCGCTGGCGTTCGGCGCGCACGAGGAGGTCGGCCACGGCGGCCACTTCCTCGGCGCCGCGCACACGATGGAGCGGTTCCGCACATGTTTCTACCGGCCGCTGCTGTCCTCCACCGCGAACTACGAGCGGTGGCTGAAGCAGGGCGGCAAGGACGCGATGGTGCGGGCCGGCGAGATCTGCGCACAAGACGCTGGAGGCGTACGAGCCGCCGCCGCTGGACGACGCGATCCGCGCCGAGCTGGAGGACTACGTCTCCCGCCGCCGCGCCGAGCTGGGCGACTAGTGGCCGAGGGCCATGCCGACCTGGTGCTGACCGGGGGAGCGGTGTACACGGTGGACGCCGCGCGGTCCTGGGCGCAGGCCGTGGCCATCACGGACGGCCGGATCGCGGCGGTGGGCACCGACGCGGACATGCGGCCCTACGTGGGCCCGCGCACCGAGGTGGTGAACCTGCGCGGGCGGATGCTGCTGCCCGGGTTCCAGGACGCCCACGTGCACGCCTCCGGCGGCGGCCTGGAGCGCAGCCAGTGCGACCTGACCGGCGAGCACACCCGCGAGGGCTACCTGGCGGCGATCCGCCGCTACGCGGACCGCAATCCCGGCGCGGCCTGGATCACCGGCGGCGGCTGGGGGATGGACGTGTTCCCCGGCGGCGTGCCCAGCAAGGACGACCTCGACGCCGTGGTCCCCGGCCGGCCCGTGTTCCTGTCCAACCGCGACCACCACGGCGCCTGGGTGAACTCGCGGGCCCTGGAGCTGGCCGGGGTGGACGCCGCGACCCCGGATCCGCCGGACGGCCGGATCGAGCGGACCGCGGCCGGCGAGCCGCAGGGCACGCTGCACGAGGGCGCGATGAACCTGATCCGGCGGGTGGCGCCCGCGGTCACCCTGGAGCGAGCAGGTGGCCGGCATCCTGGCGGGCCAGCGGTACCTGCATTCGCTGGGCATCACCGCCTGGCAGGAGGCGATCGTCGGCGAGTACGCGGTGGTGCCCGACTGCTTCGACGCGTACCGCGAGGTCGAGCGGCGGGGCCTGCTGACCGCCCGGGTCACCGGTGCGCTCTGGTGGCAGCGCGCGGCCGGGCTGTCGCAACTGGATTTTCTGACCGAACGACGGTCCATCGCTGACGGCTCCCGGTTCCGCACCACCAGCGTGAAGATCATGCAAGACGGCGTCTGCGAGAACTTCACCGCCGCGATGCTGAGCCCCTACCTCGATGGCCACGGCCACGAGACGCAAGGGCCGGGGGACCAGCTTCTTCGACCCGGAGGAACTGAAGGAGGCGGTCACCGCCATCGACGCCCGCGGGTTCCAGGTGCACATCCACGCGATCGGGGACCGGGCGGTCCGCGAGGCGCTGGACGCGATCGCCGCCGCCCGGGCCGTTAACGGGCCCGGCAGACCGGGCGGCATCACATCGCGCACCTGCAGGTCATCCACCCCGAGGACGTGCCCAGGTTCCGCGAGGAGTCGGTGGTGGCCAACTGCCAGCCGCTGTGGGCCAGCAACGAGCCGCAGATGACCGAGCTGACCCTGCCGTTCCTCGGCCCGGAGCGGTCCGCGTGGCAGTACCCGTTCGGCAGCCTGGCCCGTTCCGGCGCGCAACTGTGCTTCGGCAGCGACTGGCCGGTCTCCAGCCCGAACCCGATGTGGCAGATGCACACGGCGGTGAACCGGACCACCGCGCCGCAGTACCCGTTCCGCGGCCCGGACACCGACACCCCGTTCCTGCCCGGCGAGCGGATCGGCCTGCCTGCCGCGCTCGCCGCGTTCACCATCGGCTCCGCCTACGTCAACCACGACGAGCGGGACGCAGGCTCGATCGAGCCGGGCAAGCGCGCCGACCTCGTGGTGCTCGACCGCGACCTGTTCGCCCAGCCCGCCGGCGAGATCGCCCTGGCCGAGGTGGACCTGACCCTGGTGGACGGCACCGTGGTGCACGCCCGCCCCGGCGCCTGAGCTAGCTTTCCTGGCTCGCGTCCCGCCGTATCGGGGCGCGCGTGGCGCGGCGCAGGGCGCGGTTCCGGCCGCAGCAGCACAAGGCCCGGTCGGCCGCTTGCCGAACTCGACGGGCCACGGCGAAGCCGTCGGGAAGCCTGACTGAACATGAAGTTCTGGACCGCGCATCCCGCGGCGGCAGCACAGGGCGGCCAGCGCCAGGCTTGGAGCGTGCGCTGCCAGCCGCCTCGTACCGCGGGCCGCGCTGCCGAGCACCGGATGGACTGCATGACGCAGGGCCATTCGCACCGGGCGGCCGTAGCGCGGCTCAGCGCGGGCTCGATCGCCGACCGGGGCCGGGGGTTCCGATGCGCCATCAATCTGGCCAGTACCTATGATTCGTCAAGGTAGAGGCGCGCTTGCGCGGCACAAGATGTGCAGCTGCAGGTCGAAATGATAAGTTCGCGCTGGCCAGGCAGGTGTGCCAGCGGAGAATCCGGAACGTTGCGGATACCCCGCCGGAGTATTTTGGATACCCCAACGGCGTATTTCATCCGGGGGCCGCATTGCGGTGCACCAGGTGAACTCAATGCCATAGCTGTTCCCGGTCAATGCGTTATGCAAAATAATAAGGTGTGGCGACGGTCATCCTCACAGCGACGTGAGCGCGACCTTGGGCGAGGTGCGTGATGGCAGACCGGCGGGTGCTGGGAATCGTCCTTGCGGGCGGCGCGGGGCGGCGGCTGATGCCGCTGACCGAGGACCGGGCCAAGCCGGCGGTGCCGTTCGGCGGCCTCTACCGGCTGGTGGACTTCGCGCTGTCCAACCTGGTCAACGCCGGGTGCCTGCGGGTCTGCGTGCTCACCCAGTACAAGAGCCACAGCCTGGACCGGCACATCACGACCACCTGGCGGATGAGCTCGCTGCTCGGCAACTACGTCACCCCGGTGCCCGCGCAGCAGCGCCTGGGCCCGCAGTGGTACACCGGCTCGGCGGACGCGATCTACCAGTCGCTGAACCTGATCTTCGACGAGCGGCCCGACCTGGTGATGGTGTTCGGCGCGGACCACGTGTACCGGATGGATACCCGGCAGATGATCGACCAGCACGTCGCGGGCGGCGCCGGGGTCACCGTGGCGGCGATCCGGGTGCCCCGGCTGGACGCGACCGAGTTCGGCGTGATCCGGGCCGCCAAGGACGGTCACCGGCTCGAGGAGTTCCTGGAGAAGCCCGCCGATCCGCCCGGCCTGCCGGACAGCCCGGACGAGGCCTACGCGTCCATGGGCAACTACGTGTTCGACGCCAACGTCCTGGTGGACGCGCTGCGCAAGGACGCGGCCAACGCGGCCAGCAAGCACGACATGGGCGGGGACATCATCCCGATGATGGTCGCCAACGGCCTCGCCCAGGTGTACGACTTCGCGACCAACGAGGTGCCGGGCGCGACCGAGCGCGACAAGGGCTACTGGCGCGACGTCGGGACGCTGGACTCCTATTTCGACGCGCACATGGACCTGTGCCACGTTCACCCGGTGTTCAACCTGTACAACGAGCGCTGGCCGATCCTCACGCACGTGCCGTCCCAGCCGCCGGCCAAGTTCGTGCACGACTCCGGGGACCGGATCGGCCGGGCCCTGGACAGCCTGGTCAGCAACGGGGTCATCGTGTCCGGCGGGACGGTCCGCGAGTCGGTGCTTTCGCCCGGCGTGCGGGTCAACAGCTGGGCCACGGTGGAGCGCTCGGTGATCCTGCACAACACCGAGATCCAGCGGCACGCGGTGGTCCGTGACGCGATCATCGACAAGAACGTCACGGTGCCCGAGGGCGCCGAGGTCGGCGTGGACAAGGAGCACGACAGGGCGCGCGGGTTCCTGGTCTCCGCCGGGGGGATCACCGTGGTCGGCAAGGGCCAGGAGGTCACCAAGTGACCGCAGCCGCGCCGCGGCTGCGCATCGCCCTGCTCACGCGCGAGTACCCGCCCGAGGTGTACGGCGGGGCCGGGGTGCACGTCGCCTACCTCGCCCGCGAGCTGGCCAGCCTGGTCGACGTGACGGTGCACTGCCAGGGCGCCGACCGGCCCGATGCGGTGGCGCACCGGCCGTGGGATCACCTCGCCGGGGCGAACCCGGTACTCGGGGTGATGTCCGCCGACCTGTCCATGGCGGCGGCCGCCGGGTCCGCTGATGTGGTGCACTCGCACACCTGGTATGCGAACCTGGCCGGTCACGTGGCCTCGCTGCTGTACGGGATCCCGCACCTGGTCACCGTGCATTCGCTGGAGCCACTGCGGCCGTGGAAGGCCGAGCAGCTCGGCGGCGGTTATGCGCTGTCCTCGTGGTGCGAGCGGGTGGCCGTGGAGTCCGCCGCCGCCGTGGTGGCCGTGTCCGCGGGCATGCGGGACGACGTGCTGGCCGCCTACCCCGCGGTGCCGCCGGACCGGGTGCGGGTCATCCGCAACGGGATCGACACCGCCGAGTACGCGCCGGACCCGGCGACCGATGTGCTGGACGCCTACGGGGTGGATGTGGCCCGGCCATCGGTGATCTTCGTCGGCCGGATCACCCGGCAGAAGGGGGTCCCGGTGCTGCTGCGCGCCGCGGCCGCCATGGACCCGGCCGCCCAGCTCGTGCTCTGCGCCGGGCAGCCCGACACCCCGGAACTCGCCGCCGAGGTCGAGAGCCTGGTGGCGGACCTGCGGGCGGCGCGGTCCGGGGTCATCTGGATACCGGAGATGCTGCCCAAGCGCGCGGTGATCCAGCTGCTCACGCACGCGACCGTGTTCGCCTGCCCCTCGCTGTACGAGCCGCTCGGCATCGTCAACCTGGAGGCGATGGCCTGCGGCACGGCCGTGGTCGCGTCGGCGGTCGGCGGTATCCCCGAGGTGGTGAGCAATGGTGAGACCGGGCTGCTGGTCCCGCCCGGCGACCCCGGTGCGCTGGCCGGCGCGCTGAACACGCTGATCGCCGATCCGGGCCGCGCGGCCGCGCTCGGCCGGGCCGGGCGCGACCGGGCGGTCGCCGAGTTCGGCTGGCAGGCGGTGGCCGCGCAGACCGCGCACCTGTACGCCGAACTGGCCAGGCTGACCTCGCCCGTCCCGGGCCGCTGGCCGTGCCCGCCGGCCTCGCCCGCACCCGGGCCGCTGGCCGCTCCCCGGCCGCTGACCGGCCCGCTCCGGCCGCTGACCGCCCGGCCGCTGACCGTTCCCGGCCGCTCGCGGACCGGCGGAAAAAGTTCTCCCAAAAAGTTGTTGGCCGCCGCCCCGGGCCGGCCTCCTACCGGTGTCGCATCGATGATCGCTCGCTGGCCGCAGGCCGCGGGCAGGCGTGGCGGAGGAGACCGGACATGTTTGCTTTCATCAAGGGCGCGGCTGCGGCGGTCAGCGTGGTCGCCGCGGCAACTACTGGCATCGTGTTCGCCCTGCCCGGTCACGCCGGGCTGCTGGGCTCCGCGGCCGGCAGCACGGTGTCGGCGGGGGCGCCGGCCGGGGCCAGGCTTCCGGACCGCACCACGGGCACCACCACAGGCACCATGGCCACCACGGAGGCGGCTCCGGTTCCGCGTCCGGCGGCTCGGGTTCGGCCGGGTCCGGCCCGGGTCCGGCGGGTCGCGGGCGCGTCGCGGTTCGGGACAACGCGCAGGCAAACAACCGCGCCGCGCTGCTCTCGCTGTGGATCAGCGACTGGCAGCCGCCGTCCCAGCCGCCGCAGCAGAACTGCTCCGGCAACGTGTGCAGCATCACCGAGGGCGGCTGGGGCGGGCCGGACATCCAGATCAACGGCGACCACTTCAACTACGGCCCGGTCGTGCTGCAGATCCGCCGCGACGACGGCACCGTGCTGTGGTCCGGACTGGTGGTCGCCGGTTCCTACGGCGGGTTCCCGGGCGGGTCGCTCGCGGCGCAGACCGACCTCGGCGACTGCTCGCAGGTTCCCGGCTCGACCACCAACGACTACGCGATCGCCTACGACATGGTGTCCGGCCGCTGGTCGAACCAGGTCCCGGTGGACTCCGGCTGTGCCTCCCTCTGACCGCGGGGGCGGCCGCGCGGGCCCACTGGGCCCGCGCGGCCTTGCCGCGCCTGAGGGCCAAAGAGGCCTATATCACACGTCGGGAGGGCATCATGCGGATAACGGATGTGAGACCAGGTGGCAGCAGTACCCCGGACGAACTACCGTGAGACCGTGCAAGACGGGGAGATCGTCGCAGCGATTGTCGCAGGGGACCCTGCTGGCCTCGCTGCCGCTTACGACAACTACGCACCGGGGCTGTACGCCTACTGCCGGACACTGCTCAGTGAACCCGCGGATGCCGCGGACGCGGTGCAGGACACCTATGTCATCGCCGCGGCCAAGCTGGACGGGCTGCGCGATCCGGACCGGCTCCGCCCATGGATGTATGCGGTGGCCCGCAACGAGTGCTTCCGCCGCCTGCGTGCTCGCGGGCTTTCCGCTCCGCTTGACGCGGCGGTTGAGGTGACCTCCGACGATCCGGACATGGAGCTCGGGCCGGAGCGGGAGGAGCTGCGCGACCTGGTGGTCGACGCGCTCTCCGGGCTGAATCCGTCCGACCGTGAGGTCATCGAGCTGAACCTGCGCCACGTCCTGGACGGTGACGACCTGGCCGACGCTCTGGGCGTGTCGCGCAACCACGCGCACGCGCTCGCGTCCCGGGCGCGCGCCCAGTTCGAGGGTTCGCTGGGCGCACTGCTGGTGGCCCGTACCGGCCGGGAATACTGCGCGGAACTGGACGGCATCCTCGCGGGCTGGGACGGCGAGCTGACCATCCTGCTCCGCAAGCGCGTGAACCGGCACATCGAGCGCTGCGAGGTGTGCGGCAGCCGCAAGCGCCGCGAGCTCAGCCCGGCGATGCTGCTCAGCATGCTGCCGATCGTGGCGCTGCCGGCCGGCCTGCGCGAGCAGGTGCTCCGGCTGGTGGACGACGTCTCGCCGATCGCCGCCGGGCACCGCGAGCTGGTGGCCCGCCGGGCCGAGCCGTTCGACCGGTCGGGCTTCCCCAAGCCGGTCGCCGCGCCGCGCCGGGTGTACGGGGCGCAGGCCCTGACCGTGGCCGCGTGCGTGGCGGCCGCGGCGGCCATACTGCTGGGCGCCGGCACCGTCTTCGCGCTGGACGCGCTGCACCACAAGGGCCCGGCGGCGGCGACCGCGGCGACCATCGGGCCGGCCGCCGTCACCCAGGCACCGCTGACGTCCGGGCCGAACGCGGTGTCGCCGTCGTCCGCGGCCCACGGTAGCGGTGGCAGCGGCAGCAGGAACCCCGGCCTGACCATCACGGTGTCCGGATCGCCCACGCCCTCGGTCTCGTCGCCGGGTGGTGGCGGCGGCGGCACGAACCCGACGCCCGGCCGGTCCACGCCGCCGGCCAGCCCGACGCCGTCACCGCCGCCGCCGTCTCCCGGCACGCTGGAGGTCTCGGCGAACTCGGTGACGCTGACCCTGAATTCCGACGGGAGCCTCAGCGGCTCGTTCTCGCTCACCGCTCAGGGCGGCGCCGTCTCCGGCTACAGCATCGAGAACCCCTCGTCGGGCCTGTCGGTGTCGCCCACCTCGGGTTCGCTGTCCTCGGGGCAGTCGGTCACGATCAGTCTGTCGGCATCTTCGGTCAGCGTCCTGTCCGGCGAGACGGACCTTTCGGTGAGCCCGGGCGGGCTGACGGTCGCCGTGCTGCTGCCGGCCGGCAGCTGACCGGCTGACGGTCAGGCCGCGCCGAACTCGGCGCGGAGCCGGGCGGCCGCCTCGCGTCATCGCGGACAGCTTGCCGAACGCGACGTCGCGCGGCAGGTACTTCATCCCGCAGTCGGGGGCCAGCACCAGGCGCTCGGCGGCGACGTAGGGCAGCGCCCGGCGCACCCTGGCGACCACGTCGTCGGCCGTCTCCACGGTGTGGTCACCGAGGTTGAGCACGCCCAGGATGACGGTCTTGCCGGCCAGCGTGGCCAGCACCGAGCAGTCCAGCCCGGACTGGGCGGTCTCGATCGACACCTGGTCGCACTCGGCGGCGGCCAGTTCGGGCAGGAACGAGTAGCCCGACGGGCGGTCGTGGATGATCGCCGCGTAGCCGAAGCACAGGTGCACCGCCGTGGTGCCGCTGATTCCCGCCAGCGCCCGGTTGAGCGCGGCGACGCCGTACTTGCGGGCCTCCTCCGGGCGGGCCTGCAGGTAGGGCTCGTCCAGCTGGACGATGTCGGCCCCGGCCGCGAACAGGTCCCTGACCTCTTCGTTCACCGCCTCGGCGTAGCCCAGCGCCAGTTCCTCGGTGCTCGCGTAATAGTCGTTCTGCGCCTGCTGGGCCATGGTGAACGGGCCCGGCACGGTGATCTTGATGGTCTTGCCGGTGTTCGCCCGGAGGAACGCCACGTCCCCGGTCTCGACGGCGTGCTTGCGCCGGATCGGGCCGGTCACCCGCGGCACCGGGTTCGGGTGCCCGCTGCGGTCCAGCGCGGTGCCGGGGTTGTCGATGTCCACCCCGTCCAGGGCGGTCGCGAACCTGTTGGAGTAGCTCTCCCGGCAGATCTCGCCGTCGGTGAGGATGTCGAGGCCGGCCTGCTCCTGGGCCAGGATGGCGAGCAGGGTCGCGTCCCGCTGCGCCTCGGCCAGGTGGTCCTGGCTCACCCGCCACAGTTCCCGGGCGCGCACCCGCGGCGGGAACCGGTCGCCCAGCCGCTTACGGTCGATCAGCCAGTCCGGCTGGGGGTAGCTGCCCACGAGAGACGTAGGGAAGAGCATGCCGGGCCTCCGCCAGTGAGTGTTCGCTGAATCTCAGGGCTCTGGTGTGTCGGAGCGGCCCTGCTGCTCGGCCAGGAAGCGCTCGAACTGGGCGCCGAGCTCATCCGCGGTGGGCATCTCCGCGCCCGGCTCGGCCAGCAGCCCCTCCCCGGAGGCGGCATCCACGAACGCGTCGTACTGTCGCTCCAGCGCCTGCACCAGCTCGCTGATCTCGTCGGACGTCTCCACCTGGCGGGCGATCTCCTCGTCGGTGCGCCGCGCCGCGTCCCGCAGCGCCTCGTCCGGCAGCGCCAGGCCGGTGGCCCTGGCCACGCATTCCAGCAGCGCCACGGCCGCGGCGGGGTAGGCCGCCTGCGCCAGGTAGTGCGGCACGTGCACGGCGAAGCCGCCCGCCGCGCGGTTCTCCTCGCCCAGGCGCAGTTCCAGCAGCGAGGCCGCGCTGCCCGGTACCTGCAGCCGGTCCACGATCGGCCGGTATCCGGCGGACAGCTCGGGCCGGGTGCCGTGCGCGGTCACTCCCAGCGGGCGGGTGTGCGGGACACCCATCGGGATGCCGTGGAACCCGAGCACAAGCTCGGCTCCCAGGCGGCTGCTCACGCTCGCCACGGCACTGGTGAACCGTTCCCATTCGTGGTCCGGCTCGGGACCGGTCAGCATCAGGAACGTCTTCCCCGCGCTGTCCCTGACCTGGTGGATGGCAAGTTCCGGTGCGTCGTAGGAATCCCAGTGGTCCTTGTCGTAGACCATCGGCGGGCGGCGTGACCGGTAGTCGATCAGCCGGTCCACGTCGAACGTCACCACCGCCTCGTGGTCCAGGCTGCCCATCAGGTGGGCGGTCAGCAGCAGGCCCGCCGCGCCGGCGTCGATGAACCCGTCCAGGTAGTGCAGCAGGATTGCCCCGTCAAGCTTCGCCGCACCCGGGTCGACCTGGTAAAGGTCCCCCCCATCCGGCACCATGCTCTTTAGCCTCCCACCAGCGTTGGCCTCGTCACGGATTACAACCGGCGGGAGCCGGTCTTCCATCCCGCGGGCCTGTGCGCCAACGGTACCCGCGGCGGGCCGCTACCGCGACCCTGCTGGCCCGGGGGAGCGACCCCCCGGAGCCCCCCGGTGGCCTACAGCCCGGTTCCTTCGTCACCGGGCCGTGGCCCTGCTAGCCCGGGGGAGCGACCCCCCGGAGCCCCCCGGTGGCCTACGGCCCGGTTCCTTCGTCACCGGGCCGTGGCCCGCTAGCCCGGGGGAGCGACCGGGCTACGGCGCGATCGCCGCGACCGCCCGGGCGGTGCGCACCGCCTGCGCCAGGGAGGCGCTGTCGTAGGCACCGTGGTGCCGCTGGCCGTTGATGAAGAACGTGGGCGTGCCGGAGACGGCGCCGAGGTCGGCGGTGTCCACGTCCTCGGCGACCCGCGCCGCGTAGGCGTGCCTGCGCAGGTCGCGGGCGAAGCGCTCGGCGTCCAGCCCCAGCTCGGCGGCGTAGCGAACCAGGTCAGCCGGGCGGAGAGCGTCCTGGTGCCGGAGCAGCGTGTCGTGCATCTCCCAGAACGCGCCCTGGGCGGCCGCGGCCTCCGCCGCCTCGGCCGCGAGTTCGGCGTGCGGGTGCACGTCGGTGAGCGGCAGGTGCCGCCAGACGTAGCGCACGTCCCCGTAGTCGGCCAGCACTTCCCTGATGGCCGGTTCGGCCCGGCCGCAGTAGGGGCATTCGAAGTCGCCGTACTCGACCACGGTCACCGGGGCGGCCTTCGGGCCACGGATGTGGTCCCGGCGCGGGTCCACCGGCTCGGCGAGGTCGATGATCGCCGTGGCCGTGCCGAGCAGCGCGCGGAGCCGCATCCGCTTCGGCAGCAGGCTGGTCACCTGGAACACCGCCCAGGTGAGCACCGCCGCGACGAGCGCCGCGGCCAGCACGCCGGCCTTGGCCTGGTCCAGTTGCTCGCCATGGAAGGCAAGCGCGGCGATGAGCAGGGACACGGTGACCCCGACGCCGGCGATCGTGCCGGCGCCGGTCACCGCGGCCCAGCCGGCCGGCGGCCGGAGCCTGCCCCGGCTCGCCGCGGTCACCAGCCAGGCGGCGCCCGCCGTCCCGATGGGCTTGCCCGCCACGTACCCGGCGAGGATGCCGAGCGTCACCGGCGAGGTGAACGCGTGCGCCAGGAACCCGCCGCTGATCACCAGCCCGGCGTTGGCGAGTGCGAACAACGGCACGATCACATAGCTCGCCCACGGGTGGAACATGTCCTGCAGCCGGCTCGTTCGGGGAGATGGACTCCGACAGGCTGATGCTGGCCGCCCTGGCCATCTCCGGCGTGGGCTGCTCCCGGAACCGGCGGACCCGGGCGGTGGCCTGTTCCAGGTCGCTGCGCGCGGCCGGGTAGGCGGGCGTGAGCAGGCCCATCACCAGGCCGCTGACCGCCGGGTCCACCCCGGACCTGAAGAACGCCCCCCACGCCGCCAGGCCGAGCCCGGCATAGACCACGCCGTGCCGCAGGCCCGCGGTCCTGGCCAGGAAGACGGCACCGAGGACGGCGAGCCCGGCCAGCAGCGCGGGCACGTCGATGTGGTGGCTGTAGACCACGGCGATCACCACGATCGCGGTCAGGTCGTCCACCACGGCGAACGTCAGCAGGTAGCTCCGCAGCCGGTCGGAGTTCTTCGGCCCGACCAGCGCGAGCATGCCGAGCGCGAAGGCGGTGTCGGTGGACATCGCGGTGCCCCAGCCGCTCGCCGACGGCCGCCCGGCGTTGACCGCCAGGAAGATCGCGACGGGCACGGCCATCCCGCCGAGCCCGGCCACCAGTGGCACCGCCATCCGGCGCCGCTCGCGCAGTTCCCCCATGTCGAACTCGCGGCGCGCCTCCAGCCCGATCACCAGGAAGAAGAACGTCATCAGGCCGCTGTTCAGCCAGCCGCGCAGGTCCTGGGACACGCCGAAACCGCCCAGCCGCAGCGACACCGGTGTCCGCCACAGCGCCTGGTATGACCCGGCGTCCACGTTCGTCCAGACCAGCGCGGCGATCGTGGCGGCCAGCAGGACGGCCGCGCTGCCGGTCTCGGTGCGCAGGAACTGCCGCAGCGGGGTGTGCAGGTGCCGCCCCGCGCCGTCAGTTCCGCGCTGGCGGCGCCCGGCCGGGCTGTGTCATCGCCGCCGGGCCGGGTAGCGGAAGGACCGGAACCGGCTCCGCGGCGCCTGGTACCGGTCCGCGGCGCCGGACCGGCAGCAGGTCAGGGGCCATGACCGCAGTCAATCACGCAGGTGACCTTGGCCACAGGCAAGGCTGCCGTCCGGAAGTTAGTTGTAAGTTCACAAGTACTGGCGTTGCTACCGAACAGCGAGGAATTAGTGCCGGAACCCAGCCGCAAGCGCCGCCTGCTCGTGCTTGCCATCTGCTGTTCCAGCCTCTTTATCGTCGGCCTCGACAGCACCATCGTGAACATCGCGCTGCCGTCGATCCAGCGCGACCTGCACGCGCCGGTGTCCGGCCTGCAGTGGACGGTGGACGCCTACACGCTGGTCGTCGCGAGCTTCCTGATCCTGGCGGGATCGACCGGCGACCGGGTCGGCCGGCGGCGCACGTTCCAGGTGGGCCTGGCCACGTTCACCCTCGGCTCGCTGCTGTGCAGCCTGGCGCCCAGCCTGGGCTGGCTGATCGCGTTCCGCGCGATGCAGGCCATCGGCGGGTCGATGCTCAACCCGGTGGCGCTGTCCATCATCGCCAACACGTTCACCGACGACCGCGAGCGGGCCCGGGCGCTGGGCGTCTGGGGCGCCGTGTTCGGCCTCAGCATGGCGCTGGGCCCGGTGCTCGGCGGCGTGCTCGTCGCCACCGTGGGGTGGCGGGGCATCTTCTGGGTCAACATCCCGATCGGGATCGCGGCCATCGTGGCGACCGCGCTCGCCGTGCCGGAGTCCCGCGCCGCGCACGCGCGGCGGGTGGACCCGGTGGGCCAGGTGCTGATCATCGTCATGCTGGCCTCGCTCACCTACGCGATCATCGAGGGACCGCGGCACGGCTGGAGTTCGGGCCTCATCCTCGGCCTGTTCGGCCTCGCCGTGCTCGCCGCGGCCGGCCTGGGCATCTACGAGCCGCGCCGCGCCGAGCCCCTGCTGGACCTGCGGTTCTTCCGCAGCGCGCCGTTCACCGGGGCGGTGGTGATCGCCATCACCGCGTTCTCGGCGCTGGCCGGGTTCCTGTTCCTGAACACGCTGTACCTGCAGGACGGGCGCCACCTCTCCGCGCTCCATGCGGGCCTGTACACCTTGCCGATGGCGGCGATGACGGTACTGCTGGCGCCGCTGGCCGGGCGGATCACCGGCCAGCGCGGGCCCCGGATACCGCTGCTGGTGGCGGGCGTGATGACGACGGCCGGCGCGCTGATGATGTCGGGGGTGACGGCCGCGACGCCGGTGGCCTGGCTGATGCTGGCCTACGTGGTGCTCGGCATCGGGAACGGCATGGTCAACCCGCCGATCAGCAACACGGCGGTCTCCGGGATGCCCCGCAGCCAGGCCGGGGTGGCCGCCGCCGTGGCCTCGACCAGCCGCCAGGTGGGCGGCTCGCTGGGAGTCGCGCTGACCGGGTCGGCGGTGGCCTCGGCGCTGCATGGCTCGCTGCGCACGGGTTTCATCCCGGCCAGCCACGCCGGCTGGCTGATCGTCGCAGGCTCCGGCGTGCTGGTGCTGGTGGCCGGGCTGGCACCAGCGGCCGCTGGGCGCGCGGCACCGCCGAGCGCACGGCCGAGCGGCTGATGACCGAGGAGCCGAGGATCCCGGTCACCACCCCCTGATCGCAAGCCGTGGCCTTGGCTGGTGGGTCAGTTGCCGTCTGTGGGGGCGCTGATCAGGGAGAAGACCGCGCCGCCGGGGTCGGCCACGATGGCGATCCGGCCATAGGGGCTGTCCAGGCCGGGCGCGACGTGGATCCGCCGAGGCCCTTCACCGTCGCGACGGCCGCGTCGGCGTCCTCGACCGCGAGGTAGACCGACCAGTGCGCCGCATGCCGGGGGGAAGCTGCTGTCAAGTTCGCCGATCCCGCCGACCTCGCTGCCACATATTCAGCGTGGCGTCGCGGAACCCGGTCGCCGATGTCGCCGTATTCGTAGCCGAACACCGCCTGGGTAGAAGGCCTTGTTCCCGTCGAAGTCCCGGCTGAGGTTCTCGTCCAGGTCAGCGAGCCGGGCTCGTCGCGAGCGGGCACCGGTGTCCTGCCGGCCTGCCAGAGGCCGAACACCGCGCCGCCCGGGTCGGGGCCATCGCCATCCGGCCGGCCCATGACGTCCATCGGCCCACAGCAGATGACCACCGGACGCCTCGATCCGCCCGGCGGTCCCGGCCGCGTCGCTGGCGGCCAGGTAGGCGGTCCACGCGACGACTCCCGGCCGGTGCCATTCCGGCCCGATCCCGCCACCTGCCGCCGCCCTCCGGCAGACGGTGTACCCGCCCGCCTCCGGCGGGCCTGGCTGCGCCTCCCACCCGAACAATTCCGCGTAGAACGCGCTCGCCCTCGCGATGTCCGCCATGCCGAGGTCGACCCAGCAGGGCGTGCCATCGCCCAGCGGTGTCCCGCGTCACCATGGTTTCCCCCAGCCCAGGTCAGCGCGCTGGCCGGCACCGAACTTAAGGGGACAGCATACGCATGCTGGGTACCTGTGGTCAGCCTGGTTCTGGCTGAGGACTTCTAGGGCGTGCAAACGCTCCAAGGCGACGGCCTCGCGGTCGACAGGATTTTTTAAAAAAAAAAAAAAAAAAAAAAAAAAAAAAAAAAAATTGAGAATGCGCGCCTGGATCCGGGGCCGTGAAATAAAAAAAGGGAAAAAAAAAAAAAAAAAAAGGTTAGGCGACAAGGAGCGATGCCGTCGAGGGCCAGCGAGCCGACGGCCACGAGGAAGAACAGCACCTGGTTCACAGCCCGCCGGGCAGGCTGGTAAGCCGGGCGAGCTGGTCGGCGTCGTTCGAAGTGCCGCGGCGGTGGCGCCGGTCATGCTGCAGTTCGAGCAGCAGGCCGCACCCCGCTGAACAAGAGGAGCCATGTCATCGGCGTACCCGAGCACGGCCGCCGCCGACGGCGGACCGCTGCCTCAGGAGCGAAAAGATCTACGACCGCCCCGGCAACGACGACGGCCAGCAGGCCTATAGGTGTCTGCTTACTCGACGAACGTGAGACCTGCCAGGCCGCGTCAGGCTCAGGAGCACCACCTCGAGCAGGCGGCCGGTGGCGAGCAGCGCGGCGCCGCCCAGGCTGAGCAGCTCGGCGCGGCCGAGGTCGGGCGCAAAGCGCGGGCGAGGATGATGCCGGGGCCGGACGGGGCTGCCTTTGGCCTGCCGTCACCCACGGCGGCAGGCGTGCTGCACCCGGACTGCGTGCAGCTGCCTGCTGGTCGCCACCGCGGCCGAGCGCCGGGCCGCTTCGTGGCGGTGATGGCTACCATGGTGCGAGCCACCGGCGAGACCCGGCGCCAGGCCACCGCGGTCGTCGTGAGCAGGCCGGGACCCAGGATCAGCAGGGGTGCCATGCGGCTGCCCCTGCTGGTCGGCCTGATGCCGGGAGGCTATTCCAGATGGTCCAGGGTAGCGCGGTCATGTAGTCATGTAGCGCCAGCTGCACCGGACTGAAAGCGCGGCCGTGCGAGGCCGTGGTCCGCCCCACACGCGTCTTCGCCGACGTGAAGGGTGTCTGGATTCCGTTCGAGGAGGCCGTGCGCGCCGCGGGCAGGCAGCGCTGGCGCTCGACTCGGCGCTCGGCTGCTGAAGATGCCCGTGCCGGTGCCTACGCGGGCGGGATGGCCGTTGCCGCGCTCGCCGCGGCGGCCGTGGGCGACGCCAGCCCGACCGGATGGCTGCGCGGCCTCTCGGTTGGCGG
Source organism: uncultured Actinomycetes bacterium (assembly GCA_963795785.1). Classification (GTDB taxonomy): domain Bacteria; phylum Actinomycetota; class Actinomycetes; order Streptosporangiales; family Streptosporangiaceae; genus DASXKD01. The sequence goes on from CAWCKG010000078.1 coordinate 21,851, forward strand.
GCGCGCTGGGCGGTCACCGTGCGGCGGTGATCGTGGCCGAGCGCCTGGCCGAGCGCAGCGAGAATCTGCTTGAGTCTTTATGTGATGATGTGTGTACCGATGGGCAAACAATCGCGGACGGCGGCGCCGACCGACGGCAACCCGGTCATCTGGGCGCGAGGCGGAGCCACGCGCGCCTCTGGGATCACACTGGTTGGCGCTGCGTCAGTGGGAGGAGAGGGTGTCGATCCTGGTGACCTGGTCCGGCTCCAGCGTGAAGCGCATCAGGTCGAGTTTGGCGGTGATCCGCTGTGGGTGGAACCCCACTTCTGGATCACCGTGACGCCGTGGCGCGCTCGATGTGCCAGTGCAGCACGATCTGTGCGTCCTTGTGACGCTGCAAACCTTGGCCATGTCGACGAGCATCGGTTCGGTCAGAACGGCGTCCTCTCGCGGCCTGTGGTACGGCGAATGCCCCGCTGGGCGTGCGCGGCGAGCAAGGCCTCGGTCGCGCCGGGCGGGGCTCCGATGGATCTGGTTGATCTGACGGTGTTCCTCGCCCCATATCCTCGGCGAGCCGGTCCATCTGGGCCAGCGAGGAGTCGCTCGACCCCCACCGCGCGGGCCCGGTGGTGAATACTGCAGCACGATGATCTTCTTGCCAGATGCGGCACAGCTCGCGTTCCCCCGGTGGCGCGTGCACCAGCCACAGGGCCAGTGGTCGGTGCCGAGTGCGCGCAGGCGCGCGGCGAGCGTGGCCCGTCCCGGTCGGCGGGCTGGACGCAACTCGCTGGTCAGGAACACCGCGTACCGGTCCATGCCGCTGTCGGCCAGCGCGCGGCCCACCTCGGGCTCGTCGCCGTACATGGTCGCGGGCGATGTGCCGTAAGTGGCCGGCAGGGCGGCAGAACCGCCTGGCGTCCCGCCTGGCTGTGAGCCGTCATGTGCCAAACCCGATCATGGGCATCTCGACGACGCCGGGCAACAAGATGCTGGTACTGCGACCGCCTCGGTCATGAGACCCATGTGCCCTGCGGCCCTGGCGTCACACCATAGCCGTCCCGGTCCTGGCGACCAGGTCCGCGAACAGTTCCATCAGCTGTGCCGTCACCGGCCCGGCTCGCCTACGCCGATGGGCGCGGCCGTCGAACGCGTGACCGGCGCCAGGCCGCCCATCGTCCCGGCGACGAAGACTTCGCTGGCGTTAAAGAACCGGGTCAGGCTGAAGTCGCGGACGTTGTAGGGCAGGCCGGCCTGCGCGGCGACTTCGACATTGCTGCGCGGGTGCCCCTCCGGGCGGGCGAGCGCCGCCTAGTGCCAATGCCCGCTGGTGACCAGAAAGAAAGGTGGGCGGCGTTGGTCTCGGTGATGAATCCCCGCTGGTCCAGCATCACGGCCCGGCGCCGGCGGCGTTCGCCTCGATCTTGGCCAGGATTCGAAGGCAGCAGATTGTTGTGCTGGATCTTCGGGTCCAGGCAGTCCGGCGGGGTCGCCGGACGCTGGAGGTGATCAGGGTGATCCCGGCCAGGTCGGAGACGGGAGGTTTGCGCTCGGTGAGCACGATCAGGTCGGGCCGGAATGGTTCAGCGCGATCCACCGCCGGTGACTTTCTCGTTCTTGGTGAGGGCGAGCCGATGCGCACGCTGTCGGTCATCCCGTTCGCGCGCAGTGTTCGGCGAACTGTCGGTGACTCCTCGTCGGAGGGCACGGTCTCGAACGCCAGCGCCTTCGCCGAGCGGCTCAGCCTGGCCAGGCGCTCGTCCAGCCGGAGAGTGCCCGTGGTACAGGCGCAGGCCCTCCCAGACCGCGTCCGCCGCCTGTAGCGCGGAGTCGAACGG
>CAWCKG010000079.1:0-23629 GCA_963795785.1 uncultured Actinomycetes bacterium
ATCGAGTTGCCTGGTGCCCGCGTCGATGACCACACCGAAGCCCGCGGGCAGCGGCGGGGCCGCGGCGCCGTTACTGACTGCACCGCCACCGGCCGCGCTGCCGTGGGCCGCACGGTGCCGAGGAAGACCCGGCGCGGCTCACAGCGCGAGGCCCCCGTCCACCGGCACGATGGCGCCGGTCATCCCGCTGCTCGCCGGGCTGGCTAGGAAGGCCAGCACGGCGGCTACCTCGGCGGGATCGAGCAGCCGCCCGGCGGGCTGCTGGCTGGCGAACGCGTGCGCCCCGGGCAGCCGGTACAGCCGGGCGCTCTCGTCAAGGATCGGGGTGGCGGTGGAACCAGGGCTGACCGCGTTCGCGGTGACGCCGCTGTCGGCCAGTTCGGCGGCGAGCGCGCGGATCAGCCCGGCCACTCCCGCCTTGGCCGCGCAGTACGCGGCGAGCATCGGCAGCCCGCGGGTAGCCGCCGCGGACGCGACGGCAAGGAACCGCCCGGACCTGGGCGCGGGACGGCGCAGCAGCGCGGGGACGGCGGCCCGGGCCAGCGACAGCACCCCGCCCAGGCCGACATCGAGCACGGCCTGCTGCTGGGCTAGTGGAACCTCCCAGAGCGGGACCCCCCGGCGATCACGCCAGCCGCCGCGATCGCGGCGTCCAGGCCACCCCAGCGGCGTTCCGCCTCGGCCACCGCGGCCGTGACGGCCGCCTGGTCGCGCACGTCGGCGACGAAGGACCCCACCCGGCCGCCCCCGGCGCGCTCGGTTGCCCGACCCACCACGCCGGACAGTTCGGCGGGGGTGGCCATCGGATAGGGCAGCGCTGGGTCGTCGGCCGCGCTGTCCACCGCGAGGACCGACCAGCCGGCGCCAGCCAGCGCCAGCACGGTCGCCGCCCCGATACCGCGGCCGCCCCGGTCACGACCGCGACGCGCACTTCCGGCCTACCTCGCGGGCGCCCCGCGGGTCGTGCCGGAGGCGCGCCGGCAATGCCGGGACGCGGTCCCCGCGGCACAGTCGCGCCGGCGGCCCGCAGCGCGCGCCCGGGCCTGCGTCTGCCGGAGCCCCGCGCGGCCATGCCGCGCGGCATGCGGCGTTCGGCCCGGCGGCCCGGCGTCCGCCGGCCGCGGCCGACAGGTGCGCTTCACTCGGGCGCCGCCTGCGGCCATTCATCGGCCAAGACCGGCTCAGTGCCCGGCGAACCCGGCGAGCGGGTTCGCGTTGCAGGCGGTCACCGGCGGCCGGGCGGTCACCGGCGGGCGGGCCAGCAGCGTGAGCGGTACCGGGCGGCGCTCCCCCGGCCGGTGCGGGGCGGTCCGGTGGGTGTGGTCCGGTGACGGCCGCGGCGCCGGGGCGGCGGCGGCGGCGAGCGCCCGCTCGCCGTGGCCCTTGACACACTCGGGGTCCGGGCCGTCCAGCGGCAGCCCGGTGAAGAACTTCGCGGCCATGCAGCCGCCCCGGCAGGTGCCGAACGCCGAGCACGACTCGCAGGCGCCGCCGGACTGCGGGCGCCGCAGGTCGCCGAAGAGCTCCGAGTGCCGCCACACCGCGGCGAACCCGCCCGGGTCGCGGACGTTCCCGGCCAGGAAGCTCGGGTGGATCGCGAAGGGGCAGGCGTACACGTCGCCGACGGGGTCGATGAGGCACACGACCCGGCCGGCGCCGCACAGGTTGAGCCCGGGCAGCGCGCTGCCGTAGCCGTTGAGGTGGAAGAACGAGTCGCCGGTGAGCACGTCCGTGCCGTGGGCCGACAGCCAGTCGTAGAGTTCGCGCTGCTGGGCGGCGGTCGGGTGCAGCTCGTCCCAGACGTCGGCGCCGCGGCCGGACGGCCGCAGCCTGGTGATCCGCAGCTGTGCGCCGAACCGGTCGGCGATGGCCTTGAACTCATCGAGCTGGCCGACGTTGTGCCGGGTCATCACCACCGAGATCTTGAAGCCGGCGAATCCGGCGTCCGCCAGGTTGCGCATGGCGCGCAGCGCGACGTCGTAAGAGCCGCGGCCGCGCACCGCGTCGTTCACCTCGGCGGTCGCGCCGTCGAGGGAGATCTGCACGTCCACGTAGTCGTGGCGGGCCAGCCTGCGGGCGATCTCCGGGGTGATCTTCACGCCGTTGGTGGAGAACTTGACGCCGACGTCATGGCCGGTCGCGTAGTCCACGAGGGCCCAGAAGTCCGGCCGGACGGTGGGCTCGCCGCCGCCGATGTTGACGTAGAAGACCTGCATCCGCTGCAGTTCGTCGATGACCGCCAGGCACTCGGCGGTCGTCAGCTCCCGTGGGTCCCGCCGCCCGGAGCTGGACAGGCAGTGCACGCAGGACAGGTTGCAGGCGTAGGTCAGTTCCCAGGTCAGGCAGATCGGCGCCTGCAGCCCGTACTGGAACTGCTCGGCCAACGGCAGCGGGGCGGCAGTCATGCCTCCTCCCGCTGGCAGATCATCTGTGACGCCGCCAGGGTCTGCAGGGCGCGTGCGTACTGCACCAAATCCCCGGCCTGGCACCCCTGCCGCCGCGCAGGCGGCCCGGGCGCTCGGCTGGGCGGCGAGCGAGCTCACCACCTCGACCAGCGCCGGGCTCTTCAGGAACGAAAGCTGCCGGGTGCCGAAGTGGTAGAGCAGCGCGCCGAATGCCTCGGGGCGAAGGCGTACCTGGGCGGCCAGCTGCCAGGGGGCGTCCAGGTCGAACCGCCCCGGCCGGGCTCAGTAGACGCCGCACATGCCATCGATGGAGACCTCCTCGACCAGGACGTCCTCGGCAAGGTCGCCGGCGGTCCGCGCCGGCGACGGCCGTCTCGTCGGTGAGCTCGGCGGTGGTGCTGTCGGCCATGGTGGCTCCTTTACGGCGCGGATACGGCCTATATTCGTCACAGTGTGCCGAATATAGGCAGGCTAACAGCGCCGGGCTTGCCGGCCGGGAGAGGGGAACCGGCGATGAGCGTGGCTGCGCCTCCCAGCAGCGGGCGCCGCGGGCGGCCGCCGGGCACCAGCCGCCGCGAACTCGAAGTCATTGCGCTACGGCTTTTCGCGGCCAAGGGATTCGACGAAACCACGGTGGACCAGATAGCCGCCAAGGCGGGGGTCAGCAGGCGCGCGTTCTTCCGCTACTTCGACTCGAAACCGGATGTGCTGTGGGGCGCGTTCGACACCGAGGTCACCACAATCCGCGCCCTGCTGGATGAGGTCCCGGCCGGGGTGCCGGTGATGGAGGCGGTGCGCCGGGCGGTGCTCGCGGCCAATCACTACCGGGCCGCCGACGTGCCGGAACTGCGCGCCCGGATGTCGCTGATCGGGTCGGTGCCCGCCCTGATGGCCAACGCCGCGGTGCACTACGACGCGTGGGAACGTGCGATCAGCGACTTCGTGGCGCGCCGCGCCGGGCAGCCGGCCGGCTCGCTGTACCCGCTCGCCGTGGGCCGCGCCACCCTCGCGGCGTGCCGGGCGGCCTACGACCGGTGGGTCATCCGCGCCGACGCCGACCTCACGGTGTACCTCGATGCCGCCCTCCGGGCACTCGCCGCTGGCTTCGCCGACGGCGTGCTCACCGGGGAGCCACGCGGCGCAGACGGCACCGGCACGACGGCCCGCCGCTAAGTCAGGAGACCGCAGATGGCCAGCACGAGAGATTGGTTCGAGACGGTCGCCGAGGCGCGGCGGCGTGCCAGGCGGCGGCTGCCGCGCTCGGTGTACCTGGCGGTGGTCGCCGGCGCCGAGGCGGGCGTGACCATGAACGACAACGTCCGCGCGTTCGCAGAACTCCGCTTCCGGCCGCATGTGGCCGGCCTGCCCGCGGCGCGCGAGCTTGGCACCACCGTCATGGGCCTCCAGGTCAGCCTTCCGGTGCTGATATCCCCCACCGGGGTGCAGGCCGTGCATCCGGACGGCGAGGTCGCGGTGGCGCGGGCCGCGGCGGCCGCCGGGACGATCATGGGCCTGTCCTCGTTCGCGTCCAAGCCGGTCGAGGAGGTTGCCGGGGCCACGGACAAGCTGCTTTTCCAGTGCTACTGGGCGGGCAGCCGCGACGACATCCTGGCCCGGGCGCAGCGGGCCAGGGACGCCGGCGCCAAGGGGCTCATCGTCACCCTCGACTGGGTGTTCGACCACCGCCGCGACTGGGGCAGCCCCTGCGATCCCGGAGCGCCTGGATCTCCAGGCCATGCTGCGGCACGTCCCGCAGGTCGCCGTCCGGCCCGGTTACCTGGCCCGCTGGATCCGCAGCGGCTCGCTGCCCAGCCTGGGCGTGCCCAACTCCGCCGCCCGTGACGCACCGGTGCCCAGTTTCTTCGGCGCCTACGGCGAGTGGATGGGCTCAGCCCCGGCCACCTGGCAGGATCTCGCCTGGCTGCGGGAGCAGTGGGCGGGCCCATTCATGATCAAGGGCATCACCCGGCCGGACGACGCCCGCCGCGCCGCCGACATCGGCGCCACGGCGATCTCGGTCTCCAACCACGGCGGCAACAACCTCGACGGCACCCCGGCGACCATCCGCTGCCTGCCGGCCGTGGCCGACGCCGTCGGGGACCGGCTCGAAGTACTGCTCGACGGGGGATCCGGCGCGGCAGCGACGTGGTCAAGGCGCTGGCCCTCGGTGCGCGCGCGGTCATGATCGGCCGCCCGTACCTGTGGGGCCTGGCCGCTAGCGGGGAACGCGGCGTCGGCAACGTGCTGGAGATCCTGCGCCAGGGCATCAGCGAGACGCTGTACGGGCTGGGCAGGGCATCCATCCACGACCTGGCCCGCGACGACGTCATCGTGCCGGACGGGTTCACGCTCAGCCAGAAACCCTGACCTGGTCGCTGGCGGGGGTCGTTCTCGTTCGCGTCGTTCCCCGGGAGCTAACCGCCCTCGGCCGGCGGAACAAGTGCCGCGTGACCGCTGCTCATCCTCAGAACGACTACCGGCCCACCCAGCGATTCAGGCGGTCGAAGGCAGCGGTCATGACTTTCAGGGCCTCCAGATAGGCGAATTTAGCACGTCTATCGCCCTTGAGCAGAGCCGTGCTGGCATCCCGCGCAAGCTTGATCGTTCGCTTGAGACAATTGTGTACTCCTTGATCGCCAGATTGGTCGGCCGACAGAATGCCGCAAACGGTAGTTGCCCGTAGGCGCCATCGGTCGAGGTTATACCGTATCGTCTGGGGATCACCGGTCTCGATCGCCGCGGCGAGGTCCTCCAGTATGCGTCCAAGCTCTGGGATATGGAACCGGGCTTCACGCTTTTTGCGTTCCTCGGCTTTCCTTGCCCGCCTTGCCCGCCACCATTTTCCGGGCGGCCCAGTGATCGCCACCGCCAGCGCGGCCACCGCCACGACCAGGCCCACCACAGCTACCTGGAAGCCGTTCATCGGTGGCCTGCCGCGTGCGACATGATTTCCACGAATTTCATGCCGAGCGGCGTCAGGGAGCCTGAGCCGGTCAAGGTAGGATGGCTTCGAGGCTCTCCGGCTCGCCACTGCGCGGATCGCTGGCCCGCCACTCGGGCCGACCGGCCGCTCGCGAGCTGCTGGCGCACCCGCCAGAAGTCCGTGCCCGCGAGGTGCGCGTAAGCGTCCTGGAACAGGCCTTCCAGATGCTGCTTGCCGTCCCCCCAGGGTGCGGGGAACATGCGGTCGTCGGCCGGGTCATACAGGTCGTACAGATCCAGCACTGCGTTGAGCTTCACTCGCTGAAACGCGCAGATGAGCAGCAAGGCCAAGGCGACCGGATCGTCCGGCAGCGCCAGCGCGACGGCGCCGGGCGCATGCCTGCTGGCTGTGCCGGCATCCCGGCCACCCGGCAGACCGGCCAATGGCATCAACGTGGTCAGCCCTGCGGCAAGGCCCGCCGCGAAAGAGCCGTGATTGCGGTCGATCTGCTGCCACGCCTCCCCGAACAGGCCTTGCCACCGGGCGAACTCGGAATCGGGCAGTCTGGGCGCGGCCGGCCATTGATGGCAGTCGCGATAAGGGTCCGTGTCCTCAAGCGTCACGGAAAGGCCTGGTGCCCGCAGCAGTCGTACCGGCTGCCATTCACCCGCCGCGCCGGCATCGGTGGCCATCCCCGGCTCGTAGGTGAGCAGGTCGCGGATCTTCAAGCGCCCGGCTCCCGTAGCGGGCCTCGATGATGACGGCATCGCCGGTCACGGTCACGGTCGCGGTCTGCCGTTCTCCTTCGGGGCAGCGGCCATCGTCCGGCTCCGCGAGAGTCAGCCGTCCGAGCGTCGGCAGATGCACCGCAGTGTCCACGACCGGCACGGTGACGGTGGCCTGTACCCGGGCGCGGACGGCAGCCGCCGCGGCGATCGCGCCAAGATGGCCGAGATCGGGCACCAGCCCCGCGGGGCGCTCCGCGGGCGGGCGGGCAGCGGCCGCTCTGAGCTGTTCGAGGCAGCGGATGGCCCAGACACGAACATACGGATGGCGCAGGACCGTGCCGAGGGCTTTCGGCTGCGCGCGGTCGAGCGTGGTGAGCAAGGACCAGGCGGCGCGCAGGTCCGGCGTGGCCGAGCGTGCGCGGTGCTTGCGGCCTGGTAGACGCGATCCGAGCATGCGCCCGCAGCAGGCTTTGCTGGGCGCTGGCGAGTTGCGCCATGGCCGCGGCGCCGCCGGTGCCCGCGGCAAGTGCCTCCAGGTCGGCGGCGGCGAGGCGTATGCGCAGGGATCGCTGCGGGGCGGGTGACTGCCGATGTGGGTGATGAGTTTCAGCAGGTCGGCACAGAAGACGGAGGGGTTGTCGAAGCCGTTGCCGGTGCGGTATCGGTGGGTGTAGAGGCCGCCGCCGCAACTGGCGACGACCGGGCACTGCTGGCAGGTGGTGCTCAGCCCGGCGATGCCCTGCTGCCGTGCCTGGATGCCGGGATGCCGGGCGACGGTGTCGAGGTCGTGGTCGAAGACGTTGGTGCCGGTGTCCGGGGCGCCGTCGAACGCTGCCTTCAGCGAGTCCACCTGCTCGTAGCTGCCGTCGGTTTCGACGACGGCCAGCGTCGCCGGCTCCAGGCCGAGGGCTTCGGTGAAGCTCTGGCCGCCGGCCAGGGTGGACAGGACCGAGTCGAAGGTACGGATCTGGACCGGGCGGCCCTGGGCGGCCCACCGGTCGTAGATCGCGATCAGCCAGTCGGCGTACTCGCTGCCGTCGGGCCGAAGTTCCTGGGGGGCGGGGTGTCCCAGGTAGCGTGGGGCAGCAGGAAGTCGATCCGGGGAGGCGCGAGTTCCAGCAGCGAGTCATAGACGGCGAGCGGATCGTTGGCGATGTCGATCGTGCACAACAGGCCCGCGTACAGCGGCCGGAACCGGGGCGTGCGCAGCAGCCCGATGGCGGCGATGACCTTGTCATAGCTGCTGCGCCCGTCGGCGTACCTGCGGTGCCGGTCGTTGGCTACCCGGTCGCCATCGAGGGAGATGCCGACCTTGACCTCGTGGCGGTCGAACAGCTCACAGAACGCCTCGCTGAGCATCACTCCGTTGGTATGGATGCGCACGTCCAGGTGGCACACGCCATCCAGGGCTATCCGCAGTGCCGTAATGATCCGTTCCAGCCGGGCACGGCCCGCCAGCAATGGCTCACCCCCGTGCAGGACAACCTGCACGGCCTTTAGTGCATGTACACGAGCGTGTTCGGCGATCCGCTGCGCCGTCTGCGCGGCCACCTCGCCAGAGATGACCATGGGCCGCCCGCGCCAGCTCTGGTCGGCGGCCTCGTAGACGTAGCAGTGATCACATGCCAGGTCGCAGCGGCTGTGAACCTTAAGGACGAACTGGCTCAGCGGTACGAAAGACCCGCTCATGCCGCATCGGGGGATGCGTTAGATGGACGACGCGAAGGGCGTGGTAGGCACCGATGCCGAGGGAGATCCGGGAAGAAAACGCTGCACCATCGGCTCCAGCGTGACCGGCGCCAGCGCTGCCACCTGCTCCAGCGGCAATTCGCCGAGGTCCAGTACCGAAGACGAAACGGCCGAACCCTCGTCAGAAGATTTCATTAGCCCCTGCCCCATCGTGCGCGCCTACACTTTGATTACGCTAAGTACCCAACTAACTGAGCGTTATCACTCCGAGTAATCGAAGCTGCACTGGCGTCTTCGGGGCTTCGGCGTTGTGTGCCCATTTGGGATAGCTAGCGCTGGCACCCCTTGGTGGTGCCAGGCGACAAGGCTAGCGTATTCGGCCGCTACAGCAAGTGCACTTGTGCCGGCGAGACCAAGACGTTGCAAACGGAAGCCTTTGGGGCGGCTCTTGCGGAGCAGTCCCACCGAAAGGCACATTTACCAGGACAGATGTTGCAATCGAATACGGCTGCGCAACAGGTGTAGGTACTAGGCGGCATGGTTGTGCTGTGGCACTCTGGGACGGTAAGACCAGCTTGAAACTGTTTCGCCCCGGGAAACGGGATTAACGGCCGGTGCCATGGGTGCGGGATGGGGGCACCGTGACGCCGGCCCGGCTCGCCAGGATCCGCCCGAGCCGGCGGACCCTGTGGGTAGCGCCGGCCGTTCTCGGCGCTGTTGTCACCGGATATCTCGCGTGGGGGGCGTGGGTCTCGGTCGCGGACCCGCAATGGCTGTACCGGGACCAGTCCTGGTGGCGGATCTGCCTGCGCCCGGGGAATGTCGCGGCACCCCTGGTCCTGATCGTGTTGTGGCTGGTGGCGCTGGTTTGCTATTGGTGGCCGCGGCGGCTGCAGCGCCAGCTGGTAGGGCTGACCATCGTCGTGGCGATGGTGGCGATCGGCGGCGTGCTGGGCGGCGCGGCACTGGCCCCGTGCCGGGGCCGGGAGAGCGGCACCGCCGTGGTGGGGTGGGTGCTGAACATGTACGCCGGCAACCCGCCTACCTACCCGAACGGGGCATGTAGCGGGCAGGCGCCGCTGGCCTTGCAGTTGGGCGGCATCGTGTGCCTGGGCGCCACCCTGGCCGGTGCCGTGGCGGTCGCGGCGGTGCTGTGGCACCAGCCGATCGACCGGCTGCGGGCGCGACTGGTGCGCGACGCGGTCATCGTCACCGGACTGGACGCGATGACCATCCCGTTCCTGGCCGAACTCGCGCGGACCGGGCGGGCCGCCAGCATCGTGGTCATCGAGCCCGACGCCAGCCATCCGCTGCTGGACGACGCGCGGGCCACCGGGGCCCGGGTCATGATCGGCCAGCCGGCGCTGCCACGGGTACTGCTGCCGGTCATCGCCGGCAACCGCGGCTGCGCGCTGCGCCGCCTGTACGCACTGCGCGAGGACGTCACCGAGAACGAGGCCGTGCTGGCCGCGGCCAAGACCGTCCTGCAGCGCTACCGGCTCAACCCCGAGCGCCAGCCGCACCTGGTCGCCCGGATCGACGACCCGCGGCACGCCGACCACTGGCGCGGCGCGCATATCGGCACCTCCCCGCTGTGGCTGGAGGATGCCCTGAGCGCGCACGAGTCCACGGCGTCCGCACTGGCCGACCAGCTAGGGCGCACCGGGGCCGGGCAGGTGCTGTTGTGCGGGGACAGCACGCTGGCGCTGGCCATCCTGCGGGAACTGGCCCGGCGCGCATGGGAACGGCGGGAACTGGCCCAGGCCGCGGCGATCGGCCGCGCCGCCCCGCCCCGCCCCGAACCGCTGCAGAGCGTGGTGCTGCTGGACAGGCGAGCCGCAGATCTGCGCCGCGAATACCTCGCCACCTCGCCGCCGCCTATCGCCCAGGCCCTGCCGGCCATCGACACCGAGCCCAGCCCGTGGCAGGACACGCTGCTCGGCATGCTGGATGCCATGCCACCGGCCGCGGCGATCCAGACCGCCGTGGTCGTCGCCGATGTGCTCCGCGAGGACAGCATGCACGAGGCCGGGCGGGTGGCCCGGCTCCACCCGGGTATCCCCGTGTTCGTGCTGACATCCGACGGGGCGGGCACCAGCGGGACGATCTTCGACCAGCTGCAGCCCTATCAGCGTGCCCTGCTGGCGGGCGGCCTGGTGCCCGAGGACACCTGGACCCGGGTGGCCAGGCACTGGCACGAATGCTTCCGCCTGCGCAACCCGCCGGCGCCGGGTGACCCGAAGGCGCCGGCCAGGCGGCCCTGGGCGGACCTGGATGACTTCATCCGCCAGGACAATATCCTGCAACTCCGGTCCATCATGGCGGCCGTCGCGGCGCGTGGCAGGCGGTGGGTGCCCGGCCGGGCCGTGGTGCCCGGCAGCTTCATCGAGCTGAACGACCATGACCTGGCGGAAATCGCGTCCGCCGAGCACACCCGCTGGTACCGGCGGCGGCTGTCGGCCGGGTGGACCGCGGTGCCCAAGAGCGGCGCCGGCGCGGCCGCTCACCCGCTGGTGAACAGCAAGGTCGTGCCCTGGGACCAGCTGGCAGCCGAGGACCGGGCCGGTGCGGTCGGCCACCTGCGATCGCAGCTGGCACAGCTGGAGGACGTGGGCTTCATGCCGGTCGTGCCGGAGGGCGGGCCCCCGGGCGCCGCGGACTTCCAGCGGGTCGGCACGGTCCGGGCCAGGCGGCTGAGCGCCCGGCGGCGCTGGACCCGCCCGGCCGGCGGTGAACTCAGCGGTGAGCGCCGGCGACTGGCGCGTGCTGGACGACTCACGACGAGGAGCGGACGGTACGGGATGCCGCGTTCCAGGCCGGCCACGAGCCACTCGGCGGTGAGCACTGGCGCCGCACCGGCACCTATCGCGCCTGGCAGGTCCATGACGAGCGAGTGCTGCGGACGCTGGAGGGCCGGGCCGTCGCCCAGCCGGGCGACTGGGTGGTGGAAGGACGCGGGGGGGAGCGCTGGCCGGTCAGCAATGTCCAGTTCCGGCGGACCTACCGGGCGGTGGCCGGCGAATGAGCCGCCGCCCTTCCGGCCCGCCCGGCAGGATCAGGCCGCGAGGAGGGCGTAACGGCCGTTGCCGGAGATGAGGCTGGTGTGGGTGCCCGCCTCGACGATCCGGCCATGGTCCAGGACGGCGATCTGGTCCGCGTCGCGCACGGTGGACAGCCGGTGGGCGATGGTGATGGTGGTGCGGCCCTTCGCGAGGGCGTCGAACGCCTGCTGGACGGCACGCTCGGTTTCGGTGTCCAGGGCACTGGTTGCCTCGTCGAGCACGAGCACGCGCGGGTCGCGGAGCAGGGTCCGGGCGATGGCGATGCGCTGCTTCTCCCCGCCGGAGAACCGGTGGCCGCGGGAGCCCACCATCGTGTCGTAGCCGTCGGGCAGCCCGGCAATCAGGTCGTGAATCTGGGCCGCACGGGCGGCGTCCTCGATCTCGGCATCGGTCGCGCCCGGCCTTGGCGTAACGCAAATTCTCCCGGACTGTCGTGTGGAGCAGGTAGGTCTCCTGGCTGACCACGCCCACCACCGCGGCCAGGTCGGTCAGCCGCATGTCGCGGATGTCCATGCCGTCGATGCGGACGGTGCCGCTGCCGGGGTCGTAGAGCCGGGCGATCAGTGAGCCGAGGGTGGTCTTGCCCGATCCGGTCTCACCGACGAGCGCGAGCGTGCTGCCCGCCGGGATGTCCAGGTTGATGCCGGACAGGGCGGGCCGGTCGGCGCCGGGGTAGGTGAAGCTGACGTCCTCGACCCGGACGTGGCCGGTGACCTGGGCCGGGTCAAACTCGACCGGGTGCGCCGGATCGGCGACCTCGACCGGCAGGTCGAGGTACTCGAAGATCCGCGCGAACAGGGCCAGCGAGCTGATCACCGAGACGCTGGTGTTGAGCAGGCCGGTGACCGGGCGGAACAGGGTGTTCTGCAGCGTGGTGAAGGCGATCAGGGTGCCGATCGTGATGGTGCCCGCGGTCACCGGGAAGCCGGCGGCCAGGTAGATGATCGCGGGGATCGCGGCGAAGATGACGCTCAGCGAGGCCATCCGCCAGCGCCCGGCGAGCTGGGAGCGCAGCTCCAGGTCGATCAGGCGGGCCGAGGACTGGGTGAACCGCTGGATCAGGGCCGGCCCGGTGCCCATCGTCTTGGCGAGCTGGATGCCGTTGATCGACAGGCCCTCCTCGATGGTGACGTTGAGGTCGGCCAGTTCCCGCTGCTGCTGCGTGGTGATGGCCCGGCGCATCTGGGCGACCTTGCGGGTCAGGTAGATCGCCGGTGGCATGACGACCAGCGAGATGAGCGACAGCCGCCAGGACAGGACGACCATGGCGACCGCGGTGGCTATCGCGGTGGTGAAGTTGGCGGCGATGGAGGTCGCGGTCGACGTCACGACGGACTCCATGCCGCCGATGTCGTTGGTGATGCGGGACTGGACCTCGCCGGTGCGGGTGCGGGTGAAGAACGCGATCGACTGGCGCTGCAGGTGGGCGAAGACCCTGGTGCGCAGTTCGTGCATCACCTGCTGGCCCACCTTGGTGCTGATCCAGGTCTGGACCACGCCGAAGGCCGAGGTGACGGCGGCCACGGCGACCATGCCGATCACGAGCCAGGCCAGCAGCCGCACGTTCTTCTCCGGCAGCGCGGTGTCGATGACCGCGCGGAGCAGGAACGGGGAGGCCAGCCCGACGATGGAGGAGGCGACGATGATCGCGGTGACGAGCGCGAGCGGCCAGCGGTAGGGGGTGAACAGCGCGCCGACGCGGCGCAGCGACACCTCACGTGCCTGTGCCTTCTCTGCGGCGGTCACGGTCCGCCCGCCGCGAATCCGCCCGGAGCTGCTGATGGTGTTTCGATTCGTGTCTGGTGCTGCCAAGAAGTTCCTCGATCCTCGCGGGTCCGGTACAATTACTGAGGTTACCTCAATATGAGGCTACAACAGTAACCGTTGCTATGATATTCCGGTGAGTCAGGACGCGACGGATGACGCGTGACCCGGGTGCCGACGAGTCGCTGTCGGAGGCGTTCCGGTCGGTGGCGCGGCGACTGCGGGAAACCTCCCACGAGGCGCTGGCCCCCTGGGACATCACGCCCTCTGCCTTCCGGGCGCTGCGCGTGCTCGAGCGCCACGGGGCCATGCGCCTGTCGGAACTGTCGGAGCACCTGCGCATCGCGCCGCGTTCGGTCACCGAGGTGGCCGACACCCTTGAGTCCCGTGGCCTGGCCGAGCGCCGGCCTGACCCGGCCGACCGCCGGGCCACGCTGGTCGGGCTGACCGGGCACGGCTCATACGTCCTCGACGCGATCCGCGCGGCCCGCGGGACCGAGGCCGAGCGGGTCTTCGGCCGGCTCAGCGCCACAGACCGCGCCCACCTCGCCCGCATTCTCCGCAAGCTCAGGGACTGAGCGCCTGCCTATCGGCCGGTCAGGCTTTCCGGCTGAGCGTGAACCCGTCGGGCACGATGACGTCGTCGCGGGTCAGGTCGTGAATGGATGCCTTGCCCAGCCCGTACAGCGTCTCGCTGATGCCCTGGCGCAGGATCTCCAGCACGTTGCTGACACCGCGTTCCCCGCTCGCGGCCAGGCCCCACAGGTAGGGGCGGCCGATCATGACCGCGCGCGCACCGAGGGCGAGCGGCCTTGACGACGTCGCTGCCGCGCCGGATGCCGCCGTCGAGCAGCACTTCGAGCTGGTCCCCGACGGCATCGGCCACGGCCGGCAGGCAGCGGATGGTCGCGGGGGTGGAGTCGAGATTGTTGCCGCCGTGGTTGGAGACCGAGATCGCCGTGGCGCCGATGTCGGCGGCGTGGCGTGCGTCATCCGGCCGGGTGATGCCCTTGATCATGAACGGGCCGTCCCACTGCTCCCGCAGCCAGGCCAGGTCCTCCCAGGTGGCCGGCGCCGAGCCCATCCACTGGCCGTAGGCGCCGAAGAAGCTGGGGATCTGCGCGTCACGGGCGGCGGAGTTGGGCACGCCCAGATCGGGCAGGGAGCCGCTGCGGATCCAGCGGGCCAGGTAGCCGGGCCGGACGGCGACCTGCGGGGCGTGCCGCAGCATCGCCTGAATATCGAGGTGCTCGGGGATCCAGGGGCTGCCCCAGTCGCGGCGGGAGTCGAACACCCAGTCGAGCGTGACGATGAGGCCCTTGGCGCCGGCCTCCCTGGCCCGCTGCGCCCGGGCCAGGATGTCGTCGCGGCTGCCTGCCCAGTAACACTGGAAAAGCAGCTTGTCCGTGGCCTTGCCGACCTCCTCGACCGGCTTGGACGCGAACGAGGACAGGCCCATGACCGTTCCGGCGGCGGCCGCTGCCCGCGCCACCGCGACCTCGCCATCCGGGTGCACGGCCTGCACCCCCGTGGGGGAGATCAGTACCGGGAGGCTGACCTCCTGGCCCATGACGGCGGTGCCGAGCTGGCGTTCCGCGGGCAGCCCGGCCACGTGCGGCCGGAAGCGGAGTTCCGCGAACGCCCTGACGTTGTCGTTCATCGTCACGCCCGCCTCGGCGCCGGCCACCACCGCCAGGTACACCGACCGGGGCAGCCGCCGCCTGGCACGGCGCTGCGCCTCGGCGACCGTCTCGAACCAATTTCTGGTGCTTGCCATCTCGGGTCTCCTGACTTAGCGGTGGCAGCGGGCTGCCGTGACGGCGCGGCCCGCGCCGCGGGGCTCCCCGGTGAGGGCGTCGTCGGCGAAACCGGCGGCGAGCGCGCGGAGGGCGGCATCGAGGTACACGGTGAGGTCGGCGTCGGCGTGCACGACCCACCGGTCGTAGCCGGCCCGGCACGCCGCGAGGGTGGCGCGGCCCACGGCCAGCGGGTACAGCGAGCCGGCCGGCTGCCCGGCGCGGCGCGCCACGAAATCGCTGATGGCCCGCTCCCACGCGTCGTAGTGCACCGCGGCGCTGGCCATCAGCGCGGGCACGGACCCGATCAGGGCCATCCGGGCGCGCAATTCGGGCACGTCGGCCGCCCGGTAGTGATTGGCCGCGAGCACCGCCTGCCGCACCGCCTCCATCACCGGCAGGCCGGCCGGGACCTCATCGAGCAGGGCGCGGATCGTGGCGACCTCGGAGTCGAACTCGCCCCACAGCACATCCGGTTTCGAGCCGAAGTAGCGGAAGAACGCGCGCCGGCTGACCCCCGCCTCGGCGGCGATCTGGTCGATGGTCGTTTCCTCGAACCCCTGCGCCGTGAACAGCCGCAGCGCGATCAGCTCCAGCTTGCGCCGGCTGGTGCCGGGCGGGCGCCCGCGGCGCCCGCTCCCGGCGGGAGGCGCAGCCACGCTCATCGGCCGGTTCCCCTCTCCCTGATGCCATCCCAGCATGCCGCCTGTTAGCCTGCCTATATTCGGCACACTGTGACGAATATAGGCCGTATCCACGTCGCAAAGGAGCCACCATGGCCGACAACGGAGCCACCATGGCCGACGCCCGACCGCACCGAGACGGCCGTCACCGGCCCCGACGACGACCTGCCGACGATCTTGCCGAGGATGTCCTCGTCGAGGAGGTCTCCATCGATGGCATGTGCGGCGTCTACTAAGCCCGTGGGGCAGTTCGACCTGGACGCGCCCTGGCAGCTCGACGCCCAGGTACGGGTCCGCCCGGAAGCGTTCGGCGCGCTGCTCTACCACTTCGGCACGCGGCAGCTGTCGTTCCTGAAGAGCCCGGCCCTGCTCGCGGTGGTGCGTTCGCTCGGCACGCAGCCGAGCGCCCGGGCCGCGTGCACGGCTGCCGGGGTGCAGGCCGAGGATTTGGTGCATTACGCACACGCCCTGCAGACCCTGGCGGCGTCACGGATGATCTGCCAGCGGGAGGCGCCATGACCGCGGCGCCGCTGCCGCTGGCCGAGCAGTTCCAGTACGGGCTGCAGGCGCCGATCTGCCTGACCTGGGAACTGACCTACGCCTGCAACCTGTCCTGCGTGCACTGCCTGTCCAGCTCCGGGCGGCGGGACCCGCGGGAGCTGACGACCGCCGAGTGCATGGCGGTCATCGACGAGCTGCAGCGGATGCAGGTCTTCTACGTCAACATCGGCGGCGGCGAGCCCACCGTCCGGCCGGACTTCTGGGCCCTCGTCGACTACGCGACCGGCCATGACGTCGGCGTCAAGTTCTCCACCAACGGCGTGAAGATCACACCGGAGATCGCCCGCAGGCTGGCCGGCCACGACTACGTGGACGTGCAGATCTCCCTGGACGGCGCGACCCCCGAGGTGAACGACGCGGTGCGCGGCCGGGGCTCGTACGACGTCGCGCTGCGCGCCATGCGGAACCTGGCGGACGCCGGATTCGCCGGCTTCAAGATCTCGGTGGTGATGACCCGGCACAACGTCGGCCAGCTCGATGCGTTCAAGGCCATCGCCGACCGGTTCGGCGCGCAGCTGCGGATCACCAGGCTGCGGCCATCCGGCCGCGGCGCCGACGTCTGGGACGAGCTGCACCCGACCGCCGGCCAGCAGCGCGAACTGTACGACTGGCTGGTGGCCCACGGCACGGACGTGCTCACCGGCGATTCGTTCTTCCACCTCAGCGGCTACGGCAGCGCGCTGCCCGGGCTCGAGCATGTGCGGCGCCGGGCGGGTCGTGTGCCTCATCGACCCCGTCGGCGACGTGTACGCCTGCCCCTTCGCGATCCACCCCAGCTTCCTGGCCGGGAACGTCCGGGATCCGGGCGGGTTCGCCGCGGTGTGGCGGCACTCGGAGCTGTTCAGCGACCTGCGGCGCCCGCAGGCCGGGGGTGCCTGCGAGTCGTGCTCGGCGTTCGGCACCTGCCGCGGCGGGTGCATGGCCGCGAAGTTCTTCACCGGGCTGCCGCTGGACGGCCCGGACCCCGAGTGCGTCAAGGGCCACGGCGAGCAGGCGCTCGCGCGGCCGGCCGCCCCCGCACCGCGGCCGTCGCCGGACCACACCCACCGGACGGCCCCGTACCGGACGGGGAGCGCCGGCCGGTCCCGCTCACGCTGCTGGCCCGGCCGCCGGTGCCCGGCCGCCCCCCGGTGACCGCCTGCAACCCGAACCCGCTGGCCGGGTTCGTCCCGGAGCGCTGAGTTGGCCTGGCGCACTGGCGGCATTCGGGGAGCGCCCGGGTGAAGCGCTCGGCGCCAGCCGCAGGCATGTCGCGCCACAGCCGCCGTGCCGAATGCCGCACTGCCGGCCGCCGCGCCTCCGGCGGCGCGATCCGGTA
Source organism: uncultured Actinomycetes bacterium (assembly GCA_963795785.1). Classification (GTDB taxonomy): domain Bacteria; phylum Actinomycetota; class Actinomycetes; order Streptosporangiales; family Streptosporangiaceae; genus DASXKD01. Next base: position 16,930 of record CAWCKG010000079.1, read on the forward strand.
TGCCGTCGGCATAGTGCTGGTCGGCGTGCGTCAGGCACGACGCAGCCCCGGGAGCCGCGGTGCTGGTCGGCCCCGCGCCAGTGCCGACGGGGAAGCCCTCCGCCAGACACGCGGACACCCTCGGATGGGCCCCACGCTGCCGGTTTCGTGCCCTCCCGCAGGCCAAGCGGCGTGTTCGCCGGCGCACCTCCCGCACGACGTCCCGCGCGGCAGGCACTCAGATGACCGGCCGGGTCGCGGTGGTCACCGGGGCGGCCCGCGGTATCGGGGCGGCGACCGTGCTGGCGCTGGCCGGCGCCGGCTGGTCGGTCCTCGCGGTGGACAGCGCGGCCGACGACCCCGCGCTGCCCTATCCGATGGCCACCCCCGCCGAACTGTCCGGCGTGGTCGGCCGGGCGAACGAGAGCGCCGGGGCCGGCCGGGTGGGGTCCTTCGTCGCCGACGTGCGCGACCCGGCGGCCGTCACGGCCGCGGTGGCCGAGGCGGAACGCCGCTGGGGTGGCCTGGACGCGGCGATCGCGGCGGCGGGCGTGATCGCCGGCGGGGTCCCGCTCTGGGAGGTTCCGCTAGCCCAGCAGCAGGCCGTGCTCGACGTCGACCTGGGCGGGGTGCTGTCGCTGGCCCGGGCCGCGGTCCCCGCGCTGCTGCGCCGTCCCGCGCCCCAGGTCCGGGCGGTTCCTTGCCGTCGCGTCCGCGGCGGCTACCCGCGGGCTGCCGATGCTCGCCGCGTACTGCGCGGCCAAGGCGGGAGTCGCCGGGCTGATCCGTGCCCTCGCCGCCGAACTGGCCGACAGCGGCGTCACCGCGAACGCGGTCAGCCCGGGTTCCACCGCCACCCCGATCCTTGACGAGAGCGCCCGGCTGTACCGGCTGCCCGGGGCGCAGGCGTTCGCCAGCCAGCAGCCCGCCGGGCGGCTGCTCGATCCCGCCGAGGTGGCCGCCGTGCTGGCCTTCCTGGCCAGCCCGGCGAGCAGCGGGATGACCGGCGCCATCGTGCCGGTGGACGGGGGCCTCGCGCTGTGAGCCGCGCCGGGCCGTCTCGGCTCCGTGCGGCCCACGGCGGCGATCCAGGCGGCCGGCGGTAGCCAGCAATGGCGGTCTGGAAGTAACGGCGGTGGCGGCCCGGGCCCCGCCGTTGCCCGCGGGCTTCGGCGTGGTCATCGACCCCGGCACCAAGCAGCTCGGCGAGGACACCCTGTTCGGCGGTGCCCCGGCCCGCGTGCTGCGGCTGTCCCGGGCCGGCCGCGCGGCGCTGGCGGAGCTGCGGGGCGGCCCGGTGCGCAGCGCCGCCGCGGGCAGGCTGGCGCGCAAGCTCACCGACGCCGGCCTGGCCCACCCGCGGCCCCCGGAGCTGGCCGCCCGGCCCGACGTCACCGTCCTCATCCCGGCCCGCGACCGGCCTGTCCTGCTGGACCGCTGCCTGACCGCGCTGGGGCGACAGCTATCCGGTGCTGGTGGTGGACGACGGGTCGGGGGACCCGGCGGCGGTCGCGGACGTCGCCGCGGCGCACGGCGCGGCACTGGTGCGGCGGCCGGTCAACGGCGGCGCCGGCCCCGCGCGGAACACCGGCCTGCTCCGTGTGGCCACTGACCTGGTGGCGTTGCTTGACAGCGACACCGTGCCCGAGCCGGGCTGGATCGAGCGCCTCGCCGCGCACCTGGCCGATCCGGCCGTGGCCGTGGCGGCCCCGCGGATCGTGCCGGTGCCGGCCCGCCCCGGCTGGGCTGGCCGGTACACCGCCGCGGCATGCCCCCTGGACCTCGGCGACGCCGAGGCACGGGTGGTGCCGGGGACCCGGGTGGCGTACGTGCCCACCGCGGCGCTGCTGACCCGGCGCGCCGCCCTCGTCCAGGTCGCCGGCGCCGACGGCGTTTTCGACCCGTCGCTGCGCCGCGGCGAGGATGTCGACCTGGTCTGGCGGCTGCACGAGGCGGGCTGGCGGGTCCGCTACGACCCGGCGGTCCGGGTGTTCCACCACGAGCCCGACAGCTGGCCGGCACTGCTCGCGCGGCGGTTCCGCTACGGCACCTCGGCGGCGCCGCTGGCGGTGCGGCATCCCGGCCAGGTGCCGCCGCTGGTGCTGTACCCGTGGCCCGCGGTGACCGTCGCCGGGCTGCTGGCCGGCCGCCCCGCCGTGGCCGGCCTCGGTTTCACCGCGTCGGTGCTGGCCATGCGCCGGACGCTGCACCGGGCCGGGCTTCCCGCCCGTGGCGTGCTGCCCGCGATGGTCACCGCGACCCGGCAGACCTGGCTGGGCATGGGCCGTTATGCCTGCCAATTCGGTGCGCCGGTGCTGGCCGCCGCGCTCGTGGCGCCGGGCGGGGCTGGCCGGGGGCGGCGCTGGGCCCGGCGGGCCGCGGCCGTGTCGCTGCTGCTGGGGCCGCCGCTGACGGCCTGGTCGGCCCGCCGACGGTCGCTGGACCCGGTGCGGTACGTGCTCGGCCAGCTGGCCGACGACGCGGCGTACGGGGCGGGGGTGTGGGCGGGCGCGCTGCGGGCCCGCAGCCGGCCCCGGTCTGCCCGGTGATCGCCTGGCACCCGCTGCGCGGCGACCTGGCGAGCCGCTCCGCGGACCGTGTGCCGCCCGGCCATGATGCTGCCGGGGCCGATGAGGCCTGAGGGGCGCAGTGCCAGCCGCAGAACCGCCGAGCCCGTGCGCCCCGAAACGGCCACCTCCGGTTCGTGATCAGGCTCGGCCTAGCGGCCAATCCCCGTGAAGGCCGTGTTTCAGTGCCATTTCCCATATTCAGTCGCTGACTCGCGTGCCACGGGCCGGGCGGCTTCAGGACAGGACCCGCGTCAGGGCTGGCGCCACGTCGGCGAGCCTGCTGACCGGCAGGCTCATGCCGCCGCCACGGCGGGCCAGGGCCGTGGCGGCCTGCTCGGCTTCCGGCGTGGGCAGCGGGCAGAGGACGTGCAGCCGGCTGATTCCGGCCAGTGCCAGCGCCGGGTCGCCGCCCGCGGTCGGCAGGCAGTCGGACAGCAGCACCGCCACCCGCTCGTCGGCGGCGGCGCTGGCCAGCTGGGCCGCGGCCGCGCGGAGCGCGGCCGCCAGATCGGTCATCCCGTGCCCGCGCAGCGCCACCAGATCGCCGACGAGTTCCCCGGGATCGCGGCGGGCGCCCTGGGCCTGCAGCACGGTGACGTCGCCGCTGAAGGCGACTATCCCGGGCAGGCCGCCCGCTCCGGCCGCAAGAACCACGCTGGCCGCCGCCACGGCCGCGATCGCCACGGCCAGCCCCGACATGGAGCCGCTGCAATCGATGAGCAGGCACAACGCGCGGCGGTGGCCGCCAGGCCCGGGTCACCAGATCGCCGGGCTCCGGGGGCCAGAGGCGGGCCAGCGGTCGAGGGTCTTGTCCAGGTCCAGGTCTCCCTCGGCGCGGCCGGCGCCGAGCCGGCGGGTGCCCCGGGCCGGCCGCTGGCCGGCCGGCCCAGCCGGAAGAAGACCCGCGCCGCCAGCCGCTGCGCGGCGGCGCGCAGGTCGCGGTCGGTGGCACGGGCGAGGTCGGCCAGGAACGTCACTGCCGCGTCGGGGTCGGCGGCCAGCAGTTCCGCGAGCACGTCCTCGTCGAGCTGCGCCGGCCTCAGGTGACACGGCGCCGAAGGATGAGTGCCTGGCGGCCAGTTCGGCGCGGCTGATGGTCCGCCGGGCGCCTTGCCGGCGCGATCGCGGCGGACCGCCGAGGCTGACGCGCGGCGGTGGCCGGTGCCTGCCGCCCGCGGCGGCAGGCCGTCAGCTTTTCCCCGGCCGTCCGGTACCGCGTCGTCGCCGGGACGCCGCCGTCCGGGGGGACGGGCAGCGGCGAATCCGCTGGCCAGAGCAGGCCAAGCAGTTCGTCAAGCACCGACTCGGGGGTCCGGTCACACCCGTCGGCGATCCGGATCCGCCCGGAGAGGGCGGCGTGCGCGGCGTCGCGGGCCGTCGCCCTGGCCATGCCGTTCTCGCCGCGCAGCCGCGCCAGGCCGGTCAGCAGCAGCACCATGTCGATCGAGCCACGGACCGAGGAGCCCATCCGCACATCGCGGTGCTCCCGGGTGGCCCGGGTCAGGGCCACCGCGAAGTCCACGACCGCGCCGTTCTCGCCCGTGATCGCGGTGGTGATCTCGCGTTCGGCGGCGGCGTCCTGGTAGCCGAGAACGACCCGGCAGATCCGGTCGGCGATGGCGTGGCTGACCCGCGCGGTCCCGATCGCGTCGAACGGGTTCATGGCGGCGACCAGCCGGAACCCGGCGCCGGCCCGCACGATGCCGAGCCGGGGCACCATGATCTCGCCCTCGGTGAGCACGGTGATCAGGACGTTGAGCGTCTCCTCCGGCACCCGGTTGAACTCCTCCAGGTACAGCAGGGCGCCGGACCGCATGGCCCGCAGCAGCGGGCCGTCGGTGAAGCTGGCGGGCACGTACCCTTCGGCCAGCACCTGCGCGGGGTCGTACTGCCCGATCAGCCTGGCCGGCGTGAGCTCGGCGTTGCCTTCGGCGAAGACCACGGCCTTGCCCGCATGCCGGGCGATGTCCCGCAGCAGCGTGGACTTGCCGGTGCCCGGCGGGCCCTCGATCACCACGTGCCGGCCGGCCTCCAGCGCGACGGTGAGCACCTCGCGCTCCCGCCGCAGGCCCACGATGGGCGGCGCGCGGCCCAGCGGCCCGGTGGCCTCGCCGGGCTCAGGCGCTGTCATACAGGATCACGCCGCGGATGTTCTTGCCGTCCAGCAGGTCCTGGTACCCCTGGTTGACCTGGTCGAGGGTGTACGTGGTGGTGATCAGCTCGTCCAGCTTCAGGTCACCGGCCTGGTAGAGCTCCACCATCCGCGGGATGTCGTGGAACGGGTCGCCGGAACCGAACAGGCTGCCCTGGATGCGCTTCTCGAACAGGGTCAAGATCGCGCCGGGCAGCTCGATCGTGGTCTTCGTCGGGTCGGCCAGCCCGGTCACCACCACGGTGCCGCCCTTGCGGATCGCGTTGAACGCCTGCGTGACGACCTCGGAGGTCACGACCCCCACCGTGACGATCGCCTTGTCGGCGCCCACGCCCCGGGTCAGCTGGGTGATCAGCTCCTGCGCCTGCTCGGCGGTCTCGCAGCTGTGCGTGGCGCCGAACTGCTCGGCCGCCTCGCGCTTGTTGGCCAGCGGGTCGATCGCCACCACGTTCCTGGCGCCGGCCAGCGCGGCGCCCTGGACGGCGTTGATGCCGATGCCGCCGACGCCGTAGATGGCGATGGTGTCGCCCGGCTCGGTGGCGGCGGCGTGCACCGCCGAGCCGAACCCGGTCGGCACCCCGCAGCCGATGAGGACGACCTTGTCCAGCGGCAGGTCCGGGTCCACCTTGACGGCGGAGTTCTCGGAGATGACCGCGTACTGGGAGAACGTGCCGAGCATGCACATGCCGCCGAAGTCCTCGCCGCCGCCGTGGAACCGGTAGGTGCCGTCGGGCAGGCACCCGTCCAGGATGGTGATGCCCATGTCGCACAGGTTCGACTTTCCGGTCGAGCACCACCGGCAGTGGCCGCAGACCGGCAGGAACGAGCAGATGACGTGATCACCGGGACTGCAGCCGGGTGACGCCAGGCCCGACCTCCTCGATGATCCCGGCGCCCTCGTGGCCGCCGACGATCGGGAAGCGCGGCACGATGTCGCCGTGACGCAGGTGCTCGTCGGAGTGGCACAGGCCGGCCGCCACGTACCGGATGAGCACTTCACCGGCCTTGGGGGGATCGAGTTCCAGTTCGGTGATCTCGAAGTCCTGGCCCGTTCCGCGCAGGACCGCGGCCTTGGTCTTCATTGATCCCTCCTGATTGCCGGCCGGCAGCGGCTGTGGGCGCGGCCCCGGGCCCGGGGTGCGCCAGGCCGGATACGCCACAGTCACGACCGGCGCAGACCGATGGTGACCTTGGTTGCCACCTTAGGACGGGTGTGCGCAGGGGACCACCCTCCCCATGCCCTCCGGCAGCGCGCCGGAACGGTCAGCCGGACAGGCCCAGTTCGGTCGCCAGGAACTTGTCGCGGGCGATCTGGGCGGCGGTGGTCAGCTGGTGGTCTGCGGCCGGGAGAAAGCAGGCGGGCGCCAGCGGCGCGGCAGCGGCGAACCGCTTGCGCACGCTGGCACTGACGAAGATGTCCCGCCCCGCCCACTGGAACAGTTCGTTGCTGCCCAGCCGTGAGACGTGCCGTACCGGCTGAAGGCTGGTGAACAGTGCCTTGTAGCGTGCCGCACGGCTACCGGTGAAACCCAGCCAGTACTTGACGAACCAATGGCCCCAGGTCGCGTCGGGGGTGGCGAGGACGGCGGCATGCACGCGCTGGTCGGAGTCGGCGAGCAGCGCTCCGTACATCGCCCCCGTAGTCATGGCCCACGACGGCAATCCGTGACCTGCTGACGTAACCCCTCGATATGAGCCAGTTGAGGCAGGCCTGGAAGACAGCGAGCTTTGCTGCTTGATGGCCGTCACATCGCTCGGTTTCCCGCTGGGCGGCACTCGCCAGGGGAAGACGCCCTGTGGCAGGAGGGACACGGCGCCCCGGGGAGCCAGCTGGATTGCCTCGGCGAGGAATTCGGTCCTGTCGCTGTGAATCTGCCCGAGCCAGTGCAGGAAGAGTATTCCGGCCTGGCTGCCGGGCTTGAGGGGGCCGGCGGACCGGACCAGGTAGGCCGGGACCGGCTGCTGGCCGGGGACCGGCACCCGGATGTCCTGGACGCTC
>CAWCKG010000080.1:0-20736 GCA_963795785.1 uncultured Actinomycetes bacterium
AGGGTTTCTGGCTGAGCGTGAACCCGTCCGGGCACGATGACGTCGTCGCGGGCCAGGTCGTGGATAGATGCCCTGCCCAGCCCGTACAGCGTCTCGCTGATGCCCTGGCGCAGGATCTCCAGCACGTTGCCGACGCCGCGTTCCCCGCCCGCGGCCAGGCCCCACAGGTAGGGGCGGCCGATCATGACCGCCCGCGCACCGAGGGCCAGCGCCTTGACCACGTCGCTGCCGCGCCGGATCCCCCCGTCGAGAAGTACTTCGAGCCGGTCCCCGACGGCGTCGGCGACGGCCGGCAGGCAGCGGATGGTCGCGGGGGTGCCGTCGAGGTTGTTGCCGCCGTGGTTGGAGACCGAGATCGCCGTGGCGCCGATATCGGCGGCGCGGCGAGCGTCGTCCGGCCGGGTGATGCCCTTGATCATGAATGGGCCGTCCCACTGCTCCCGCAGCCAGGCGAGATCCTGCCAGGTGGCCGGGGCTGAGCCCATCCACTGGCCGTAGGCGCCGAAGAAACTGGGCACCGGTGCGTCACGGGCGGCGGAGTTGGGCACGCCGAGGCTGGGCAGCGAGCCGCTGCGGATCCAGCGGGCCAGGTAACCGGGCCGGACCGCGACCTGCGGGACGTGCCGCAGCATGGCCTGGAAGTCCAGGTGCTCGGGGATCCAGGGGCTGCCCCAGTCGCGGCGGTGGTCGAACACCCAGTCGAGGGTGACGATGAGCCCCGTGGCGCCGGTGTCCCTGGCCCGCTGCGCCCTGGCCAGGATGTCGTCGCGGCTGCCTGCCCAGTAGCACTGGAAAAGCAGCTTGTCTGTGGCCCCGGCCACCTCCTCGACCGGCTTGGACGCGAACGAGGACAGGCCCATGATCGTCCCGGCGGCCGCCGCGGCCCGCGCCACTGCGACCTCGCCGTCCGGATGCACGGCCTGCACCCCGGTGGGGGATATCAGCACCGGAAGGCTGACCTGGAGGCCCATGACGGCGGTGCCAAGCTCGCGTGCCGTGGGCAGGCCTGCCACATGCGGCCGGAAGCGGAGTTCCGCGAACGCGCGGACGTTGTCGTTCATGGTCACGCCCGCCTCGGCGCCGGCGACCACCGCCAGGTACACCGACCGTGGCAGCCGCCGCTTGGCACGCCGTTGCGCCTCGGCGACCGTCTCGAACCAATCTCTCGTGCTGGCCATTCCGGGTCTCCTGACTTAACGGCGGGCGCGTCGTGACGGTGCCATCCGCGCCGCGCGGCTCCCCGGTGAGCACGCCGTCGGCGAAGCCAGCGGCGAGCGCCCGGAGGGCGGCATCGAGGTACACCGTGAGGTCGGCGTCGGCGCGCACGACCCACCGGTCGTAGGCGGCCCGGCAGGCCGCGAGGGTGGCGCGGCCCACGGCCAGCGGGTACAGCGAGCCGGCCGGCTGCCCGGCGCGGCGCGCCACGAAGTCGCTGATCGCACGCTCCCACGCGTCGTAGTGCACCGCGGCGTTGGCCATCAGGGCGGGCACCGACCCGATCAGTGACATCCGGGCGCGCAGTTCCGGCACGTCGGCGGCCCGGTAGTGATTGGCCGTGAGCACCGCCCGGCGCACCGCCTCCATCACCGGCACACCGGCCGGGACCTCATCCAGCAGGGCGCGGATCGTGGTGACCTCGGTGTCGAACGCGCCCCACAGCACATCAGGTTTCGAGTCGAAGTAACGGAAGAACGCGCGCCTGCTGACCCCCGCCTCGGCAGCTATCTGGTCGACCGTGGTTTCGTCGAATCCCTTGGCCGTGAAAAGTCGTAGCGCAATGACTTCGAGTTCGCGGCGGCTGGTGCCCGGCGGCCGCCCGCGGCGCCCGCTGCCGGGAGGCGCAGCCACGCTCATCGCCGGTTCCCCTCTCCCGTGCCGGCCAGCCCCGCCGTTAGCCTGCCTATATTCGGCACACTGTGACGAATATAGGCCGTATCCGCGCCGGAAAGGAGCCACCATGGCCGACAGCACCACCGCCGAGCTGACCGGCGAGACGGCCGTCGCCGGCGACGGACCTCGCCGGCGACCTTGCCGACGAAGTCCTCGTCGAGGAGGTCTCCATCGATGGCATGTGCGGCGTCTACTGAGCCCGGGGGGCAGTTCGACCTGGACGCGCCATGGCGGCTGGACGCCCAGGTACGGGTTCGCCCCGAGGCATTCGGCGCGCTGCTCTACCACTTCGGCACCCGGCAGCTTTCGTTCCTGAAGAGCCCGGCGCTGCTTGAGGTGGTGCGCTCGCTCGCCGCCCAGCCGAGCGCCCGTGCGGCGTGCACCGCCGCCGGTGTGCAGGCCGGGGATTTGCTGCGCTACGCACATGCCCTGCAGACCCTGGCAGCGTCACAGATGATCTGCAAACGGGAGGCGGCGTGACCGCGGGGCCGCTGCCGCTGGCCGAGCAGTTCCAGTTCGGGCTGCAGGCGCCGATCTGCCTGACCTGGGAACTGACCTATGCGTGCAACCTGTCCTGCGTGCATTGCCTGTCCAGTTCGGGGCGCCGGGACCCGCGGGAGCTGACGACCGCCGAATGCCAGGCGGTCATCGACGAACTGCAGCGGATGGGTGTCTTCTACGTCAACATCGGCGGCGGCGAGCCGACCGTCCGGCCGGACTTCTGGGCCCTCGTGGACTATGCGACCGGCCACGATGTCGGCGTCAAGTTCTCCACCAACGGCGTGAAGATCACCCCCGGCGTCGCCCGCCGGCTGGCCGGCCGGGACTACGTGGACGTGCAGATCTCCCTGGACGGCGCGACCCCCGGGGTGAACGACGCGGTACGCGGCCGCGGCTCTTACGACGTCGCGCTGCGCGCCATGCGGAACCTGGCGGACGCCGGATTCGCCGGCTTCAAGATCTCGGTGGTGATGACGCGGCACAACGTCGGCCAGCTCGATAAGTTCAAGGCCATCGCCGACCGGTTCGGCGCCCAGCTCCGGATCACCAGGCTGCGGCCGTCAGGCCGAGGCGCCGACGTCTGGGATGAGCTGCACCTGCACCCCGGGCAGCAGCGCGAGCTTTACGACTGGCTGGTGGCCCACGGCTCGGATGTGCTCACCGGCGATTCGTTCTTCCACCTCAGCGGCTATGGCGGCGCGCTACCCGGGCTGAACCTGTGCGGCGCCGGGCGGGTCGTGTGCCTCATCGACCCGGTCGGCGACGTGTACGCCTGCCCCTTCGCCATCCACCCCAGCTTCCTGGCGGGGAACGTGCGGGACCCGGGCGGGTTCGCCGGGGTGTGGCAGCAGTCGGAGCTGTTCGCACGCCTGCGCCGCCCGCAGGCCGGGGGAGCCTGCGAATCCTGCTCGGCATTCGGGAGCTGCCGTGGCGGGTGCATGGCCGCGAAGTTCTTCACCGGGCTGCCGCTCGACGGCCCGGACCCCGAGTGCGTCAAGGGCCATGGCGAGCGGGCGCTCGCCGGCCGCGCCGCCGCGGCGCCGCGGCCGTCGCCCGACCACTCGCACCGGACCGCCCCTTACCGGGCGGGGGAGCGCCGGCCGGTCCCGCTCACCCTGCTGGCCCGCCCGCCGGTGACGGCCGCCACCGGTGTCCGCCTGCAACGCGAACCCGCTCGCCGGGTTCGCCCCGGAGCGCTGAGCCGGTCTTGGCCGACGAATGGCAGCCGGGGGCGCCCGAGGTGAATGCCGCATCTGTCAACCGCCGGCAGTGTCACGCCGCAGCCGCCGGGCCGAACGCCGCATGGTGCTGGCCTGCGCGCCTCCGGCACGACGCAGCCCCAGGCGCCGTTGCGGTGTCCCGGCGGCGAGACTCGCCGTCCGGGGGCAAGCCCCCGGCCGCCGTGCCTCCCGCACGCCAGCGAAGCGCCCGCGAGGGAGGCAATGACGTGAGCGTCGCGGTGGTGACCGGGGCGGCGCGCGGCATCGGGGCCGCGACCGTGCTGGCGCTGGCCGCCACCGGCTGGTCGGTCCTCGCCGTGGACAGCGCGGCCGATGACCCCGCGCTGCCCTACCCGATGGCCACGCCCGCTGAGCTGTCCGGGGTGGTCCGCCGGGCGAGCGAGAGCGCCGGGCCGGCCAGGTGCGGTCCTTCGTCGCCGACGTGCGGGACCCGGCCGCGGTCACGGCCGCGGTGGCCGAGGCGGAGCAGCGCTGGGGCGGCCTGGACGCGGCGGTCGCGGCCGCGGGCGTGATCGCCGGCGGGGTCCCGCTCTGGGAAGTTCCGCTGGCCCAGGAACAGGCGGTACTCGATATCGACCTCGGCGGCGTGCTGTCGCTGGCCAGGGCGGCGGTGCCCGCGCTGCTGCGCCGCCCCGTGCCCCGGGCCGGCCGCTTCCTGGCCGTCGCGTCCGCGGCGGCCACCCGCGGCCTGCCGATGCTCGCCGCGTACTGCGCGGCCAAGGCGGGCGTCACCGGGCTGATCCGTGCCCTTGCCGCGGAACTGGCCGACAGCGGCGTCACCGCGAACGCGGTCAGCCCCGGCTCCACCGCCACCCCGATCCTTGACCAGAGCGCCCGGCTCTACGGGCTGCCCGGAGCCGGGGCGTTCGCCGGGCAGCAGCCCGCGGGGCGGCTGCTCGACCCCGCCGAGGTAGCCGCCGTCCTGGCCTTCCTCGCCAGTCCGGCGAGCAGCGGGATGACCGGCGCCGTCGTGCCGGTGGACGGCGGTCTCGCGCTGTGAGCCGCGCCGGGTCATCCGGCACCGTGCGGCCCACGGCAGCGCGGCCGGTGGCGGTGCAGTCAGTAACGGCGCCGCGGCCCCGCCGCTGCCCGCTGGGTTCGGTGTGGTCATCGACCCGGGGACCAAGCAGCTTGCCGAGGACATCCTGTTCGGCGGCTCGCCCGCCCGGGTGCTGCGGCTGTCCCGGACCGGCCGCGCGGCGCTGGCGGAACTGCGGGCCTGCCCGGTGCGCAGCAATGCCGCGGGCAGGCTGGCGCGCAAGCTGACCGACGCCGGCCTGGCCCATCCGCGGCCCCCGCAACTCGCCGCGCGACCCGACGTCACGGTCCTCATCCCGGTCCGGGATCGCCCGGCCCTGCTCGGCCGCTGCCTGTCCGCCCTGGGACGCAGCTATCCGGTGGTGGTCGTGGACGACGGATCGGAGGATCCGGGGGCGGTCGCGGACGTCGCCGCCGGGCACGGCGCGGTCCTGGTCCGGCGGCCGGTCAACGGCGGCCCCGGTGCCGCCAGGAACACCGGCCTGCTCAGCGTGACCACCGGCCTGGTGGCGTTCCTGGACAGCGACTGCCTGCCCGGGCCCGGCTGGATCGAGCGGCTCGCCGCGCACCTGGCCGATCCGGCCGTGGCTGCGGCGGCCCCGCGGCTGGTGGCGGTGCCCGCCGGGCCTGGCTGGGCCGGCCGCTACACCACCGCGGCATGCTGCCTGGACCTCGGCGGCGCCGAAGCCCGGGTGGCGCCGGGGACCCGGGTGGCTTATGTGCCCACCGCGGCGCTCCTGGTCCGGCGTGCCGCCCTCGTTCCTGGCGCTGGCTCCGGGAGCGTCTTCGACCCGGCGCTGCGCTGGGGTGAGGACGTCGACCTGGTCTGGCGGCTGCACGAGGCAGGCTGGCGGATCCGGTACGACCCGGCGGTCCAGGTGTCCCATCACGAGCCGGACGGGTGGGCGGCGCTGCTCACGCGGCGGTTCCGCTACGGCACCTCCGCGGCGCCGCTGGCCTTGCGCCATCCCGGCCAGGTGCCGCCGCTGGTACTGCACCCGTGGCCCGCGCTGACCGTCGCCGGGCTGCTGGCCGGCCGCCCGGCCGTGGCTGGTCTCAGCTTCACCGGGTCGGTGCTGGCCATGCGCCGGGCGGTGCACCGGGCCGGGATCCCCGGCCGGGGCGTGCTGCCCGCGATGCTCACCGCGACCCGGCAGACCTGGCTGGGCGTGGGGCGGTATGCCTGCCAGTACGGCATGCCGGTGCTGGCCGCCGCGCTGGCGGCGCCGGGCGGGGCTGGCCCGGCACGGCGCTGGGCCCGGCGGGCCGCGGCCGCGTCACTGCTGCTGGGGCCGCCGCTGACCGCCTGGTCCGCGCGCCGCCGGTCGCTGGACCCGGTCCGGTACGTGCTCGGCCACCTGGCCGACGACGTGGCCTACGGCACGGGGGTGTGGGCGGGCGCACTCCGGGCGCGCAGCCTGGCCCCGGTCCGCCCCGTCATCGCCTGGCACCCGTTCCGCGCCGGCCCGGCGCGCCATCCCGCGGACCGTATGCCGCCCGGCCGTGGTGCTGCCGGGACCGATGAGGCCTGAGGGACGTGACGGCGGCCACGGAACCCTGCTCTGGCCCTGACTCGGCCACCTCCCGTTAGCGATCATGGCGATTGGCCCCTTGGGGGCCAAAAGCGGAATCCAAGCCTGTCGCTGGCCCGGCGCGTTTGTGGTCAGTGCGCCACCAACCACAAAAGAATGTGGTCAGTGCGCCACCAACCACAAACGCTGATGCTGACCGGGCGCGGAAGCGGAACAGTCAGGAGAGGACGCGGGTCAGGGCCGGGGCCACGTCGGTGAGCTTCCGCACCGGGAGGCTTACGCCGCCGCCCCGGCGGGCCAGGTCCGCGGCGGACTGCTCCGCTTCCGGTGTGGGCAGCGGGCAGAGGACGTGCAGCCGGCTGATCCCGGCCAGCGCCAGCGCCGGGTCGCCGCCCGCGGTCGGCAGGCAGTCCGACAGCAGCACCGCCACCCGCTCGTGCGCGGCCGCGCGGGCCAGCTGGGCAGCGGCGGCCCGGAGCGCGGCCGCCAGATCGGTCATGCCGTGCCCGCGCAGCGCCACCAGATCGCCGACGAGTTCCGCAGGTTCGCGGCGGGTGCCCTGAGCCTGCAGCACCGTGATGTCGCCACTGAACGCGACGATCGCGGGGGCAAGGCCCCGCCCGCCTCCCCATCCCCCTTCACTGGCGGCGAGAATCACGCTGGCCGCGGCCACGGCCGCGATCGCCACCGCGAGCCCCGACATGGAGCCGCTGCGGTCGATGAGCAGGCACAGCGTGCGGTGACGTGCCTGCCAGGACCGGGTCACCAGATCGCCCGGATCCGGCGGCCAGAACCCGGGCCAGCGGTCGAGGGTCTTCTCCAGGTCCAGATCCCCCTCAGCCAGGCCGGGGCCGAGCCGGCGGATGCCCCGGGATGGCTGCTGCCCGGCCGCGCCCAGCCGGAAGAAGATCCGTGCCGCGAGCCGCTGCGCGGCGGTGCGCAGCTCACGGTCGGTGGCCCGGGCAAGGTCGGCCAGCAGGGTCACCGCGGCGTCCGGGTCGGCGGCCAGCAGTTCCGCGAGGGCCTCCTCGTCGAGTTCGCCGATCTCGGGGGAGAGGGCATCGAAGGATGCGTGCCTGGCGGCCAGCTCGGCGCGGCTGATGGTCCGGCGTGCGGTGTTGCCTGCGCGGTCGCGGCGGACCGCCGAGGCCGACGCGCGGCGCTGACCGGTGCCTGCCGTCAGCGGCGGCAGGCCGTCAGCTTTTCCCCGGCCGTCCGGTACCGCGCCGTCGCCGGGATCGTGGCCATCCGGGGGGCGGGGCATCGGGGCATCCTCCGGCCAGAACTGGCCGAGGAGTTCGTCGAGGACCGACTCCGGGGCCCGGTCGCAGCCGTCGGCGATCCGGATCCGCCCGGAGAGCGCGGCCTGCGCGGCGTCCCGGGCCGTGGCGCGCGCCATGCCGTTCTCGCCGCGCATCCGGGCCAGGCCGGTCAGCAGCAGCACCATGTCGATGGCACCGCGGACCGACGAGCCCATCCGCACGTCGCGGTGCTCCCGGGTGGCCCGGGCCAGGGTCACCGCGAAACTCACGGCCACCCCGTTCTCGCCCGTGACCGCGGTGGTGATCGCACGCTCGGCCGCGTCGTCCTGGTAGCCGAGAACCACCCGGCAGATCCGGTCGGCGATGGCCTGGCTCACCCGGGCGGTGCCGATCGCGTCGAACGGGTTCATGGCCGCGACCAGACGAAACCCGGTGCCGGCGTGCACCATGCCGAGCCGGGGCACCACGATCTCCCCCTCGGCAAGGACGGTGATCAGGACGTTGAGCGTTTCCTCGGGGACCCGGTTGAACTCCTCCAGGTACAACAGTGCCCCGGACCGCATCGCCCGCAGCAGCGGGCCGTCAGTGAAGGCGCCCGGTACATACCCGTCGGCGAGCACCTGCGCAGGATCGTATTGTCCAATCAACCGGGCTGGTGTGAGCTCGGCGTTGCCCTCCGCGAAAACCACCGCCCTGCCCGCATGCCGGGCGATGTCCCGCAGCAGCGTCGACTTGCCGGTGCCCGGCGGGCCCTCGATCACCACGTGCCGGCCGGTTTCCAGCGCGACCGTGAGGACCTCGCGCTCCCGCCGGAGCCCGACAATGGGCGGCGCGCGGCCCAGCGACCCAGGATGGCCCGCCGGGCTCAGGCGCTGTCATGCAGGATCACGCCGCGGATGTTCTTGCCGTCGAGCAGGTCCTGGTATCCCTGGTTGATCTGGTCGAGGGTGTACGTCGTGGTGATCAGCTCGTCCAGCTTCAGGTCACCGGCCTGGTAGAGCTCCACCATCCGCGGGATGTCGTGGAACGGGTCGCCGGAACCGAACAGGCTGCCCTGGATGCGCTTCTCGAACAGGGTCAGGATCGCGCCGGAGATCTCGATCGTGGTCTTCATCGGGTCGGCCAGCCCGGTCACCACCACGGTGCCGCCCTTGCGGATCGCGTTGAACGCGTGCGTGACCACCTCGGAGGTCACCACCCCCACCGTGACGATCGCCTTGTCGGCGCCCACGCCGCGGGTGAGCTGGGTGATCAGTTCCTGCGCCTGCTCGGCGGTCTCGCAGCTGTGCGTGGCGCCGAACTGCTCGGCCGCCTCGCGCTTGTTGGCCAGCGGGTCGATCGCCACCACGTTCCGCGCGCCGGCCAGCGCGGCCCCCTGGACGGCGTTGATGCCGATGCCGCCGATGCCGTAGATGGCGATGGTGTCGCCCGGCTCGGTGGCCGCGGCGTGCACCGCCGAGCCGAAGCCCGTCGGCACCCCGCAGCCGATCAGCACGACCTTGTCCAGCGGCAGGTCCGGGTCCACCTTGACGGCGGAGTGCTCGGAGATGACCGCGTACTGCGAGAACGTGCCGAGCATGCACATGCCGCCGAAGTCCTCGCCGCCGCCGTGGAACCGGTAGGTGCCGTCGGGCAGGCACCCGTCCAGGAGGCTGATGCCCAAGTCACACAGGTTCGACTTGCCAGTGGCGCACCACCGGCAGTGGCCGCAGACCGGCAGGAACGAGCAGATGACGTGATCACCGGGCTGCAGCCGGGTGACGCCAGGCCCGACTTCCTCGATGATCCCGGCGCCCTCGTGGCCGCCGACGATCGGGAAGCGCGGCACGAGGTCGCCACTACGCAGATGCTCGTCCGAATGGCACAGGCCGGCCGCCACGTACCGGATGAGCACCTCAGCCGGCCTTGGGGGGATCGAGTTCCAGTTCGGTGATCTCAAAGTCCTGGCCTGTTCCGCGCACGACCGCGGCCTTGGTCTTCATGGATCCCTCCTGATTGCCGGACCGGCCGATGGCTGTGGGCGCGGCCGGCGCATGGTGCGCCGGGCCCGTGCGCCGGGCACGCCACAGTCACGACCGGCGCAGGCCGATGGTGACCTTGGTTGCCACCTTAGGGCCGGTGTGTGCCGGGGACCACCCTTCCCATGCCCTCCGGCAGCGGCTAACGGTCAGCCGGACAGGCCCAGTTCGGTCGCGAGGAACTTGTCGCGGGCGATCTGGGCGGCGGTGGTCAGCTGGTGGTCCGCGGCGGGAAGAAGCCGGCGGGCGCCAGCGGCGCGGCAGCGGCGAACCGCTTGCGCACGCTGGCACTGACGAAGATGTCCCGCCCCGCCCACTGGAACAGTTCGTTGCTGCCCAGCCGCGAGACGTGCCGTACCGGCTGAAGGCTGGTGAACAGTGCCTTGTAGCGTGCCGCACGGCTACCGGTGAAACCCAGCCAGTACTTGACGAACCAATGGCCCCAGGTCGCGTCGGGGGTGGCGAGGACGGCGGCATGCACGCGCTGGTCGGAGTCGGCGAGCAGCGCTCCGTACATCGCCCCGTAGTCATGCCCCACGACGGCAATCCGTGACCTGCTGACGTAACTCCTCGATATGAGCCAGTTGAGGCAGGCCTGGAAGACCGCGAGCTGCTGCTTGATGGCCGTCACATCGCTCGGTTTCCCGCTGGGCGCCACTCGCCAGGGGAAGACGCCCTGTGGCAGGAGGGACACGGCGCCCCGGGGAGCGAGCTGGATTGCCTCGGCGAGGAATTCGGTCCGGTCGCTGTGAATCTGCCCGAGCCAGTGCAGGAAGAGTATTCCGGCCTGGCTGCCGGGCTTGAGGGTGCCAGCGGACCGGACCAGGTAGGCCGGGACCGGCTGCTGGCCGGGGACCGGCACCCGGACGTCCTGGACGCTCACCTGGGTAACCGGCGGCGACGTGGATGTCCTGCTGGCGGAGGTGGTGCTGTGGCCGCCACCGTTGCCAGGGCGCCCGCCACCGCAACCGCGAGGGCGGCCTTACCGATCAGCCTGCGCACCATGGGCCCCAGCTCCCGTCAGTTGAATAAGGCGCTTTGGTGCTGACGAAGCTAGCGTGGGTGGTATAAGTCGTCAAGGAGCTGACGCGAAGGTATACCGAATGGTTGCCCGGGCAGGTGAGCCGCCCCGCCCTTGTGAACCGGCCGCCGCCGAGCAGGGGCGGGGCCCGCCTGTTTCAGCTGGCGGCGGCGCGCTTCCGGCGGCGGTAGAGCAGGGCGGCCGCCCGGTCATTGCAGGCAGTGCAGCAGAACCTGCGTGTCTGCGCCCGGGTGCGGTCAAAGAACACGCATTGGCAGGGCAGCGCCGCACAGGTGCCGAGCCTGCCGATGCCCCGGTGCGCGATGTACTCGGCCAGGGCCGCCGGAAGCCGTGCCGACAGCGCCGCGAGCCCCCGTGCCCGGGGAGCCACCTGCAGCCGCAGGCCGTCGCCGGATGCCACCAGCTGCGGCACCGCGGACGCGTGCACAAGCATGGCGTTCAGCAGCGACGCCGCTTCGGCAGGCGACCTGGCCTGGAAAACAGCCCGCAGTGAGTCGCGTAGCTGCCGGAGCCCGGCGAGATCCCCGGCCGTCAGCGCACCACCGATGTCGTCACGGCCTACCGCGGCGAGCACCTCACGCAGCCAGCTCAGCCCGGTCAGCCGGTCAGGCGGATCTTCGAGCAGGTCAAGCGAATTGAGCAGCAGCACCACGAGGTCCAGGTCGGATGCTGGCTCACCCGGCCGCTCAAGCCAGTCCCTCATGTAGCCCGTCAAGCCCGCATGCTCCCTTGCCCCGGCCTCGCTCCGGCCACGGAGGCCATGGCACGGCGGCTCATGGCGCGAGACCTATCATCGCTTCCCGGCCGCCGGCCTTCGGCCGCTACCAGCCATGATCCCGG
Source organism: uncultured Actinomycetes bacterium (assembly GCA_963795785.1). GTDB lineage: Bacteria > Actinomycetota > Actinomycetes > Streptosporangiales > Streptosporangiaceae > DASXKD01. Next base: position 11,365 of record CAWCKG010000080.1, read on the forward strand.
CTAGCTGAGCGGGCTCGGTGCGTCGTACCCGATACTCAGCACGGTTTGGCCCGTAGACGACCTGATCAGGTGGCTCCACGCCGGGTGGTATTGGGCTCGCTGCACACGGAAGAACTTCTGCATCCACCTGGGGTATGCCGCGGACCTGGTGTGCGCGGCCGGGTCGGCGGTTGCCAAGTCCACCGACCGCAGGAGGCTGGCAGGTCCGCCGCCGGGCGACTGGTCGCCGAAGTCCACGACCGTCAGATGGTGCCCATGGGCCATGTAGGCGAGGAGCTGCGGCAGTCGCGGATCAATGTCGCCGCTCAGCAACTGTTTCCTGGCGGTGGCCGAGAACGTGATCTGGCTGTTGGTCAGCAGTAGTGCGTCGTGGGCCTGCCTGGTGCGCATGTCCGGCTGCTGAACTTCGCGATACCTGGTGGTGCCGCCCGGGAAGACCCACCGGATGTCGATCCTGGCGTTCCCCGAGCCGAAGCTCGCGATGACGACCGGGGCGTAGACGGAGGCCAGCCGGGCGCCGTACTGAGCCCGGACGGGAGCGGTGGCGACGACCAGGTTGGCGCCGAGCGGATCCGTCGACTGGGGCCCGATGGGGTCCAGGCTCGACGGGAACCCTTTGTTGGCCAGATCCGCGCACACCTGCGGGTCGCAGCCGACCACTGCGGCGCGGCTGACCTGGTGCACTATCCAGGTGACGGCCTTGGCCCTGGCCGCGGCCTCAGGGCCGAGTCCCGGGCTGCTGCCCGGAGGGCCGCTCGGCGGCGGCTTTGGCGGCTGCGCCGCGCTGGGCAAGGAGGAGTGCGGTCCCACCGGAACCGGCAAGCAGCAGAATCGCGATGGCGGCGGCGGCCGCCCGCCAGCGCCACCGGGTGCGGCCGCTGGGGCGCGAGTCCGGCTGCGGCTCGGACACCGCCCAGGGGCCGGTCAGGCCATCGTCGCTGCCCTGCCGTGGCTGCGGCACCGCAACAGGCCCGGGTGGGCTGTACGCCGCTGCGTCCGCGGGGAGCGGGGGGGCCTCTGCCGGGAGCGGTCCGGTGAGCTGCGCTCCGGCGGCCGCCAGCTGGGTGAGCGCGCCGCGGGCGGACGGCCGGAAGGCCGGGTTCTTGCTGAGACAGCGATGGATGATGGAGCCCAGTGGTTCGGGAAGCGGGCCGATCGTGGGCTCGGCATGAAGGATCGCGTACGCGGTGGCGGTCAGCGACTCGCCCTTGAAGGGCAGTTCCCCGGTACCCGTGAACGCGATCGTGACGGCCCATGACCACATGTCGGCCGCCGCGGTCAGCCGTGCCCCGGCCAGTTGCTCGGGCGCCATGAACGCCGGGGTTCCCACGGCGACCTGCCCGGAAAGCCCCGTGGTCGTCATGCCCGGGACGGCCGCCAGGCCGAAGTCGATCACCACGGGCCCGTCCGGGCCGAGAAGGACGTTGCCGGGCTTGAAGTCGCGGTGCACCATGCCGACGGCGTGCACCGCGCCCAGGGCGGTCAGCGTCGCGACGGCGATGCGTTCGAGCACCTTGCCGCTGCGAGCCCCGTGTTGCTGGATGACCTCCACCAGCGACGGCCCGCTGACGTACTCACTGACGATGAACGGCCGGCGTTCGAAGATGCCGGCATCCAGGACCTGCGCGGTGCAGAACCCGGCGACCTGCTGCGCTGCCGCAACCTCCTTCAGGAAGCGGCTCCGGACCTGCGGGTCCGTGGTCGGTGCCAGGAGCTTGACCGCCGCCGGGGTTTCGCTGGCGCTGAGGGCCAGGTAGACGACGCCCTGCCCGCCCTCACCGAGGCGGCCCAGCAACCGGTAGCCCCCTACCTCGCGCGGATCCGTGTCGCGCAGGGGAAGCATTTCGGACATTGCGGGCCCCACGGTTGTCACCAGGCCATTCTGCCCCGGCGGCAGCGCACACGTCCTGATTCCGCTACGCCGGTTTTCCCGCCGCATGCCGCGGCGCCCGAAGCCACTAGCCTTCCGGCGTCCAGTTCTCGCGCTTGATCTGGAAGAACGGCGACCGCAGCACGAACCTCGCGACGAAGAGCAAGACGGCGCCGATGACGACGAAGCCCAGCAGCGAGTAGTTCTGTGCGGCAGGGGCTGCCAGGATCGACTTGATGGCGATCCATGCGAGGAATACTACTGCGGCGACCGGGAGAATGCCGATGGTCAAGGCGTCCTTCCAATTGCTCATCAGCCGGCGGCGGTAGTAGACCACGGCCGAGATCGCGGTGACGCAATAGAAGGTGGCATACAGGATTCCGGTGTTGTTCAGCACATAGCTGAAGGCGCTCTGCACGGACGTGGTGAGCAGGTAGACCGCCGGGTGCGAGCGCGGCCGATCGCGGTGACCGGGAAGAGCGTGCCGGGCAAGCCCCGGAGTTACCTGGGCAGTTCCGCGACGCCCTGGGCCACCGCGCATGGCGCGCACAGCGGTACATCCACCCCGCCGTCCCCGCCGGTGGAAACCCGGCGCGTGATCACCGCGTGCTGGTCACACACCCCAGGGTCATCAGGGTGTGCAACGGCGCACGGGCATTCGCAGTTACGCTGCGGCCAGGGAACCGTGGCGCGCCAGGTCTCCATCACCGCCCGGACGGCCGGGTCGCTGGTGAGCTTATGGAACGCCTCGGCGGTCACCGCCGCGGTGCGTTCTGCCCACTCGGCCGCCACCGCTGCGGCGGCCCGCCAGGCCGCGACGAACTGCTGTGCCGGGCTGTCTCCGGTGTGGCTCACCACCTCATCGTCTCACCGGGCGTGGGCCACTGGCCAGCGCGCTCTTGCCAGCGCGTTACGCGGGTCTGCGGTAGTGGCCGCCCTGACTCGCCGGTCATGGTGCCCGCTCCAAAGATCCGTCAGCTGACCGATGTCTCTCACTGCAAGTTGCATCAGCATTTGTGGTGCAACAGAAAGCTCAAGTGTCAGGCAGCCTGGCCGGATCTTCCCAGGCTGGGCGCCCCAAAGCGAGTCGTGCCCATCCGGACCGGCCTCATCACCCCGGTAAGGAACTCCACATGGACACGTTGGCGCTCACCCGCCCGGCCGCGCCGCGCAAACTGCGCATCACACTGACCGCCGGGCAGGCCACAGTGGCCGCCGCCCGCAGCGAGGTCCGTGCGGCCATCCGCGCCTGGGATGTCCCCGTCGCACCGTCCGTCGCGGTCCTGCTCACCAGCGAACTGGTGACCAGCGCCCTCAGGCATGGGGCGGGCAAGACCATCGAGCTTGTCGTCAGCTGTGCCTACCGCCAGTTACAGGTCGATGTCTACGACACATCCCCCGTCACGGAGTTACAGGTGGGCGCGCCAGCGCCGCGGAGCCAGGACGAGGGCCGATGCTGCTCGACAGCCTGGCGAGTAGCTGGGGATATGACCGGACCCCTACGGGCCAGGCTGGTTACTTCACGCTCATGTTCTAGGCAATGGGAAGCGCTCCAGGGCGGGCCGGCTAGGCATGCTCCGGTCCCCGTCCTTGCTGGGTGTCCTGCCGGGACCACGCGGCGAACGCCGCGAGCTTCTGGAGGCGCGCGACGATTTCCTCGTGGACGGCGTCCGGCGGCTGGGCCCCATCCACGGTGAACATCCATTCCCGGCCTGCGTAGTACTCCAGCAGTGGCACCGTCTTCATCCGGTACACGTGCAAGCGGTTCTCGATGACGGCTTCGGTATCGTCCGAGCCCCGGCGCCGGGAGAGCAGCCGGCGGACCAGGTCCTCGCGTGCGACGTCGAGGTGTACCGCGGCCTGCACCTCAACGCCGAGCGCGTGGGCTGTGGGGAAGGACGCCTTGGCCTGTTCGACGGTGCGCGGGAATCCATCCAGGACATAGCCGCCGCCAACCTTGGCCGCGGCGACGACAGGCTTGCGCAGCATGTCCATCACAATGCCGTCCGGGACCAGGTCGCCGTTGTCGACATAGGACTTGATGGTCTGCCCGAGCGATGTCTGATCCCTGACGTGCTGGCGCAGCAGGTCGCCACTGGAGATGTGCGCAATACCGAACCGCGCCGACAGCCGCTCAGCTTGTTGTTTAACCTCCGGCTTCGATCGCGCTGACGTGGGCTTGTTGTTCTGGCTCTGCGGGTGTGCCGGGTTGGGGGCTGGGGGTCTTGCTGTCTTACGATCGGTTCTCGTGCAGCCCGATGAGCGTCTCGAACGCGTACGCCTGTTGCGGGAGCGGGGGCTGACCCCTAAGCAGATCGCCCGTGCGCTTGGGGATCAGGTCCGCCGAGGCGGGCCGCCTGGTCCGCGCGGCGGCCGTCGTGGCGCAGGCCGAATCACCCGGGCCTGCGCTGGCCGGCTGCTGGATCAGCCCGTCCTGGAGTACTGGCCTGACCGTTGGTGATCATCCCGGATGGCCGCTGCACGAGGATCCGGCAGGGGGGACCGATGGCCTGGCCGCGGTGCTGGTGGCTCGCAAGCACAGGTATGGCAAGGTCTCTGTCTGCGGCTACCTGGCCGACGTTTACTGCCTCGGGGTGAAAAACGCTCTCGGCCCGGAAATCATGGACGATCTTGGTCTGCGGGGGTTCGTCCGCGACTTTTTCTCTGGATACCGCGGTGATCCGCTTGAGGTGCCCATCGAGCTGGCTCGCGAGGTGGTGTTCGGTTCCGTCGAGTACGCGCGCAGTCTGGGCTTTGACCCGCATCCTGACTTCGCCGCCGCCGAGGGGCATCTCGGGTCGTGGACCGGCCCGAGCATCATCACCTTCGGTAAGGATGGCAAGCCGCTGTATATCTCCGGGCCCTACGACGATCCGCGCCCGGTCATCCGCACGTTGGAGCGCACGGTCGGCCGCGGGAACTTCGAGTTCCTGGCGGTTGCCGGTTAGCGCGAACCGAGAGCAGGCAGGCTGAACGCCGGGTCAGCTTGCCGTTCAGCGGCGGGCGGGCGGATCAGGCGGTTTGCTGGTCTTGCGCGGGTGTGCCCGGCGTGTCGTGGTGCTGACTGCGGCCTCCGCGTGATCATGTGTTCTCTGTCCAGGGATAGATGATCACGATTGAAGGCCGCGATGGACAGCGTGCAGATGATGCCGTGCAAGCCGGTCGCTCGCCGAGCTGTCGCGGTTCCGGCAGGAGTTCTTGCCGGTGCCTGACCGCGCGGGCGGATGCGCTGTTCGAGCTGGCCGATGCGGTGCTGTGCGCGGACGGGCCGGTCGAGAACGCTGGCCGGGCTGTCGCTGGCGGCAGAGCACCGGCGCGGCCACGGCGCGCCTGTATGACGCGGTGAACCACGGCCGGATCGAAGTGCGCGCGGCTGCGGCGGTCGCTGGCCGGGGTGCCGTTTCCGCGGGCCGCGGATGGGCGGCTGGTGCTGGCAGTGGATGTGAGCAACTGGCTGCGGCCGGGCGCGCCGACCGCCGCGGAACGGCTGTTCTGCCACGTCTACGGGCGGGGGAAGGGCTAGGCGCAGATGATCCCGGGCTGGCCGTACTCAGTCGTCGCCGCGCTGGAGACCGGGCGCACCTCCTGGACCGCGGTACTGGACGCGGTCCGCCTGGGGCCGGCCGACGACGCGACGGCGGTCACCGCCGCGCAGATACGCGAGGTCGTCACCCGGCTGATCGCGGCCGGGCAGTGGCGGCAGGGTGACCCGGCGATCCTGGTCGTGGCTTCGACGCCGGCTACGACGTGACCCGGCTGGCGTTCGCTGCTGGCCGACCTGCCGGTAGTGCTGCTCGGGCGGCTGCGCAGTGACCGGGTGATGCGGCTGCCGGCGCCACCGCGCCAGCCCGGCACCAACGGCCGCCCGCCGCAGGCACGGCGGCGAGTTGGCCCTGCGCCGACCCGGCGACCTGGCCGGCGCCCGCAGATCACCACCAGCACGAAGACCACCCGCTACGGCATGGCCAGGGCCGCAGCTGGGACCGGGTGCATCCCCGGCTGACCCACCGCACCGCCTGGCTGGAACACGACGGTCGACGCTGCCCGTCATCGACGGCACCCTGATCCGCCTGCAGGTCGATCACCTGCCCGGTGACCGCGACCCCAAGCCGGTGTGGCTGTGGTGCTCGGCCACCGGCGCCGCGCCTGGCCGACGTGGACCGGTGGTGGCAGGCGTTCCTGCGCCGATTCGATCTTGAGCACACCTTCCGGCTGTTCAAGCAGGTCCTCGGCTGGACCGTCCCGAAGATCCGCGACCCCGCACGCCGCGGACCGGTGGACCTGGCTGATCATCGCCGCCCACACCCAGCTCCGGCTGGCCCGGCCGCTGGCCGAGGACCTGCGCCGGCCCTGGGAACGGCCCGCACCGCTGCGGGCAGGCTCACCCCGGCCCGGGTCCGCCGGGGGTTTCGGAACATCCGCGCGACCCTGCCCTGCCCGGCCGGCGCGCCGAAACCCGGCAAACCCGGCCCCGGCCGCCCGCCCGGCTCGAACAACCGCCGCCCCGCACCCCGCCACGACGTGGGCAAAACCACCAAGAGAGAACTCACCCTCAAGGCACGACGCGAACGCGCAGGTTAAACGGCAAGCTTAGTGGCTGTTTCTGAACCTCAGCCGGGGCGGGCGAGGCGGCGGGTCATGAGGGTGATCATGGCCCAGTAGACGGCGGCTTCGTGGTGGGCGGGGAGGCGTTCGTAGTCGCGGGCGCAGCGGCGGTAGCTGGTGATCCAGGCCAGGGTGCGTTCGACCACCCAGCGGCGGGGCAGGACCTCGAAGGTGTGCAGGTCTTCGGGGCCGTTTGACGATCTCGACGGTCAGGTTGAGGTAGGTGGCCGCCCAGGGAGCGAGCTTCCCGGCGTAGACGCTGTCGGCCCAGGCCCGGCGGACGCGGCGGCGGGCCCGGTGCAGGTTGAACAGCAGCGGCCGGGCGGCGTCGCGGTCTTGGATGGAGGCGGGGGTGGCCAGGACCTCCAGGAGCAGGCCGGTGGTGTCGACGGCGATGTGCCGCTTGCGGCCGTTGACTTCTTGGCGTTGTCCCAGCCCCGGCTGGCTTCGGGCACGGTCGGCGCGGCGCGCACCGACTGCGAATCGATCACCGCCGCGGTCGGCTCAGCGGCCCGGCCGCGGCCTGGCGGGCCGCCGCGCGTAACGCATCATGCACCGCGATGGTGACCCCGCGGGCGTGCCACCGCTGGTACAGGCCGTAGACGGTGCGCCAGGGCGGGAAGTCGGCGGGCAGCGCCCGCCACACGCACCCGTTGTGGATAACATACCGGATCGCGTCCACCACCGACCCGGCGGCGGTGCTTCTCCGGGCGCCCGCCCCCGGGGTCTGGCAGGCCGGGACCGGCAGCAGCGGGGCGATCAGCGCCCATTCGGCATCGGTGGTATCGGAGGGATAGAAGCGCGGGCGGCGGCAACACCGGCGGGCGCATGCGCACACCGGCGTGGCAGGGCAGACTGGCACCAGGGCTCCTGGTGTTGCGGGCTGGTTTCGTCACCCCTGTCACTACCAGGAGCCCTGCTTACACTCCAGCCACCGCCGCCACTACCAAAAGACCACAACCACCCGGCACCGCCTCACCGGGTTCAGAAACAGCCGCACTTAGCCAACAGGACTCACTGGTCTAGACTCGGGCACCCGCTCACGTGGATGTTGGCGCCTGCGAGAAGGACGGGCAGGACTAGGTGCTGGGTCCGGGTTCCGGGTCCGCGGCGGCCCGAGCGTCGGATCCCGGAATCCCGTTCCTGGCCCAGTCGCACAGCGTGGTGGTCAGTTTGCCAATGTCCCCGTGCCGGCCGGTCGGCGCCGCTCCGCCTTCGGTGAACGCGCCAGTGTCTATCCATAGGGAGTCCGCTTGATCGGGACCTCCCGCAGGAGTGGCCCAAGGTCGCGGAAGAAGATACCGACGTCGGCCGGGTCATCACCGGCTTGCCATCCTGCGCTACCCGGTCCTCGGGTCCTTGGCCGTGAGGTCGTGGTAGACACCGGCGAGGACCCTCAGCATGGTCGTCGAGGCCAGCATCGTACGTGCGGCTTGCCGGGGTCCTTCGCGTCGTAGCGCAGTTCGGGCGGGTCCACCTCATTGTCTGCCACCTTGCGCAGGTCGGTGTACTGGACGAGGAGGTCAAGGAACTTTATGACCTCATCGGCCGCGGCCTTCTGGTGCTTCTTCATCTCGTCCTCGACCCGTATGCCTACACGTCCGGTTGCACCGACATGCACTGCCCGGACGATGTCGGACACACCTTTGAAGCCGAGCAGCGCCTTGCTGGTCCTGCCGAACGGTGTCTCCTGACCAGTCTCGACACGGCCCAGCAGCAGGGGGTGCCGTTCGCACACGTCTGCGGTGATGAGGCCGACCGCCGTCCGGTCGTCGAGGTAGGTCCGGAAGTCGGCCCGGATACCCTTGACGTTGTCGTTGATGTCGAGGAACAGCCGCCTGCCCGGCTCCACCCCGATCTCGACGAACTGGACAGTCAGGCTCCCGACCATCAGCCGGTTGAGCTTGTCCTCCCAGTCAGGGAGCTGCTTGGCCAGGTCAGCCTCAGCGGACTTGTCACCGTTGCGCTGCGCCTCGGCGATGGTTGCCTTGAGGTCGGCGATCTTCCTGGTGGCCTCCTCGACCGCGAGCCAGATGCCCAGCACGCGGTGCTGTCCGTCGACCAGCAGAAGCAGGACGATATCGCCGAGCCGGTACTCGACAAACCCCCAGGCCGTATGCAGTGGTCAAACGCTGGACCTGCTGGAAGCTAAGAACCCCCGGCTGCACCCGGACCAGGACGCCGGGACAGACGAAGTCGGGGTTCTTGAGCAGGTATCTTGCGAAGTCCTGCGCGTGCTTGAGGTCGATCTTGCGGTTCGACTCGATGGCCTTGGTGTGATCCGGCCGCTCCAGGGTCTCAACGATCTGGGTGACGGGGACGGTCACGTCGTACTGGACCCGGCCGCCTTGGGTGTACCGGGTTGCCGGTAGACCTTCTTGGACACTCCGAGGCCCGGCGGAAGCGGGCCGATGTTGATCTGCTGCGGGTCCAGCTTGTTCCTTCCGTTAGGGTTGCGACCGGCATCGGCCGACGTGGCTATCATCTTGATTGAGGGTCCCTGTTTGTCAACAAGCATCTTGGTAGCCGAGTGAGTTAACCGTTCTCCTGTTACGTCGTGGCCCGGCCATACCCGTTAGCCCAGTGGAGACGTCAGGACCGACGCTTCCCCCAGCTCACGGGCGATACCCGTGCCGCCGATTTCGGATCAGCTGGGCTGGAAGGGTGCCCAGCTGCGGCACGGCCCTGCGCCCCGGTCTCGTACGGGCCGACGGTCACGATTACCGCTACCTCCCCTGGGCCGTCTCTGGGCCGTGGTGGGGCCTTGGGCACCGGGAGAAGGCTTGGTAACCATCGGCAACGGTCGGCAAGTGAACCCGCAGGCCAGGGGTGGTATCCGGGATGGCGTGCAGGTCAGCGCGAGAGCCCCGGCCTCTTCGGCGAGATCTTCGGCCAGG
>CAWCKG010000081.1:0-20880 GCA_963795785.1 uncultured Actinomycetes bacterium
CGCGGAATGCCGCCTGCCAGAAGCCGAGATCTCCCGGCGGCAGGTACAGGTCGCGGTTCTGCCGGCGAAATTCATCGACGGCCGGATCCGGGCGGTGGGCCTCCCAGCCCGGGTAGAAGTGCCAGCCGTGCACCACCGCGATGCCCGGCCCACGTTGCGCAGGACATGGTCAGGTAGATCACCCCGTCCTCGGCCGACCCTACCGCGCCCGCCCGGCACGTGAATCCATTTGCCGTCGCCGAACATCACCTTCTGCGTTCGTCCTGAAGCCGGACGGCACCAGCAGCGGCCGCAGCCCTACAAGCAGGGACTGTTCCGCGGCCCGCGCGGCGCGGTTCGCGGACCGGACCGGCCGAAGGTCGCCACCGCGAGGACCAGCGTCCCGGCGCGGTCGCCAGCGACGCGACCGACGCCCAGTCCGTGGAGTTCACGGACTGCAGACTAGTGCACGCCGCGCCGGCTCCCGTCGGGGCACGCAGCCGTGCGCCGGCGACAGGCGCTGCGGCCGAATGCCGCAGAACAGGAGAAAGCCCCCTAGGACGGACTGCAGCCGGCCCTGGACTGACGCCAGCGAAGCCGGGCCGGCCAGTGCTGTCCTCGCGGTTCGCGGCCATATACGCGAAAGTTCTCGGGTCGGAGGTTAATAGTGAGTGCCTACTCTCACGACTTCGCGTATACGGATAGTGAACGGCCGGTGTCACAGGCGGTTCGGGAAGCGCTGGCGCCGCGATTCTCCGTGGTGCCCGCCACCAGGGCGCGCACCCTGCGGCGCACCTGGCTGGACACCTTCGACTGGCGGCTGCACCGGGCCGGGCTCACGCTGGAGTGCGTGACCGGCCGCGGGCCGGCCGAACTGGTGCTGTGCGGCACGGCCGGCGAGCGGATCACCGCAGAGGCGAACGGGACCCACTGGCCGGCCCTGGCCGAAGGGCTCCCCCGCGGCCCGCTCCGGGACCGGCTCAAGGGGCTGACGTCGGTGCGGGCACTGCTGCCCGCCGCGAAAGCCGCGAGCACGCTGTCGGAGTTCCGGCTGTGCAATGCCGACGACAAGACGGTGGCCTGGCTCACCGTGGACCGCCTGCACCCGGCCGGGCCGGCCGCCGCCGACCCGCCCGCGCGGCTCTCGCTCACCGCGGTGCGCGGCTACCAGGGGCAGGCCGACCGGATCGCCCAGTGCCTGGCCGCGCAGCCCGGGGTGTTCCCCGGGGCGCCGCCGCCGCTGGACGCGGTCCTGGCCACCGTGGGCCACGCGCCGGGCGAGTACACGAACAAGGTCGACGTGGAACTGTCCGCCACGATGCCCGCCCGGATGGCACTCGCCGCGGTGCTGCTGCGGCTGCTCGACACCCTGGAGGCGAACGTCGCGGGCACGATCCGCGACATCGACACCGAGTTCCTGCACGACCTGCGCGTCGCGGTGCGGCGCACCAGGACCGCGCTGAAGCTCGGGGCCGGCCTGCTGCCGGACGGCCTGGCCGCCGAGTACCAGCCCGCCTTCAAGTGGCTGGGCGACCTCACGACGCCCACCCGCGACCTCGACGTGCACCTGCTGACCTTCGCCGCCGGAGCGGCCGAGCTGACCTCCGCCAGCCCGGCCGACCTGGAGCCGTTCCACGCCTACCTCGCCGAGCGGCGCACCGCCGAGCAGCACCGGCTGGCCCGCGCGCTGCGCTCGGCGCGCTTCACCACGCTCAGCATCGCGTGGCGCGGCACCCTCACCGGCCTCACGCCCCCCCGGCGGGGCCCGGACGCGGCACATGCCGCCGCGCGGATCATCGGCCGCGCGCACCGGCGGATCCTCGTCCGTGGCGGCGCGATCGGTCCCGGCTCTCCCCCGGAGCGGCTCCACGACCTGCGCAAGCGGTGCAAGGAACTGCGGTACGCCCTGGAATTCTTCGCGTCCCTGCACGACCTGCCCGCGCACCGGCAGGCGGTGCGAGAGCTGAAGGGCCTGCAGGACTGCCTGGGCACCTACCAGGACTGCGAGGTGCAGCAGGAGGAGATCCGGACGATCGCCACCGACATGCTCGCCACCGGCGGCGTACCGGCCACCGCGCTGCTGGCCATGGGGGATTTCGCCGCCCACGTCGGCGAGCGGGAACGGCGGGCCCGCCGCGAGTTCTCCAGCCGGTTCGCCGCGTTCTCCAGCCCCCAGGCGCGGGCTCGCTTCGAGGTGCTGACCGCTGGCGCGGGCTCATGAAGATTGTCGCCACATACAACATCAAGGGCGGGGTGGGCAAGACGACCGCTGCGGTCAACCTCAGCTACCTCGCGGCGGCAGACGGGCAGCGGGTGCTGCTGGCCGACCTGGATCCCCAGGCCGCGGCCAGCTTCCTGTTCCGGGTGCGCCCCCGGGTGAAGGGCGGCGGCGCCGGCCTGATCCGCGGCAGCAGCGACCTGGACAAGGCGATCAAGGGAACCGACTTCGACGGTCTGGACCTGCTCCCGGCCGACTTCACCTTCCGCAACCTCGACCTGATCCTGGACACCACCAAGAAGCCCACCCAGCGGCTGGCGCGCCTGCTGCGGCCGCTGCGGGCGTCCTACGACGTGGTCTTCCTCGACTGCCCCCCGGGCATCTCGCTGCTGTCGGAGGCCGTCCTGTACGCCGCCGACCTGGTGCTGGCCCCGATCATCCCCACCACGTTGTCGCTGCGCACCCTGGACCAGCTCACCGAGTTCATCGGCGGCCTCGACGGGCACCGGCCCGCGCTGCTCGCGTTCTGCTCGATGGTCGACCGCCGCAAACGGCTGCACAAGGAGATAGCGGAACGGCTGCCGGCCGAGCGCGACGACGTCGCTGCCACCGCGATTCCGGCGCTGTCCATGATCGAGCGGATGGCCGTGCAGCGGGCGCCGGTGACCGCCTTCGCCCCGCGCAGCGCGGCGGGCCGCGGCTACGCCGGGCTCTGGGCGGAGGTGCGTGACCGGCTGGCCTGACGGGCTCTGTAAGCCCGGGGGCGACCCCCCCCTGGCCGCCCCGGCGCGCGGCGCGTGGCCCAGGCGGTTGCGGGAATCACATTTGTGGTTTATCACCGAATACCGGGCTCCAACCCCCGTCGGCGGAGCATGCTAGACGGGAAAGAGCATGTAGAGGGGGCACGTGTGAGCCGAAGGTTGCTCCGGCTGGAGATACCCGTCTTCCCGGATCGGCGCATGTTCCGGCTGCATGATGCCACCGTGGACCCCGACGGGCCGGGCAGCCCGGCACCGCCGGACGGGGCCCTGATCAGCGTCACCCGTGAGCAGATGTGGGTGGCCAGCCTCCAGGAGATCGTCAGCGCGCAGCTACTGCTGGAGGAGTGGGACTCGGCCCCGCCCCCGTTCGGCGAGAAGTGGGAGGACGAGGCTAAGGCCGTCCTCTACCTGCGCGGTGCGATCAGCATCGACATGGGCACCGCGGGCAAAGCCGTGGACAGCCTCAAGCTGGCGGGCGGCGTCGGCGACTACGTGGTCCGGGTGTTCGCCCGCAACCGCGCCGAGGTACCCCGGCGCTACCGCGACCTGTTCCGGCGCGGCCTCGACCCGCTCAGTGACGAGTTCCAGCAGGCCCGCAACACCCTGGACGGGCTCGAGCAGTACCTGATTCAGCTCTGGCGCGAATCGTAGGCCGCCCGGCTGCCCGGCGTTCTCAGCGCTGCCGGGGCGCGCTCATCACCGGGTGCTGCGGCACCGCGTGCGGCGCGGACGACGCCGCCGGGCTGGCCCGCCGGGTGGTCCCGGGCGAGCCGCGGGCAGCGCCACCAGCGCATAGACCACGACGGGCAGCACGGTGAGCAGGATCAGGGCCGCCACCGACGCCACCGTCAGCACCCGCGGCGAGCGGCGCCGCGGGCCGGGCACGCGGAGCAGCGCGGCCCGGCCGGGGCGGGAGAACATGGTCAGGCACGCGGCGAGCACCGGCTCGGAGCGTTCCAGCTCCTGCTCGATTTCCGCGAGGATGCGCTCCTCTTCCATGGACAGTGCCATGGGCGCCACCTCCACACCCCGCGCTCAATTGCCTACCGAACGGCTCATATTGCGCTGCTTCCCACGGTATCCCCCACGGCGAGATTTTTAGGCCTGGTAGGACAGCCCAATAGTGGCGGTGTTCGGCCACCAGGCCAGGCGGCGATCGCCTAGAACTGGTGTTTGACTGACTCGAATGCGTGTTCTAAGTTCGATCACATGCGGTGGGATGCGCTGCGAGCCGGCACGCCGGGCGACGGATCACCTCCGGCGCAGCCCGCGCCGATGCTGTTCGAGCAGCGCGCGGTGACCCGGACCTTCGACACGCCGGCCTTCCGCGGCATGACGTTCTTCGAGGTCCAGGCCCGGTCGATGATCAACCGGGTCCCCGACGCCTCCCGCGTCCCCTTCCGCTGGACTATTAATCCCTACCGTGGATGTAGCCATTCGTGTGTGTACTGTTTCGCCCGGAAGTCGCATACCTACCTTGACCTGGACTCCGGCCACGACTTCGACTCCAAGATCGTGGTCAAGGTCAACGCGCCGGAGTTGGTGCGCAAGGAACTGGCCGCGCCGCGGTGGCGCGGCGAGCACATCGCCATGGGCACCAACGTGGACTGCTACCAGCGGGCCGAGGGGCGTTACCGGCTCATGCCGGGCATCATCGGCGCGCTGCGCGATGCGGCCAACCCGTTCTCGATCCTGACCAAGGGCACGCTGATCCTGCGCGACCTCGACCTGATCGGCGCGGCGGCCGAGGTGACCGACGTCGGGCTGGCGTTCTCGGTGGGATGCACGGACACGGGGCTGTGGCGGGAACTGGAGCCGGGGACACCCAGCCCGCAGCGGCGGCTGGAGGCGTGCGCCGCGTTCACCGCCGCAGGGCTGCCCTGCGCCGTGCTGATGGGACCGGTCGTGCCGTTCCTGTCCGACTCCCCGGCGCAGCTTGAGGACACCGTGCGGCAGATCGCGCAGGCGGGCGCCACCTCGGTCACGCCGATCGTGCTGCACCTGCGGCCCGGGGCGCGGGAGTGGTTCCTGCGCTGGCTGGGCGAGGCGCACCCGGACCTGGTGCCCCGCTACCGCGCCCTCTACAGCCGCGGCGCCTATGCCCCAGCGGCCTACCAGAAGCGGGTGACCGAGCAGGTGCGGGCGCTGGCCCGGCGGCACGGCGTCGGGCGCGGCGCACCCGGCGCGGCACGGCGCGGCGGGCCCCGGCGCTTTGCCCCGCCCGCCGCGAGAACGGCGGCACCCGGGCCCCAGCAGCTCACCCTGCTCTAGCTAGGCCAGCCGGGATTCCTGGGCCTCAGCCGACAGGGCCGCGGCTCCGTGCAGAGTCACGGGAGCCGCTAGGCCAGCGGGGGTTCCGGGGGCCGCTCCCCCGGGCCGACACTGACCACCGGCAGGCCGGCCCGCTGCCAGGCACGGAACCCGCCCGCCAGGTCGGTCGCCCCGGCCAGGCCGAGGTCCTGCAGGGACGCGGCGGCCAGGCTGGAGGTGTAGCCCTCCACGCACATCACGATCACGCGCAGGCCGTAGCGGGCCTGCGGCAGCCGGGCCGGCGACCGCGGGTCGAATCGCCATTCGAGCACGTTGCGCTCGCAGTGCAGGGCCCCGGGCACCAGGCCCTGCTCGGCCCGCTGCGCCTGTGACCGGATGTCCACCAGCAGCGCACCCGCCCGCATCGCCGCGCTGGCGTCCCGCGGGCCCAGCCGCCGCAGCCGGGCGCTGGCCTCACCGAGGATCTCGTCGATCGAGCGGGCGGCGCCCCCGTGGCTGCCCGCTACCACCGGACCGCCGTTTCCATGGTGACCTGTTGCAGCCCGCCGGGGCCGAACTCGAACCGGCGCATGCTGGTCAGCGGGGGCGAGTAGGCGTGCACGCTCACCGCCGGCTGCACTGAGGCGTTGATCACATCGTGGATGTACCAGGGACCGAACGAGCGCGCCTCGCCCCTGGGCACCGCGGCAGACGGCCCCGGACGGCTGCCAGGCGCGGCCCGCTCCCGCAGGGCACCGCGCGCCACGGTGAAGGCACCACAGGACTCGCCATGGTCGTGGAAGCCGGTCCGCTGCCCGGGCAGCCAGCTCAGCAGCCATACCTCGTGGTCGTCGTCCCAGTTCAGCCTGTGGTACCAGCGCCGGCTGAGGTCGTATCGGACAAGGCTGAGCCAATCGTGCTCCCTGGCGGCCAGGCCCTGGACTAGCTGCCGCAGCCGGACCTGGCTCAGCGGTGAACTGGCCGTGCGCACATTCATCCTCTTAATCCGATCGTTTTAATAGAGATTTGATGCCGAGGACGATATCACACGTCCCACGCTTCGCTGGGGCATCGGCGGGCGGTGTCCCGGGCCCGCGTCAGCGATCCCCGCCGGCCGGACAACCCGGACCACCCACGTAAAGTTGTCTGGCGTGGCACCCCCCCGGGACATCGGCGGCCAGCAGGCGCCGGAACGGCTGGCCGTGCGGACCGTTGAGATGGCCGACCCTGGCGATCTGGTGGCGCTGTTCCCCGAGCCGGCCGGCGTGGCCTGGATCCGCCACGGCGACGGCCTGGCCGGGTGGGGCGAGACAGCCAGGATCACGCTCCCCGCGGGCGAGGACAGGTTCACCGCCGGCGAGAAGTGGCTCCGGGCGCTCTTCGACGGCGCCGAGGTCGACGACCAGGTGGCCGAGCCCGGCTGCGGGCCGGTCGCCTTCGGCAGCTTCACCTTCGACTCCACCTCCGACGGCTCGGTGCTCGTGGTGCCGGAGACGATCGTCGGGCGCCGGGGCAGCAGATCCTGGCTCACCACCATCCGCCCGCTGACGACGGGTTCGCCGGAGGCCCCCGCCACGGGCGCGCCACCAGCCCCCGCGCCACTGACCGTGCCCACGGAGATCCGCTGGCACGACGGGAGCCTGACCGCGCCCGGCTGGGAGCGCGCGGTCGCCGCCGCGGTCGACCGGATCCGGGCCGGCCAGCTCAGCAAGGTGGTCCTCGCCCGCGACCTCTACGCGGCCGCAGCCCGCGACCTCGACATCCGGGTCATCCTGCGGCGGCTCGCCGACCGCTACCCCGACTGCTACACGTTCGCCTGCGCGAACCTGGTCGGTGCCACCCCCGAACTGCTGATCCGGCGCCAGGACGACGACGTGAGCTCGCTGGTGCTCGGCGGGACCGCACCGCGCGGCCGCGACGCCGCCGAGGATGCCAGGCTCGGCGACGCGCTTCTCGCCTCGGCCAAGGAGCGGGAGGAGCACGAGTACGCGGTGGTGGGGGTGCGGTCGGTGCTCGCCGCCCGCTGCGACCGGCTGCACGTGGATCCGGGCCCGTCGCTGATGCGCTTCGCCAACGTGCAGCACCTCGCCACCTGGATCACCGGGCGGCTGGACCGCGGGCAGCCCGCGAGCGAGCATTCTGTGCTGGCGCTCGCCGACGCCCTGCACTGCACCCCCGCCGTATGCGGGACCCCGGCCGAGGCGGCCATGGAGCTGATCCGCGATCTGGAAGTGATGGACCGCGGCCGGTATGCGGGGCCGGTCGGCTGGGTGGACGCCCGCGGCAACGGGGAATGGGGCATCGCGCTGCGCTGCGCCGAGGTGGACGGCCCGCGTGCCCGGCTGTTCGCGGGCTGCGGCATCGTCGCCGGCTCCGACCCCACCGCCGAGCTCGCCGAGACCCAGGCCAAGTTCGCCGCCATGCAGTTCGCGCTGGAAGCCTGACCCCCGGACGCCCCCTGTTACCCGGCCGCCGCCGCGGCGGCGGTGCAGGCAGCCCGCAGCTCGCGGCGCAGCGCCGCCCCGGCCTCCCGGCTGGTGCGCACCTCGACCACCCGGATCCCGCCACCGGCCAGCGCGCCGGGCAGATCGCAAGCCCGCTCGACGGTGCTGGCCGGCAGTCCCGCCGCGGCGGCCAGGCTGCCCAGCCTGGCCCCGTGCGGGGTGCCGAACACCCGCTCGAACGGCCCGTCGTGCTCCGCCTGCTCCAGCTGCGAGAAGATTCCGCCGCCGTCGTTGTTGGCCACGACGAGGACCAGGTCGGGCCGCGCTCCTCCGGCCCGGTGAACAGGCCCGGGGCGTCATGCAGGAACGCGAGGTCACCCACCAGGGCAGCGGCGGGCCCGCCGCCCGCGCGCTGGTGGGCCAGCGCGGCGCCGGACGCTGCGGAGATCATGCCGTCGATCCCGCTCGCGCCCCGGCTGGCCAGCACCGTCAGCCCGGCCCGCGGCGCCATCTGCTGGTCCAGGTCGCGGATGGGCAGGCTGGACGCCGCCCACAGCAGCGCGCCGTCCGGCAGGGCCGCCGCCAGGTCGCGGGCGAGCCGCGGCTCGGAGAGCGCCTCGCCGCGCCGAGGATGGCGGCCGCCGCGGCGCTGGCCGCCGTGTCGGCCGCGCGCCAGGACGCCAGCCAGCCCGTGCGCGCCGGCCCCGGGCTCCCCGGCCAGCCGTACCGCCGGCGCCACGTCGGTGGCGCTGCGCGCCGGGTCGGCCCAGTGCCCCGGGCCCTGCGCGACGACCACGTGACGGGCCAGCGCACCCGGTTTCAGGTAGCCGAGCTGCGCACGGGACAGGCCGGGGCGCCCGGCGGACACGATGACGTCCGGCCGGTGCCCCGCCACGAATCCGGGCGATTCGAGCAGGTACTGGTAGGCGGTCATGCTCATCGGCCCGGCCCGCGCCCCCGATGAGGGCTCGGCGAGCACCGGCCAGCCGGCCTGCTGCGCCAGATGCAGCAGCGCCGCCGGGTCGCGCAGCCGTCGCCGCAGATGATCACCCCGCGCTCGGTCCACGGCAGGTCCAGGACGCCCGGCGCCGCGCAGCCGGGAAGGCCGTCCACGGGCCGCCGTCCGGGCGGCCCTCCAGCGGCTCGGGCCAGCCGTCGCTCCGGCCGCCCGCCGCGTCGGGCACGCCGGGCACCAGGGGCTCACGCAGCGGCAGGTTGAGGTGGACCGGCCCGGGGAACCCGTCACCGGCGCCCCCGGCGGCCGCCCACGCCCGGCAGGCCAGCGACCGCCAGTAGCCGTTCATCCCCGGCCGCGCCTCGGGCACCCCGGCCTCGCAGAACCAGCGCACCGCGTCCCCGTACAGCTTGACCTGGTCGATGGTCTGGTTCGCGCCGGTGCCGCGCAGTTCAGGCGGCCGGTCCGCGGTGAGCACCAGCAGCGGCACCCCCGCCTCGCTGGCCTCGATCACGGCCCCGTGGAAGTGCGCCGCCGCGGTCCCCGAGGTGCACACCAGCGCGACCGGACGGCGGCTCGCCTTGGCCAGGCCGAGCGCGAGAAACGCGGCGGACCGCTCGTCGATCCGCACATGCAAGCGCAGTGCGACCCCGCTGGCCTGGCCCGGCGCTGGCTCGGCTTGCGCTGCGCGCGGTCCCAGAGGGCCATGGCCAGCGGTGCGCTGCGGGATCCCGGTGCCAGCACGGCTTCGGCCAGCCCGCACCTGACCAGTTCGTCCACCAGCGTGGCCGCGAATGCCGTGGCCGGGTTCATGCCGGATCCAGGTACCGGGCCGCGGCCAGCGCGCGGGCGCGCCACGGCGCGGGATCGGTCTCCCACGCGGCCAGGCGCGCGGCGTCAACGGCGGGCCGCGCCACCGGCAGCACGCCCGCCCGCTCGGCCAGCGGCGCACCGGTGACGTCGCCCTCCAGCAGGCTCATGGTGGCCAGCCCGCAGGCGTAGCGAAGCTCGGGCAGCGCGGCGGCGAACGCGACCCCGGCGGCCAGGCCCACCGAGGTCTCGACCGCGCTGGACACCACCACGGGCAGCCCGCACGCCTCCGCCACGGCCAGCGCCGCGCGAACCCCGCCCAGGGGCTGGGCCTTGAGGACCACGATGTCGCAGGAGCCGGTGGCCCGCACCGTGAGCGGGTCCTCGGCGCGGCGGATCGACTCGTCGGCGGCCAGCGGCACGTCCACGGTACGGCGCAGTTCGGCCATCTCGGCGAGCGTGGCGCACGGCTGCTCGGCGTACTCCAGGCCGAAGGCACCCAGCGCCCGCAGCGCCCGCCGGGCCTGGTCCACGTCCCAGGCGCCGTTCGCATCCACCCGGATCGCGCCGCCGCTGCCCAGCGCGTCCCTGACCGCCTCCACCCGGGCCACGTCGTCGGCCAGGGACTGGCCGCGCTCGGCCACCTTGACCTTGGCGGTACGGCACCCGGACGCCGTCACCAGCGCGTGCGCCGCAGCCGGGCCCACGGCGGGCACGGTCACGTTCACCGGCACCTGGTCCCGGACCGGCGCGGGCCAGCCGACGGTCGCCGCCTCCAGGGCACAGGCCAGCCAGCGGGCGCACTCCCGCGGCCCGTACTCGGCGAACGGCGAGAACTCGCCCCAGCCGCGGCCCCTCGATCAGCGCGCCCTCGCGCACCGTGATGCCGCGGAAGCGGGTCCGCATCGGGATGGCGAACGCCCGCATCGCGTCGAGCAGGCCCGCCACCTGGTCCTGGGCCGGGCGCGGTCACGGCCGGGGTTCCGGCCGCTGCCAGTCGGTCACGCTGCCCCTCCCATTCCGCCGGAGTTTTGCCCGTTAACCTTACGTTGATGGCCGGACGTCCCCTGCACGCCCTCCTGCTCCCGCCCGCCGCCGGGCCGGCCGCCTGCTCGACGCGCTGGCGGCGGCGCTGGACGGCAGCGGTCCCGCGATCCTCCCGCTTGACCCTGGCCTGCCGCAGGCCCGGGTCACCGATCTGCTGCACGCCTTCACTCCGGCCACGGTAGAAACCGAAGACGGTGCCATACGATGGCGCCCCGATGACGCCCGCCCGCCCGCGCCCGGCGCCGGGGCGGATCTGCCTGACGGCACGGCGGTCGTGATAGCCACCTCCGGCTCCACCGGCGAGCCCAAGGGAGTCCAGCTCAGCGCGGAGCGCTGCGGCCTCCGCACGGGCCAGCCTGGACCGGATCGGCGCCGACCCCGGCATCCGCTGGCTCTGCCCGCTCCCGACCAGCCACATCGCCGGCCTTGGCATGCTGGTCCGGTCCCTGGTCTCCGGCACGGCACCCCGGTGGTGGTGGACCGGCTGGACCCGGCGCAGCGCAACCTGGCCGCGTTCGGCTGCGGCTACGCCTCCCTGGTCCCCGCGCAACTGCGCCGCATGCTGGACGCGGGCGCGGGCCTGTCGGCGTTCGGCGCGATCCTGCTCGGCGGCGCGGCCATCCCGTCCGGCCTGCTCGCCGGCGCCCGGGCCGCGGGCGCCCGGGTCATCACCACCTACGGCATGTCGGAGACCTGCGGCGGCTGCGTCTACAACGGCCTCCCCCTGGACGGCGTCCAGTTGCGCACCACCCCCGACGGCCGGATCCAGATCACCGGCCCCGTCCTGTTCTCCGGCTACCGCAACCGCCCCGACCTGACCGGCGGCCCTCGACGAGGACGGCTGGTTCACCACCTCGGACCTGGGCAAGATCGGCCCCGACGGCCGCCTCTCCGTGGACGGCCGCGCCGACGACATGATCAACACCGGCGGCCACAAAGTCTCCCCCGCCGAGGTCGCCGCCATCCTGGAAAACTGCTCCACCGTCCGCGAAGCCCTCGTCTTCGGCGAACCGGACTCCCAGTACGGCCAGCGAGTCACCGCAGTAGTAGTCCCCGCCGCCTCGCCATCCCCCCCGCCTGGAAGAGTTGCGAGCCGCCGTCAGCAGCGCTCCCCGCCTACGCCGCCCCCCGCGCGCTCGTCGTCATCCCCACGATGCCCCTGCTTCCCTCGGGCAAGCCCGATCTCGCCACCCTCCGCGGCCTCGGAAGGGATCACGCCAGCTGACGGTTGTTGTAAAGAGCAGCAGCAAAGAGGCGGAGGCTGACGCTCACGAAGCGGAAGGAGGCCTCCCAGGCGGAGGTATGGCGCTCATCTAGCGGCAGAAGGTGACGCGGGCGCGGAGTTCTGTCCGCGGCCGGGTTATCTTCTGGCGCCCTAGCGCGGAAAGGTGACAACAGTCACCGCAGGAAGGCACGCATGGTTGAACAGCACGGGAACAATCGTGCGCATGGAGCGTTAGAACTAGTGCCCGCGCTTCACAGTACCAGCCGATTTCAAGCCGGTGCCGTCCCCGCGACGGCGGCGCCGGACGCGGGGGCCGCCAAGCGATGCGTCCGCCGTGACGCGCGCACACGGAAGGAGGTGCCTCATGCCGAGGACCGTACGCACCGCGCCTGCGCGGAAGGCCGCTGAGCGCACCACCGCCAGCCCGGCCGGCCACAACGCGCGCCAAGCGGGCGCACCAGCGAAGACCCCTGCCCAGACCGGGACTGGAACGAGTAAGGACGTCATGACGACTGTGCAGACCGAGCCGGCCGCCGAGCAGATCGCCGAGATCGTGGGGATGGATGGGCTCGACGCCGAGGCGGAGGCCGCGGCGCTGGGCGGAGTGACCGAGGCCGCCTCGCCAGCGGCCGAGGTGGACCTGGACGACCAGACCTCCACGATGGGCGACTCCGTCCACACGTACCTGAAGTCCATCGGCCGCACCAGCCTGCTCACCGCCGAGCAGGAAGTGAACCTGGCCAAGCGGATCGAGGCCGGGCTCTACGCCGAGCACAAGCTGGAGACCGAGCCGGACCTCGACGAGGACTACCGCCGCGACCTGGAACTGGTCGCCGAGGACGGCAGGCGCGCCAAGGCGCACATGCTGGAGGCGAACCTGCGGCTGGTGGTCTCGGTGGCCAAGAAGTACAGCGACCGGGGGCTGTCCCTGCTGGACGTGGTGCAGGAAGGCAACCTGGGGCTGATCCGGGCCGTGGAGAAGTTCGACTACACCAAGGGCTACAAGTTCTCCACCTACGCCATGTGGTGGATCCGGCAGGCGATCCAGCGCGGCTTCGCCGACGCCGCCCGGACCATCCGGCTGCCGGTGCACGTGCTGGAGATGCTGTCCAAGCTCAGCCGGGTCGAGCGGGACATGCACCAGCGGCTCGGCCGGGAACCCACGCCGGAGGAGCTCGCGGTGGAGCTGGACCGCACCCCGGACCAGATCGAGGAACTGCTGCGCACCAGCCGCCAGCCGATCAGCCTGGACTCCACCATCGGCGAGGACGGCGAGACCAGCATCGGTGACCTCATCGAGGACATGGACGCGCCGGAGGCGTCCGAGCTCGTGGACCGTCAGCTCATGGCGGACCAGCTCAGGAACGCGCTCGACGCGCTGACGCCACGGGAGGCGACCATCATGGCGATGCGGTTCGGCCTCTACGACGGGAACCCGCACACGCTGGACGAGATCGGGCGCGCGCTCGGCCTCACCAGGGAGCGGATCCGCCAGCTGGAGAAGCAGTCCCTGTCCAAGCTGCGCCACCCCAGCCGCGCCCAGCCGCTGCTGGACTACGCCAGCTGACCCAGCGCAGAGAGCCGGTGCCCGCGCCCAGCGGGCCGGCACCGGCTTTTGTGTGCCCCCGCGTCACCGGTGAACGTGGGACAGCGGACCGGCGTTGACCGGGAACTGCGCGGTGTTGACGACCTGGATGCCGGCGTGCTGCTCGCCGTTGAACGGGGTCACGATCGGCGAGGTGGCACCGGGCTCACAGCCCAGGTTGAACGGGACGTTGGGGTCGTTGAACCAGACCCCGAGGTGGTACTGGTGGGTGGGCGAGAACGTGGCGGTGCCGCCGGGGGACACCGAGAAGGTCTCGGAGTCGAACACGCCCCGGACTTGGGCGCTGCCGGAGCCGCTGCTGCCCGTCTGGATGTCGTCTGGTACCAGGAGACGCCGAACGGCGCGGTGGGCTGCTGGATGACGAACAGGTCGAAGCCCGTGTTGGCCGGCATGCCGTGCAGGCTGACGGTCATCACATCGTTGAGCGTTCCCGTGGTGATGGTGGCGTGCCCGCCCGCCTTCGGCAGGCAGGCCGAGATGGCCGAGGACGACGGCTTGAGCGCGAACGAGAACGAGTCGGCGACATGCCGCGCGGGGGCGCTGCGTGGCCGCCCCGGCCGTAGCCGTCAGGCTCAGCGCCGCGGCGACCAGGCCGGCCGCGGCAACTGTTACCGCCTTGCCGGCGGTGGGGGCCAGGATGCTGCGGATCGTGGGTCGGTTACTGCTCATGGCTGGTCCTCCTGTCACGGCGGCGGCTCCCCCGCCCCCGTCTGCGGCCCGTCCGGTGCCGGGCCGTGGTCAGTTGGGCAGGGGTACGCGCGGGCGGCCGCAATGGTTCAATTCGGGGGTGGAAATCTCCGGGCCGCCCGGCGGCGGGGCCGCACCGGGCGGCGGCGGGGCCCGGCTGACCGGCGACGACCTGATGGTCACCGAGCTCTACCGCCAGTACCGGGGGCCGTTACTGTTGTTTGTGCTCCGGCTTACCGCTGGCGACCGGCAGCAGGCCGAGGACATCGTCCAGGAGACGATGGTCCGGGCCTGGCGCGAGGCACGCCGGCTGGACCTGACCGAGCCCTCACTCATGCCCTGGCTGGCCACCGTGGCCCGGCGTATCGTGATCGACGAGCAACGTCGCAAGCGCGTGCGCCCGTCGGAGATAGGGGGCGCCGAGGTGGACCAGGCACCCGTCGCCGATGATGAGACAGAAAACCTGCTGCGCAAGGTGCTGGTCACCGAGGCGCTCCAGGCCCTGTCGCCAGCCCATCGCGACGTGCTCAACGAGACGATCCTGCGGGACCGCACGGTGAACGAGGCGGCGGAGGTGCTTGGCATCCCGGTGGGCACGGTCAAGTCGCGGGTCTACTACGCGCTGAAGGCGCTGCGGTTGGTCCTGGCTGAGCGGGGGGTGTCGGCATGAGCGGCGAGCCCGTGAGCAGCGTGCACACCGACGTCGGCGCCTACGCGCTTGGCCTGCTCGAAGCGGCGGACCGGCAGGCGTTCGAGGAGCACCTGGCCGGGTGCCCGGCCTGCGCCGAGGAACTGGCCGAGATGTCAGGAATGAAGGACCTGCTGACCGGCATCGGCCCGGTTGACACCCCGGCGGGCGAGCCGGCCAGGGCCGAGGTCACCGACCTGGTCCGGCGGCGCGCCGCGGTCCAGCGCCGCCGCGTTCGCTGGCAGTCCATGCTGGCCGCGGCGGCGGCCGTGGCGCTGCTCGCCGTGGGCGTGGGAGTAGGGCTGGCCACCGCACCGCGGTCCCGCGCGCCCGCCGCGCAGCCGCTGGTCACCCTTGCCGTCCACCGCAGCGCGACAGCGGCTGGCACCAACCCGCAGACCGGGGTTTCCGGCATCGCCGGCCTGGTGAGCAAGCCCTTCGGCACTCAGGTCACGGTGAACCTCAAGATGAAAGGGCCGCTGGAGTGCCAGCTCGTCGCGGTGTCCAAGACCGGCGAGCGGACCGTGATAGCCACCTGGTTCGTGCCACCCGTCGACTTTGGCGGGACCCAGCATCCCGCGCCGCTGCACATCCAGGGCTGGACCACCATCAAGACCGGTGACCTGGCCCGCATCGACGTGGACCGCGTGGCCAGCGGCACCACGGCCTGAGGCCCCGCGACGAAGGCATGGGCCCCGGGCCATCGGCGCTCCGTGTCCTGGCGGCTAGCGGCAGCGTGACCGGTGTCAGGACGCCCCGGTGGGGGCACGGCGCTCGCCGCTCCAGAGGGCGGCCACGTCGGGCAGGGCCGCCTCGGCCTGCGCATACCCGGCCCGCGCGGCGGCGGCGCGGTTCGCCGAGTCGAGCACGTTGCCCATGGCGGCCAGCGACTCGGCGTCCGGCAGGACCAGCATCACCCGGCTGCCCCCGGCGGCGAGTTGCTGGCACTGGCGCAGCGCGGGCGGCATGACGCGCAGGCCCCGCCACAGCGGCGCGAGCACCACGACCCGGTCGAAGCCGGCCGCCAGGTCGGCGTTCGCCGCCGAGCGCATCCCCCCGTCCATCCAGCGCCGCCCGTTGATCCGGACCGGCGGCCAGACGCCCGGCACCGCGCAGCTCGCGCTGACGGCCTCGATCAGGCTCGCCCCGCTGGCGGAGTCGAACGTGTCACACTCCCCCGTGTCGGCGTCGACGGCCGTGATCAGCAGCCGCTGGGCGGGCCATTCGTGGCTGGGCAGCCAGGCCCCGATCACCGCCTGGCGCTCGGCCTCGGCCAGCGGCGGCGAGGCCCTGGCCACCCGGCCGAGCCGCTTGCGGGCCCTGGCCGCGGTGCCGGGCATGAACACCGCCAGGCCGTAGCGGAGCATCAGGACCCGGCCCATGGTGGCGGTGATCGCGATCTCGGACGGCGCGCACTGGTCCCGGTACAGGTCCTCCAGCGGGGTTCCCGAAGTGAGCTGGGCGCCGGCCAGGGAACCGGCGGACGTGCCCACGATCAGGTCCGCGGCGGTCAGGTCGAGCCCCCGGGCGGCCAGCCCGGCGACCAGGCCCACCTCCCAGGCCGCGCCGGTGATACCGCCGCTGCCGAGTACCAGTGCTTTGCTCGCCACGCCGCCCGCGCCTTACCGCCGCACCAGGCCGGGACCGGTAATCTGCCCGGCGTGACTGTTGAGGTGGTTCACGAGGTGACCGACGAGCTGGTGGCGGCGTTTGCCCGGCTCGTTCCGCAATTGTCCGCGACCACCGGCCCGCCCGGCCGCGGCGCGCTGGAGAAGATCGTCGGCTCGCCGGCGGTCACCCTGCTGGTGGCCCGCGCGGAGGGCACGATCATCGGCACGCTCACGCTGGCGATGTTCCCGATCCCCACCGGTTTCCGCGCCTGGATCGAGGACGTGGTGGTGGACGAGGCGGCCAGGGGCAAGGGCGTGGGCGAAGAACTCACCAATGAGGCGATCGGCCTGGCCCGTGCGGCCGGGGCCCGCACGGTGGACCTGACCTCCCGCCCGTCCCGCAAGGCGGCCGGGCGGCTGTACCAGCGGGCCGGGTTCGAGGAGCGGGACACCCGCGTCTACCGGTACAAGATGCCCGCCTGAGCCCAGGCACCGGCCGCCCGGCACCGGCCTACACCGCCGTCTCGGTCCGCGTCTGCAGCTTGTTCATGCCGTGCAGCCAGCGGTCGGTGTCGGCGGCGCGGTTCGCGTACATCCGGGCCACGTCGGGGTGCGGGAGGATGAGGAAGCCGCCGCCGGCGATGCCGGCGATGACGGCGTCCGCGACCTCCTCGGTGGTGATCGCGGTCTCGCCGAGGATCAGCTCCGCGGCGGGCGAGATGCCGTCCAGCATCGCGGTCCGCACGCCCATCGGGCACAGCGCCTGCACGGTGAGGCCCCGGTGCGCGTAGGTGGCGGCCAGCCACTCGGCGAAGCTGAGCGCGGCGTGCTTGGTGGCCGAGTACGGCGCCGTGCCGAGCATGGTGAGCAGGCCGGCCGCGGACACCGTGCAGATCAGGTGCCCGCTGCCGCGCTCCAGCCAGCCCGGCAGCAGCAGCCGCGCGGCACGGACGTGCGCCATCACGTTGACCTGCCAGCTGGCTTCCCAGTCGCCTCGTCGCCCTCGCCGTCGCCCAGGGCCACCCCGGCGTTCGCGCAGTACAGGTCGATCTCGCCGAGCACACGGGCGGCGGTGGCGAGCAGCGCGGCCACGCCGTCCGCCGAGGCCGCGTCCCCGGGCGCCGCGGTGGCGCCGCACGACCGGGCGACCTGCGCCGCGGCATCGGCATTCAGGTCGTTGACCACCACCCGGGCGCCTTCGGCGGCGAACCTGCGGGCCAGCGCGGCCCCGATGCCGCTGCCCGCCCCGGTGACCACCACGCCCGCGCCAGCGACCGATCGCATCGGCGCCCCTTCCCTCGCTGCCAGCAGATCCGTTGCTCATGAACGTGACATTCATGAGCATCTTGCCGATGAATGCACGCCCTCATCAGTTCCAGCCGGGCGGCGGCAGGTCCACCAGGGCGGCCAGCGTGGCCCGGTGCCGGTCCGGTGAGCCCAGCGCCAGCGACCCGCTCTTGGCCCGCTTGAGCAGCAGGTGCGCGGGGTGCTCCCAGGTGAAGCCGATCCCGCCGTGCAACTGCACGCATTCCTGCGCGGCGAGCACGGCCGCATCGCCGCAGGCCGCCTTCGCCAGGGCCACCGCGACCGGCGTGTCGGGGTCGCCGGTGGACAGGCAGGCGGCGGCGTACCGGGCGGCGGCCCTGGCCTGGGTCACCGCCACCCATACGTCGGCGAGCCGGTGCTTGACCGCCTGGAACGAGCCGACCGGGCGGGCGAACTGGCGCCGTTCCTTGACGTAGCTGACGGTCATCCCGAGGCACTGCTCCGCCACACCGAACAGCTCGGAGGCGATGATGCCCGCCCCGGCGGTGAGCGCGGCGGCCACCGCGCGGGCGGCGTCCTCGCCGGTGGCCACCGGCCGCCCGGGCGCGTTGTCCAGCGTCACGTCGGCCAGCGGCCGGGTGGCGTCCAGGGACACCACCGCCGCCCGGCTCACCCCGGCCGCGGCGGCGTCCACCGCGTACAGGCCGAACGGGACGCCGTCACCGGGAACCAGGAGCACGCCGGCGGCAAGCGCCCCGGCCACCCCGCGGACCGTCCCGCTGAGCCGCGCCACGCCGGCCGCGTCGCCGTTCTCCGGCTGGCCCACCCGCACCGGCCAGGAGCGTGCCCCCACCCACCTCCCCATTCCCCCTTCATCGCGCGCGGGCGGCATGTCCGCGAAGGCGACGGCCAGCGCGGCGGTCAGCCGCCCGGACGCCAGCCCGCCGAGCAGGTCCGGCTCACCGGTGCCCAGCAGCGCCGTGGTGGCCATCACGGCACTGGTCAGGTACGGGACGCAGGCGGCGGCCTTGCCGGTCTCCTCGGCGACGACCGCGGCTTCGCGGTAGCTGGCCCCGGCCCCGCCGTGGCTCTCCTCGATGAGCAGCCCGGCGCAGCCCAGGTCGGCGGCCAGCGCGTGCCAGAGCGGGACGTCGTCGGCCTCGCCCGCGTCCACCCTGGCCAGCACCGCTGGAAACGGGCTCCGGTCGGCGAGCAGGTCGCGGACCACGGCCCGCAGTTGCTCCTCGGCGTCGCTGTAGCGCAGGTCCGGCACGGCATCGGGCCGGGCGCCTTGGTGCTGTCCGTCGTCGCGGCCGAGGCCCCGTGACGAAGGAACGGGGCCTCGGGCCGCCGGGGGGTGCCGGGGGTCTGCTCCCCCAGCACTCGGTCACCGCGGCAGGTCCTTCCAGGGGACACTGGTATCGGCACGCGGCTCGGCAGGCAGCCCGAGCACCCGCTCGGCGATGATGTTGCGGAGTATCTCCGAGGTGCCGCCTTCGATGGAGTTCCCGCGGGAGCGCAGGTAGCGGTAGCCGGGCCCGCGGCCGAAGAAGCTGACGGTCTCCGGGCGCCGCAGCGTCCAGTCGTCATAGACCAGGCCACCGGCCCCGGCGAATTCCAGGTCGAACGCGGACAGCTCCTGGTTGAGCCGGGCGAAGACGATCTTGGCCGCGGAGCCTTCCGGCCCCGGCGTCCCCGCCGCGAGTTGCTGCCGCAGCCGCGCCCCGGCCAGCCTGGCCACCTCGGCGTCCGCCCAGAGCCGGAGCAGCCGGTCGTGCAGGCCCGGCGTGCGTGCCTCCGGGTGCTCCCGCCAGGCGGCCGCGGCCACGCCGACCATGCCGCCCTCCCGCGGCAGCGCCCCGCCGCCGATGGCGATCCGCTCGTTCATCAGCGTGGCCTGCGCGACCCGCCAGCCTTCGCCGATGCCGCCCATCCGGTCGGTGTCGGGGACCGCCGCATCGGTGAGGAACACCTCGTTGAACTCGGCCTCGCCGGTGAGCTGGCGCAGCGGGCGGACCTCGACGCCAGGCTGGTTCATGTCCAGGCCGAAGTAGGTGAGGCCGGCGTGCTTGGGCACGTCCGGGTCGGTGCGGGCGAGCAGCAGGCCCCAGCGCGCCGCGTGCGCGATGGACGTCCACACCTTCTGGCCGGTGACCCGCCAGCCGGTCGCGTCACGGACCGCCCGGGTCGCCAGGCCGGCCAGGTCGGAGCCGGCGCCGGGCTCGCTGAACAGCTGGCACCACACCTCCTCGCCGGTCCACAGCGGCCGCAGCCAGCGCTGCTGCTGCTCTTCGGTGCCGAACGCCAGGATCGTGGGGGCCGCCATGCCCAGGCCGATGCCGATCCTCGCCGGGTTGTTGTCCGGGGCGCCCGCCGCGGCGAACTCGGCGTCCACCGGGGCCTGCAGCGAGCGGGGCAGGCCCTGGCCGCCGAGCCCGGCCGGGTAGTGCACCCAGGCCAGCCCGGCGTCGAACCGGGCCCGGAGGAACTCCAGCCGGGACATCGCGGCCGGGTCATGCCCGGCCAGGAAGTCGCGGGCCTGCTGGCGCAGTTCGGCGGCCTGATCGGCCCCGGTCAGCACAGCGGCCCGCCCGCCACGTAGATCACCTGCCCGGACACGAACCCGGCGCCCTCGCTGACCAGGAACGAGATCACGTTCGCCACGTCGTCGGGCTGGCCGACCCGGCGCACCGGGATCCGGCTGGCCGCGGCCTCCTGGAACTCCTCGAAGCCCATGCCTACCCGGGCCGCGGTGGCGGCGGTCATGTCGGTGGCGATGAACCCGGGTGCCACGGCGTTGGCGGTGACACCGAACGGGCCCAGCTCGATGGCCAGCGTCTTGGTGAACCCCTGCATGCCGGCCTTGGCCGCGGAGTAGTTCACCTGGCCGCGGTTGCCCAGCGCGGAGCTGGAGGACAGGTTGACGATCCGGCCGAAGCGCTGGTCCACCATGAACTTCTGCGCCGCCCGGCTCATCAGGAACGCGCCGCGCAGGTGCACCCCGAGCACCATGTCCCAGTCGTCCTCGGACATCTTGAACAGCAGGTTGTCCCGGATGATCCCGGCGTTGTTGATCAGGACCGCCGGCGGGCCCAGCTCGGCGGCGACCTTGCCCACCGCGGTCGCCACCTGGTCGGCGTCGCTCACGTCGGCGCCCACCGCGACGGCGCGCCCGCCGGCCCCGGTGATCGCGTCTACGGTCCCGGCGCAGGCGCCGGCGTCCAGGTCCAGGACGGCGACCGCCATGCCGTCGGAGGCGAGCCGCTTTGCGGTCGCCGCGCCGATGCCACGGGCCGCGCCCGTGACGATGGCGACCCGTGCTGAGTCGGTTGGC
>CAWCKG010000082.1:0-18037 GCA_963795785.1 uncultured Actinomycetes bacterium
TGTGGAGGTGCCCGAGGCCCTGGCCGGGCTCGGCTCCCAGCACGTGGCCGCGCCGCTGGGCCTGGATCACCGCGCAGGCCCAGGGGCGAAAGACCGTTCCCGCGGTGCTCTCCAGCTACCTGCGAAACGCGGTGGACGGCTCGTCCGGCCGCCACCAGCGTCCGCGACCGTACGCGAGCGCGGCCGCCGAGGCCGACGAGAACGCCAGGTGGCGCAGGCGGGCGGGGACTTCTCCGGCGAGGCGCACCGGCTCGGCGAGGCCACCGCCGAGGTGCACCGCGACCTCACGGCGGCGTTCGGCACCCAGGAACTGCCCGCCCAGGCATACCGGGACATGTCGGTGCAGATGCTGGAGCGGCTGGACCGTGCGGTCACCGCGGTGCCCGGGCTGGCCCGCCACGACCGGATGCTGCGCGCCGCGTTCGCGGACGTGGCCACCCTCAGCGACCCGCTCGAAGTGCAGCGGATCCACGGCGACTACCATCTGGGCCAGGTGATGCGCACCCACGCCGGGTGGGTGCTGCTGGACTTCGAGGGGGAGCCCGCGGCGCCCCTGGAGCACCGCCGCGCCTACTTCCCGGCACTGCGCGACGTGGCGGGCATGCTGCGCTCCCTCGACTACGCGGCGCGCTTCCAGCTTGTCGGGCACGAGAACCCCGAGCAGGTCACCGCGGCGGCCAGGGACTGGGCCCGGCGCAACCAGGCCGCGTTCTGCGCCGGTTACGCCCGGGCTGGCGGGGCAGATCCCGGCAAGCATGGGATCCTGGTACGCGCCCTCACCCTGGACAAGGCGGTCTACGAAGTGATGTACGAGGCGAGAAACCGGCCCTCCTGGCTGCCCATCCCGCTCGGCTCGATCGCCGACGGAGCGGCATGACCGGGCCCCGCCAGGCCGGTCCGGTCCGCCCCGGTGCCCCGGAACCGGAGCCCGGGGTGCACCCGGGTGAGATCGAGCGGATCGTCGCTGGCCTGCACCATGACCCGCATGCCCTGCTCGGCGCGCACCCCGGCCCGGACGGGGTGACCGTCGGGCCCTCCTGCCGCTGGCCGCCACGGTCGCCGTGGTACTCGCCGACGGCCGCCGCTTCCCCCTGACCACGTGCACGAGGGGGTGTTCGGCGCCACCCTGCCGCTGGCCGAGGTGCCCGACTACCGGATCGCCGTCGCCTACCCGGGGCCGGAGCCGGGCAGCACGATGCCGGAGATCATGGTGGACACCCCGTACCGGTTCCTGCCCACGCTCGGCGCGACCGACCTGCACCTGATCGGCGAGGGACGGCACGAGGAACTGTGGCGGGTGCTCGGCGCGCACGTGCGCGAGTACGGCACCGAAGGCACCGGGTTCGGCGCGGTCACCGGGACCGCGTTCGCCGTCTGGGCGCCGAACGCCCGGGGCGCGCGCGTCATCGGCGACTTCAACCACTGGGACGGGCGCGGCCACCCAATGCGCTCGCTCGGCGGCTCGGGGATCTGGGAGCTGTTCGTGCCCGGCGTCGGCGACGGCACCCACTACAAGTTCGACATCTGCGGGCCCGACGGGCGGTGGCGGCGCAAGGCCGACCCCATGGCCAGCCGTGCCGAGCTGCCGCCCGCCACCGCGTCGGTCGTGTTCACCTCCGGCCACACCTGGGGGGACGAACAGTGGCTGGCGGCACGCGGCCGCGGGAACCTGACCAGCGAGCCGGTCAGCGTGTACGAGGTGCACCTCGGCTCCTGGAAGCCGGGCCTGTCCTACCGCGAGCTGGCCGGGGAGCTGACCGCCTACGTCACCAGGATGGGCTTCACCCATGTGGAGTTTCTGCCGGTGGCCGAGCACCCGTACGGCCGCTCCTGGGGCTACCAGGTGACCTCCTACTACGCCCCGACCGCCCGGTTCGGCAGCCCGGACGACTTCCGCTACCTGGTCGACCGGCTGCACCAGGCGGGGATCGGCGTGATCCTCGACTGGGTGCCCGCGCACTTCCCGAAGGACGAGTGGGCGCTGGCCCGGTTCGACGGCACCCCGCTGTACGAGAACGCCGACCCGCAGCGCGGCGAGCACCCCGACTGGGGGACGCTGATCTTCGACTTCGGCCGCCACGAGGTCCGCAACTTCCTGGTCGCCAACGCGCTGTGCTGGCTGGAGGACTTCCACGTCGATGGGCTGCGGGTGGATGCGGTGGCCTCGATGCTGTACCTGGACTACTCCCGGGGGCCGGGCCAATGGACGCCCAACGAGCACGGCGGCCGGGAGAACACCGACGCGGTCTCGTTCCTGCGCGAGGTCAACGCCACCTGCTACCGCCGGGTGCCCGGGATCATGATGATCGCCGAGGAATCCACCGCCTGGCCCGGTGTGACCCGGCCGGTGCACCTCGGCGGGCTCGGGTTCGGCTTCAAGTGGAACCTCGGCTGGATGCACGACACGCTGAACTACCTGGCGCACGACCCGGTGTTCCGCAACTACCACCACAACGAGATCACCTTCTCGCTGATGTACGCGTTCAGCGAGAACTTCCTGCTGCCGCTGTCGCACGACGAGGTCGTGCACGGCAAGGGGTCGCTGCTGGGCAAGATGCCCGGTGACGAATGGAACAAGTTCGCCGGGCTGCGGGTGCTGTTCGCCTACATGTGGGCCCATCCCGGCAAGCAACTGCTGTTCATGGGCTCGGAGTTCGGGCAGGGCGCGGAGTGGTCCGCCGAGCGCGGCCTGGACTGGTGGGTGCTGGGCGACGAGCATCACGCCGGCATGCAGCAGCTCGTCACCGACCTGAACCGGGCCTACCGGGAGCACCCGCCGCTGTGGGCGCTGGACCACTCCCCTGAGGGGTTCGGCTGGATCGACGCGAACGACGCCGGCGGCAACGTGCTGTCGTTCCTGCGCTTCGCCGGGAGGCCGGCCGAGCCCGCCACCGGCGGCGGGACGCCCCGGGCGGCTCCGGCTCCCCGGACGGCTCCGGCGCCGCCGCGGCCGACGGCAGCGAGCGTGGCCGCCGCGGGCGGGCCCGGCCCCGGGGTCCTGGCCTGCGTCGTCAACTTCTCCGGCCAGCCGCACCAGCGCTACAAGGTCGGGCTGCCGCGGGCGGGCCGGTGGCGGGAGGTCATCAACACCGACGCGTTCGGCTACGGCGGCAGCGGAGTGGGCAACCTGGGCGCCATCGAAGCCGTGCCGGAGCCCTGGCACGGCCAGCCTGCGTCGGCCGTGATGACGCTCCCCCCGCTGGCCGCGCTCTGGCTGGTCCCGGAGGACTGACCGGCGCCCTCTCCACCGGATAGGGCGGGCTGACGCGGCTCAGCCGGTGCCCGGCCGGCGCGCAGGCGGCTCGACGCGGCTGTGGATGGCTCGCGGTTCAATGACGTCGGCGGCCCGGCGAGCACCATCGCGATGTGCTGCCGCAAGGCCGCGAGCTTGCCCGGGCGGGCGATGGGCGGGCTTTGCCCCGCTGCTCGGTCTGGCCTGCCCGGCCCGCATCGAAGGCGCCGAACACCGGGCCATCGTCTTCCTCGTAGAACTGTTCCGCCTCTTCGGGCTTCACACCTGTCATGATGCCTCCACATGGCCATGTGTCACCTGAGGTAGGCGCTCCCCAGCGCGTAGCTGTCCCCGGCCGCATCATCGACCGGGTACAGCACGGCGATGCAGCGGCGATCGCCAATCAGATCTCCACCAGGGCCCGGCGGCCCCGCTCACGATGGTCATGCCATACATACGCCAGGCCCGCCCGACGATCGCCGTCACGGTCCCGTTC
The DNA here is from genome assembly GCA_963795785.1 of uncultured Actinomycetes bacterium. Lineage (GTDB taxonomy): Bacteria > Actinomycetota > Actinomycetes > Streptosporangiales > Streptosporangiaceae > DASXKD01. Next base: position 3,729 of record CAWCKG010000082.1, read on the forward strand.
ATCCCGTCAAGCATGCCGTTCCGGGGGCGCCGCGCACCATGGGCCGGTGCCCACATTCGCGGTGGGCCTGGGCCTACTGCGCCACGAGCGTCTACGCGCAGAATCAGCCGAACTGGCGGAGCAGCCAGCCCGGCCCGGTGACCGCCGCACCGGCGGCCTCGCAGCGCCGCCGCAGCTCCCGGTCGGCGGTGACCACGACCCGCGGCCCGGTCAGCCGGCCCGCCAGGCTGGCGATCTCGTCGTCGCCCTCGCCGCGGGCCGCCACCACGCGCACCCGGGGCGCGGGTGCCACCAGGTCGAGCACCGCCCGCGCCCGGCCCTCCACCACCAGCAGGACATCCGGAAACCATCGCCCGCCGCCCGCCGCCTCCCCCGCAGCACCGGCCGCCGCCGACCTCGCTCGCAGCACCTGGGCCTGCCCGCCAGCACCGGCCTCCCCGCAGCACCGGCCTCCGCCGCAGCGCCTGGCTCGCCCGGCACCGGGCCGGCGATGCCCGCGGCCGCCAGTGCGGCCAGTTCGCCGTGCAGCCGTGCCATCGCCCCGGCGCGGTCCCGCCACCACCCGTCGGCCCGCGAGCCCATCACGTTGGCGCCATCCACGATCAGGGTGACGTCCATGGCGGCCGACAATAGCGCACCGCGAGGCCGTGCCGGAGCCCTGTCACGGCCAGCTTGCGCCGGCCGTGAAGACGCTTCCCCGCTGGCCGCGCTCTGGCTGGTCCCGGAAGACTGACCGGCTATCTCTCCACCGGATAGGGCCGGGCTGAAACGAGGCTCTAGGGGAGCCATGCGCCCGGCTGACGCGCAGGCGGCTCAGCGCGGCCGTGGGACCGGTCGACGCCGGCGGGCCGGCGCAGCACCGGATCGCGAGCTGCCGCAGCGCGAGCGCCGGCGAGCGGCCGGGGCGAGCGGCGCCGGACCGGCACCCGCGCCGTACGGCGCCCCGCCGGCTTCGTCTTACAGTGGGCCCATGGTAGAGGCGATGTTCACGGACAAAATCAGCAAGCTGCGCCAGCGCCGTTCCGGGCCGCTCATCCTGGAGCTCGACCTCTCCGAGGGCATCGCCGAGGAACCCCCGGCCGACATGGTGTCCGCCGTGCTCGCCAGGGGCCGCCCGCGGCTGGCCGACGTGCTCGACGGCCTGCGCCGGGCCCGGGCGGACGACAAGGTCAGGGCCCTGGTGGTCAAGATCGGCGGCCGCCCGATCGGGCTGGCCCGGGTACAGGAGCTGCGGTCCGCCATCGCGGAGTTCCGCCGGTCGGGCAAGGCCACGGTGGCCTGGGCGGAGACGTACGGGGAGTTCGGCCCGGGCAACGCGGCGTACTACCTGGCCACCGCGTTCGACCGGGTCTGGCTGCAGCCGTCCGGGGACGTCGGCCTGACCGGGCTCAGCCTGGAACAGTGGTTCCTGCGTGGCACCATGGACAAGCTCGGCCTGGAGTACGAGGTCAGCAAGCGGCACGAGTACAAGAGCGCCGCCGACCGGCTGACCGAGCAGGGCTTCACCGGGCCCGCCAGGGAGGCGCTGGAGCAGCTTGCCTCCTCCCTCACCGGGCAGATCACCGACGCTGTCGCGGAGCGGCTCGCGATCCCCCCGGCCCAGGCCCGTGAGCTGATCGACAACGGCCCCTACGTGGCCGCCGAGGCGCTGGAACTGCGCCTGGTCGACGCGCTCGGCTACCGGGACGAGGTCTACGAGCAGGTGCGCGAGTCCGCCGGGCCGGACGCCCACCTGCTGTACCTGGGCCGGTACCAGCGCTCCCGGGCGCTGGCCGAGCGGGCGCGGAAACTGCCGGAACCTGCGGAGAACTTCGTCGCGCTGATCTACGCGGCGGGCCCGATCCGGCGCGGGCGCAGCGGCCGCGCCCCGATGTCCGGCGGGGCCATGGGCTCGGACACGGTGTCGGCGGCGCTGCGGACGGCGGCGGCCGACCGGCGGGTGCGCGCGATCGTGCTGCGGGTCAACAGCCCCGGCGGCTCCTATGTCGCCTCGGACACCATCTGGCGCGAGGTGGTCAGGACCCGCCAGGCGGGCACCCCGATCATCGTGTCCATGGGCGACGTGGCCGCATCCGGCGGCTATTACATCTCGATGGCGGCGGACGCGATCGTGGCGCAGCCGGGCACGATCACCGGCTCGATCGGCGTGCTCTCCGGCAAACCGGTGACCACCAGCCTGCTGGAGCGCGTCGGCATCACCACCGACTCGGTGACCGTCGGCGCGCACGCGGACATGTTCAGCACGACGCGGCCGTTCAGCAAGGAGGAGTGGGCGAAGATCAATTCGTGGCTTGACCGGATCTACGCAGACTTCACCGGCAAGGTAGCCCTCGGCCGCAACATGACGCCCGAGCAGGTGCACGAGATCGCCCGCGGCCGGGTGTGGACCGGCGCGGACGCGGCGTCCATCGGCCTGGTCGACCATCTCGGCGGCCTCGACGACGCGGTGGCGCTGGCCCGCCGGAAGGCCGGGCTGCCCGGCACCGCGCCGGTGCGCGGCTACCCGCGCACCACGCCGCTGGACCGGCTGCGGCGGCCGGAGTCGAGCGAGGACTACCACGCCGCGGGCGCCCGCCTGCGCACCGAGAACTGGGGGCCGGTGTGGCGGCTCGCGGCCGGCGCCGGGCTCGCGCCGGCCGGGCCGCTGCAGCTTCCTGTCCCCTGGACTTTTCAGTGACGAAGCGAATGGCCCCCGGTGCCCCGGCCCCGCCGCCGGACGCCGTCCCCGGGGCCCAGATCGACCGGCTCAGCGAGGCACTGGCCTCGTTCGCCACCGGGGTCACGCTCGTCATGGTGGCCGACGGGCGGGACGACATCGGGACCACGGTCAGCGCATTCTGCCCGGTGTCATGGTCGCCGCCGCTCGTGCTGGTGTCGCTCTCGGCCGGCTCCTATCCGGCCGAGGTGCTGGACCGGGTGGACCGGTTCGCGGTGACCGTGCTCAGCGCCGGCCAGCGCGTCCTGGCCGGGCGGTTCGCCGTGGCCGGGCGGCCGGGGGCACGGCTGCTGCTGGAGGGCACGCCGCACCATCGCGGGGAAGCCTCCGGTGCGCTCATCCCCGCGGGCGGCCTGGCGGCGCTGGAGTGCCAGGCCGTCCAGCGCCTGCCGGCCGGGGATCACCTGCTGGTCCTCGCGTCGGTACTGACCGTGCCGTATGTGGCGGCCGGCGGCGGCCCGCTGATCAGGTTCGCCGGCCGCTACCCGGCACTGGGCTGATCCTCGTCCCGCGGGCGCGGGCGCCTGTCCTGTGGACCGGCCTGTGGAATATCCGGTGGAGAAACGCCTGTCGCGGGGGACAACCCGGGGTTAACTGTGGATGGCTTGTGGACGGCCAAAGAATCTTGAAATTGCTGCCCGAAACCCCTTGTGCGGTCTGCCCGATCGGCGTAGAAATTCTCTCACCACCAGGGACGGTAACCGGCGAAGGGGAAACCCCGAGCCACCCGGCAAAGGACAACTCCGGGCCTTCGGGCAAGGGGAAGTCCGGCGCCACCGGCGAAGAGGAAACTCAGAGCCACCCGGTATTAGGCAGACGCTAGGGCCTCTGGCCCCGGGGAAAGCCTGGTGCCACCGGTGCGGGGGAAACCCCAAACCACCTGGTAATGGGCATGCTCTGAGGCCTCTGGCCTCGGGGAAGCCCGGCGCCAGCGGTATTGGGCAGACGCTAGGGCCTCTGGCCCGGGGGAAAGCCCGGTACCACCCGGCAAAGGGAAAACTTCAATTTATACGGCGGAGGGGAAACCCCGAGCTGCGTAATGAGAAGAATGCTCTGCGCCACCCGGCGAAGGGAAAACTTGGGCTATTCGGCTTGGGGGAAACCCCGGGTTGTCTGGCGGCAAGAAAGCTCTGCGCCACCGGCTGAGGAAATACTTGGCGCCGCCCGGCTTGGGGGAAACCCCGGGCTGGCTGGCAAAGAGGAAAGCCTGAGCCACGGCACGGGGAGACCCCGAGCCACCGGTGATCCGGTCGCGACCGGGCCACCGGGCGCGTTCCTGGCCCTGGTAGGTGGTCGAGCGGCGCAAAGGACGCTGAGAAATCGGCGGGACGGTGCCGTGAGGCTGGGCGAGGCCCCTCCATCTCATACATGGAGGGGCCTCGTCCTGCGTCTGCCCTGTCTCCTCCCATTGTGCCCGACCGGCCAAAACCGGCCCCGGACCGACACGCGGCCATTCCCGCCGCAGCGGCGTGGCTCAGAGCTTGTAGTGCAGCTCGAAGGCGCCGATATCGCAGGCCGGTCCCCACGGCCGCGACTCGCCCCGCTGGTCGGCAGCCGGGCAGGACGACTTGGACGGCAGCCCGCCCGCGTTGACGGCGGGGCTTGACCGCGGCAAGCCTTGAGTCAGCGTCCGGCCGCCATTGTCCGCCAGCGGCTTGAGCATCGGGTTCACGCCGACCAGGTCGGTCTTCAGCGACAAACCGCAGGACGAGTCCGTGGACAGGTTGTAGCCGGCGGGCACGTTGATGCTCACCGTGCCGCCCGGCGGCGAGGCGTCCGCCTCTTCCAGCGCCGCGCGCAGCGTGCACTGCCCGGCGGCGTCGGCGCACTTGCCGTCGCCGGGATGGGCGTCGTGGGCATCGGCGGTGGTGTTCACGGTGAAGCTCAGCGCCGATGCCTGGCCCTGCGCCACACCGGGCACCCAGGCGGCCATGCCCGCGGTGAGCAGGCAGGCGCCCGTCCCGGCCGCGGCGAGACCGCGAAGTTGCCGGGCAGCCGCCCGGCCTCGAAGGTTGCGATGCATCCCGGTGCGGCTCATCCGAACGCTCCCATCCAGGCATCCGGCGTTCCGGCTTCAGGCCTCCGGTTCACCGTCAGCTTCCCCGGCGGCCGGCGGTGGCACAGAGCGGAGGCACAAGAGTTCGTGCCTTAACGTCCGGTAACGCTTCGTGGCTCAGGCCGCCGGAAGCCGCCCAGCGGCCAGTTCGCCGTCCCGCCACACCGCGCTGACCAGCGGCACGCCGGGCCGGTACGCGAGGTACACATGCGACGGGGCGTCCAGCAGGACCAGGTCCGCGCGGGCGCCGGGGCGCAGGCGGCCGACGTCGTCGCGGCGCAGCGCCCGGGCGCCGCCTGCGGTCGCCGCGCAGACCGCCTCCTGCGTGGTCATCCGCATCTCCCGGACGGCCAGGGCCACGGCCAGCGGCATGCTGGAGGTGAAGCAGGACCCGGGGTTGCAGTCGGTGGCCAGGGCGACGGTGGCCCCCGCATCCAGCAGGCGGCGGGCGTCCGGATACGGGTTGCGGGTGGAGAACTCCACGCCGGGCAGCAGCGTGGCGACCGTGCCGCCGCTCGCCAGGGCGTCCACGTCGGCATCGGCCAGGTACGTGCAGTGGTCCGCCGACGCGGCGCCCAGCTCCACCGCGAGCCGCACACCCGGCCCGGCGCCCAGCTGGTTCGCGTGCACCCGGGGAATGAGCCCGGCGGCCTGGCCGGCGGTGAGCACCGCGCGGGCCTCGTCCTGGCTGAACGCGCCGCGCTCGCAGAACACGTCCACCCACCGGGCCCGCGGCGCACAGGCGGCGAGCATCGGGCCGCGGACCAGGTCCAGGTAGCCGTCCCGGTCGGCGGCGAACTCCGGGGGCACCACATGCGCGCCCAGGAACGTGACCTCGGGCGTCACCTCGGCGGCCAGCGCCACGCTGCGGCTCTCGTCGGCCACCGTGAGCCCGTAGCCCGACTTGCATTCGAACGTGGTGGTGCCCTGGGCCAGCATCTCCCTGGCCAGGGCGCGCAGATTCGCGCGGAGCTGCCCATCGCCGGCCGCCCGGGTGGCCGCCACCGTGGTCGCGATGCCGCCGGCGTGGTAGGCGGTGCCCGCCATCCGGGCCGCGAACTCGGCGCTGCGCTCGCCCGCGAACACCAGGTGCGCGTGCGAGTCGACGAAGCCCGGCAGGACCGCCCGGCCGCCGCAGTCGATCCAGTCGTCCGCGGCGGGCGCACGCGACCGACGGGCCGGTCCAGGCCACCCGCCCGCCCTCGATCACCAGCGCCGCATCCGGGACCGCTGCGAACGCACCAGGCCCGGCCGGGGGGCCGCCGTCGTTGGTGACCAGTTCAGCGATGTTGGCCAGCAGCACGCTCACGGCGCGGAGCCCGGGTCGCCGGGCTTGCGGGCCGTGCCCGGCTGGGTGCGGGGGAAGTTCAGCCCGGTGGCCCCGGTCACCGGGGCAGGTTTCGCCGGTTCTTTGGGCCGCCGCTCCCGGAAGATCCAGCCGGCCGCCACCCCGCCGGCCAGGCCGCCGATGTGCGCCTGCCAGCCGATCCCGGCCTTGGGCAGCAGCACGGTGAACTGGTAGGCGAAACAGAGCGCCATGATCGCCCCGATGATCATGTCGATGATGTGCCGGTCGAAGAACCCGCGGACCATGATGTAGCCGAAGTAGCCGAACACCACCCCGCTGGCACCCGCGCCCACCGTGCTCGGGGGCTCGGCGATCCAGGCGGCGAGCCCGCTGGTGAGCACGACGAGGACGGTCACGCCGATGAACTTCTTCACGCCCCGGTAGGCGGCGAGGAAGCCGAAGATGAACAGCGGCCCCGAGTTCCCCTCGATGTGCGCCCAGCTGAAGTGCAGGAACGGCGCGGTGAGGATGTTGGGCAGGCTGCTGATGTCGCGCGGCTGGATGCCGTAGTTCTGCGTGAGCTGGTAGTGGTCGGCCCAGTTCGCGATCTGGATGATCCACAGGACGGCGAGGACGCCGGCCATGACGAAGAACGCCTTGCGGGCCTCGGCGAGCACCGACTCCGCGTCGCCGGCCGCCAGGTCCCACCTCCCGCGGGGCACGGTGCGCTTCCCGCCCGGCGTCATGCCGCCGCTGCCTGTCGAGACCATGCTGGAAAGCTAACCCGATCCAGGTCTCACCGGTAGCCGCATTCCGGAGGGCCGCCGCGTGGTCAGGCGATTTCGATGGAGCGCTTGGCCAGGCCGAGCCAGAAGCCGTCGATGACCGTGCGCGCCCCGGACAGGTCGCCCGCGGCGGCCCCGAGCGTGACGAACAGCGGCGCGAAGTGCTCCGTGCGCGGATGCGCGAGCCGGGCGGCGGGTGCCTTGTGCTGGAAGTCCAGCAGCGCGTCGAGGTCGCCGTGGGACAGCACCTCCTGGCCCCAGTGGTCGAACTCGGCCATCACCGCGGGGACGGAGCCGTCCATGCTCATCGCGCGCAGGTTGTGGGTGAAGAACCCGCTGCCCACGATGAGCACGCCGTCGTCGCGCAGCGGGGCAAGCTTGCGGCCGATCTCGAACAGTTCCTTCGGGTCCAGGCTGGGCATCGAGATCTGCAGCACCGGCACGTCGGCCTGCGGGTACATCTCGACCAGGGGCACGTAGGCACCGTGGTCCAGGCCGCGGCCGGGCAGGTCCGCCACCGGCATGCCGGCCGCGCGGAGCAGCTTGCGGACGTCCCCGGCCAGCCCCGGCGCGCCGGGCGCGGGGTAGGTCACCTGGTAGTACCTGTCCGGGAAGCCCCAGAAGTCGTAGACCAGCGGCACGGTCTGTGTCGCGCCGAGCGCCAGCGGCGCGGCCTCCCAGTGGGCGGAGACCATGAGCACCGCGGCCGGTTTGGGCAGCGCGGCCGACCAGCCGGCAAGCTGCCCGGTCCACAGGGCATCGTCGGCCAGCGGCGGCGCGCCATGGCTGAGGTAGATCGCCGGCATCCGCCCGCCGTCCCAGCCGCGCCGCGGCGTCCCGGCCTCCGTCGCTGCCGTGATGTCAGACATCGCGATCCTCCTCGTGCCGCCCGCTGCACCCATTCTGCCCCGGGATAACAGTTCAAATTTGAACCACATTCCCGGCCAGGCGGCCTGCCGGGCGCGGAGATGCCGGGCGCAGCGCCACCAGACGCGGAGATGCCGGGCGCGGGGCCACCAGACGTGGCAGATGCCGGCGCGGGGACCGCCGGCGCGCGGGCAGCCACCGGACGCGCGGGCCACCGGGGCAGTACGCGCGGACGCGCGGCAGATCCGGCCAGGACCGGCGCGGCGGATACCGGGACCGCTGCCCCGCCGCGTTTGTGGTTGGTGGCGCACCACCCACATTCTTTTGTGGTTGGTGGCGCACTGACCACAAACAGATGCCCGCCATGCGGGGGCCGGACCGGGTGACTGAACGTTCTGGGCACCCGGTTCGTGACAAGGTGTGATCTGCGGTGAGAGGGGGGCAAGTCGTCATGGCAGCAACCGCGGGCGGCCCGGCAGCGCTGTCCCGCCGCCGGGTCATGGCTTCCGGTGCCCTGGCGGGCATCTCGGTGCTGGCCGGCGGGTGCGCGGGCCAGTCCCGGGCGGCGGCCGATCCGCCCAGGCTGCGGATGACCACGACGTCGGACCTGACCACGGTGCTGGCCTGGCTCCGCTGCCGCGTTTCACTCCGGTCACGGCGAAACCCGGTGACGTGACGGTCAGCCCGCAGCAGGTTTTCCAGCCCTTCCTGGGTGCGGGGGCGGCGCTGACCGATTCGGCGGCCTATGTGCTGACCCACTACATGACCGCCGCGCGGCGGCATGCCCTGCTGACCGACCTGTTCTCGGCGTCCGGGCGCAACTGGCGGATGCTGCGGGTGTGCATGGGCTCGGCGGACTTCCGGTCCGAGGAGACCGGCTACAGCTACGCCGACGGGCCCGCCGACCCGTCGCTGTCCCGGTTCTCCGTCGCCAGGGACACCGCGTTCATCACGCCGGTCATCAAGGAGATCCTGGCCATCAACCCGGCCGTCAGGATCCTCGCCACGCCCTGGACGCCGCCGGCCTGGATGCTGGCCAGCGGATCGTTCGAGTCCGGCGACTGCACCTTCGACAGCAGGTACATGGCGCCCTACGCGCAGTACTTCGTGAAGTTCATCAAGGCCTACCGGTCGCTGGGCATCCCCATCTGGGCCGTCACCGCCCAGAACGAGCCGGTGGACGGGACGTTCACCGCACTCGCCCCAGCCCAGGAGAGCAGCTTCATCGGGGCGCACCTGGGACCTGCCCTGGCCGCGGCGGGCCTGGGGCACGTGAAGATCTTCGCCATGGACGACCGAGTGGTCCAAGTTCACCTACGGCCAGGCCGTGTACACGAGTTTCGCCGCGCGACCGCATACCGCCGGCATCGCCTATCACGGGTATGCGGGCAGCCCCGCGGTGATGAGCAGCGCCTACGGCGAGCAGCACCTGACCGAATGGCGGTCGCTGGTGACCGAGTCGCTGGACACCACGATGGCCGGGATGGCAGGCGGCTACATCGCCGGCGGCGTGTCGAACTGGGCGCGGTCGGTGATCCTGTGGAACCTCGCCCTGGACCAGAACGGCCAGCCGAACCAGGACAAGCCCGGCAGGCGCGGCGTGGTGACGGTGAACAACACCACGGGGGCGGTCACGCTCAACCCGGAGTACTACGCGCTGGCGCACCTGTCCATGTTCGCCAAGCCGGGCGCGCGCCGCTGCCTGTCGCCCTCCTATGGCCCCGCGTACCGGGCCTACACGACGTATCCCTCGGACATCACGACGACGGCCCTGGCCAACCCGGACGGGTCCGTGGTCCTCTACGTCTACAACGGGGCGGCCAGCACCAGGAGGTTCCAGATCATCGACGCCAGGGACCACACCGGGTTCACCGCCACCATGGTCCCCGGCGAACTGTCGACGTTCGCCTGGTGACGCCTGGTCAGGCGGGGCTGAGCAGCGGGGTGATGGCGGCATCCAGCGCCGCCGGAACGTCGTCCACGAGCAGGTGCCGGCCGCCGGCCACCACATCCCGGCCGCTGATCACCACGTTGCGGACGTCGGCGGCGGAGCCGGCGAAGATCACCGACTCCAGGGCACTGCCGGGCTGGGTGCCGGCCAGCCGCGGGGTGTCCAGCGCCACGGTCACCAGGTCCGCGATCCCGCCGGGCGCGATCTCGCCGGCCTCGGGCCAGCCGAGGCAGGCGTGCCCGGCCACGGTCGCCGCGACGGCCAGTTCCTGCGCGCGGAACGACCCGCGCCTGCCGGCCGCCAGCCGCTCCCCCATCTCCACCAGCCGCGCCTCCGCGAGCAGGTCGATCACGGCGTGGCTGTCGCTGCCCAGGCTCAGCGGGCAGCCCGCGTCGGCCAGCGCCCTGGCCGGCCCGATCCCGTCGGCCAGGTCCGCCTCGGTGGTCGGGCAGAAGCAGGCCACGGTCCTGCTGCCGCCGAGCAGCGCGATGTCGCCGGAGGTGAGATGGGTGGCGTGCACGACCGTGCTGCGCGGGCCCAGCGCGCCGGCCTGGTCCAGCAGCCGGGCCGGGGTGACGCCGTAGGCGGCCAGGCAGGCCTCGTTCTCGGCGGGCTGCTCGGACAGGTGCGCGTGCAGCGGCGCACCGTAGGCGTGCGACCAGGCGGCCACCGGGTGCATCTGGTCCGGCGGCACGGCCCGTACCGAGTGGATCGCCACCCCGGCGCGGGCGCTGGTGCCGAGCATCCCGTGCTCGTCCGCGCCGAGTTCGCTGGCCCGCTCCGCCCACCGCGCCCCGTCGCCGTCGCCGAACCGCTCCTGGACACCGGACAGCGCGACCGGTGCCCCGTCGGCGGCCAGCCCGCCGCGCAGGTAGCAGGTGTCCAGCAGGGTGATCCGCGGCCCCGCCTGCGCGGCGGCCTCGATCAGCGCCCGGCCCATCTGGTTGGGGTCGCGGTACCTGGCGCCGCCGGTGTCGTGGTGCAGGTAGTGGAACTCCCCGACGCAGGTGACCCCGGCCAGCGCCATCTCCGCGTAGACGGCCCTGGCCAGCGCCAGGTAACTGTCCGGCTGCAGCCGCCCGGCGACCTGGTACATCCGCTCCCGCCAGGTCCAGAACGTGCCCTGCCCGGCCTGGACGGCCCCGCGCAGCGCACGGTGGAACGCGTGCGAGTGCGCGTTCGCCAGTCCCGGCAGCGTGAAGCCGGGCAGGCGCACCGTGCCCGGCGGGCAGCCGGCGGTCCCGACGCCGGGGGTCACCGCGGTGAAATGCCGGCCGCTGGCCTCGATGAGCACCCCGGCATGCACCCCCCGCCCGGGCAGCCAGGCCAGCTCGGCATGCCAGCGGCGGACCGCGCCCGGGTCAGCCACGGCAGGCCAGGTCGGCAAGGACGGCGGCCAGCGCCGTCACGCCGGTGGCGCAGTCCCCCGGCTCCGCGTGCTCGGCGGGCGAATGGGAGACCCCGGTCGGGTTGCGCACGAACAGCATGCCGGCCGGCACCTTCGCGGCCAGCACGCCGGCGTCATGACCGGCCCCGGTGGGCAGCACCGGGGCCCGGATCCCGGCGGCGGCCAGGCTGGCCACGAGACGGTCGCGGAGCGCGGCATCGAAGGCCACGGCGGGCGTGACCGACTCCTGGCGGGCGTCCAGGGCCACGCCCTGGGCCACCGCGGCGGCCCGGGCCTGCGCCAGCACCCGGTCCACGACCGCGCGCAGCCGGGACTCGTCGGGAGCGCGGGCGTCCAGCCAGGCGGTCACCGCCGAGCTGATCGCGTTGACCGCGCCCGGTTCCACGGTCACCTTGCCGACCGTGGCCAGGGCGCCCAGCTGGGTGGCGGCTCCCCGCGCGGCGAATATCACGGCGGCGGCCGCCAGCATCGGGTCGCACCGGTCGCCGAGCCTGGTGGTCCCCGCGTGGTCGGCCCGCCCGGTGAACGTCAGCCGCCACCGGCCGTGCGGCCAGATTCCCTCCGCCACTCCGATCGCGGCGTCCAGGCCGGCCAGCGCACGGCCCTGCTCGATGTGCAGTTCGACGTAGGCGGCGATGCCCGCGACCAGGCCGGGATCCGGTCCGAGAGCCGCGGGGTCCTGCCCGGCGGCGGTCATCGCCTCGGCGAGTGTGACGCCGGCGGCGTCGGCCAGCGCCCGGGCCCGGTCCGGCTCGATGGCACCGGCCAGCAGCCGGCTGCCGAGGCAGGCGACGCCGAAGCGGGCCCCCTCCTCCTCGCAGAACGCGGCCACCGCCAGCGGGCGCACCGGCACCTCGCCGCGCTCGCGGAGCAGGTCCACCGCGGCGAACGCGGTCACCACCCCGAGCGGGCCGTCGTAGGCGCCGCCGTCCGGCACCGAGTCCAGGTGGCTCCCGGTGACCACGGCACCGGCCGGCCCGGGATCCGGGCTCCCCGGCAGGTCCCACCACGCCCACAGGTTGCCGTTACGGTCGGCGGTGGCCCTGAGGTCTCGTTCTGCAGCGGCTTGAAGAACCAGCGGCGGCATTCCGCGTCCGCCGGCGTCCAGGAGAAGCGCCGGTAGCCACCGGTGCCGCCGTCGCGGCCGACCGGGAGCAGCGACTCCCACAACGCGCCGAAGCTCACCGCGGGGCCGCCGCGGTCACGACGTCTGGCCCTGGTACTCGTGCATGGGGACGCGCACGCCCCGGTCGCGGGCGACCTGCGGACTGCCTCGTCATACCCCGCGTCGGTATGGCGGATCACGCCCATGCCGGGGTCGTTGGTGAGGACGCGCTCCAGTTTGGCCCCGGCCAGCGGGGTGCCGTCGGCGACGCAGACCTGCCCGGCGTGGATGGACCGGCCGATGCCGACCCCGCCGCCGTGGTGCACGCTCACCCACGACGCGCCCGAGGCCGTGTTGACCAGGGCGTTGAGGATGGGCCAGTCGGCGATGGCGTCGGAACCGTCGGCCATGGCCTCGGTCTCGCGGTACGGCGAGGCGACCGAGCCGCAGTCCAGGTGGTCGCGTCCCAGCACGATCGGCGCCCGCACCTCACCGCGGGCCACCAGGTCGTTGAACGCCAGCCCGGCCAGGTGCCGCTCGCCGTAGCCGAGCCAGCAGATCCGCGCGGGCAGCCCCTGGAAGCGCACCTTCTCCCCGGCCATCCGGATCCACCTGGCCAGCGGCTCGTTGCCGGGGAACAGGTCGAGGATGGTCCGGTCGGTGACGGCGATGTCTTCCGGGTCGCCGGACAGCGCCGCCCACCGGAACGGCCCCTTGCCCTGGCAGAACAGCGGCCGGATGTAGGCGGGGACGAAGCCGGGGAAGGCGAACGCGCGCGAGTAACCGGCCGCCTCCGCCTCGCCGCGGATCGAGTTGCCGTAGTCGAACACCTCCGCGCCCGCGTCGAGGAAGCCGACCATGGCCTCGACATGCGCGGCCATGGACTCGCGCGCCCGGGTGGTGAACCCGGCCGGGTCCTCGGCCCGCAGCGCCGCCATGTCCTCGAAGCTGACCCCGCGGGGCAGGTAGGTCAGCGGGTCGTGCGCCGAGGTCTGGTCGGTGACCACGTCGATCGGCGCGCCCATGGCGAGCATGGCCGGCACCAGGTCGGCGGCGTTGCCGAGCAGGCCGATCGACAGCGGCTCGCCCGCGTCGCGCGCCGCCTCCGCCCGGCGCAGCGCGTCGGACAGGTCGCCGGCGGCCACGTCCAGGTAGCCGTGCTCGATCCGCCGGGCGATCCGGGACGGGTCGCAGTCGATGCAGATCGCGACCCCGCCGTTCATCGTCACCGCCAGCGGCTGCGCGCCGCCCATCCCGCCCAGGCCCGCGGTCAGCGTGATCGTGCCGGCCAGCGTGCCGCCGAACCGCTTCTCCGCCACCGCGGCGAACGTCTCGTAGGTGCCCTGGAGGATGCCCTGGGTGCCGATGTAGATCCACGAGCCGGCCGTCATCTGGCCGAACATGGTCAGCCCCAGCGACTCCAGCCGCCGGAACTCCTCCCAGGTCGCCCACTGCGGCACCAGCAGCGAGTTGGCGATGAGCACCCGCGGCGCCCACTCGTGCGTGCGCACCACCCCGACCGGCTTGCCGGACTGGACCAGCAAGGTTTCGTCTTCGGCCAGGCTTCTCAGGGTCAAAACGATCGCGTCGTAGGCGGCCCAGCTCCGTGCCGCGCGCCCGGACCCGCCATAGACAACGAGCTGGTCGGGGTGCTCGGCCACCTCGGGGTCAAGGTTGTTCATGAGCATCCGCATGGCGGCCTCCTGCGGCCAGCCCCGGCAGCTCAGGGCGGTGCCGCGCGGGGCGCGGACGGGGCGGGCACCGGGCGGGGAGCCAGCGTTCGCGGAATCCATGACCCCTCCTCGTTGAGCGTCAAGGCTTCATCATCCCAGGACAGCCGCTGCGGGCCAGAGCGCGGGCGGCGCGCCGCCGGATGACCCGTCCCGGGTGACGGGGCGGCGCAAATCCCGGCGGTTCCGCCACCGCACCGCGTGGTGCACCGACCTGGCCGGTCGGCACGCCTAAGCTCTGGGCGGCGGTGAGGATCGCGGCGATGTCGGCAGCGTCGGGCATCCGCGGCGTGTTGGCGAGCACCTCATCGTCCAGGACGTCCGCGCCGATCTGGGCGTAGTCGGCGGCGCCGATTCCGAAAGCGGCCAGCGTGCGGGCCAGGCCCACGCCGTCGCGCAGCAC